>NZ_JBFAUU010000007.1:85114-437587 GCF_040679435.1 Spirillospora sp. NPDC052269
GTGTTCACTCCGTCACAATTGGCCGGGGGGGGCCCCCCCCCGCCGGAATTCCGGCGTCGGCGCCCGGATTCACTCCGAGCCGTCAGGGACGGAGTGGGGGTGTCAGTGCTTGTCGCCCACGCAGTTGAGCCAGACGCAGTGGCTGTCCCACTCCCAGCCCCAGCTCGGGTGGCCGAGGGTGACCTGCGTGAAGTTGCCCAGTCGTGTCAGCTCGGGGGGTGTGTAGCGCATCGGGTAGCGCTCCTTTCAGGATGGAGAACGACCGATGGTCGATCGTTCTTTACTCTTTGGCTGACTGCCGCTACGGAGCTTAATAACGGCCTTTGCGAAAAAGCCAATCAGAATCCTGTCCAGATCCGGCCCAGGTCATTCTTGTATTGCTCTGAGGTGAAGTTGGCGGGTGGCTATGCCCGCTTATGTGGATGTTTCACCTGACCGTTTCGGAGCCCGCGCCGGACCACCCCGGCAGGCCGCTCCGGTGGATCCGGCATCAACCGATCGGTCGATGCGCGGATCCACCGCGGTCCTGGCGGGCCGGTGGATCCGCGGGACCGCGCCCGCGCCGCATGCTCGAACCCGTCACCAGCCGAAACGAGGGGAACATGCCGGTCATCGAGGTGCGGAACCTGCACAAGCGCTACCGCGAACGGGGCGCGGTCGAGGACGTGTCGTTCACGGTCGAGCGGGGCGAGATCTTCGGGATCCTCGGCCCGAACGGCGCGGGCAAGACCACAACGGTCGAATGCGTCGAGGGCCTGCGCCGGCCCGACCGCGGCACCGTGTCGGTGCTCGGCTTCGACCCCGTCCGGGACGCCGCCGAGGTCCGCGTCCGGCTCGGCGCGCAACTCCAGGAGAGCCGCCTGCCGAACCGGATGCGCGTCGGCGAGGCGCTGGAGCTGTACGCGTCCTTCTACGCCGATCCCGCCGACCCGGCCGAGCTCCTGGACGTCCTCGACCTCACCGCGCAGCGGAACACCCGGTTCGCGAAGCTGTCCGGTGGGCAGCAGCAGCGGCTGTCGATCGCGCTCGCCCTGATCGGCGGCCCCGAGGTCGCCGTCCTGGACGAGCTGACCACCGGACTCGACCCGCAGGCCCGCCGCGACACCTGGGAGACGGTCGAGCGGATCCGCGACCGCGGCGTCACCGTCCTGCTCGTCACCCACTTCATGGAGGAGGCCGAGCGGCTCTGCGACCGGCTCGCCCTGATCGACGCCGGACGCGTCGTCGCCGTCGACAGCCCGGCCGGGCTCGTCGCCCGGGTCGAGCCCGAGCGGCGGATCCGGATCGCCTTCCGGCCGTCCGCGCCGCTGCCCGACGCCCTGCTGCGCGACCTGCCCGAGGTCCGGTCGGTGGAGCGGCGGGGCGACCGGGTGGTGGTCACCGGCACTCCCGAGGTGCTGCACGCGGTCACCGCCGTGCTCGCCCGCAACCACATCATCGCCGCCGACCTGCGGGTCGGGCAGACCGGCCTGGACGACGCGTTCGTGGCCCTGACCGGACGCACCCTGGAGGACTGACCATGCCCGCCGAGACCGTTCCCGCCGAGACCGTTCCCGCCGAGACCTTTCCCGCCGAGACCGTTCCCGCCAGGAGCGGGCCCGCACCCGCGATGCTCGCCAAGATCACCCTGATGGAGTTCCGGCTGTTCGTCCGGGACATCGTGGGCCCCGCGCTCATCGTGGTGCTGCCCATCGCGCTGCTGCTGGGCTTCGGCCTCATGCCGGGCGGCACCAGGGCCAGCAAGGACCTGGCCGGGCAGAGCGCCGCCGAGTACATCGCGTCCATCGACGTCGGGCTCGTCCTGGTCGTCCTCGGCTTCACGATCCTGCCGAGCGTGATCTCGGACTACCGGGAGAAGGGCGTCCTGCGCCGCCTCGGCACCACGCCGGTCCGGCCGTCGCGGCTGCTGCTCGCGCAACTGCTGATCTACTCGGTGTCGGCGCTGCTGGTCGTCGCGCTGGTCGTCGTCTTCGGGAACGCGGTCTTCGGGACGCCGATCCCGGAACGGTCCGGGTACTTCGTCCTCGCCGTCCTGCTCGGGATGGGCGCGCTGTTCGGCATCGGCCTGGTCGTCGCGGCGGTCGCGCCGAGCGGCAAGGCCGGGTCGGCGATCGGGATGGCGCTGTTCTTCCCGAGCATGCTCCTCGGCGGCGTCTACATCCCGCGCGAGAAGGAGGCCGCCGCGATGCGGGCGATCGGCGACTACACCCCGCTCGGCGCGACCCTGAAGACCGTCCGGGACTCCTGGCAGGGCCTCGACCCCCACCCGGCGCAGCTCGCGGCCCTGGCCGCATACGCTGTGGTCGCCATCGCGGCGGCGGTGCGTTTGTTCAGGTGGGAGTCGAAATGACGGAGTGGGAACGGCGGCAGGGCCGGTGGGTCCACGCCGTTCTCTACGGCGCGCTGGTGGCCTCGACGCTGCTGGCCGTCCTCGCGGAGCCGGGCGGCGTGACGGGCGTGCTCACCACGCTCGGCCTCGCCGCCCTCGCGGCCGTCTGGATGCTGGGCCTGCTCCGGCTGAGGCCGTTCGGCCCGTTCGGGCCGGTGCTCGCGTGGGTCTACTACGCCGTGCTGGTCGCCCTGTTCGGCGTGATGATCTGGCATTCCACCCTGTTCGGCCTGTTCGCATGGACGGGCTACGTCCAGTCGGGATGGCTGCCAGGCCGCGGACGGTACGCCGGGGTCACCGTCACGGCCTTCCTCGTAGCCACGACCTACGTCGGCGGCATCCAGCATCTGAACGCCCGGACGTTTCCGCTCTTCCTCGTGTTCGGCGTGGTGGGCGCGACGGTCGGCGGCGCGTTCGTCTACTTCATCCGCAGGCTCGGGGACCAGAACGTCCGCCAGCGCACGATGCTCGCCGACCTCACCGAGGCCAACGCCCGGCTCGAGACGGCCCTGGAGGAGAACGCCGGCCTGCACGCCCAGCTCCTCACGCAGGCGCGCGAGGCCGGGGCGCTGGACGAGCGGGCGCGGATGGCCCGGGAGATCCACGACACGCTCGCGCAGGGCTTCACCGGGATCGTCGCCCAGCTCGAGGCGGCCCTGCAGAACCCGGAGCGGTGGGACCGGTACGCGCGGCAGGCGCAGGCGCTGGCCCGCGAGAACCTCGCCGAGGCGCGCCGGTCCGTCCAGGCGCTGCGGCCCGAGCCGCTGGAGCAGGCGCTGCTGCCCGAGGCGATCGGCCGGATGAGCGAGCAGTGGACGGCCGCGAACGGCGTCCCGGTGGCCGTCGAGACGACCGGCGAGCCCTGCCCGCTGCACCCGGACGTGGAGGTCGCGCTGTTCCGCGTCGCGCAGGAGGCGCTGACCAACGTGGCCAAGCACGCCTCGGCGTCGCGCGTCGGCCTCACCCTGTCCTACCTGGGCGACGTGGTGCTGCTGGACGTCCGCGACGACGGGGTCGGCTTCGCCCCGGACGGCGTCGTGGGTGAGGGGTTCGGGCTCTCGTCCATGCGGCAGCGGATGCTGCGCGTGGCGGGTGGCCTGTCGGTGGAGAGCGCGCCGGGAGAGGGCACGGCGGTCAACGCGACCGTGCCCGCCGTCCCGGCCGGAGAGGCGGCCCGGTGATCCGGTCGCCGAGGGAAAGGGGCCGGTGATCCGGTTGCTGACGGGGGAGGAGCCCGGTGACCAGGCCGCCGGTGGGGAAGGGGGCCCGGTGATCCGGCTGCTGATCGTGGACGACCATCCGGTGGTCCGGGACGGGCTGCGGGGCGTGTTCGGGGCCGTCCCCGACTTCGAGGTCGTCGGTGAGGCGTCCGACGGCGCCGCGGCCGTCGAGCTCGCGGACCGCGCCGACGTGGTCCTCATGGACCTGCGGATGCCGGGCGTCGGCGGCGTCGAGGCCATCGCGCGGCTGCGCGAGACCCGTCCCGGCGTGCGCGTCCTGGTGCTCACGACCTTCGACTCCGACTCCGACGTGCTGCCCGCGATCGAGGCGGGCGCGACCGGCTACCTGCTGAAGGACGCTCCGCGCGAGGAACTCGTCCGGGCCGTCCGGGCGGCGCACTGCGGCGAGTCCGTGCTGTCCCCGACGGTCGCCGGACGGCTGATGGCGAGCGTCCGGCGCCCGTCCGACCAGGCCCTCAGTGCTCGTGAACGGCAGGTGCTCGCCCTCGTCGCGGGCGGTGCCACCAACCGGGACGCGGCGCGCGAGCTGTTCGTCAGCGAGGCCACCGTCAAGACGCACCTGCTGCACATCTACGACAAGCTCGGCGTCCGCGACCGCGCGTCCGCCGTCGCCGAGGCGTACCGGCGCGGCCTGCTCAGCTGAATCAAAGATCTTTTTTTTCGACAATTCACCCGGTCGTCCGCGGGGATCCCCGTGGGGCCGGGAGGCCCGACGGGGCAGGGGATGTAGACGATCACGGCGTCCGGTCGGGGGGATGGGAGGGCTTTGTCCCTGACTCGAACGCCCTGACCTCGGCTTGTAGCTCCGACATCGTGTAGGACATACTTCGTCCCGCTGGGGCATACGGATGCCGGGTAGCGGCATGGTGACGTATCCCCAGGTGTTGTCATCGATCCGCAAGGATCAGCCGATAAGGGGGGAGTGCGGATGCAGCCGTTCGTCGTCGCGCTCGCGCTGCTCGGTCTCACGGCGGCCCTGGTGTGCGCCGCCTACGCGGTGTCCGCGTTCACCGCGCTCCCGGGAACACCGGCCGCCGCGCCGTACCTGTCCGGCGGCCTCCCGGTCGAGCACGCCGTGTCGCGCTACCACGTCCGCTGGTACGTGATCACTCTGGTCTTCCTCGCCTTCGACATGGAGATGGTCTTCATGTACCCGTGGGCGCTGGTCGTGACGTCCGTCGGGCCGAAGGCCATCGTCGAGATGTTCGGCTTCCTCGCGCTGCTGATGGTCGGAGTCCTGTACGCCTGGCGGGAGGGCGCGTTCCGATGGGCCTGAGAGCACGCCTGCTCCGCTACGCGGCCCGCCGTCCGCGCCCGCTCGTCGTGGCCGTCCCGGGCTTCACCGCCGTCCGCCTCGCCGCCGAGGCCGACCTGCGCCGCCGCGGCTGGCGCCCCGCCCTCTCTCCCGCCGAGGCCGACCTCCTCGTCGTCTGCGGCCACCCCGGCCCCGACCTCGCCGGAGCCATCGACACCGTCTGGGCGCAGATGCCGAACCCGCGCGCCCGGGCCGACCTGCACACCCCGTCCGACGTCCCGTCCGCCCTGGACGCCGCGTCCGCCCACCTGGCCGACGAACCCGCCCAGATCGAGGACGCCGCGAGCCGCGAGTCCTGGACCCCCGAAGAGTCCATGGACCACAGCGCCATGAACCACGGCGAAATGGACCACGGGGACATGGACCACGCCGCCATGGGACACGGCGACATGAGCCAAGGCCACGAGGGCCACGAGGCCATGAACCACGAACCCGCAGGCCACGAGGCCATGAACCACGAGGCGACGGGCCACGCCCACATGAACCACGGCCCCCAGACCGCCGACGAAGGCCATGAGGGCCACGAGGGCCATGAGGGCCACGAAGGTCACGAGGGCCATGAGGGGCACGCGGCCATGGAAGGTGAGCCTTCGGGGCACGAGGCCATGGATCACGCGGCGATGGGTCATGGCGGTCACGGTGGTCATGGCGGGGGCCATGAGCACCACATGATGGGGGCGCCGCACGGGCTGGCGATGGCGGATCGCGCGCCGGACCGGGACGGGCTCAAGCTGGACGTCCTCCATGTGCCGTTCGGGCCGGTGCTCGCCGACTGGCCCGCCGGGCTCAAGGTGACCTTCACCTTGCAGGGGGACCTCGTGCAGGCCGCCGAGGTGGAGACCCTCGACGCGGACGCGGGCGATGAGCACTTCTGGGACGACACGAACGTGGTCGCGGCCCGCCTCGACGCGCTGGCCCGGCTGCTCGCCGTCGCGGGATGGACGGGACAGGCCGCGCAGGCCCGCGTCCTCCGCGACGAGGCTCTCAAGGACGGACGCGTCGAGCCGTCCCGCCTGGCGAAGTTCGTGCGGCGCACGCGCCGTTCGCGCACGCTGCGCTGGATGCTCCAGGACGTCCGCCTCGGTGAGACGAACGCCTGGACGCGCGTGTCCGACTGGCTCGACGAGCTCGGCGGGGAGACGCGTCCGCGCACGCCGGTCCCGCCGCTCGGCGAAATGCTCGTCGGCCTGGACGTCGCGGCGGCGCGCCTGCTCGTCGCCGCGCTCGACCCCGAAACGGAGAGGACGGTGGCGGAACATGTCTGAGTCCCTGCTCGTCGTCCTTCCCCTCGTCGCGGTGCTGACGATCGCGGCGGCGGCGTTCGACGCCGTCCTCGCGGCGTCCGCGGCGGGGAGCCCCGGGCCCTGGCGGGCGTGGGACTCGCCGCTGCGCGAGGCGGCGCGCCAACTCGTCCGGCAGCGGCGGAGCACGCTCGCGTCCGATCGGCTGCTGCGGCGCACCGGCGTGCTCGTCCTGCCGGTCGCGGCGGTGCTCGCGGCGGCGGTGCTGCCACTCGGCGGATCCCGCGCGGCGTCCGACATGTCCGTCGGGATCGTCTGGTTCAACGCCATGGAGGTCGCGGTCTGGGCGGGCGTCTGGCTCGCCGGATGGGGCGTGAACTCGGCGTACTCGCTGGTCGGCGGCTACCGGATGATCGCGCAGGGCCTCGCCTACGAGCTGCCGCACATGTTCGCGCTGATCACGGTCGGGGTCGGCGCGGAGTCCCTGCGCTTCTCGGACGTCGTGACGGCGCAGCACGACCTGTGGTTCGCCGTCCAGATGCCCGTCGCGTTCCTCGTGTACCTGCTGTCCGCGCTGGCGATGGCGTTCTGGGGACCGCTGTCGTCCCCGGTGGGCGCCGATCTCGCGGGCGGCGCCGCGGCCGAGCTGTCCGGCGCCGACCGGCTGGTGTTCTCGGCGGGCCGGTACGCGATGCTCGCGGTCGCCGCGGCCGCCGCCGTCCCGCTGTTCCTCGGCGGGGGAGCGGGACCGCTGCTCCCGGCCTGGCTGTGGGCGCTGCTGAAGACGCTCGCCGTCCTCGCCGCCCTGGTCTGGACGGCGCGCCGCCTGCCGGTGCTCCGGATGGACCGCTTCATGACCTTCGCGTGGACGGCCCTGATCCCGGCCACGCTGCTCCAACTGCTCGTCACCGGACTGATCGCGCTGTGAGGAGGAACTGACATGCTGCAGGACGCGGCGTTCTGGATCCTGGCCCTCGCGGCCGTGGGCACGGGGACGATGGTCTTCATCGTCGACTCGATGGCGCGCGCCACCTTCGCGCTGCTGGCGTCCTTCCTGTGCGTCGGCACGGCACTGCTGCTCATCGATCTGCACTACCTGGGCATCCTGGTCGTGCTGATGATGATCATGGAGATGCTGGTGATGGCCGTCTTCATGCTCATGTACATGATGAACCCGGCCGGCCTCATGCCGATGACGATGGTGCACAACAACCGCGCGGCCCTCGGCATCTCCGCCGGCGTCTTCGCCCTGCTCACGGCCGGGATCTTCACCGTCCACTGGCCTCGTCGCGAGGGTGCCCCGCCGCCCGACCCGACCAGGGCCCTGGGCCAGGCCCTCATGGGCCCGAAGATGCTGGTCATGATGGTCATCGGCCTCGCCATCCTCGCCACCATGATCGCCTCGGTGGTCCTGGCGACCAACCGAGGCCGCTACGACCTGGCCGAGCCCGCCCCGACCCCGGACGCTCCCACCCAGCCCGCCGAGGCCCACGCCGCGCACGACCACGCGGCCCACACCCACACCGCGCAGGCCCAGGACGTCCAAGGCGAGCACCAAGCACACGTGCACGACGCGCACGCGCATGACACGCAGCCGCAAGGCACGCACACACCTGAGGCCCACGACCACGCGGATCACGCTGGTCGTGGTCATGAGGCGCACGGGGCGTCCGGGCAGGGGCATGGTGCGCATGACCATGGCGGACATGAGGGGCATGGCGGTCAAGGGGGTGCCGGGTGACGCTTCAGGCATTTTTGCTGCTGGCGGCCGCGTTGTTCTCGGTCGGGTTGTACGGGGCCTTGTCGCAGCAGTCGATCGTGATGCTGATGATGGGGCTGGAGCTCATGGTGAACGGGCTCGTCGTGGCCGGGGGCGCGTTCTGGTTCTACGTGGCGCCCGGGTCGGCGGACGGCCAGGTGCTGGTGCTGGTCGCCGTGACGGTGATGGCGCTGGAGATGGCGATGGGGTTCGCGGTCGCCACGGCGTTGTTCCGGGCGCGTGACGTGGACGTCACCGACGACGCATCGGAGCTCAAGGGATGAGCGCGATCGCCTGGGCCCTGCCCGCGCTGCCGCTCGTGGTGGGGGCGCTGCTCCTGCTGGCCGGACGGCGTGCCGACGGGATCGCCCCGATGCTCGCCGTCGCCGCCGGGCTGGGCACGCTCGGTCTCGCGGTCGCCGCGGCCGTCGTCCGTCCGGACGTGACGTTCCCGCTGTTCGCCGGGCTTCCGGCGGGCATGGCGGTGGACGGCCTGTCGGCGGTGCTCGTGCTGACGGTGGCGTCCGCCGCGCTCGCGGTGCTGCTCTTCGCGGCCGGGGACATCGGCCCGGACGACGCGCGCGCCCGGTTCTTCGGCCTGATGCTGGTGTTCGCCGCGGCGATGCTCGTGACGGTCACGGCGACCGATCTCGCGGTGCTGCTCATGGCCTGGGAGGTCATGGGCGCGATGTCCTACGCGCTGATCGGGTTCTGGTGGCACGACGACGAGCGCGTGGACTCGGCGAACGTCGCGTTCCTGACCACGCGCGCCGGCGACCTCGGCCTCTACTTCGCGGCGGGGTGCGCCGTCGCGGGCACGCACTCGCTGTCGCTGGACGCGCTGCCGCACGCGGCGTCCCCCTGGCGGGACCTGGTCGCCGCCGGGATCGTCGTGGCGGCGCTCGGGAAGTCGGCGCAGCTGCCGTTCTCGTTCTGGCTGTCGCGGGCGATGGCGGGCCCGAGCCCGGTGTCGGCGCTGCTGCACTCGGCGACGATGGTCGCCGCGGGCGCGTACCTGCTGCTCCGCGTCCATCCGCTGCTGGAGACCACCGGCTGGGCCGGGACGCTGGTCGCGTGGGCGGGGGCGCTCACGGCGCTGGTGATGGGCGCGGTCGCCGTCGCGCAGCGGGACCTGAAGCAGCTGCTCGCCGCCTCGACGTGCGCGCAGATCGGGTTCATGGTCCTCGCGGCGGGCGTCGGCTCGGTCGCGGGCGGGACGGCCCAGCTCGTCGCGCACGCGGCGGTGAAGTGCCTGCTCTTCCTGGGCGCGGGCGCGTTCCTGACCGCCCTCGGCACCAAGGACCTGTCCGAGCTGCACGGCGCGGCGCGCCGGTTCCGCCTGGTCGGCGTCACGTTCGGCGTGGGCGCGCTCGCGCTCGCCGGGCTCCCGCCGCTGTCGATCTGGGTGACCAAGGACATCGTCCTGGCGTCCGCGCCGGTGCCGCTGTACGCGGTCGGCCTGGCGGGCGGGATCCTCGCGGCGGCGTACTCGGTGAAGATGATCGTGGCGGTCTGGCATCCCGAGGACGCCCTGACCAGGGACGACACCGAGCAGCGCGGCACCCGGCACGTCGGTCTCGCCGAGAAGCTGCCGATGCCCGTCCTGGCGGCCGTCGGCGTGGGCTTCGGGATCGTTGCCCTGCCCGGCGTCCTCGGACCGTGGCAGCGGCTGCTCGGCGCGTCCGGTGAGGACGGCCCCACCGCGTTCGAACTCGTGCTCTCCGGCGGGCTCGCCGTGCTGGTGGCGGCCGTCGTCGCGTCCCGCCGCGTCCGGATCCCCGCGCCGGCGGTGGCCCGGAACTGGTTCTATCTGGGCCAGGCCGCCGACCGGCTGGTGGCGCGGCCCGTGCTCGCGCTCGCGAACGCGCTGGCCTGGTTCGACGACCGCGTGCTGGACGGCGCCGTCCGCGCGGTCGCCGCGGGCGGACGCGCCGCCGCCACCGTGACCTCGAGGCGGGTGGAGTTCCCCACGGACGGCCTGGTGGACGGCCTCGGACGGTCCGTCCGGCGGCTGGCCGTCCTCGCCCGCCGTCCGCAGACCGGCCAGGTGCACACCTACTACGCGCAGGCCGCCGTTCTTCTCGTCGTGTTGATCTTCGTCGTCGTTCTGGTCGGGTGACCGTGCTTTCCCTGGTGATCTTCCTCCCGCTGGTCGCAGCGCTCGCGCTGTACCTGTTCCGCCTGGGCGACCGGGCGTCCGTCTGGACGTGGATCGTCGCGTCCGCGGCGGACCTCGCGATCGTCTCCGCGCTCTGGATCGGCTACGACGGTCCGGGCATCGGCTACGAGACGAACGCGCGCTGGATCCCGTCCGTCCGGGCCGGATACCACCTCGGCGTGGACGGCCTGTCGCTGCCGCTGCTCGCCCTCACTGCACTGCTGTTCCTGTGCTGCGCGGTGTACTCGCTCAGGCAGACGCGGCGCGTCCGGACGTTCGCGGCGCTGTTCCTGTTCCTGGAGACCGTCAGCCTCGGCCTGTTCGCGGCCCTGGACCTGCTGCTGTTCTTCGTGTTCTTCGACCTGTCGATCGTCGCGATGTACTTCGTCATCGCGGGCTGGGGACATGGCGAGCGGCTGCGCTCGGCGCTGCGGTTCTTCCTGTACACCTTCTTCGGCTCGCTGGCGCTGCTGCTGGGCTTCATCGGCCTGTACCTCGGGTCGTCCCCGAAGACGTTCGACATGGTCGAGCTGACCCGGAACCCGCCGCTGGCCGACAAGCCCGGCCTCGCCGGACTCGTCCTGCTCGCGATCGTCGTCGGGCTCGCGGTGAAGACCCCGACCGTCCCGTTCCACACCTGGCTTCCGCCCGCGCACACCGACGCGCCCGCCGCGGGGTCGGCGATCCTCGCGGGCGTGCTGCTGAAGATGGGCACGTACGGGTTCGTCCGGATCGCGATGCCGATGCTCCCGGACGCCTGGCGCGAGTACGCATGGGTGATCGTGATCGTCGGGGTCGTGAGCGTCGTCTACGGCGCGCTCGTCGCCCTCGCCCAGCGCAACCTCAAGCGCCTGATCGCCTACACGTCGGTCAACCACATGGGCTACATCGTCCTCGCGGTCGGCGCCGCCGGCCTCGCCGGGGACGAGGCGGCCCGGCGGCTCGCGGTCACCGGCGCGGTCACGCAGATGGTCAGCCACGGCCTGCTCACCGGCGCGTTGTTCCTGCTCTGCGGCGTCCTGTACGAACGCACCTCGTCCTACGACATGGACGAGTACGGCGGTGTCGCCCGGGTCGCCCCGGTCTTTGCCGGACTGCTCGCCGTCGCGTCCTTCGGCTCGCTCGGCCTGCCCGGACTGTCCGGATTCATCGCCGAGTTCCAGATCTTCACCGGCGTCATCGGCGCCGGGACGACCGGCGCGGCGATCGCCGGAGGGATCTCGGTGCTGGGCGTCCTGATCACGGCGGCGCTGTTCCTGCGGCTGCTCCAGCGCGTCCTGCTCGGGGAGCCCGGGACCCTGACCGCCAAGGTCACCGACGTCGGCGCGGCCGAGCGGGTCGCGATCGCCCCGATGCTGGCGCTGGCCGTCGTCATCGGCGTCGCGCCGCGCTTCCTCCTCGACCTGATCGAACCGGTGTCGTCGGCTGTGATCGCGCTGGTCGCCCGATGAACACGATGAACCCGATGATGCGCGAGAACCCGGCGGACCTGCTGCCGGAGCTCTTCACGCTGTTCGGCGCCGTCCTCGGCCTCCTGACCGGCATGTTCGTCCCACGCCAACGCCAGTGGATCGCCGCGCTGGTCTGCGCCACCGGCGTGGTGGCGGGGCTGGTCGCCGCCGCGATCGCCGTATCGGGCCCGCGCCTGACGACGTTCGACGCGTTCACGCTCGACCCGACCACGCACGTCACGCGCCTGACCGTCCTGGGGACGACGCTGCTGGTCCTGGCCCTGGGGTTCGCGCCGATGCGCGGGCACCGGCGCGAGACCGAGTTCCACGTCCTGACGGTGTTCACGGCCCTCGGGACGATCGCGCTTGGCGCGGCGTCCGACCTGCTGGTGCTGGTCGCGGCGTACCTGCTGGCCAGCATCCCCGCCTACGCGCTCGCCGGTTTCCGGAAGGACGGCAAGGGCACCGAGTCCGCGCTGAAGTACTACCTCATGGGCGCCCTGCTCGGGCTGCTCATGCTCGCCGGCGTGACCCTGCTCTACGGCCTGGGCCGCGGCACGTCGTACGAGACCCTGGCGCGCAACCTTCCCGACAACACGGTCGTCACGGTCGGGGTCGTCCTGCTGGTCGCGGGCCTGCTCTTCAAGGCGGGCGCGGTCCCGGCCCACTTCTGGGTGCCGGACGTCGCCGAGGGCTCGCCCCCGGTGGTGGCCGCACTGGTCACCACCGTCCCGAAGATCGGGGCCTTCGCCGCCCTGTTCCGCCTCGGCGCGGAGGTCATGCCGCACTCCTGGGCGCTGACCATCGCCCTCATCGCGGCCGTGACCATGACGCTGGGCAACCTGGCGGCCTTCGGCCAGGACAACGTCCGCCGCCTCCTGGCCTACTCGACCATCAGCCAGGCGGGCTACCTGCTCGTCCCGGTCGCCATGGCCGGACGCACCGACCTCGCCCAACCCGCCCTGCTCTACTACGTCGCCGCCTACGCCGTGACGAACCTGGGCGCCTTCGCGGTGGTCGTCGCCGTCGGACGCGACCACATCAACGACTACCGGGGCCTCGCACGCCGCTCGCCCCTGCTGGCATTGTCGCTGGTCATCTGCCTCCTCGGCCTGATCGGGACGCCCCCGACGGCCGTGTTCGTCGGCAAGCTCCTCATGCTCGGCGCGGCCGTCGAGGGCCACTACACCTGGCTGGCGGTCGTCGCCGCCGTCAACAGCGTGGCCAGCGTCTTCTACTACCTCCGCTGGGTCGTCCCCACCTACGCCCGGACGGACGACGAGCCCCCAGCGATCTCCCGCCCGGCAACCCTGGTCGTCTACCTGGCCACCACCCTCACCCTCGTCCTCGGCATAGGCAGCGGCATAGCCCTCTCCATGAACTGAGGGACGAAGGGCTACTCGGGCGGACGCCACCCCTCGGCGCGCCAGACGGCCAGCGCGAGCCGGTCGTAGTGCGAATACGAGGGGACGTCGTCCTGGGAGTACAGGGTCAGCACCGTCTCCCCGCGCTCCCAGACGTCCCAGCGCGAGCCCTCGGCGATGCTCCCGTGGACGCGCGCGGGCGGTCCGATCAGCCCTTCGACCATCGCCCGGACGCGTAGGAACTCGGCCTCGAACTCGGCTGGCCCGGCATCCGGGAGGCGTTCCCAGGCGTCCGGGTAGTCCTCGTCCAGGTCGTCCTCGTCCTCTTCGCCGTCGTCCGGGTCGTCCTCCGCTCCGATCGGGGGCCAGAGCAGCGCGAACGGCAGCGCGACGTACGAGTGCGGGCCGGGTGGGGGCGGGCCGAGCTCCAGCTCCCAGTCGTCCCCGATGTCCAGCTGCCCTCCGAACTCGAACTCCCCGCCGGGCCCCCAGTCGATCGTTCGGTCGTCCGGCAGCCACCCGGACTCCACGAGCGTCCGCCGCACCCCCTCATTCGTCCACGCCGAGTCGGCGACCCTCACCATGGCCTCGACGCGCCGCGATTCAATCCGAAGCAGCTTCACACTCACGCGCGAACCCTAGCCCCGCCAACGGAGTGCAACGCCCTGAGGACGCCGTCGTGGGTGATCGGCATAGGTTGGGGGTTCGTCCGAGGAGGGGAGACGTCATGTCCGAACGTCCTAGGGTGCGAACCGCGGAGGGGGTCGTCGAGGGGCGACTGCGGGGAGAGCACGCGGTGTTCCGCGGCATCCCCTACGCTCGGCCACCCGTGGGCTCGCTCCGCTTCCAGGCTCCCGTACCGGCCCTGAGCTGGGACGGGACGAGGCAGGCCGCCGAGTTCGGGCCCTCCGCTCCGCAGGCGGGGCCGACCGCCGAGAGCCCGGACGCGGACACCGACTGGCTGACCCTCAACGTCAGCACCCCTGATCCCGGGACGTCCGGGCTGCCCGTCCTGGTGTGGATCCACGGCGGCGCGTTCATCGCGGGGACGTCCGGCGACCCGATGTACGACCCCGCGGCCCTGACCGGCGCGGGCCTGGTCGTGGTGAGTCTTAACTACCGGACGGGCGCCGAGGGCTTCGCGCTCATCGAAGGCGCCCCCGCCAACCGTGGCCTTCTCGACCAGATCGAGGCGCTCGCCTGGGTGCGGCGCAACATCGCCGCGTTCGGCGGAGACCCGGACCAGGTCACCGTGGCCGGACAGTCCGCGGGCGCGGGCTCGATCGCGGCCCTCCTGACCATGGGACGCGCCCGGCCCCTCTTCCAGCGCGCCATCACGCACTCGGTGCCGGGCTCGTTCTGCACCCGAGAGCTGGCGGAGGAGGTCACCGCCAGGCTCGCGTCCCGACTGGGCACAGAACCCACCGCTGAGGCCATGTCCGACATCGCCCCCGCACGCCTCGCCGCCGAGCTGACGGCTCTCGGCCTCGAACTCCCCGAGCACCGCGAGCGCTGGGGCGGGTTCGCGCAGCTCGGCGTCGCGGCATGCCTGGTCATCGACGGCGACGTCCTCACCGAAACCCCCTGGGAGGCGCTGGCCGGTGGCCGCGCGAAGGGGATCGACCTCCTCGTCGGCCACACTCGTGACGAGTTCCGGCTGTTCAGCGTCATGATGGGACGACTCGGGACCTTCACCGAGGACGACGCCCGCACGGCCCTCGACCTGTTCGCCCCCGCACCGGACGGTCCCGACGCCTACCGTGCCGCCGACCCCCGGGCCACCCCCGAGGCCCTGCTGGAAGTGGTGTACTCCGACGCCCTCTTCCGCATGCCCTCACTGCACTTGGCCGAGGAGAACCACCAGGCCGGAGGCACGTCCTTCCTCTTCGAACTGGCCCTCTCCGCCACGGCGTCCGGCGGGGTCTTCGGCGCCTGCCACAGCCTCGACGTCCCGCTCGCGTTCGGCACCCTCGACAGCCCCACGGGCCGGGCCTTCTTCGGCGACAGCCCACCGCCCGAGGCGACGAGGGTGTCCCGCGAACTCCAGCGATCGTGGATCCGCTTCGTCACGACAGGCGAGGCGGGCTGGCCGGCCTTCCACCCGGAGCAACGCCTCACCCGCGTCCTGGACGACGAGTCGGAGACCATCCCCTACCCGGAATCGCTGTCCGACCCCATCTGGACGGGCCACCTCCCGGCCCCCTACGACGTCGTGCCCGCGCCCCCGACGTAAGATCACCAGCGTGCGGACCCTCGTGCTCTGGGACATTGACCACACCCTGATCAGCGTCAACAAGCTCAGCCGCGAGCTCTACCGCGAGGTCTTCGAGGAGCTCATTGGACGCCCTCCGACGCAGCTCGCGGCCATGGCCGGACGCACCGAGCGGGCCATCACGACCGACACGCTCCGCCTCCACGGAATCGACCCCACCGACGACCTCGTCCGCACCTTCACCACCCGCCTCGGCCGCGCCTTCGACGAACACCGGCATGAGCTGGCACAACGCGGGAAGGAACTGCCCGGCGCGCGATCCGTGCTCACCGCTCTCGGGGACGAGCCCGTCGTCCAGTCCGTCCTCACCGGGAACACGGAGCCGATCGCCCGCCACAAGCTCGAAGCCTTCGACCTCGACGGCTATCTCGACCTCGGCATCGGCGCCTACGGCATGGACGGCGTCGAACGCCCACCCCTGGTCCGTTTGGCCCAGACCCGCGCCGAGGCCAAGTACGGCGAGCGCTTCAACGCGCACTCCACGGTCCTGATCGGGGACACTCCGCACGACGTCCTCGCAGGCCACGAAGGTGGAGCCAGAGTCGTCGCCGTCGCGACCGGCAACAGCGACGAGGCGACCCTCCGCGCCGCCGGAGCCGAACTTGTCCTGCCTGACCTGACCGACACCGACGCGGTCGTCCACGCCATCCTCAACGTCACCCGCCCCTGATCCGCCCAGCCACGCTCGTCGGACGACCCGATCCGGAGGATGCCGGGGCGTGAGCGGCGACCAGCGACACGAGCCCGCGAGGCATGCGAAGGCCTCGTCGCCGACAAGCCGACCTTCACACCTGGACGGCAACTCCCCACGGTCCGCGACGGCGACCTCGCCTCAACCTCGACGCGCCTCGCCGACGGGGGGCGTCACCGCCGAGATCGCCGGCCGGCGGCCCGACGGCACCTGGCTATGGGTACTCGACCAGCCTGCGCTCCTCACTTGGGGGCCGTCCGCCAGGAGTTGATCTCCGCGGTGGAGGGTTCGTACGCTTCCGGGATGGAGAACGAGGAGCTTCCGACGCTTGAACTCGCCTTCCCCGGGCCCGAGCGCGACAGTGGTGTGGCGGCGATCAAGGAGGGGCGGAAGACGGCGCTGACCGGGCTTCTGGAGATCTACGAGTACGCCGAGGAGCCGCTGCCCGAGGTCGGCCAGCGGTTCGCGGTGCTCGACTCCGACGGCCTCCCGGCCGTGACGATCGAACTCGTCGAGGTCCGGACCGTCCCCATCAAGGACATCGACGACGCCTTCGCGATCGCCGAAGGCCGCGGCTACACCGGCGCCGCCGAGTGGCGGACGGCCCACGAGGCGTTCTTCCAGAGCGAGGGCGTCTCCGAGTTCCTGGGCCACACCCCGGTCATCGACGACACGACCCTCGTCGTAGCCGAACGCTTCCGCGTCGTCTAGAGGATCGGGCTGGCAGCGGTCGAGCACGGATCGCTCGCCGGTGCGGTGTTCCTGATCGCTGCGGCCATGACCGGCGGACCTTCCGGCGGGCAAGGCGGCCACGAACCTCGGCCGCGCGCGGCCGAGGACGTGCAGGCCGACGGGGCGATCAGCGTATAAAGCGGCTGATATCCGATCCCCGGGTGCGGCGATCGGATTCCTGGTTGGCTAGCGCTCATGCTGAGTGATGACGAGATCCGGACCCAGGCCGTCGCGGCTTTCGGCGATTGGACTCTGTGCCGGGTTGAGGAACAGGCGGTGCTCTCCACCATCGCGCACGAGCCGACGCGGCGTTTCCTGGCCGAGGTGGGACTGCCGGTCCAAGGGCCCTTCTTCGAGTTCGACACCGACTTCCTCGTCCGGCCCTCGACCTTCCGCGAACAGGCCGCGGACGACGAACCGGGCGGGCAGCGAGCGAAGATGCTCGCCGAGTGGGGCCACCTGCTGGACATCGGCGACAGCGGTGACGAGGACCTGTGGCTCGACCCGAACTCAGGGGCGGTCCACGTGTTCATCTTCGGTTGGGACGCCCCGCCTTGCCTCGTCAACAGCACGCTGTCCCAGTACGTCGCCGCGCTCGCCCTCATCGAGCGGCAGCGCTTCATCGACGGTGTCCCGCTCGAGGAACTCGACGACGACGATTCCGCCTACGACCGGCTCGAAGCCATCGTCGAGCAGCTGGAGGAGTCCGACCCCTCCGCGTTCGACGCATGCGAGCACGGCGCGCCCTGGAGCGGCTGGCTCGACGACCCGATCGCGTCGGGCGGTCTTGACTGGGAATGGAGTGAGGAGGCGCTGGACTACTTCCGGGCGCGTGGTATCGATCCGGCCGAGCGCGAGCCGCGACGTCCCACGGACGACTGACCATCAGCAGCCGGCCCGGCACCGCACTCACGAACGGACGGAGTTCACGCGGCGGAGGTTGAGTCGGGTCGACGACGCCACCCTCGTTATCGCGGAGCACTTCCGCGTGCGTTGCCCCCCGAACGTGTAGCCCACCGCGCGGCGCTCCGAAACCATCAAGGCACTGGTCAGCGCCGCGCACGCCCGCGGCCTGGTCGTCATCGCCCACGTGAGCGGGTCGCGTGGCGCAGGGACTCAGGTCGCGACGGCCGTTGTGTCGGCTCCGCAGGCGGTGCGGGCTGCCTGGACGAACTCGCGGACGCGTTGGGTGGCGTTGGTGTTCAGCCACATCGGGCCCCAGCGGATCGGCAGGGCGTCGCTGAAGGGGAGGTAGGCGATGTCGGGCCGGGGGTAGAGCCGGGCGACGTTCTCGCCGACCTGGAAGACGCCGCGGCCCGCCGCGACCAGGGTGAGCGTCTCGCTGAAGCTGGCGGCGCGAGGTCCGCGCCGGACCGGTAGGCCGCTCGGCGTGGAGGTCGGATTGCGGTCTCGCTGGAACGCCTCGGGCATGTCGGCCGGCACCCCGATGACCGGCTGATCGGCCAGTGCCTCCACCGACACCTGCCGCTGTCCGGCCAGTGGGTGTCCGGCCGCGACCGCGAGCATCCGCCGCTCGGACAGCAGGACCGGTCCGGCCACCACGTCGGGCTCGGAGGCGATGAGGAGGTCGGTGAACAGGACGTCGATGTCACCGTCCCGCAGCCGGGTGACCGCGTCGTGCCCTTGGGCCTCGTGGATGTGCACTTCACAGTCGGGGTGCCGTCGGCTGAACTCCGCGATGGCCTTCAGCAGGAGTTGTCCGGCGATGGCGCTGAGGAAGCCGACCCGGATCTCGCCGGTGATGCCGCGTCCGGCGTCGATCGCCCGGCGCACCGCGTCGTCCATCCCGGCCGCCAGGGGGGCCAGGTCGTCGGCGAGCCGGCGGCCGATCGCCGTCAGCCGCACCTGGCGGCTGGTGCGTTCGAACAGCGGGGCGCCGATCATCCGCTCCAGCTTCTTGACGGTCTGGCTGACCCGGCTGGACGTGATCCCCACCCGCTCGGCGGTGCGTCCGAAGTGCAGTTCCTCCGCCAGTGTCAGGAGCACCTCCAGCTCGTGTCGCTCCAGCACCGGGCCCTCCGATCAGGTAGTTCAGCTAACCGATCGTAGCGCGAACGGGCGTTGATGAGCCCCGCGCCGGACGGCATTGTTGATCACACACCGCCCCGGTGACCAGCAGGAACACCAAGGGCGCGAAGTACCCCCGGATCGTTGGGAGAGTTCGATGTCGACCGCTGAGCGCAAGATCGTGGCCGGGTTGTTCATATCGCTGGACGGCGTCGTGGAGGCGCCGGAGAGCTGGCACTTCCCGTACATGGACGAGGAGATGGGCGCGGCGGTCGGTCAGATGCACGCCGAGGCCGACACGCTGCTGCTGGGACGGGTGACCTACGAGGCGTTCGCGTCGGTGTGGCCGCACCAGACCGGCCCGCTGGCCGAGGCGATCAACGGCATCCGCAAGCTGGTGGTCTCCACCACCCTGCACGAGCCCGGCTGGAACAACGCCGCCGTGATCGACCGGGACGTCACCGCCGTCCTCAAGGACCTCAAGCAGCAGGCGGGCAAGAACATCAACCTGTCCGGCAGCATCTCCCTCACCCGCGCGCTGCTGGAGGCCGGGCTCCTGGACGAGCTGCGGCTGCTGGTCCACCCGATCGTGCTCGGCGGCGGGCAGCGCCTGTTCCCCGACGGCACCGCCCGGACGCCGCTGACCCTGACCCGCTCGGCCACCTTCGCCTCCGGCGTCCTGGACCTCACCTACATCCCCGCCTGACCCCCCAAGAAAGTAAGGACACCACCATGAGCATGCACACCGTCATCTCCGCCGACGGCACCGAGATCGCCTACGACCGCACCGGCAGCGGCCCGGTGGTCATCATGACCGCGGCCGGCCCGACCGACCACTACGCCCTGGCCGGAATCGCCGAACTGCTTTCTGCCGACTTCACCGTCTTCAACTACGACCGGCGCGGTCGCGGCGGCAGCGGCGACACCGCGCCCTACACGACCACCCGCGAGTACGAGGACCTCCAGGCCCTCATCGCCGAGGCGGGAGGCGACGCCCGTGTCTTCGGCTCCTCCGGCGGCGGCATCCTGGCACTCCAGGCCGCCTTGTGGGGCGCCGACATCGCCCGGCTCGCCATCTGGGAGGCCCCGTTCGTCCTGGACGGGACCAGGCCCCCGGTCCGTGCCGACTACAAGCAGAACCTGGAGCAGCTGCTCGCGGAGGGACGCCGCACCGACATGGTCGACTCCTTCATGGTCGACGCCGTCGGCATGCCCGCCGAGTTCGTCACCCCCATGCACGACATGCCGATGTGGCCCGGCATGGAAAGCATCGCCCACACGCTGGTCTACGACGCGTCCATCGTCGGCGACTGGTCGCTGCCCGCCGGGCTGGACGGGCTCACCGTCCCGACGCTGGTCCTGGAGGGCGGCACCGCCCCGTGGGTGAGCCACTCCGCCAAGGCGCTCAGCGCCGCCCTCCCCGACGCCCGCCACACCGTCCTGCCGGGCCAGACCCACGACGTCGACCCGTCCGCCATCGCCCCGGCCCTCGCCGAGTTCTTCGCCTGACCCTCCTTGGCCGCCCGGTCTCATCGTCCATGAACACGGAGTGAATGATCATGTCCTTCCAGGCATACCTCGACAGCATCGAAGACAAGACCGGCCTGGTCCCGCGCGAGTTCGTCGAGCTCGCCCACCAGCGAGGCTTCGACGCCCCCTCCACCAAGGCCGCCGTCATCATCGAATGGCTCAAGCAGGACTACGACCTGGGGCGCGGCCACGCGATGGCCCTCGTGCACGTCATCAAGAAGGGCGCGAAGATCGACGCCAAGCACGTCGGAACCACGGGTTCGCACCGCGACGAGTCCGACACGCTCTGGCTCGACGGGAAGCACAACCGGCCGCCCGCGTAGGGACCACCACTGAGCCCGCCGACACCACCTGGCCGTCCCGACCACCAGGTGGTGTCGACGCGCCGCTGACGCCGCGATGGGTGCGCAGTTGCACCTGCCGTACGGGGTCATGTTGGTGTGAACAGCGGGGCGAGACCGCGGCCTCTCGCAGGCCCCGCCGACGGCCGCCTCAGCCGCCCCGTGCCGCGCGTAGCCACAACCCGACAGTGAACGAATTATCTGGGGTGGCCCGGCAGCTCTCATCAACGTTCTTGACGATCGTCCTCGTCGGTCTGCGGGTTCGTTGAGTCAGTGCTATCTGCGGTTCTCATCGACGTCTCACCTGCGGTCGGTGGGCGGGTGCCGCGACTACAAGTTCGTCACTCTCCATATGTGTGATGCCGGGTGGTGCTTACCGTCGGTGTTCACGAGGCGTTGAGGGATGACGGTATGGCGTACTGCTTGTCTGCGCGGCCGGTGGGTGAGGCACGGTTGCACCACGTTCAGGGCTCTGCCGCTACGGAATCGGCGGGCATGCCGGATCCGCCCGGGGGCAATGCCTCTTGAGTCGCCGTCTTCACCGTTATTTGCTGGGGACGAGGACTATGTCGGAAAAGTAGCTCAGTTTGGCAGTGTCGAGGGTTATGGAAAGCTTCTTGTTTTCCGTCTCGACATCCGGGGCCCTATAGTAATAATTGTAGTCCAATTCGTCTACAAGTTTACTGGAATAGCTCTTTCCGTTGATTGTCACGGCCGTCGGCATTCCGCCTATCGATATCCCGAATTTCACATCGAATTTGGCGTTTCCGTCGAAGGTCAAGGTCTTCTCGACCGAATGATACCCTATGCCCTCGACGATGGGATCGTTGTCGGTCATTCCCACGGCACTGGTAACCCCAACCTGCTCCTCGCTGTGGGGGAAATATATGGGACAGATGATGTGCACCTTGTCGGAGGAGAGAGTCTCCGGAATATTGTCAAGATGCAGTTCGATGGGGTAATTATTCCAGCCCAGTAGGCCACGGTAAGGGAAGGTGTAATTGAAGCAGGCAAGAGCCTTCCTGGCTCCTACCTCTTCAACCCAGCGGCCTGCACCTCTACGTATCATTTGTTGCACGTAGTGCAGATGATCCCTCGCCGTAACCCTGAAGTCCGTGATATTCGCCTCGTCAAATCCCCACTCTTTCCCGGCGGATTGGACGTCGTTTGAGAGAGCCATGAAAAGGCCGCTCGCCACGGCTCCCAACTGGGCCAGTTGACTTGCATTCTCCCAGTACAAGGGCAACAATGTGATGAGGATGTTCTTGACCGAGATGAACTCGGTCCTCAAGGTGTCCTGTCGTGACGCGTTGTTCTTGTCTTTCGCCCAGGTCTCATGCGCCTTCGTGTACTGGGTCATGACATCCTGCAGTCCGGTGATGATCGCCTTCCCCTGCGCGACCTTCTGCCTGACCTCGCTCTCATGTATTGCTTGTTTGATCCTTTCGTACACTTCGGCCAGAATCTTGGCCTCCAGATCGGCCAGCGATTGCTTGAAGTCCGGCTTGTCGGGGTCGAACTGGTCCCACAGCGCCGCCAGAATGCCTCCCGCATCTGCCGCCACCCCGCCGGGGAGCATGCCCAGCGCCCCCACGATGCGTCTATTGAGCATTTGGAACACCACACTCCCGGACGTACCATAAAAGACGGGCTTGGATTTGTGCTTCTTGGTGGCCCGGGGGACCGCCTTTGGCGCCACTGAGGCCCGACGAGGGGAGCGTGCTTCTTCCTCCGATGCACGGCGGAACAACTCCAAGGCGTCGCGAACCGTTTCTTCAGTGACCAGGCCACCGATACTGGCATCGCTCATCAAACCCACTCATCCTTTCCTGGATCATGTTCTCTACGGCTAGCGCGTTTCCCCATCGCAGACCGGATGTCCTTCATAACCATCACTACGGCAAACGAAATGCTCGCCGTCGGACACACGGCTGTATCTCCACAACCGGCATGTCCCCCCACGCCTTTCGGTTTGGTCTCGGCAACACCCGGAGGCCACCAGGCAGAACTCCCGCATCTCACCGTGCCGAGGCGACGCCGTATCGCCGGCGGTCCGCGCCGGTGGCGCTTCCACTCCCGTACCCGGCACGGGGCAAATGAGATCATCGCTTCCCGTCAACACGCGGGAGATCCACAGATCACCAGGCGTTGCGCGCTAGCCCGCACCAGGGTCAGAATCCACGAATGGTCCTGTTGAGAAGTGACCACTGAGTTCCCCGAACCTCCACCAGCACAGCCGGAACATGCCCCCGCCAGTCCACCTGCATTGCAAGGGCTCACCGCCGCATAGATTCCGGAGCATCCTTTGGTCCGGTATGAGGAACCTTTGGTCCGTCAGCAGCAACCCTCGGCGTGCCCCCGGCCGCCAAGCAGCTGATCAAACCCCCTCGGCATTGGGAAGCGCGGGCCGCGTTCCGCAGTCAAGGGCACGTCGATCACCGGCCCTGCGCACGCCCATCGGATCGAGCGAGATCTAGAGGCCAAAACGTCGGCACACCCCCACCCGATCCGGGCCGACTGGGACCACTGTCGACCGGGGGCCACTTTGCAGGGATCCGGGACCCCTTTGGGCGGGACGGGACTCAGGTGGGACGCGACAAGAAGGATGACCGATATGCAAAGTACATTCCGATATCGCCCAAAATCCGACTTCTATACGGTCGGTGATACTTTGGCCGTGAGTGCACATACGTGACCGGCGCGCGGCGCAGGCGTGCCCTTGACCCGAGCGGCACGCGACGGGCCGCCCCCGCCTCAACACCCAGGCCGGGATGGGGCGAGGCTGCGGGAGGCGGTCTCGCTGAGACTGCTGCGACACGGTCCCGTGGACGTTGTGCGCCGGAATGACTGGATTGTCCGCCACGTCCTGTGGCAACTACTTGCGGCGGACAGCCCCGGAACACGGGCTCTTAAACCGCTGAACCCGCATCACGGTGAGGTCGAAGCTGATGGCCGTGTTCCTGACGCTGTCCTCCGACTTCAGATCGCACCGCAACCTGTCACTCTTGTACAGCACGTCGTCGACGGAGAACTCCAACGTCCACCAATGCTTGGCGCCTGCCTTCCACATCACATCGAACATCTTCACCTTTGTTCCGCTGGCGAGATCATGGACATCGTGTGTGTGTAGGCCCGGACTCTCGTTCTTCAAGGTGGCCCACTTCACCTCCTTCCCGGTGAAGTTGTGGAGATAGATATGGCTGAGAAGCGTGCCCGCTTTCGCCTCGGCGTCGTCTTTGGTGATTTCTTCCGACATCACGATCCATTCTGCTGCACTGGCCCGGCCCTCGAGGATCCCGAGGGTGGCTTCAGAGGCACTGCATGCTTGTCGTTCTGCTACTGCCCCGCGAGAGACCGTTCTATGCCCGTCCAGCTGCCCGTGGTGCCCGGTGCGGAGCGAGTCATCCACCCCGACCCCCGCACCGACCTGCGGAGATATCGACACTGCCTGGTTTGTCTATATAGACGCCATAGGGATAGGTATTTCCCGGATTCACTCGAATGCGACTTGCTTGAGGTGTCGTTTGGGGTGAATCGGAGTGGCTAGAAACCGAATGAACCGGGGAGGTTCTCGATGGAGGACATCCCACTGAACTCGCACAAATCTCCGCCATGAGGGGCGTCGGTCGATGAGGCGCCTCCACGGCACTGGTGAGCATCCAAGGAGAACTCTGATGAGCGATGACGGGACCATAGCCCACTTCGACGAGAAGGCCCCGCAGGCATACAAGCGTTTCGCCATCATCCGCTACTTCGACGGAGAGAAGTGGTCGAGGGATCAATATCTTCCCGAGAACACCACGAGTGTCGGCCCCTCGCTCGCGGTCATCACTCCCGAACTGGCGAACCCTGCACTTTGCTGCTTCGAGAGCGCCACTTCGTCTGCCAGTAACGGCCGGATGATGGCGACCAAGGATGGCCTGGCGTGGTACGCGGTGAAGCATAATCTCCCGAAGAACATCAGAGAATCGGCGATCGTCGCCTATACCCCCAAGGGCGGACAGCCAAGTCTCTACGTGTTCGCCTCACTCCCCGGAGGGAACTCGTGGTCGTCGAGCAAAGACGCCGAGACGTGGAATACGCCTCAGCAGATCCCGACCGACATCCTCGCGGCCAAGGGCCAGCATTTCTCGGCCGCCGTATTTCGCGGGGAGATTATCGTGGCCTGCGCCGGGGAGCACGAACCGGAATGTGCCTCGTTCGACGGGTCGACATGGAAGAAGCTCGCACCTACCGACGCCGTGCCCTACGGTCAGCCGAACATCTCCGTGGTCGACGACACGCTTTACAATGTGACCCCCGATGACGACGGGAAAAAATTCCAATACCAGACCTATGACGGAAAACAATGGAGCGAGCAAACTGAGATCCCGACGATTCGGGCAGACAAAATCAGCGCCGGGCTGATGGGAACCTTCGACGGCAGCACCCTGGTCTGTGTAACGATCCGAATCGATGAGACGTTGGCGGTGCTCAATTCTTCGACGTCCACCGACGGCGGTACCACATGGTCCGAACCTCTGATCATCGGGCAGACTCTGTCCGCCGACCAGAGCCGCGTCTTCTCCCTGGCCACCTTCCGCAAGCGCCTCTACTGCGCCATCGACTGGGCTGAGGGACAGTAGAGACCGTCGCCAGGCCACCCGCGACGGACACCACCACCCGGCGGCGAAAGCTCCAATCCTGGCGGACCGCCCACGATCACAACGACGTCGACGTTGTGATCCGCGGACCCGGGCCAGCACGGCGGCCAACTCCACCACGCGTCCCGCGGGAGACCCGACAGGACGTCCTACCCGCGTGGGGAGACCGCCCCCTTCAGACTGCCAGCCAAGCCCGCACAGGACACGAAAGGACTGACGACGTCATGGCACTGCCGGTCGTGGGAAAGCGCTATCGCTTCAGGAACAGCAAGTACGGAACCTACCTGGACTGGAGCACCGCCCTGGTCCATCACACACCCGCCACACCCGCGCCGGAATTCGTGCTGTTCTCGGCGTCCAGAGACCCCGCCCGCCACCTCCTGTGCGTCTCCAAGGCGGGCAAGGGGGCATTCGGCGCGCCGCTGGGTGTGATCGCCGGTGTGAGGAGTGAGAGCAGCCCCGACTACATGTGTGACACACCTGCCCACTGGGGGAAGGACACCGCCCGGACCCAGTGGAGTCTCAAGGACGACACCGCATCCGGTGGCCTCCGGTTGCGCAACACCCTCACCGCCCAATACATCCAAGCCGTCGAAGACGGCGACACCGTCGGATTCGTCGACGACAAGCAGACCGACGGCACCGACCTGTGGATCGCCGAGGAGACCTTCTCCTATGACGAGGTGCTGAACTTGGGCCATGGCGACAGCACCCCGCTGAAATCACCCAAGCTCAAGGACATGAACCCGCCGCCCAACTACGAGCCGCCCGAGCCCGGCCAACTCGTCGCCGTCGCCGCCGTGCCGTTCTTCCTTATCAAGAAGGACACCCACAAGGACACCGACTGGCAGGCCGAACACTCCCCCTACTACATCATCAAACGGTGGTCACGCTGGCGACTGGTGAAGTGGGGAACCTACGCCGCGGGCAAGAGCGAGACCTACACCTGGTCCACCACCTGGGGGGTGACGACCGAAAAGAGCAAGGCGATCTCCGAATCCACGCACTGGAACATCACCGCCAGCGCCGGCTTCTCCTTCGAGGGCTTCGGACTCAGCGTCAGCGGTGCGTTCGGACGCGACCTCAACGTCACCACCACCACCGGCAGCACGGAGAGCTACACCCAGGACTACAGCAAGAGCGTCTCGTTGAGCCCGCCCTACGACCAGGCGATCGGGACCTGGTGCCGTGAGGACAGATACATAGTCTTCCGCGCCGACGCCGACACCGACATCCTCACTTTCGAGGCCATCCCGGAGAACAGCAACATCGAACTCTCCTACCTCGATACCGGCCAGGCATAGCCCCCGCCCGCCCAACTCGCGAACAGCCTGACATCCCATCGGGGGTAGCTCGCCCCCACATGGCTGCGCTCACGACCGGACGCCAGATCCTCCTTCGTGGGCCGCCTGCTCGCCTACTGCTGCAGCCCACCCTCCCCCGTCAGCGTGGAGCGCATCCCTCCGACGAAGCGACGTCTCCGAGCACTGTCGCTGCGATCTCATCAACAAGCCAAGCAGCACACGTCACAACCGCCCGACGCGGACCTGGAGATAAGTCGAGTGCTGTTCTATGTCAGACGATCCAGGGCCCTAGCCCCACTATGGACGTGGGGGCTGGGCCGGTGTTCCCGCGTCGGGCTCGTTTCTAGGTTCGAGGCATGCGACGAGTCTTGATTTCCGCGCTGACGGTATGTGCGGCGGCCACGGCGGTCGTTGGTACGGCGGCGGCGCAACCTTCCGGTGGAGAGGTGGCGGGACGGCAGGAACTCCAGAACGCGCTCGACCGGATGACGAAGGCGGACGGGCTGCCCGGCGCCTCGGCGGTGGTGGTCGACCGAGGGCGTCCGATGGACCTGCGCAGCGGGGTCGGGGACCGGGAGACCGGAGGGCCGATGCCGGGACCGCGCGGGCACCTTCGCATGGCCAGCAACATCAAGCCGATGGTGTCCACCGTCGTCCTGCAGCTCGCGCAGGAGGGCAAGGTCTCCCTGGACGCGCCGGTCGGCACCGTCCTGCCGGGCGTCATCCCCCCCACGCGCCGGGGACGACCACAAGATCACTGTGCGGGAGCTGCTCCAGCACACCAGCGGCCTGCACAACTACACCGAGGAGGTCCCCGACGCCGCGAACTTCCAGCCGTTCCGGCACTACGACCGCAGTGACCTGCTGGCTCGAGGCTTCTCCAAGGGGCCGAACTTCCCGCCGGGGAAGGGCTGGGCCTACTCCAACACCGGCTACGTGGTACTCGGGCTGGTCATCGAGAAACTGACCGGCCATTCGTGGCAGCAGGAGGTCCGGCAGCGGGTCTTTGAGAAAGCCGGGATGCGGGACACCTACTTCCCTGGCCCCAACGACTACGGTCTGCGCCGGCCGCACGCCTGCGGCTACATGCAGCTCAAGGGTGTCAAGGGCGGGCTCGTCACTGCCGATGTCACCGAGTGGTCGCCGTCCCAGGCGGACGCCAACGGGCAGGGCGTCACCACGTCCGCCGACCTGAACCGCTTCTACACGGCCCTGCTCGGCGGGAAGCTGCTGTCACCCGCGATGCTCACCCAGGCCAACGCCACCGGCGCCCTCGACCACCAACGCGCCCTGTACACCGCCCTCTGCACCCGTTGACCCACGCCGCCACGGGCTCGCCCACCCTCTCGTGGTGGACGGGCCCTGCGTCGTCCGCGTCAGAAATCCCGGCCGTCCTCGACGAGTTCGAAGACCTCCTCGCCGAACGAGCGGTCGCCTTCCCTCGGATCGGGTGAAGCCACTGCCGCCCCGGTTCGTCCGGGGCGGGCGTCATCCTCACGCCTCGTGGCTGTGGTGTGCGAGCCGCGGGGGCTTGATTTGGTTGGGGGATGAGCGTCAGACGGATATGTGTCCACCGCTGGTCCGGACCTGGATCAATACCTCGGCCCACGCGGCTTCCGAGAGCATGAGCTTCGGTCCCTCGGGATCCACAGAGTCACGCACGGCGACCCCAAGGCTCAATCGAGCAAGCTCCACACACTCAGTCGGGGAGGAATTGGATCGTGAACTCTTCCGCCATGCAGCTCGGGAGAGATCCTCAGTCAAGGTCAAGGCGTGACCTCCTAACGAGAGCGTGCACGGCAGTGGTTCGCCGAGATGGGCGTAGGTGTTGTGCTTGGTGTCAGTGAGATGGCTTCCAGCCGGGGCGATAGTCGGGGTGATCGGCGTAGGGCAGGGCTAGGTCCAGTAGATCTGGGCAGGGCCAGGCTTTTCCGTCGTACCGGCAGTGGTTCCGGTTGCCCCGGGGCAGCTTTGGACCGTTTGCGGTTGAGCTGCGTGAGTGGCGGTCCAGCGTGCGTCGCTTGGCCGCGACCTCGCGGAGAACCCGCTCTGGATCGTGTCGTGCGACGTGCTTGGCGATGGTCGGGTGGAAGCCGGAGATGTCGCTCTGGCAGAAGTCCACTGTCCAGCCGTTCGCTATCCATTGTCCGCAACCGTCGCCGTCGCTTCGACGTGCGAGGTCGTCGTCCTCGTCGAAGCGTGTCCGCAGAAAGCCAACGATGTCCTCGTTCATGGGAACATCCTGATGGATCTCCTGCAAGCACGCCTCCCCAAAAGAGATCGCAGCGTGGGGCACCGCACGCAGAGCCCAACCGTCCTCAAGGAGCTGCGTCGAGCGCGCCGTCGCCGAACCCAAGCAGTCGAGAACTCGGCAACGCTGGATCGGCCGCCGCGAACACTACGCGTCGACCGCCCTCGCCGTCGCCGGCCTCGTCTCCGACCGCTGCGCCAATCGGTAAAGATCACCCGCCTCACCGTTCAGGCCATCACGCCCCGACTTCAATCGCACTACTTGGCCCGATCGCGCCAGGCGGCCACCATGTCTCGGATCGCGGCACGAATCGCGAACCAGACAAGGAGGGCTTGCGCTACGCCAGCGCCCACTAGAAGGAACACCCCACCATAAAGACCGGGCCGCGGCAAAAGCAGCAAGAGGATTGAGGTGGGCATTGTGACGAGTATGAGTCCGAGCCCGCTCATATCGCCAGACAGATCGCCAGGATGACGCGATTGTAGTACGGCGATTGCCGCAACCAGCACTGCCAGCAAATAGACCCCGGACACGAACCCCGCCATAAAGCCGGGCCGAAGAATTACTTTCTTCAAACCTAAAATCCCCAGAGGTGAAGGGGTGTGGCGGCATGGGCGTACTCGACACTCATGCCACCACATCCTCTTAAATACTAGCTATTACGTTCGGTCCGGCCCCCGCCCACGACTTCTTTTCAATACGGCCTGCAATACGCATGACTACGGCCTCGGAGTCATCCAGACCGGATTTTTGGTCGGCTGGTCGGGGGGGGGGATGGATCGTTGGGTGGCCGAACTTTGTGGTGTCGGTGGCAGTCGGCGACAGTGCGGCCGCTGCGACCCCTGATGCCGGGACAAGGTGGGCTCAGCCCACCCCTCCAGCCAAGAAGGATGATATAGCCCAAATGGGCATAAAACAGGCATCCGGGCTGTCCGGTGCAGTGATATGAGTGCGCTGCGGAGAGGGTGGCTGCTGGGGAGGCAGCAGAGCGGGAGGGCGCTGAAGCGCCGGGAGCGACGCGCGGGAGCGGGGTGGCGCGCCGACGGGGCGCGCGAAATCGACCGTGGAACGGCCCCGCGGGCGGGGGATGACTCGCCAAGCGGAGCTGTGGGGGCAGACCAGGGCGGGGGAGAAGGGGGCAGGGAGGGACGCGAAGAGGTCCCCTTCCCCTCCCCGATATTGATATTGCGAAGCCCACGAGCGCACCCGGCCTGGAATGTACGGGCATCGCTGTCGCCTGGCGCGACCGTGGTGTGCGGGTGCGCGTGGGGAGGCGAGCGCCCGGAGGGTGAGAGCCAGGGGTGGGCGGCTTGATCTAGATAGGGAAGGTCTCACGCATTCTGAACCCCCTTGGCCAGCGGGGCAGAGGGGGCTGGAGGGGCTGGCGTCCTAGGCGAGGTCCCTCAGGCTCCGCGTGAAGTGGTGCCACTTGTCCGCAGGGAGGCTGAGTACGGGGCCGGAGGGGTCCTTGCTGTCGCGGATGGCGACGAAAGTATGCATGTCGGCGAGTTCAACGCACTCACCGTTGCCGCTGCTGTGCCTGCTCTTGCGCCACTGGACGCTGGACAGATCCGGCGGGATGACCACTCGTGCCTACTTTCATCCTTGTACTGGCTCGGGATGGTCGTCATGAGCCCTCGGGATACTTCCGGGCTGAAGGCGATGCTCGGGCCGTCGGCCTCAGTGAAGTGAAGGACGAGGAGGAGCCAACCAGGCCCGGATGTGCACCCGCAGCATAGGGAATGACCTGGAGCGTGGCGGCGCCACGGTGCGCGGGCATTCGTTGAAGCGGATCTATCTGCCCCTGCTCGTGCTGTCTGGTTCCAGTCACCTTATGCGTGAGCCCCCGGATCATGCGGAGGCCCACGCATAGGTTCTAGAGGTCGAGATCGCCGTTCTTCGCGCGGGCGGTGAGCGCCGCCCACCCGTCACGGCTCAGGGTGAGCCGTCCGGCGTCCGGCGCCTTGCTGTCTCGGACGCCGATGCCGGACTGGAGGTCGGCCACCTCGACGCAGTTGCCGCCGTTGTTGCTTCTCTTGCTCTTCCGCCACACGGCGCGGGACATTCCGGGCTGGTGCATGTCCATCGGCTCGCACCCCTTCCTCGATCGGGGTCGTCAGATCTCTTCGGCTGCGCGGGCGATCATCACGCGTGACTCGTCGGGGTCGAGAGCTTTCGCGACGAGATGCCCATGCATGAGGTTATAACGGCCCACCTCTGCCTCTTCTTCAAGATAGAGGCCACCCGCTTGGTTCTCGACGTACGCGACATCGGAATCTGAGGCTTCCGGAAAGCACAGCATCGTGAACGACCCGTCCATGGCAGCGTGTGCCCCGCTTCTGAACGCCAGCACTTGAACGTTGACGTGTGGCAGTTCGGCCAAGGCGGCGACGTGCTGGAGCTGGTCGCGCATCACTTCGCGTCCCCCGACGACCCGACGGATCACCGCTTCGTTGATCACGGCCCAGAGGTGGAGTGGAGTGTCCGACGTGAGTCGCTCCTGTCGCTCCATGCGGACCTTGATCTTGCGCTCGATCTCGGCGTCGTCGTTGGCGGCGGGAGCCGTCCGCAGGAATGCACGGTGGTAGTCCGGTGTCTGGAGCAGGCCAGGGATCAACTCCGACTCGTAGGTTTTGACCAGGGAACACTCGCTCTCAAGGCCTACGAAGAACTGAAACCAGGACGGCACGGCGGTGCCGTACTTCTGCCACCAGCCACGTTGCCGGGCCTCCCGCGCGAGCGTCAACAGGACGTCTCGCTTCTGCTCTTCGATCTCGTAGATCTCCAGCAACCGGCGAAGGTCGGTCGGCTTGATCCGTCTGTCCCCGGTTTCCCAGCGGCTGATGGTTGACGTGCTGAAGTCGCCCTCGGCTCTCTGGGCTACTTGCTCGATGGTGAGCGCCCGCGCTTCCCGGAGTCGCCTCAACTCGTAACGCAGGCGGCGGGCGCGCACCGTCGGAGTGGGACGAATCGACACAAGAGCCTCCCCGAACTGGGAAATTGCCGGTTGGGACTTGCTGAATAGGTGTTCCCTGTTGCAGTGTTGACGACACAGAGGATGCCACTCCTTACGGAGCGCAGTCATGTAGACGGGGAAACCTCTGGCGTGGTTGAGCCGAGCCGGTGGAACCGCGCGAGAGTGGGCCCCGCTGACCTGCGCTCTGGGAACGCCGCGGCATCGCGTTGGGAGTGGCGCGAACGCAGGCGGCCCCGGCACAACGGTGCGTCATCACCAGTGCCGGGGCCTTGCCCGACTAGTAAGGAGTCGGACCAATGCACAACCTATCGGACGCGGTGCCCGGGGCATCGCTGGCGAAGACGGGGGCCGTGGAAGCGGTGTCCGGAGTGACGCTGGAGCGGATCGGGTTGCTGGCTGACCTGCGGCACTTCAAGCGGGAAGCGCGTCTGGTCTCGCCGTGTTCGGGTGAGCCGGTGTTGATGGTGTTGGCGCCGGTGTCGGGACGGTGGTTCTCGGTGACCGTGACGCGGGACGTCCACGGCCGGTGGGTGTTCGGCTGGCTGGGGAGCTGGGCGGCGGCGGACGAGTCGGCGATGGCTGCGGCGCGGATCGCCGGGGTCGTGCGGTGATGGTCTGGGGTGCGGTGGTGTCGCGGCGGCTGGCTCCGCAGTGTGAAGGCGGGCTGGACGTTCGGGCGGTGCGCGCGCAGGTGCAGAAATGGGTGTCGGCGCACGCACTGCCGGTGGACATGGACGCCGTGGATCTGGCGGTGGCGGAGATCGTCTCGAACGCCGCGCGGCACACCGCGTCCGGTCGTGACGGCGGCGGAGTGGACGTGGCCGTTCACACGGTGCACGCCTCGGAGTTCGAGGCTGCGCATGCCGTTCGGGTGGACATCACCGATGACGGTGGCGCGGTGGGCGTTCCGTTGGTGCCGTGCAAGGAGGACGCGTTTGAGGACGCAGACCTGTGCGCGGAGTCGGGGCGCGGTCTGGGGCTGGTGGCCATGATGACCGACCGTTCCGGAGCGGTGCGGGTGCATGACGGTCAGCTTCGGCGATGGCGGGTCTGGTTCGAAGTGCCGGTCTGCACGGGCACGGAGGCGCAGCCCTGATCTCGCAGCGACACTGTCAGAGCCCCGGCGTCTGACTCTGCATCGGGTCGGCACGGCGGGGGAGTGGCTCAGCCTCTGCTGTGGGTGTGGTTCGTCGCGATGAGTTCGGTCGGTGGGGCACGGCGATGCGGGTCCGCTCACCTTGTGGTGGGCGGGCCCTGCATCGTGTGTGTCAGAAGTCCCGGCCGTCCTCGACGAAGGTGAAGGACTCCTCGTCGAACGGGCCGTCCCATTCGCCGCGTCCATGGTCGAGGTCGATCTCGGTGGTGGGGAGGGCGGCCCGGAGCCGGTCCATCATGGCGTCCGAGAGGAAGTGGTGGTGGAGATCGAGGTGTTCGAGGTGCGTGAGGGGTTGTCCGGCGAGGAGGGCTTCGGCGCCTCGGCCGCTGAAGGATCCCCGGGCCAGGCTCAACCGACGCAGGCGGGCCACGACGGGGGCGGTGGCGATCTGGACGGCGATCTCGTCCTGGAGGCAGCTGTTCTCCAGGGCGAGGTTGCGCAGCGCGGGTAGCCGCTCACCCGTCAGGATGGCTCCCAGGTCCGTCTCCTCCGCGACGTCGACGCGGTTGTCGTCGACGCCGAGCCAGACGTCCAGGCGTTCCAGTGCGGGCAGGTCGCTGGCCGCGATCGCGCGCAGGACTTCGGCCGGAAGGTTGCACGACTCGACCCGCAGGGTCTTCAGCGCCTCGTGCCGGACGGGACGGAACTCCAGGTCGTACCGTCCACGGACGTCCAGTCGTTCGAGCTTCGGGAACCGTTCGAGTACGGGCGTGAAGTCGCCGAACGTCGCCATCCCGCAGAAGTCCTGCCGTGGCCGATCGACAGGGCCCGCAACCCGGGGAACCGGTCGGCGACGTCCATCAGGACTTCGATGGCGGTCGGGCCTCCACGGTCTTCGAACCCGATGAAGCTGATGACCAGGGCGGTCACCTGGGTGCTGTCGGTCTTCTCGAAGAAGGACGCGAAGACCTCGGCGAGGGTCGGCGAGCCGAGAAAGTCGGCGTGGACGTCCCAGGCGGATTCCTTCGCGACGACGTTGTGTCGTTGGTTCGGATCGAACCAGACCACTGGCAGGCCGTGGAATTCCTTGGTGTGCTCCCGGGACATCGATACCTCTCGCTCAGCTGTCGTGTGATGGGTTCGGTGAGGGCCTGGGCGTCAGAAGTCCCGGCCGTCCGCGACGTAGTTGAAGACCTCGAAGTCGAACGGGCCCTGCCATTCGCCACGTCCGTCGGCGAGGTCGATCTCGGTGGTGGGGAGGGCGGCCCGGAGCCGGTTCATCATGGCGTCGGAGAGGTAGTGGTGGTGGAGGTCGAGGTGTTCGAGGTGGGTGAGTGGCTGGCCGGTGAGGAGGGCTTCGGCGCCTCGGTCGCTGAAGGTTCCCCGGGCCAGGCTCAGCTGGCGCAGGCGGGCCACGACGGGGGCGGTGGCGATCTCGACGGCGATCTCGTCCTGGCGGCCGCTGTTCTCCAAGGCGAGGCTGCGCAGCGACGGCAGCCGCTCGCCGGTCAGGATGGCTCCCAGGTTGGCTTCGTCGGCGGTTTCGATCCGGTCGTCGTCGACGCCGGGCCATACGTCGAGGCGTTCCAGTGCGGGCAGGTCGCTGGCCGCGATGGCATGCATGACCTCGGCCGGAAGGTTGCACGACTCGACCCGCAGGGTCTTCAGCGCCTCGTGCCGGACGGGACGGAACTCCAGGTCGAGCTTCCCCCGGACGTCCAACCGTTCGAGCTGCGGAAAGAGTTCGAGGATCGGCGTGAAGTCGTCGGACTCCTCCATCAAGCCGAAATCCTCTTCGTGGCCGAGTGACAGCGCCCGCAACTGCGGGAACCGGTCGGCGACGTCCTTCAGGATCTCGGCACCGGTTGGGCCTTCGAATCCGGTGAAACCGATGAGCAGGGCACTCACCTGGGTGCTGTCGGTCTCCTTGAGGAACGATTCGAAGACCTCGGGGAGCTCGGGAGGCCCGGAGAGTTCGGCCTCCAGAAGCCAGGCGGCCTCTTCCGCCACGATGTCGCCGCGACGGTCCGGATAGAAGTCCTTCACGGGCAGGCCGTGGAATGTCGTCTTGCGGCTCCTGCCGGACACGGGGATTCTCCTCTTCCGTTCGGTGTGGCGAGCTCTGAGGTCAGGGAGTGAGGTTCCAGATGTGGACGACGCCGCCCCGGCCGGCGGTCACGGCGAGCGGGCGGCCGTCGACCTCGACGGCGTCCATGGCCCGGACACCGGTGTCGTGGGCCTTGATCGGGTCGCCGATCGGACGGCCGTCGTCCAGGCTCCAGCGCCAGAGCTCACCCTCGTCGGTCGCCGCCGCGACCACGGTCTCGTGAGCGCGACGGCGGTGTACGGGGCCGAAGCGGTGAGCATGTGCAGCTATTCGGCACGTTCCAGGTCGGTCACCTGAACCTCGTCGCGGGTCACCGACGCCACGAGGGTCCGGCCGCCGAACCGCGCGACCTTGGCGTTGAGCATGTCGTCCGAGTGTGCGGGGAGCGTCTGCCAGTGCTCGTCCGTCTCGTCCTCGTCCTCTTCGTCCTCTTCGTCGTACTCACGCAGAGGTTCCAGAGGGCGCTCGGTCCACTCGTCCTTGAGGACGTCCCAGGTCCACACGTCCTCGGGGCCCGACACGCAGACCACGAGAGGACGGCCGTCGAACTCGACCACCGCGAGGTCGTCGATACGGCTCTCGGACGGCACGGCGCCGCCTTGGAACAGGCGTTCGATCGACATGCCGGACGATCGTAGTCACCCCTCCCGTGCCATGTCCGGAAGATCAACATTTCGCCGGTCGAGCAGGACGGTCAGGACGGCGAGCAGCGCCAGGGCCACGCCGATCCAGGGCAGGAAGGAAAGGCCGGCGCCCGCGTCCAGGGCGATGCCCGCGAGGAGCGGGACGAGGCTGATCCCCAGCTGGAACATGGAGACGGTGGTGGCCCCGGCCAGCGTGGGCGCCCCCGACGCGAGGGCGAAGACCCGTCCGTACTGGGCCGGGTTCAGGACGAAACCGGCGACCCCGAGGAGCAGCACCAGCGGGATCGCGACGACGGCCTGTCCGGCGAACGTCGCGATCAGCGCGGAGACCACCGCGATGCCGATGCCACCGATGAGGAGCGCCTGGTGAGGACGCCTGTCGGAGATCCGTCCGCCCCACGAGAGACCGACGAAGGAGCCCACTCCGAACAGCGTCAGGACGCCCGGGACCCACACGTCCGCGACACCCGTGACGTCGCGCAGCAGCGGCGCCAGGTAGTTGTACGTGATCATGTAGGCGGCGGTGCTCAGCAGGGTGACGGCGAAGACGAGCCACAGGCGCGGACGCCGCAGGGTGCGCAGTTCGCGGCGGACGCTCGGCCTGACGCCCGCGTTCGTCGACGGCACGGCGGTCAGAGTCAGGACGGCGCCCACGCAAGTAAGAGCCACGACGGCCCAGAAGCCGCCGCGCCATCCGGTGAAGTGGCTCAGCAGTGCCCCGGCCGGTCCGCCCAGCACCATCGCGAGGCCGAGACCGCTGACGACGACGCCGGACGCGCGGGCCGTCCGGTTGAACGGGACGAGCCCGATCGCCGTGACCGTCGCGACCGCGAAGTACCCGGCGTAGGCGAGCCCGCAGACGAACCGTGTCGCCAGGAACAGGACGTAGTCGTGGGTCAGTAGACCGGCCGCCGCGGCGGCGGCGAAGAGGAACTGCGTGGTCACGAGGGTTGTCCGGCGCGGCCAGCGCAGTGTCAGGACGGCCAGGGGCGGTCCGCCGACGACCACGCCGATCGCGTACGCGGAGATCAGCCACCCGGCGGACGGCAGCGAGATCCGCAGGTCGCCCGCGATGTCCGGCAGGACTCCGGCGACCAGGAACTCGGCGCTGCCCATCCCGAACAGGCTGAAGGCCAGCAGGTACACGGGCAGCGGAAGGCCCCGCCGCGCGACGCGTGCCGGGACGGCGTCGGAGTCGGAGTCGGCGTCGGGGCCGGGTGACGGGACGGTCGTCCGGTCAGAGCTGGGGGAGTGCATGTACGGGTCTCCTGGATCCGTTGATCAATTCCAGATCCAGGCTGATTCCGCGCCCCATGAAACAGCAACTGTCGTTGCCGAAACCGGGACGCCCGCCTCACGCCTTCACACGGGGAAGGCGGCGATCGCCCGTTCGCGCGTCGGCACCCGGTTGCGGCCTGCGGGCGATACGAAAGATGCTCAGGTCAGAGGGCGGCCCAGGCGTGGGCGCGTTCGCGCAGGGCGCCGAGGTCGCCGGTCCTGAGGACGTCCCCGACCAGCGGCGCGTCGGCGCCGACGGCGACGGCTCCGGCGGCCAGGTAGTCGGGGGCCTGGGGGAGCTTGATGCCGCCGACCGCGACGTACTTGGGCTCCGGGAACGGCTGGCGCAGCGCGGAGATGTAGCCGGGGCCGACACTGGCCGCCGGGAAGACCTTGACGTAGTCCGCTCCGGCGCGGTGCGCGTCCCAGACCTCGGTCGGGGTGAGCGCGCCCGCGTAGACCGGCACGCCGTGGTCGTTGCCGTACTTGATGGCGTCGGCCATCACACCCGGCGTGACCAGGAAGGACGCTCCGGCGGCGATCGCGTCGGCGGCGTCGGAGCGGGTGATGACGGTGCCCGCGCCCGCGCCGTCCAGGGCCTCGATCGCGGCGAGCGCGCCGGGGGTCGGCAGCTGGACCTCCAGCATGAGGCCGGCCTCCATCAGGACGCGCGAGGCGGGGAGCACGTACCGGTCGTCCGAGCCCCGCAGGATCGCGATCACACGTCCGCCCATGCCAGACCCCCGCCCACGTCAAAACCGGCCGCCCAGCCGGTTCCACTGCCCATGCTAGATCCGTCGGCCGCGCCTTGAACGTCCTCGCGGGCGCCGGTGCCGGTCACCGGACGAACTCCGGCAGCGGCCCAGCGCCTGAACGCCGAGCGGACGAGGTGGTCCGTGGCGGGTGCTCGACGGGCCGGCGCCCGCACCGGTCCGATGGCTCGTTCATCGTTCCCGCCGCCCTTTCGTTCGCCTACCGGGGATTGTGCTGCAGGAAGATCACGATTGGACGTGCGGTGCGGGCCCGATTCCGGCGAATCGTGTCAGGGACGCTCGGGGTCCAGGCGGAACACGGTCGTGGACGGCGTGTGCGGGACGATCTCCTCGATTGTTGCGTCGACCGCGAACGGCAGTTCCGGGTCGACGTATCCGGCCTGCGGCAGGTAGACCGCCAGCGCGCGGGCCGCCTCCATCCCCTCGAGCAGGGTGGCGGTGTATCGGGCGTCCGTTCCGTCCGGGGCGTCCCGTTCGATGGTGCACGCGCCGGCGGCGACGAGGTTGCGCACCCAGTCGCGTCGGCGGATCGCCGAGCACAGGTACAGGCGGCCGTCGAGCATCGTCACGTTGATGCCGAACGGCCGCGGCTCGCCGGACCGGCGACCGGGCACGTTCACGACCCGCACGGACGGCTTCCCCTCCAGGTACGGCTGGACCGGCGCGGCCCGGACGTCCCTGATCGCCTGCGCCGCCGCTGCCTGCCAATCCGTCTGCTGCTCCATGAAGCGTCCTCCCCACGATGAACCGGACCGTCGGTCCGGATTGCCAGGCCGGTACGATACGGACCATCGGTCCGGATAAGCAAGGGGAAATGGTGAGCACACCCGAGAGCGCGGACACCGGTCAGGCGGACGCCCCTCGTGGCGAGCGGGCGGACGCCGCGCGCAACCGGGAGGCGATCCTCTCCGCGGCGGCGGAACTGTTCGACCGCCGGGACGTCGGCTCGGTGTCGCTCAACGACGTCGCCGCGGCGGCCGGGGTCGGCAAGGGCACGGTGTTCCGCCGGTTCGGCGACCGGACGGGCCTGATCCAGGCCGTCCTGGAGCCGCGCGTCCGGGCGTTGCGCGAGGCCGTCGAGTCCGGCCCGCCGCCGCTGGGACCCGGCGGCGACCCGCGTGAGTCCCTGCACCGCTACGTCGACGCGCTGTTCGACTTCGTCCAGGCCAACCGCGGCCTCATCCGCGCCCTGGAGCACCGTGGCCCGGACGCCTACTACGCCAACGACGCGAGCCGGTTCTGGGTCGCCGAACTGGGCCACCGCCTCGCCGCCGTCCATCCGGACGACGACGCCGAGTACCTCGCGCACGCCGTGTTCACCGCGCTCCGCGCCGACGTGATCGACTACCTGAGGGACGCCCGCGCGATGTCGCCCGACCGCATCCGCGCCGGACTGCACCGGCTCAGCGCCGGGTCGGCTCCCCGGGAGTGACGGCACCGTCCCCGGCCGATCCCTCGGCCGCTCCACCGGACGGCTCGTCGTTCTTCCCGTCGGACAGTTCGGCGTTCTTTCCGTCGGACGGTTCGTTGGTCTCCCGGTCGGACGGTTCGTCGGTCTCTTCGCTGGACGGTCCGTCCGGCGGTTCGGTGGAGTCCACATCCGCCACTCCGCTCTCGGCCGTCCGCCCGACGCGGCGGAGGGAGCGGTCGGCGAGCGTGGTGACCAGGAACAACGTGGCCGTCCCGACGAGCAGCCATGCCATGTGGTGCAGGCCCGCGGTTGTCGCGCCGTGCGGGAAGACCGCGGCGTTCGCCGCCGACGCGGCCAGCGCGCCCAGGTACATGAACGTGCGCAGCAGCCCGGCGGACGACCCCATGCGCTCCGGGTCGGCCTGCGCGTAGAGGGCGTTCTGGTTGGCGAGGCCCGTCAGCCCCTGCGGGACGCCGATGACGGCCCCGATCGCGATCAGCCCCCAGATCGGGCTGGACACGTGGACGAACAGCAGCGCCGAAACCCCCACCACCTGGACGATCGACCCGACGAGCAGCTTGCGCCGCACCTCGGGGTTGCGTCCGGTGAGGGCGGTGACCCCGATCGCGGCCAGCGACAGGGGGAGCAGGAGCAGTCCGGCCGACGTCGACGACAGTCCGCGCCCCTCCTCGAGCCACTGCGTGTACCCGTACAGGAAGGCGTAGGACGTCGTGAACGCCAGGAACTGCCGCAGGTATGTCGCCAGCAGTGGACCGTTCCCGCGCAGCACCCGCAGGTCGATGAACGGATCGCGCGACCGCAGCTCGCGCAGCGCGAACACCGTCCCGACCACGGCGGCGACCACGAGCAGGTACCACGTGCTGACGCGCGGGCGCATGAGGAAGAACATGAACGCGGTGAGCGTCACCGCGAACAGCGCGATGCCGGGCAGGTCGATCTGGCGGAGGGCGGAGTGGACGCCGGACTCCGCGGCGCGCGGCGGGCGCGGCAGCCAGAGCATGCCGAACACCAGGCACGCGACCGCCAGCGGGACGTTGATGGTGAAGATCAGCTGCCAGCCGCCGAGGCCGATCAGCAGCCCGCCGAGCGTCGGTCCGACCACCGCAGTGACCTGCGCGGACGCCGACAGTGTCGCGAGTATCCCGGCCGGACTGGCCCGGCCCGTCCGGTCGGACTCGGAGCGCAGCAGCGCCATGGACGCGGGGTAGGCGGCCGACGTGCCGAAGCCGAGCAGCACCCGCGACAGGACGAGCATGCCGAGGCCGGGCGCGAGCGCGCCGACGAGCCCGGCGACGCCGACCAGCGCCGACCCGACGAGGTAGAGGGGACGCGCGCCGAACGCGTCGACGAGGCGTCCGATCACCGGCTGCCCGATCGCGGTCGCCAGGTACAGGCCGGTGACCAGCCAGGCCGTCTGCGCGGGGGAGGCGTCGAACGCCCGGCCGATGGGGATCAGCGCCACCGCGAGCATCGCCGAGTTGATCGGGTTCAGCACCGATCCCAGGATCATCGGTGCGATCAGCCTGCGGTCGAACCCGCCGTCGCGCGAGCCCATGCGCCACCTCCTCCAAGTAGACAGTCCAGACTGTACACTTCTATATGAACAGTTCAAACTGCCTATTTCTTCCGGAGTGGCGCCCCCGCTGGTCAGCGCGGTTTCCTCATCGAATTCTCATTTTCGGATCATCGACGGGAAAGATCGCACCGCGAGCCTGCCGCCCATGGATCTGTCGCTCAAGCGCCGGACCCTCCTGGTCAACGGCACGCTCGTGGTGCTGCTGGCGGGCGGGGCCGGGATCGCCTACTTCTCGCTCGCCGACGACGGCGCGGGCGCCACGCAGACCCGGGAGCGCCTCACCACGGTCGCCCGCGGGACCGTCGAGGCGACCGTGTCCGCGTCCGGGTCGGTGGCCAGCACGCAGCAGAAGGCGCTGGACTTCGGGACGTCCGGCACCGTCAAGCACCTGTACGCCAGAGCCGGGCACAAGGTCACCAAGGGCGACGAGCTCGCCCGGCTCGACCAGACCTCCGCGCTGGAGACCCTCCAGGCCACCAGGCTCACCCTGAACGCCGCCGCCGACACGCTCACCAAGGCGTCCTCGAACACCGCGAGCGCGCAGTACGCCAAGGCGTACTCCGACTGGGTGCAGGCCAAGCAGAACTACCGCAGCGCCCAGGACCGGCTGGACGCCACCGTCCTCAAGGCCCCCTTCAGCGGGACGGTCACCGAGGTCAACGGCGGCGTCGGCGACACGGTGAGCGGCGGCTCCTCCTCGTCCTCGTCCGGCACCGGCGGGACGTCCGGCTCTGGCTCCGGCGGATCGGGCGGTTCCGGGGGTTCGAGCGGCTCAGGCGGGTCCAGCGGAAGCGGCGGCTCGAGCGGATCGTCGTCGGGGTTCGTGACGCTGGTCGACACCAGGTCGCTGGAGGTCGTCGCCGACTTCACCGAGGCGGACGCGGCCAAACTCAAGGTCGGCCAGGACGCCACGGTCAGCTTCGACGCGCTGTCCGGCAAGACCGCGTCCGGCACGATCGCGCAGATCGCGACCACCCCGACGACCAGCAACAACGTGGTGACGTTCGCGGTGACGGCCGCGCTCACCGACGTGCCGTCCGGGGTGCGGATCGGGCAGACCTCCACCATCGAGGTCACGACCGGCCACGCCGAGAACGCGCTCTATGTCCCGAGCGCCGCGGTCCGGACGGTCAACGGGGTCAGCACGGTCACCGTGATGGAGAACGGGAAGCAGGCCCTCCGGACGGTCAAGACCGGCCTGCGCGGCGGCCAGGGCACCGTCATCACGTCGGGGCTCAGCGAGGGCGACCAGATCGTCGTCGTGTCGGCGGCCACCTCGTCCGGCACGGGCAGGCAGGGCGGATTCCCGGGCGGCGGCGGTGGCTTCGGCGGGGGAGCGCCCGGCGGAGGCGGCTTCGGCGGAGGCGGCGGGTTCGGCGGCGGCAGCGGCAGCGGAGGACGCCGGTGACCGCCACCAACCTCGGCACCGGTCCTGCCCCCGGTCCGGGAACGGCGATGCCCGTTCTCGACCTCCGCGACGTCACGAAGGTGTACGGCGCGGACGCCGCCGCCACCGCCGTGCACGCCCTGCGCGGCGTCACCCTGACCGTCGAGCGCGGCGACTACGTCGCGGTGATGGGCGCGTCCGGGTCCGGTAAGTCCACGCTCATGAACATCATCGGCTGCCTGGACGTGCCGTCCGGCGGCCGGTACCGGCTGGACGGCCTGGACGTCGGCGGGCTCGACGAGCGGCGCCTGGCGATCCTGCGCAACCGCCGGATCGGGTTCGTGTTCCAGTCGTTCAACCTCATCCCGCGCATGTCCGCGCTGGCGAACGTCGAGCTGCCGCTCGCCTACGGCGGCGTCCGCCGGGACGAGCGCCGCCGCCGCGCACTTGCCGCGCTCGCCGAGGTCGGCCTCTCCGACCGCGTCCGGCACGAGCCGAACGCGCTCTCGGGCGGCCAGCAGCAGCGGGTCGCGGTCGCCCGCGCCCTGGTCACCGCCCCTACCCTGCTCCTGGCGGACGAGCCGACCGGCGCCCTGGACAGCTCGTCCACCGCCGACGTCCTCGCCATCTTCGACCGGCTCAGCCGGTCAGGCCGGACGCTCGTCGTGATCACACACGAGGAGGAGGTCGCCGCGCACGCCAAGCGGGTCGTCCGGCTCGTGGACGGACGCGTCGCCGACGACCGGCGGCGGGCCCCGGTGGACGCGCCGCCGCCCCGGCTCGGCCACGGTCCGCTGGAGGGCGCGCGATGATCCTCGAGGTCCTGCGGTTCGCGCTGCGCGGGCTCGGCGCGAACAAGCTCCGCACCGGGCTCACCACGCTCGGCATCCTCATCGGCGTCGCCGCCGTGATCACCCTGGTCGCGGTCGGGAACGGCTCGTCCAAGGCGATCCGCGACAGCATCCAGCGGCTCGGCGCCAACACCCTGACCGTCACCAAGTCCACGACCGGACGAGGCGGACGCTTCGGCGGAGGCGGAGGCGGCTTCAGAAGTGGTGGCGCCGGCGCGGGCGCCGACGGCCAGGCCGCCGGCCCCCGCACCCAGGCCCGCGACCTGACGATGGACGACGCGAAAGCGCTGGTCGACAAGGTGAACGCGCCCTCGGTGAAGAGCGCCTCCCCGGTCGTCAACGCGCAGCAGTCGACCGTCACGTTCGGCGGGGCGAGCACGTCGGTCGGCCAGTTCGTCGGGACGACCCCGTCCTACCTGGAGGCCGCCGACCGGCGGATCCAGAGCGGCTCGTCGTTCGGCGACGACGACGTGGCCCAGGGCGACCGCGTCGCCGTCATCGGCAGCAGCGTCGCCCGCGACCTGTTCGCCGGGGTGAACCCGCTCGGCCAGCGGTTCACCGCCTCGGGCGTGGAGTTCACCGTCGTCGGGGTGCTGAGGGCGAGCGGGTCCGGATCGTCCGGGTTCCAGGACGCCGACAGCGTGGTGATCGCGCCGATCACGGCCGTCCGCGGGACGCTCGCGCCGTACGGCGGGCTGTCCCAGATCCTCGTCGAGGCGCGCGACTCGTCCATGGTCGACAGGGCCCAGGCCGAGGTCACCGACCTGCTCGACCAGCGGCACGACATCACCGGGACGGCCGCCGCCGACTTCCAGGTGACCAGCCAGGCGGGCATCCAGTCCGCCGTGGCCGACTCCAACCGGACCTTCACCGTCCTGCTCGGCGCGGTCGCGGCGATCAGCCTGCTCGTCGGCGGCATCGGCATCACCAACATCATGCTCGTGACCGTCACCGAGCGGACCCGCGAGATCGGCATCCGCAAGGCGCTCGGCGCGCCGCGCGGCGCGATCCTCGGCCAGTTCGTCGCCGAGGCGACCGTCCTCAGCCTGCTCGGCGGGCTGCTCGGCGTCGTCGCGGGCGTGGTCTGCAGCCGGTTCACCATCGTCGGCGTGAAACCGGTGCTCGTGCCGTCCTCGATCGTCCTCGCGCTCGGCGTCTCGGTCGCCGTCGGCCTGCTGTTCGGTAGCCTCCCGGCCCACCGCGCCTCCAGGCTGCGCCCCATCGAGGCCCTGCGTCATGACTGAATCCAACGAAAGGCGTCCGATGACCGACAACACCCCCGACCCCACACCCCTCCCGCCGCAAGGCCCGCTCCCGGCGCCCGGCGGCGGCGCGACCCCGCTCCCGGCGCCGGGCGGCGGCGCGACCCCGCCCCCGCCCCCGGTGCCGGGCGGCGGCGCGATCCCGTCGCAGGCGCCCGGTGGCGGTGCGACCCCGCCGCCGCAGGCCGAGATGCTGGAGTCGTCCCCGTTCAAGGACGACCTGGACAAGGAACTCGCCGACCGCGGCCCCGGCTGGCGCTCGCCGAGCGGCCCGACGCTCTACCTCGTCGCGGCCGTCCTGGTCGTCGCCGGGTTCGTCGGCGGGATCTTCACGAACAAGGCGATGTCGGACGGCAAGTCCGGATCGTCCGACAACCGCGCCGCGGGCGGCCGCGGCTTCGGCGGCGGTTACGGCGGCTTCCGCAACGGCGGAGGCGGCGGGTTCGGGGGAGGCGGCGGCGGGAACTTCCCCGGTGGCGGCGCGAACGGCCGGGGAGGGATGACGGCCGGAACCGTCACCAAGGTCGTCGGCGACACCCTCTACCTGCAGACGAACGACGGCAAGACCGTCACGGTCAAGACGACCGGCGCCACCCGCATCCAGATCACCAAGACCGGCACGGTGAAGGACCTCAAGACCGGGACGACGCTCATCGTCCGCGGAACGCCTGGCAGCGACGGCAGCATGACCGCCACCAGCGTCAACGAAGGCGGCGGTTTCGGCGGCCGCCGAGGTCAGGACACCTCCGGAGGCGGTCAGCCGCCCCAGGGCAATTGACCCTCCGGGCGTTCATGCGGCGTTCTCCGAACCGTCCGAAGTCCGGAGTGTGCCAGAGCGCCATGCTTTGAGGTGTGATGGGAAGGTGACGAGTGTCGGGGGCCGCCCGGCCCCCGACTGGATCTCTTCCACCGGAGGATGAGATGTCAGGTGCTCCCACCGCCGTCTCCCCGCACGCGGGCCGCTCCCGCCTCCGCGCCGCCCTCGCGGCGTGCGCGCTCGCGCTCGCCGGCACGGCATGCCTGGCCACCACACCCGGCGCCGCGAAGGCCGCCACGGTCCCGACGCCCGACCACACCGTGGTCGTCGTCTTCGAGAACCACTCGTACTCGCAGGTCGTGGGCACGTCCGGCGCGCCGTACATCACGTCCCTCGCCAACGGCGGCGCCAACCTCACCCAGTCCTACGCCCTGACCCACCCGAGCCAGCCGAACTACTTCGACCTGTTCTCGGGCGCCACCCAGGGCGTCACCGACGACACCTGCCCGCCGCCCGGATCCCCCTACTCCACCGCCAACCTCGCGTCCGAACTCCAAACCGCCGGACGAACCTGGGCCAGCTACAACGAGGGTCTACCGTCCCAGGGCTCCACGACCTGCTCCAACAGCACGGGCAAGTACGCGCGCAAGCACAACCCCTGGTTCTCGTTCAGCAACGTCCCGGCTTCGTCCGGGTACACGTTCGCGCAGTTCCCGACCGACTACACGACCCTGCCGAACGTCTCGTTCGTCATCCCGAACCTCTGTAACGACATGCACGACTGCTCGGTCTCCACGGGCGACACGTGGCTGAAGAACAACCTCGACGCCTACGCCCAGTGGGCCACGACCCACAACAGCCTCCTGGTCGTGACCTTCGACGAGGACAACGGCCTGTCGGGCAACCGCATCGCCACGATCTTCTACGGCGCCCACGTCAAGCCCGGCGCCTACGTGACCAAGTACACCCACTTCAACGTCCTCCGCACGCTCGAGGACATGAACGGCACCACCCACGCCGGCAGCGCCGCCACCGCCACCCCCATAGCCGAAATCTGGCAGTGACCCTCGAAACCGGCCGGGCCCAAAGCGGCCCGGCCGTTTCCTTTCGCCGGTTTTGGAAGATCATGGGCGCGTGCGGCACCACCCACGCCGCCACCTCCATCACCGCAGTAAGATCCCGGAGCGGCCGGGCCGGGCAGGGGTCCGGTCGTTGTTCGTCTCGTGAACGGTGATGCGATCTCAGAAGGCGGCGGATGGAGACCACGCGCCGCCCCAGGGAATGGCCCGGCCGGTTGGTTCGGGCTGTTCAGGGGATGATGGTGGGTGCCGAGGCTTCCATGCCGTGGGGCCGGAACGGGACTTAACCTGCTGCGAACTCGTTCGGCGTGATGATGGTGGCGCACCGGCGCCCGTCTCCCGAGCTGGAGTGATCATGCGCTCACGCGTGCGGTTCAACGCCACCGGGAACCTGACGCTCGTGGTGGTGTGCTTCGCGGTCACGGTGGTGGCGCTGCGCGGATACCTCTGGCTGACCGGATACCCGCAGGTGGGCGGCAAGACCCTGCACATCGCCCATCTGCTCTGGGGTGGCCTCGCGGTCTTCAGCGCCGCGGTGCTGTTCATCATGACGATCTCGGTGCGCGCCACCCGCGTCGCCGCGCTCCTGGTCGGGGTCGGCTGGGGCCTGTTCATGGACGAGGTCGGCAAGTTCATCACGAAGAACAACGACTACTTCTACCGTCCGGCGGCGGCCATCATCTACCTGGTCTTCCTGGTTTGCCTGACCCTGCTGGTGGCCTTCCGCCATGAGAACAGAACCGCGGGGGAGCGGGCGGAGGCGCGGTTGTCGCAGGCACTCGAAGTCCTGCCTGACCTCGCCCGAGGACGACTCACCGCACGGGAGGCGACCGAGGCGCAGGCGTCCCTGGACGAGCTGCGAACGGCCGCGCGGCCGGAGATCGCCCATCTGGCCGAGGCGATGTGCGACTACGTGGACGCGTACCCGTCGAGGGCCACCCGAAGCCGACTCCAGTCGGCCTGGGACGCCTGCGGCTCCGCGGCGGACCGTTTCCTCCGATCCCGCTGGTGCGCCTGGACCGTCGCCGCCGTCCTCGCGGTCCGCGCCGTCCACGGACTGCTGTCGGCGGGCATCACCCTGGCGACCAAGCTCCTCCCGCTGGAGCAGACGGACGCCACGGTCCACTGGATCACCCACCACTTCCGGACCGGTCCCGCGCAGCCCTTCGGCTCGACGACCGTCGGCCTGGGCGGAACCCTCCTGGAACTGGTCATCGCGGTGGGGCTCTGGCAGATGCTGCGCGGCCGCCGTTCAGGGCGGACGCTGGCCCTCGCGGCCCTCGTTCTCCTGCTCGGCACGGTGGACGTCGCCGACTTCTACTACAACCAGTTCCGGGCGACCGCCGCGACGCTCGCGGACCTGTTCACCTTCATCTACATCACGCACCACAGCGAGCAACTCGCCACACGCCGCGCAGACGCCTGAGAGGCCATCATCCGGGGCCTTGTGTCGTCAGGGCGTATGGGGTTTTCGAGATGTCGACGATATGCGCCGCTGGATAGGACGGGTGCCGCAACGCAAGTCGACTTGTGGGGAAGGTGCGTGTTCATGGTGGAGCTCAACCGGCGGAGGGTTCTCGCGGGGCTCGGCCTGGCCGCGGGTTCGGCCGCCGTGGCGCCTCTGCTGGGTACCCCGGCGGGCGCGGCGGCGGAGGACGGGGCCGATCCGGACGCGCTGCTGAAGGCGGGCCGGTTCGACGAGGCCGCCCGCGGCTTCGAGGAGGTCCTGCGGAAGGATCCGTCCAACGCGCACGCGGCGCGGCAGCGCGGGTACATCGCGCTGCTTTCCAACCGGTTCCCCGACGCGGAGAAGTACCTGGCGATGGCGGTGCGGCTGGCGCCGGACGACAGGCAGGCCAAGCAGTGGCTGGTCGACTGCTACCTGCGGCAGGACAACTATCCGCCGGCGGTGCCGCTGCTACGCGCCCTCGGGAAGGACGCGGAGGCCACGTGGTACGCGGCGGTCAAGGGACAGCCGTACCAGGTGTCGGTCGGGTCGTCCGGCAAGGTGCCGTGGATGTCCATGGACCCGCTGCCGGTGGTCGAGGGGTCGGTGAACGGAGGCCCGTCGAGGACGTTCCTCTGGGACACCGGCAACACCATGGGTGTGGGCCTGACGGTGGCGATGGCCGAGGAGGCCGGGCTGGAGGCGGTCTCCCAGATCAAGGTGAACGGCGGTGACCAGAAGGGCATCGACATGTTCCTCGGTGTGCTGCCGTCCTTCCGGATGGGGGACGTGGAGGTCCGCAACATTCCGGTGAGCTGGATGGACCTGGAGGCTCCCCGCCAGGGGGCCGAGCCGAATCCCGGTGGCCTCGGCCTCGAGCTGTTCTCGCACTTCGTGACCACGTTCGACTGGCCGGGCGAGAAGCTGCTCTTCCGGCCGCGGACGGCCGGGCAGGCGCGCGCGGTGAAGGCCCAGGCGGCCCGGGCCGGAAGCGCGCCCCTGCCGATGTGGGTCGACCACAACGTCCCCTACAGCCTCGGCAGCATCAACGGCTCCGGCCCGCGGGTGGTGTCCCTCAACACCGGCCAGGAGGGCGGCATGGCGGGTTCCATGGCGCTGGCGTCGGCCCAGCGGCTGGGAGTGCGCACCGACATGGCACGTCCGTTGTTCGGCGCCACGCACGGAGAGGTGCTCAAGGGATACCCGTGCTATCCGGCCGAGTCGCGTATCGGAACGGCCGTCGCCCGCGACATCTACTGGACGTGCTCGGAGGTGACCATGGATCCGACGCAGTTCGACATGCTGGCCGCCTTCGGGCACACGTTCTTCAAGCCGTTCTCGCTCACTCTCGACTTCGCCGAGATGAACGTCTATCTCGCGGAGGGTGAGACCGCCTCCTGAACCGTCCGCCGAAAGGGGTGGCCCCGCCACATCGGTGGCGGGGCCACCCCGCGGCCGGGGTCCCGGTCGGTCGCTCCGTCTCGTCAGGGCAGGCGCTTCAGCATTTCGGCGGCCAGGGCCGCGGAGGAGGCGGGGTTCTGGCCGGTGATCAGGGTGCGGTCGGTCTCCACGTGGGGAGTCCAGGGCTCGCCCTCCTGGAAGTCCACCCCGGCCTGGACGAGGCGGTCCTGGAGGAGCCACTTGGCCTTGGACGCGAAACCGGCCTGGGTCTCTTCGGCGTTGGTGAAGGCCGTGACGCGGTAGCCCGCGAAGGCGTTGGTGCCGTCGGGCTTGGTCGCGGTGAGCATCGCGGCGGGGCCGTGGCAGACGATGCCGAGCGGGGTGCCCTCCGCGAGGGCGCGGGTGAGGAGGCGACCGGAGGCGGCGTTGACGGAGAGGTCCTCCATCGGGCCGTGGCCGCCGGGATAGAAGACGGCGTCGTAGTCGGTGAGCTCGACGTCCTCCAGCTTGACCGGATAGTGGAACTCGTCGCGCTTCAGGGTGCCGGCGAAGCGGTCGGACTCGGCCTGGCCGCCGGTCGCCTCGGGGGTGAGGCTGCCCGTGTCGACGGGCGGGAGGACGCCGCCGGGCGTCGCCATCGTGACGGTGTGCCCGGCCTCGGTGAACGCCTCGTAGGGAACCGCGGCCTCCTCGGCCCAGAATCCGGTCGGGTGCTCGGTGCCGTCCGCCAGCGTCCAGCGGTCCGCGCCGGTCAGGACGAAAAGGATCTTTGCCATGGCTGCGCTCCAAGGGATGGTCTCGGGTCAGGGTGTGCCCGGACTTCAGGTTCGTTCACCGGACCGGAGCGTAACCGGGGTGTTCGCGGCCCTACCAATAGACGGTTCTATGGCGTCCATTGGCATTCCGATGGGTCAGCAGGACAGGTGGGCGATCGTCCGGAGGTGGTCGCGGACGAGTCCGACGTGCGGGGGCAGGAGGGCTCCGGTGCGCTGGACGAGGAAGGCGGTGTTGATCGGCGGGTCCTCCGGGGTGAGCAGGGGGACGAGGGAGCCGTCCGCGAGCTCGGTGGCGCAGAGGTAGCGCGGCAGGACGGTCACGCCGAGGCCCGCGACGGCGGCGGCCTTGATCGCGCGCAGGTCCGGGACGACCAGGGCGGGCTCGGCGGTGAGCCGGGTGTCGAAGACGTGCCGCCAGAAGCGGCGCAGGATCGGCAGGTCCTCGGCGTAGGAGAGGAGAGGGGCGTCCGCCAGCGCGGACGGGCCGTCCGCCGCCAGGCGTTCCGGATCGATCCGCTCCGCCCAGGACGGCGCGGCGACCAGCACGAACGTCTCGTCCGCGAACGGCTCGGCCAGCAGGGCCCGGCCGCGCGGACGGATCGTCGACACGACCAGGTCGAACCGTCCTCCGCGCAGTCCGGCGAGCAGGTCCTCCGCGACGCCCGTGGTGATCCGCAGCCGGACACCCCGTCCCGTCAGCGGCCCGAGCGTCGGGACGACCGCCGCCGCCAGGAACTCGGCGGGACCGGCGAGCAGCACCGGCGGCTCGGGGGCGGGCTCGCCGGCCGCGCCGCCCCCGGCGACGGCCTCCAGCGCGTCCATCGGCCCGGCGAGCCGCGCGGCCAGGTCGTCGCCCGCCGGGGTGGGGGTCACCCCGCGCGGCAGCCGCTCGAACAGCTGCCGCCCGGTGCGCTCCTCCAGGGCGCGCAGCTGCGTCGTGACGGTCGGCTGCGACAGCCCGACCAGCCGCGCGGCAGCGGTCAGCGACCCGGCGCGGTAGACGGCGAGGAACGTCCGCAACTGCGCCAGGTCGAGCGGACCATTGGAATTCCTATGGCTCACACCGCCGAGTCTATTTGCAGGCGGCTACCGATCCGGGGTGAAGGAGATCGGGACGTGCTTCAGGCCGCGCAGCATCCCCGGACGGCGCGGCAGGTCGGCGACCGGGACCTCCAGCGCCATGTCCGGGAAGCGGCGCAGCAGCGTCGTCAGCGCGGTGACGATCTCCAGCCGGGCCAGCGCCGCGCCCAGGCAGTGGTGGATCCCGTGCCCGAACCCGAGCTGCGGGTTGTTCTCCCGGAACAGGTCCAGCGTGTCCGGTTCGGGGTAGCGCGCCGGGTCCCGGTTGGCCCCGCCGATCGAGACGACGACCATCTCGCCGCGCGGGATGACCGTGCCGCCGATCGGGACGTCCTCCAGCGTGAACCGGGCGACGCCGCGCGCGACCGGGCCGTCGAAGCGGAGCAGCTCGTCCACCGCGCGCGGGATCAGGTCCGGGTCCGCGCGCAGCGCGGCGAGCTGCTCGGGGTGGGTGAGCAGCGTGACCACGGCGTTGGCGAGGAAGCACAGCGTGGTCTCGTGCCCGGACAGGAACAGCATGATCGTCAGGCCGACGAGCTCGTCGTCGGTGACGTCCTCGTTGGCGTGCGCGGTGACCAGGGCGCTGAGCAGGTCGTCGCCGGGTTCGGCGCGCTTGAGCGCGACCTGCTCGAGGAAGAACTCCGACATCTCGGCGCGCGCGGCGTCCGCGCGTTCCAGCGTCGCGCCGTCGGCGGGCGGCATGGCCAGGCCCACCGACCAGTTCCGGAACCGCTCCCGCGCGAACGGCACGCCGAGCAGTTCGCAGATCACCGCGATGGGCAGCGGCAGCGCCAGCCCCTCGACCAGGTCGCCCCGGCCGTCGGCGGCGAACGTGTCGAGCAGCTCGTCCACGATCTCCTGGACGCGCGGGGCCAGCGCGGCGACCCGGCGCGCGGTGAAGGCCTTCGCGACGATGCCGCGCATCCGGGTGTGGTCGGGCGGGTCGCTCGCGAGCAGGCTCTCCATCAGGACGTTGCGGCGGCGCTCCGGCGGCAGCCCGGCGGTGATGCGCGGCGCGGCCTCGAGGTCGGCGGAGAACCGGGCGTCGTTGAGCGCGACCAGGGCCTCCTCGTAGCCCGTGACCACCCAGACGTCCACCTTGCCGCGCAACCGCGCGCGGTGGACGGGCGACTCGGCGCGCATCTCGGCGAGCAGCGAGTACGGGTCGAGCCACTGCGCGAAGTCCTGGGGGAGGTCGAATTCCTTGTGTGTGGTCTCAGCGGTCATCTAGGTCCTTCCAACATGGAGCGGTCGGGCGGGGCGGACGGCCTCGGTCACCGACGTCCCGCGTCGCACCTGGTACCGCACGCGGGGCTCGCCGGTGTCGAGGTCGAGTTGGAGGGTGCGCTCCTCGGTCCAGCCTTCGAGGTGGAACTCGCCCGATCCGACGTGGACGAGCGCGAACAGCGGGGCGCCGTCCTCGCCGCACAGGACGGGGCGGCCGTCGTCGGCGACGCGCACCGAGCCGGGCACGTCCGGGCGCGGCGTCCCGTCATCGTCCTCCGACCAGTCCGGGAACCAGGCGGGCATGTCGAACCCGCAGGTCAGAGCGGTCAGGTCGGCGGCGCTCAGGGGCTTGGGCGGGCGCGCGTACAGGACGTCCCGCCACGGGAGCCGGTCGCGGAAGTCGTCCGGGAACAGGGCGAGCAGCTCCGGCGTGAGCCCGACGTCGACCACCAGGTGGACGCGCGGCTCGTCGCCCTCGTTGCGGACGTGGTGCAGCCGGTCGAAGTCGCCGAACCAGAGCCGTCCGGCGTCCCAGTGCCGCTCCTCGCCGCCGATCACCACGACCGCGCCCGGGTTGGTGATGACCGGGACGTGCAGCCGCATCGCGCCCCACGGGTAGCCGCACTTGCCGTCGCGGTGCACATGGCAGCGCGCGCCCGGCCCGAGTGCCATCAGCCGGACGGCCCGCAGCGGCGCCGGGATGCCCGCCAGCAGCTCCGCGATGTACGGGGTGCGCGCCAGGTACGGGGTGTCGGCGTGCGGGACGAGGCCCGCGCCGCCCGGGTCGGTGCGCGCGGGGTCGCCGCCGGGGGAGCGCAGCGACAGGATCCGCCAGTCGATCTCGGCCTGCCCGCGCAGGCCCTCCTGGCCGTAGGAGCGCTGCGCCCGCCAGGTGAACTCGCGCAGCGCCTCCGCCTCGGCGGCGAGCCGGTCCGCGTCGTAGACGCGGTCGAGCGGGACGGCCGTCGGGATCGGCGTCTCCGTGGCGACGGCGGTCATGGCGCGGCCTTCCGCACCACCACCGCGCCCGGGTCGTCCGGAAGCGGGGTCGCCTGCGCGAGCCCGTCGCCCTCCGCCGGGTGCAGCCCGACATCGGCCAGGTCCTTCAGGACGGGCTCGGGCCGGTGCATGTTGTGCAGCCGCTCGGTCTCCTCGGTCGCGATCAGCTCGCCGCGCAGGTACGTCCGGTAGGTCTGCCGCAGCCGCGACAGGTCGGGGCCGAGCCGCTCGGCCTCGGCGGACAGGACGTACCGGCACTCGCCGAGGTCCTGCTCGTCCATCACGCGTTCCTCGAGGTCGGGCGCGGGCATGCGCAGCACCATGTCCATCACGCACAGGCCCCCGGGCGCCAGGTGCGCGGCGATCGCGGCGAACAGCACCGGCCGCTCGGCGGGCGGGACGTGCTCCAGCACGCCGCCCAGGTAGACGTAGTCGAAGGTGCGGCCGAGGTCGAAGCCCGGCGCGGTGCCCTGGAGCACGGTCACCTTGCTCCGCAGGTCGGGGCGCTGCGCGAGCTTGGAGATGAGGACGGCCCGCATCGTGGGGGACCGCTCCAGGCAGGTCAGGGTGCGCGCCCGCTCGGCGACGGCGAGGGCGAGGCGGCCCGTGCCCGGTCCGATCTCCAGCGCGTCCGCGTCCGGCGGCGTCAGGCCGGCGAAGAACGACACCGACGGCAGCGCGTCCTCGTGCGCGCGGAACAGGTCGTAGTAGCCGGGGGTGAAGGCGTACGGATCGGTGAAAGCGGCCGGAGCGGAACCGTTCGACACATTTCTCCCTGCGAGGTGGGCGGCTTGCGTAAGGTGGACGGTGGGAAGACGGGCGTTCGCGGCCGCCGGTCGCACGACGGCCGCGAACTCTCGGACCTCATGTGGTGCTCATCAGTGCCAGTACTTCATGGGGTCCTCCCTTCTCTCACTCCCTGATGGGTGCGGGACGTCCGACCCTGCTCAGCCCAGCGCGACACGCATCCGGGCGGGGCTGCGCAGGGTCAGGGCGACCCGGTACTCGGGCGCGTCCAGGACGCGCGGGGGCGCGGAACGTTCCGCGAGGACGGAGAGCACGACCCGCGTCTGGACGGCGGCGAACGGCGCGCCGAGGCAGGAGTGCGCCCCCCTGCCGAAGCCCAGATGCGGATTCGGGCGGCGGTCGAAGCGCAGGTCGTGCGGGTCGTCGAACCGTGCCGGGTCCCGGTTGGCCGCGCCGAGGAAGAGCGTGACGTCCTGGCCGGGCTCGATCCGCCTGCCGCCCAGCTCGGCGGGCGCGACGCACACCCGGCCCAGGGCCTGGACGGGCGAGCAGAAGCGCACCAGCTCGTCCACCGCGTGCGGGGACGGGTCGGCGGCGAAGGCGGCGAGCGCGCCGGGCCGCTCCAGCAGCGTCACGACCGCGAGAGCCAGCAGCTTGCTCGCCGAGGTGTACCCGGCGTGCAGCAGCGCCCGCAGCGTGTTCGCGGCGACCGCGCGGTCCAGGCCGCCCGCCTCCACCGTGTCGGCGATGACCCGGACGATCCCGTCCGGGGGCGGATCGGCGAGCCAGCCGTCGGTCAGCGCGGACAGCTCCGCCCGCGCCGCCATCGCCGGCTCGAGCCGTTCCGGGAACACCCCGGCGTCCATCCCGGCCGCGACGGTCTCCGCGAGCGGCGCGAACCACGCCGGGTCGGGCTCGGGGACGCGCAGGTACCGGCAGATCGTGGACACCGCGAGCGGCTCGCAGAAGTCGGCCACGACGTCGAAGGACGGCCGTCCGGCGAGGTCGCCGAGGAGGGCGCGGGCGCGTTCGGCGACCATCGGCGCGACCTCGGCACGGTCCAGTTCGCGCAGCGCGTCCACCAGCGGACGGCGCGCGGCGGTGTGCCCAGGCGGGTCGAGCGTCTGGACGCTCACCGCCTGCGGCGGCATCGCGACCCCGGCGCGGCGCGGGTCGGACCCGAAGCGCTCGCCGTCCCGCAGGACCGCGACGCAGTCAGCGTGCCTTGTCAGCAGCCAGGTGCCGAGGCCCTCGTGCCAGGCGACCGGGTCGTGCGACCGGAGCTCGTCGAGGACGGCGTGCGGGTCCCGGAGCGCCGCGGGCTCGGCCAGCGCGCGGACGGGGTCGAACGGCGGCGGGGCGGGCTCGGAACGCGAGAAGACCGAGGTGGGGGGAGGTGCGGCGGGGTCGGGGTTCGCGGGGCGGCGGTCGGGGGTCGGGCCACGCCCGTACCGGGGGTTCTCCTCGGTGCGAGCGTGAGTCACATCGTTGTCCACGCGGCTCCTTGGTCAAGGAGGACAGTGGGCTTGCGTGATCACTGCTGGAAAAGTAACCCCGACTCCGGTCGATGTCCATTGTCAGGAATCGCCGAAGCAGATCCCCGGACACACGACGTTCAGGGGCCGGACGCCCACTGGACGCCCGGCCCCTGACGGCCGGTCCCTGAGTGCGGGGCTCAGCCCCGCAGCTGCTTGAACGCCCGGGTCTGGGCGGTCAGCGCGCGCTCGGTCGGCAGCCGCTCCATGCTGCTCGCACCGTAGAAGCCATGGCAGTTCTTGGTGTTGGCGAGAACGTACGCGGCGTCCTCGGGGTCGGCGATCGGGCCGCCGTGGCACAGCACCAGGACGTCGTCGCGCTCGTTCAGCGACGCCTCGGACCACGCGTCGATGAGTTCGACGCAGTCGTCCAGCGACTTGGCGGTCTCCGCGCCGATGGCGCCGCCGGTCGTCAGGCCCATGTGGCACACGACGATGTCGGCGCCGGCGCGGGTCATCGCGCGCGCGTCGTCCGCGGAGAACACGTACGGCGTGGTCAGCAGGTCGGCGGCGCGCGCGGCCTCGACCAGCTCGACCTCCAGCGCGTAGCCCATGCCGGTCTCCTCGAGGTTGGCGCGGAACACGCCGTCGATGAGGCCGACCGTGGGGAAGTTCTGGATGCCGGAGAAGCCCAGCTCGCGCAGCTTGGCCAGGAACGGCCCGCGCAGCAGGAACGGGTCGGTGCCGTTCACCCCGGCGAGCACCGGCGTGTGCTCCACGACCGGCAGCACCTCGGAGGCCATCTCCACGACGATCTCGTTGGCGTTGCCGTAGGCGAGCAGCCCGGCGAGCGAGCCGCGCCCCGCCATCCGGTACCGGCCGGAGTTGTAGATGACGATGAGGTCGATGCCGCCGGCCTCCTCGCACTTGGCCGACAGGCCCGTCCCGGCGCCGCCGCCGACGATCGGCTCGCCCCGCCGGGCCATCTCGGTGAAGCGCTCGACCAGCTCAGCGCGCGCGAAACTCATCGGGACACCTCCTGGAAGGCCGCGACCAGCGCGGCGGCGAACTCGGGATCGTTGATGTTGTGCGGCGACCGGACGAGGCGCCGGTCGGCGGTCTGCACGACCCGGGCCTCCAGCGTCTCGAACAGGACGCGGTCGGCCTCCGGATCCCAGAACGGCATGCCCGGCGCGTCCAGCGCGGACACCCCGCCCTCGGGCAGCAGGAAGCGGACGGGGCCGTCCATGGCGTTCAGCTTCGCGGCGATGAACGCGGCGATCTCGCGGCACTCGTCCGGGCTGGTGCGCATCAGCGTCACCTGCGCGTTGTGCTCGTAGAACAGCCGGTCCGCGTACCGCTCGGGGACGGTGCCGCGCGAGCCGAAGTTCACCATGTCGAGGGCGCCGCAGGACCCGACGTACGGGACGTCCGCCCGCGCGAACACGTCGAGCCGCTCCGGGCCCGCGCTGAACACCCCGCCGCCGATCAGGTCGCAGATCTCGGTGGTGGTGATGTCCAGGACGGCGTTGATCAGCCCGTCCCCGACCAGCGCCTCCATCGCCCGCCCGCCGGTGCCGACGGCGTGGAAGACCAGCGTGTCGTGGTCGGCGGACAGCCTCTCGGCGACCGTGGTCACGCACGTCGTGGTCACGCCGAACATCGTCAGCGCGACGGCGGGCCGGTCCTCGGCGGGCGGGATCGGGTGCGCGACCATCCCGGCCAGCGCGTGCGCGGCGTTCCCGATCACCTGCCGGGAGATCCGGTTCAGCCCGGCGACGTCGGTCACCGAGTGCATCATGGTCAGGTCGCTGACCCCGACGTACGGCGCGACGTCGCCCGCCGCGACCGTGCTGACGATCAGCTTCGGGACGCCCACGGGCAGCGCGCGCAGCGCGGGCGCGATCATCGCCGTGCCGCCGCTGCCGCCGAGCCCGAGCACCCCGGCCACGTCGCCGCGTCCGGCGAGGAACCGCTCGAACGCCACGGCCATCGCCGACACGGCCGTGCCGCGGTCGCCGGTGAACACCGCGCCCGGGCCGCCCGGATGGGACGCCGCGACCTCCGCCGCCGTCACGTCCACGCCCTTCTCGTCGTGCTCGCCGGTGGACACGTCCACCGTGCGGACCGGCGTCCCCGCCGCCGCCACGAGCTCCGCCGCGTACCTCAGCTCCGCACCCTTGGTGTCGAACGTCCCGACCACAAGGGCGACCCGACCGTTTTCAGCAGCCATCAGGCTCGCCACCTCCCTCAACGCACCCGACGCTACCTTGGGTGATCAGGTGGGCCGCCCGCGCCCCGGCCGCGGCGCTCCCGGTCCTTGGACGGGCGCGGCGGGTGGGCCATGATGGCGCCATGCCGAAGCCCTACGCGAGCGCGGTCATCGACGCCCCGGTGGACGACGTGTGGACGTGGGTCCGCGCGTTCGGCGGGATCGCCGAGTGGCATCCCGCGCTGGACACCTGCGTCCTCCAGGAGGGCGACGACCACACCGTCGGGGCCGTCCGCCGCCTCACCTCGGGCGACGCCGTCTTCGTCGAGCGCCTGACCGGGCTGGACGACGCGGCGCGCACCCAGAGCTACGAGTTCGTCGAGAGCCCGTTCCCGGTGCGCGGCTACCGGGCGACGATCCGGGTCGCGCCGATCACCGCGTCCGGCGCGACGTTCGTCGAGTGGTGGGCCGACTACGAGGCGGACGAGGCGGACACGGGCAGGCTCACGCCGTTCTTTCGTGACGAGGTCTTCGCGGCGGGGCTCGCCGACCTCGGCGTCCACGTCACCAGGTCCCGCTGACCCGAGTCCCGCCGACCCGAGCCCTGCCGGGCCGCGCTCCGCCGGCCTGTGCCCCCGCTGACCCCTGTCGTGCCGGCCCTTCAGGGGTCGGCGCGCGGCCGCCGCGGCCCGATCGGGGCGTACTCGGCGTCGTCCCCGGCCAGGTCCGCGAGCGCCTCGTGCAGCAGCGCGTCCTCCCTGAGCAGTCGCGCGGTCTCGGACAGCGCCGCGGCGTAGGCGTCTTCGGCGTCCAGAATCGGCATGACCCGGGCCCTCCTGCCGGTGAATGATCCTTCGCGCACAGTCAACTCAGGTAGTGGATCATGTCAAGGGGCCCGAGCGTCAAGACCGGCGGCCCGGCGGGAGCGCCCGGGGACCCTGCCGCCGGGTCCTCCGTAGATCGGGCGGGTGGCTTAGGCTGGACGCATGGACGCGCAGGACTCGGGTGACTCGCCGGTGGTGCGGGTCGAGGCGATCGTCGAGGTGCTGAAGGCGATCGCGGACCCCACGCGTTTCCAGATCCTGTACGCGGTGTCGCAGCGCGAGCACGGCGTGGGTGAGCTGGCCGAGCTGATCGGGGTGCATGTGACGGCCGTGTCGCAGCACCTGGCGAAGCTGCGCGGCGCGGGTCTGGTGGCCTCGCGCCGGGACGGCACGCGGATCTTCTACCGCGCGGCCAGCCCGCACGTCGGTCCGGTGCTCGCGGAGGCCGGGCTGCTGGCCGGGCACCTCACCGGCGTGATCGACCCGCCGGATCCCGGCGACGGGGGCGACGCGCCCGCGCCGGTGACCGTCTCGGTCCAGCGACGGCGCCAGGCGGTCGCGCGCCTCGGTCTCGCCCGGGGCTGACGCCCGGTTCCGCCGAACTGGCGGCCCCGCCATAACGCGCTGCTCGCGTGCCCGCGCGACCTCTCACTTCCTCCGACGGCCCGTACCGCCGCATACTTGGCTAGTTGCATAGTTGCGAAAATACGTGTGAAATACGTCTGGGCGCCGGAGTGCGCCCGAAGACGCGCCGTCCCGGTCGCGGGACGGCCCCGTCGAGAGAGCGGTGCCGCGCCGAGCGCGGTGTCCCGGACCGGGCGGAGGTGAGGACGATGTCCGGTAGTAGTCCGGGCCGAAGTCGGCCCCTCATCCGCGTGTTCTTCTCTCCTGGCACGCTGTAGCCGCTCGCCTTTCCCCTTTCGTCGCCGTGACCTGTGCGGTCGCGCCGACGCATGCCCTGAGCCCATGTCCTGAGCCCATGCCTCTCGCGCTGTCCTGAGGCCGGGCGTTGAGCGCGTGCGCTCGCGAGCGGACTTCCGCATGCCCTGAAACGGCCCGCCCCTCGGGCCGGAAAGGGGTCTGAAACATGACCACCGACTTCACCTCGACGCCGCGCGAGGCCGTGCTCGACGACGCGCACGTGGGCGACATCCGCGGCGCGTTCGGCTCGATCCGGCACGGCGACCTCGCCGCCCGGCCCGGCCTGTCCGCCCGGTTCCGGACCCTGCTCGCGATCATCGGCCCCGGCCTGATCGTCATGGTCGGCGACAACGACGCGGGCGCGTTCGGCACGTACTCGCAGGCGGGCCAGGACTACGGCACCCGCCTGCTCTGGACGCTGCTCCTGCTCGTCCCCGTCCTGTACGTGAACCAGGAGATGGTGCTGCGGCTCGGCGCGGTCACCGGCGTCGGGCACGCTCGGCTGATCCTGGAGCGGTTCGGACGGTTCTGGGGCGCGTTCAGCGTCATCGACCTGTTCCTGCTGAACGCGCTGACGATCGTCACCGAGTTCATCGGCGTCGCGCTCGCCACCTCCTACCTCGGACTGCCGAAGGCGGCCGGGGTGGTGGTCGCCGCGGGCGTGGTGATCCTCGCGGCGTCCACCGGCGACTTCCGCCGGTTCGAGCGGATCGCGGTCGCCCTGTGCCTCGGCAGCCTGCTGCTCGTCCCGATCTACCTGATCGTTCACCCCGCGACCGGGCGGATGGCGCGGGACCTGGTGGTGCCCGGCCTGCCCGGCGGGCACCTGGCGGACGTCATGCTGCTGATCATCGCGATCGTCGGCACCACCGTCGCGCCCTGGCAGCTGTTCTTCCAGCAGTCCTACGTCATCGACAAGCGCATCACGCCCCGGTTCATCCGGTACGAGCGCGCCGACCTGTGGATCGGCATCGTCGTCGTGGTCGTCGGCGCCGCCGCGATGATCGGCTTCACCGCCGCCGCGCTGCACGGGCAGGGCGGCTTCACCGACGCCGAGGGCGTCGCCCGGGGCTTGGAGGCCCAGGCCGGACGCACTGCCGGAGTGCTCTTCGCGATCGCCCTGCTGGACGCCTCCATCATCGGCGCGTGCGCGGTGTCGCTGTCCACCGCCTACGCGATCGGCGACGTGCTCGGGCTCAAGCACTCCCTCCACCGCCGCCCGGCCGAGGCCAAGGGCTTCTACGCCGTGTTCGCCGGGCTGATCGCGGTCTCGGCCGCGGTCGTCGTCACGCCGGGCTCGCCGCTGGGGCTGCTCACCGAGGGTGTGCAGACCCTGGCCGGGGTCCTGCTGCCGTCGGCGTCGGTGTTCCTGCTGCTGCTCTGCAACGACCGCGCGGTGCTCGGCCCCTGGGTGAACGGGCGGGCGAAGAACGCGTTCACCGCGGTCGTCGTCGCGGTGCTGATCGCGCTGTCGGTCGTCCTGACCGCCGCCGTGCTGTTCCCCGGCATCACCGGCGGGCAGATCACCGGGATCTTCGCGGGCTGCGGAGCCGCCGGGCTGGTGGCGCTCGCGTTCTGGGCGGTCCGGGCCGTCCGGCGCCGCCCGGCCGGGTCCTCCGCGCGGGTTCCGGGCGGCGACCGGATGTCGTGGCGCATGCCGCCGCTGGACGAGCTGCCCGCGCCGGCCGTGTCCACCGGACGCAAGATCGGCCTGGCCTCGCTCCGCCTCTACCTGGTGGTCGCGAGCCTGCTGGTCGCCGTCCGGATCGTCCAGCTCGCGACCGGCGGCTGACGGTGGACGGCTGACGGCGGGCGGCTGACGGCGCGCGGCGTCCGTCCGGCAGGCGGGGGCCGGACGGACGTCGCGGGTCAGACGGCCGCGGGGGCACCGGGGGTGTCGGAGGCGAGCCGGAACTCGGTGTGGTCGGCGTCGTAGGCGTACAGCTCGGCGTACCGGCCCCAGTCGATGGCGATCTCCATCTGCCGGGCGACCTGCTCGCTGGTGTAGTGGTGCGCGAGCAGGTCGCGGAAGAACCCGGCGCGCAGGGTGCGGTCGGCGGCCTTCGCCAGGCTCGTCGTGATCGTGCCGACCAGCGGGACGCGCAGCGCCGCCTCGGCGAACAGCCTCTTGGACTCCTGGACGTGCGCGCCGGAGAACCGCCGTCCCGCGCCGGTGAGCGCGATCCCGCCGCCGTCCACCGCGCCGAACCCGAGCAGCTCCAGCGCGTCCACGAGGGGGAGCAGGTCGTCGATCTCCAGCGCCAGCTCGTCGGCCAGCTCGGCGATGTCGAGCCGACCGTCGTGCTGGAGCAGGATCTCGGCAAGCCCGGACAGGCCGTCCACCGACGCGGGCGGCAGCGGCGTGCCCGCCAGGGTGCGGCGCGGCGCGGCCGGACCGCCGTTCCCCGCGGCGGGCTCGAGACCGAGCGGAGGAAGCGGGCCCGGACCGTCGTCGCCGCGGCCGGTCATCGTCCGGTAGATCCGGTCGATGAGCGCCGCGAACCCGGGCGCGTCCCGGTCCCGCGGCCGTTCCAGCGGGACGGCGTACTCGGCGCGCAGGGCCCCGCCGAACCCGGCCTGCGGCACCCCGCCCTCCCCGGCGCGTGGCGCCCCGGACCGCGCGCCGAGCACCACGATCCGGTCGGCCATCAGCACGGCCTCCTCGAGGTTGTGCGTGACCAGCACGATCGCCCGGGTCGGGAACTCGCCCGACTCCCACAGCTCCAGCAGCTCGCCGCGCAGGTTCTCGGCGGTCAGCACGTCCAGCGCGGAGAACGGCTCGTCCATCAGCAGCACGTCCGGCTCCACGACCAGCGCCCGCGCGAACCCGACGCGCTGCCGCATCCCGCCGGACAGCTCCTTGGGGTACGCCGACTCGAACCCGTCCAGGCCGATCAGGTCGATCGCCTGCGACGCCGCCGCGCGCCGCCGCGCCGCCCGCATCCCGCGCGCCTCCAGCCCGACCTCCACGTTCTGCTGGACGGTCAGCCACGGCAGCAGCGCGAACGTCTGGAACACCATGGCCGTGCCGGGGTTCGCGCCGGTCAGCACCTCACCCCGGTACGCCACGCTGCCCTCGGTCGGCGGGATCAGCCCGGCCAGGCAGCGCAGCAGCGTCGACTTGCCCGACCCGCTCCGGCCCAGCAGCGCGACGATCTCCCCCTCCCGGACGGTCAGGTCGATCCCCGACAGCACCGGCAGCTCGCCGTCCGCGCCCGCGAACGACCTGGTCAGCCCCCGCGCGGTCAGCAACTCGTCCGTCATTTCCACCCCACCTTGAGCACAGGCCTCACAGCGAGTACCGGCGCTCGGCGAGCCGGTACAGCCGCCGCCACAGCAGCCGGTTCATCCCCACCACGTACAACGCCATCACGGTGACGCCCGCGAACAGCCGCGGGTGGTCCCCGGCCTCGGCGGCGTGCGCGACGTAGGCGCCGAGCCCGGTCGCGGTCAGAGTCGTCCCGCCGAACGCCACGATCTCCGACACGATCGAGGCGTTCCACGCGCCGCCGGACGCGGTGACCGCGCCGGTCACGTACGCCGGGAAGACCGCCGGGGCGATCAGCCGCCGCCATCGCCGCCATCCGCGCAGGCCCAGGTCGTCCATCGCCTCGCGCAGGTCGGTGGGGACGGCCATGGCCCCGGCGATCGCGTTGAACAGGATGTACCACTGCGCGCCGAGCGCCATCAGCAGGATGCCGCCGAGGTTCAGCGGCAGCCCCGTCCGGACGAAGAACCAGGTGGCCAGGGGGAACAGGAAGTTCGCGGGGAAGCTTGCCAGCACCTGCACGGCCGGCTGCGCGACGCGGGTCAGCCGGGGGGACAGGCCGATCCGCACCCCGATCGGCACCCACACCAGCGTGGCGACGGCGATCAGCACCACGACCCGGGCGAGCGTCGCGAGCCCGAGCAGCAGCGGCTCGCCGAACACGCCGAGGCCGGTCCGGTCGTCCAGGTAGCGGACGAGGTCGACCGCGCCCCAGCCGACCGCGACCACGACGACCGTCGCGAACGCCGCGTCCCCGGCGCGCCGCCGCCGGCGTGACGCGCCGAAGGAGCGGCCGTCGCGGCCGAAGACGCGTCCGGCGCGTCCGGCGGCCTCCCCGACCGGCGCGAGCGCCCTGGCGAGCATGCGCGGCCAGCGCGCCCGCCGCAGCAGGTCCAGCACCAGCGACCGCTGCACCTCGGGGGCCTCGGACTGCTCCACCTTGAACCGCTCGGCCCACGCGACCAGCGGACGCCAGAACAGGAAGTTCACCCCGACGACCATCACGGCCATGGTCGCGATCGCCCACCCGACGTCCCGGAGGCTGCCCGCGGCGATCGCCCGGCCCGCGTAGGCGCCGACGCCCGGCAGCGCGCGGCCGCCGTTCCGGACCGTCACCATCTCGGACGCGACGAGGAAGAACCAGCCGCCGCCGAAGCTCATCATCGCGTTCCACACCAGCGGGATCGCCCCGCCGGGCAGCTCGATCCGCCAGAACCGCATCCACCGGGTGAAGCCGAGGTCGCGGGACAGCTCGTCCAGCTCGCGCGGCGTGCGGATGATCGAGTGGTGGAACGCGAACGCCATGTTCCACGCCTGCGAGGTGAAGATCGCGAAGACCGAGGCGCACTCCAGGCCCAGCGTCGAGCCGGGGAGCAGCGCCGCGAACCCGCTCACCGCGACCGTCAGGAACGCCAGGACCGGCACCGACTGCAGGACGTCCAGCAGCGGGATCAGCACCCGCTCCAGCCGCCGCGAGTGCGCCGCCGCGTACGCGTAGACCAGCGCGAACAGCAGCGACAGCGCGAGCGCCGCGAACATCCGCAGCAGGCTGCGCACCGCGTAGTACGGCAGGTGCCCGGGATCCGCGCCCAGGGGCCCGCCCCGCGACGGCACGAACGACACCGCCGTTCCGGATCCGGCGCGGACCACCACGAACAGCAGGACCGCCACCCCGACCGCGACGACGGCGTCCGCCCATGACCACCGTCCGGGACGCGCCCCCTCCGGCCGTGGCGGACGCCCCGTCCCCCACCGGGGAGGCGTCACCCCGTACCCGCTTCCACGCGTGCAGCCTGCCACGTTCGCCCGCTTTGGACGACCCGGGTCACAGGAAACGCAGACCGCCCGCGGAGCAAGCCGTACGCGGCCCGGGACGTGGGTATCCCTCCCGGAGCCGATCGTCCCGCCGCCCCCGCCCGAGGAGACGCGAATGTCCGCCGTGCCCGAGCCCTACCTCCAGGAGATCGCCGACGGGATCCACGCCTACGTCCAGCCGGACGGGACGTGGTGCCTCAACAACGCCGGCGTGCTCGTCGGCCCGGACGCGGTCACCCTCGTCGACACGGCCGCGACCGAGCGGAGGACGCGGCGGCTGCGCGAGGCCGTCGCGTCGGTGACGCATCGTCCGATCCGGACGGTCGTCAACACCCACCACCACGGCGACCACACGCATGGCAACCACCTGTTCGCGGGCCGGGCACGGGTGATCGGGCACGACCTCTGCCGTCCGGCCGTCCTCGAACAGGGGACGCTCGTGCGGCAGCTCTGGCCGGACGTGGAGTGGGGCGACGTCCCGGTCAGCCCGCCGGACGTGACGTTCTCCGACCGGATGACCCTCCACCTCGGGGACCTTCCGGTCGAACTGCGCCACGCGGGCCCGGCGCACACCGACAACGACGTGGTGGTGTGGATCCCTGAGAGGCGGACGCTGCTGGCCGGGGACATCGTGTTCAACGGCGGCACCCCGTTCGTCCTGTGGGGATCAGTGTCCGGGACGCTCGCCGCGCTCGACCGGCTGCGCGCGCTCGGCGCGGACCACGTCCTGCCCGGTCACGGGCCGGTCGGCGGGCCCGAGCTGTTCGACCGCACCGAGCGCTACCTGCGCTGGATCCAGGACCTCGCCCGGGACGCCGCGGGCGCCGGCCTGACGCCCCTGCAGGCCGCCCGCGAGGCCGACCTCGGCGAGTTCGCCGACTGGACGGACGCCGAACGCGTCGTCGGCAACCTGCACCGGGCCTTCGCCGAGCACGCCGGGGCCGAGCCCGCCGCGCGGCTCGACATCGGCGCCGCCATCCTCGAGATGATCGAGTACAACGACGGGAAACCCCTGACCTGCCTGGCCTGACGGCCGGGCGGGTCAGGGGTCCGCGTCACTTCCGGACGCCGCGCTCGATCGCCTCGATGACGCGGGGACGCAGCTCGGCGGCGCCGACGATGGCGTCCACCGAGCCGACCTCGACGGCGCGCTGGATGCTGTGCACGCGGTCGAACTCGGCGGCGACCTCGCCCAGCTTCTCGGCGCGGACGGACGCGCGGACCTCGGCCAGCCGCGCCCGGAGCTCCACCGCCTCCGCGCCCATCGCCGCCGGGACCTCCGCCTGCAGCGCCGTGACCCGCGGGTCGTTCGCCGTCCGGGCGTTGACCTCGCCGGAGAACACGACCGCCGCCGCCGGGGCGCCGCCCAGCACGGACGCGAACGACCCCTCCAGCGCCAGCACCGTCATGTTCGGGTTGAGCGCCTTGGAGAACACCACGAACGCGCCGCCGTGGTAGCGGGAGATCACGGTGAACACGATCGGGCCGTCGAAGTTCACGATCGCCCGGCCGATCTCCGCGCCGTACTCCAGCTGGAGCTTGCGCATCGACTCCGGCGAGCCGTCGAAGCCCGACAGGTTCGCCAGCACCACCAGCGGACGGTTCCCGGACGCGGCGTTGATCGCCCGCGCGGTCTTCCGCGACGACTGCGGGAACAGCGTCCCGGCCGTGTAGGAGTCCGGGCCGTCGGTGGGCGGGAAGCCGCGCCGCGGCACCGCCCGCGACTCGATCCCGACCAGGCAGACCGGGCGTCCGCCGATGTGGACGTCCTGCACCACCGAGGTCTCGGCGTCGGCCATCCCGGCCCACCGCTCCAGCACCGGGTGGTCCTGGTCCGACAGCGCGCGCATGACCGTGCGGATGTCGAACGGCTTCTTGCGGTCCGGGTTGTGCTCGGCGGAGAAGATGTCGCCGACCCGGGCGAAGTCGCTGCCCTCGACCACGTGCGGGAAGTCCCGGATGTCGCGGTCCACCGGGTCGGACGTGCCGGTCGTGCGCGGCCCGGACTCGCCCGGGACGACGTAGGTGTGGTCGTAGTGCGCCATCAGGACGTCCCGCGCGGACGGCAGGTCCGGCGCCCAGTACTGCGCCTGGCCGTTCGGGCCCATCACCCGGTCGTAGCCGCCGATGCCGAAGTTGTCCTCGGCCGACACGCCGCCGGAGAAGTCCAGCGACTGCTTGCCGGTCAGCACCATCGCCGAGTCCGGCGTCATGACCAGCACGCCCTTGGTGTGCATGAGCATGGTCGCCTCGGCGTTCCAGTACGGCTGCGCGCCGACGTTGATGCCCGCGACCACGACGTTGACCTCGCCGCCGTCCTGGGTGAACTCGACGATCCGCTTGAGCGCGGCCGCCACCCAGTCCATGTTCTCGGTGCCGGACTCCATGGAGATCCGGGCCCCGGCCGACAGCGCGTACCACTCCAGCGGCACCCGCATCTCGGCGGCCAGGTCCAGCGCGGCGATCACGCGGCGGCACTCCGGCTCCGACAGCGCGCCGAGCGCCTTGGTCGGGTCGCCCAGCAGGACGACCCGGACGACGCCCTCCGGATGCCGCTCGGTCGGCGTCGTCACGACGCCCGCGACGATCGCGGCGCGGTTGCGGCCCTTCGGCCGGTCGACCGGGACCAGCCGGTGCGCCTCGTCCAGGTCGTGCTCGACGAAGTCGCCGAGCAGCCCGGTCAGCTCGTACGGGTACACCGTCCGGCGGGAGCGCGCCCGCAGCACCTTCTGCCGGTAGTCGTCCAGCGGCTCGACCGGCTCGTCGGACGGGTCGCCGACGGTCAGCTCGACCCCGCCCGCGGCGTCGAACCGCACCCGGACGGCGACCTTGCGCAGCTCGCCGGACTCCCCGTCCCGCCGCCGCCCGATGAACAGCATCTCCTCCAGGCCCGCGGCCTCGGCCGTCGGCAGCACCCGCTCGAAGATCTGCTCCAGCTCGGCGCGGCTCAGGTCGCTCGGCGGCCAGACGTAGAAGACGATCCGGTTCGTCGCGAACCGCTTGCTCGACGGCAGCTCCGCCCGCGCCCGCCGGATCGAGTCCAGGCAGGTCGCGATCGTGTACTCCGCCATCGGCAGCGCGACGTGCTCGCCGTCCTGGTCGCGCAGCGCGGTCAGGTCCCGGACCTGCGCGAACGCGACGAGCCGCTCGTCGGACGGGTTCTCCCGCGCGACGCACCGGAACAGGTACACCTCCTCGTCGGCCGACGGCAGCCGGGTGAGGTCGAACGCGCTCAGTCGCTCCAGCTGCATCCGCTGCGCGATGTAGGGGTGCAGGCCGCGGATCAGCCGCTCCTCGATCATGCCGCCGGTGGACGGCCGGAACGTGAAGTGGTGGTGCATCACCGCGCCGCCGCTGCCCGCGACCGTCGCGGTCAGGCGGCGCACCCGCCCGGGCAGCGGGTGGACGGCCAGCACCTGCTGGAGGGCCGCCGCCATGGCGTCGAAGTCCTCGGGCTGCTTCTCCCAGGACAGGTAGATGTCGGCGTCGATCGCGTCGGACCCGTCCGCGGCCGAGGCGAGTTCGGCGAGGCCGTCCAGCGCGCGGCCGAGCCGTTCGAAGCCGACCGCGGCCGACACCACCGACGACCCGGACCGGCGCCGGGCGACCACGAACGCGCAGTCCGAGGCCGTCGCGGTCCCGACGTCCAGCAGCTCCTTGTTGCCGTAGTAGCGGCGGGTCAGCACCTCGAGCATGACCGAGTTGTCCAGCCCGGCGCCGTTGCGGCCGCCGCGGATCAGCCGCTGCCCGAGCAGCCGCACCAGCGGCTCGGTGCTGCGCACCATCTCGGCGATGCGCTCGGCGCGGTCCGGCGAGTCCGGCAGCGCGTCCAGGTGCCGCAGGTGGCGGCGGACCCCGGCGTACACGCGGGCGCGGTTGCGGCGCAGCAGCGGCTGCCCGAACCACGCGAACACCACGCCGCGCGCCAGGTCCGACACCATCGGGAACCGCACCTGCGTCGCGGAGATCAGCCGCTCCAGCGCCAGCGCGGCGGGCTCGGCCAGCGCCTCCTCCGGCGGCTGCCCCTCCAGCCAGGCGCGCAGCAGCGCGGTCATGACCGACGCGTGCGCGGACGCCCGCTGCCGCGCCAGGAAGATCCGGAACACCGCCGCCTCGAGCTCGGGCGACCGGTCCAGGTCGGTGACCCCGTAGTGCGCGAACGCGGCGCGGAGCCTGCCCTGGAAGTCCTCGGGCAGCCCGGCCCGCTCGACGTCCAGGCACTGCAGGTAGGTGTGGAAGTACTCGCGCGGGCTGTGCACGTGCCCGTCGGGGCCGACGTCGCTCCCGGCGAACAGGGTGGCGGCCGCGCGGTCGCGGCCCAGCTCGGTGAGGTCGGCGAACGCCGTGAGCAGCTCCAGCTCGGCGCCCAGCGGACGGTCCCCGTTCCCCACGGCGGCCCGGCGCGAGGCCAGGTAGTCGTCCAGCGTCCGGCGCTCGTCGTAGGGGTCGGCGTCGAAGCCGAGCAGCAGGCCGAGCAGCTCGCTCCGGCCGTGGGAGACCCGCTCGTGCGGCGGCAGCGAGTCGGGGACGGCGGGCAGGTCCAGGTCCACCGGCGCCGTGTCGTCCTCGTCCTCGGCCTCGTCGTCCACGAGCGGCTCGAGCCGCAGCAGCGGCGCGCCCGTCTCGACCTGGCCGCCGACCGACACCAGGCATTCCTTCAGCCGGGCCTTGAACGGCGCGCGCAGCACCGTCTCCATCTTCATGGACTCCAGCACCAGCACCGGAGCGCCCGCCTCGACCTCCGCGCCGACCGCGAGGGGCGTGGCCACCACCAGCGCGGGCGCGGGGGAGCGGACGACGCCGCCCTCGTCCCGGCTGATCCGGTGCGCGACGCCGTCGACCTCGACCAGGTGGACGGGCCCGTGCGTGCCGGTGAGCAGCCGGTACCGGACGCCGTTCACCACGATCTGCCCGGCGTGCCGGTCGAACCGGTCGAGCTCCACGTCCGCCGTGCGGACCTGGTCGCCCGCCTCCAGCCCGACCCGGAACCGCTGCGCGCCGACCCGCGCGACCCGCACCCGGTAGCCGACGCCGCGCAGCTTCAGCTCCAGCGGACGCCCCGACTCGTGCCGCGCCTGCGGCCGTCCGCCGGACGCCGTCGCCAGCAGCCGCTGCCGCTCGGCCCGCTCCTGCTCCTCGTACGCCTCGATCGCCGCGGCGGCGAGCGCCACGGCCGAGTGCCGGTGCGCGACCAGCCCGCCCTCGGCGCGGACCCGGTCGATCCAGCCGGTGTCGGCGGACGCGTCGACCACCTCGGGACGGTCCAGCAGGTCCAGCACGAAGCTCTTGTTGGTCGCGCCGCCCTCGATCACGACCGTGGTCTCGGCCATGGCCCGGCGCAGGCGGCCGAGCGCGTGGTCGCGGTCCCGGCCGAACGCGATGATCTTGGCGATCATGGAGTCGAAGTCGGCCGGGATCCGGTCGCCCTCGCCGACCCCGGTGTCCACCCGGACGCCCGGGCCGGCGGGCAGCACGAGCCGCGCGATGCGTCCGGGCGCGGGCGCGAAGTCGCGATCGGGGTCCTCGGCGTTCAGCCGCGCCTCGACGGCGTGCCCGAGCTCGGCGGGCCGCTCGCCCTCCAGCCGCCCGCCGTCCGCGACGTGCAGCTGGAGCCGGACGAGGTCGGTGCCCGTGGTGATCTCGGTGATCGGGTGCTCGACCTGGAGGCGCGTGTTGACCTCCAGGAACGCGAACAGCCGCTCGCCCGGGTGGTACAGGAACTCCACCGTGCACGCGCCGCGGTACCCGACCGCCAGCGCCAGCCGCTCGGCCGACGACTTCAGGTCGGCGACCTGCTCCGGCTCGAGCACCGGCGACGCCGACTCCTCGATGATCTTCTGGTTGCGGCGCTGGACCGAGCAGTCCCGCACGCCGAGCGCCCAGGCGGTGCCCTGGCCGTCCGCGATGACCTGGACCTCCACGTGCCGCGCCCCGGTGACCAGGCGCTCCAGGAACACCACGCCGGAGCCGAACGCGCGCAGCGCCTCCTGGCTCGTCCGCTCGTAGGCGTCGGTCAGCTCGTCGTGCGACGACACCTTCCGGATGCCGCGCCCGCCGCCGCCCGCGGTCGCCTTGAGCATCAGCGGGTAGCCGATCTCCTCCCCGGCGCGCAGCGCGTCCTCGAGGGTCTCGACCGCGCCGCGGCTCCACGGCGCGACGGGGACGCCGACCTCCTCGGCGATCAGCTTCGCGCCGATCTTGTCGCCCAGCCGCCGCATCGCGTCCGCGGACGGCCCGACGAACGTGACCCCGATCCGGTCGCAGAGCTCGGCGAACGCCGGGTCCTCGGCGACGAAGCCCCAGCCGACCCACGCCGCGTCCGCGCCGGTCTCCACCAGGGCCCGCTCCAGGACCGCCAGGTCCAGGTAGGGCCGGTCCGCCGCCGCGCCGAGCGAGTAGGCGACGTCCGCCTCCCGGACGAACGTCGCGGTGCGGTCGGCGTCGGTGTACAGCGCGACGGTCTCGATCCGCGCCCCCGTCTCCGCCGCGAGGTCCCGGACCGCGTGGATGAGCCGCATCGCGGCCTCTCCGCGGTTGACGATCGCGATTCGCCTGAACACCGGCCGAGCCTCCAAACACCCGTGAACACGATGGGCGACACCCGGTGCCGGGTGTCGCCTAGTCCGTCCTCCAGCCTGTCCGATCTCGACCCGCCAAACCAAGGCGTGCGCCCACACGTGCCGGGCCCTTTGCCTTGTGGGAACCCCACAAAACCCCTTGGTGTCCCTCGGTGACGTAGTGCTTACCGTGCGCTGTTCGAGGTCCCTGTGACGGTCACGCGGCCGTGCCGTAGACCGCGCTCAGGACGACGTGCAGCAGGGTCTCGACCAGCTGCTCCCGGGGGAGCGCGGGCTCCTGGTCGGCGAACAGGGCGGTCATGGAGCGCTCGACCATGAGGCTCAGGGCGGTCGCCAGCTCGCGGGCGGGCGGGCCGTCCGGGGCGGCGCCGGCGGCGCGCTCGGCCTCGATGATCGCGGCGTCGCGGTCGACCCACCCGGTCATGAGCCGGGACCAGAGCGCGCCGATCTCGGGATCGCTCGCGCGGGCCGCGTCCGCGGCGGCGGTGACCGCGCGGTGCGAGCCGAAGGCGCCGAGGAACGCGGTCAGGACGTCCCGCCAGAAGGCCGCCGGATCGGCGATGGGGGAGGGCGGGCGCGGGACGATCGCCCGGTCCGCCTCCTCGGCCACCCGGTCGAGCAGCGAGAGCAGGACGTCCTTCTTGGACGAAAAGTAGAAGTAGAAGGTCGGACGGGAGATGCCCGCGCCGGAGGCGAGGTCCTCGATCGAGATCTCGGCCAGGGGACGCTCCGCCAGCAGCCGCTCGGCCGTAGCGAGGATGGCCGCCTCGCGCTCGTCGCCCGACGGGCGCGACGAGCGGCGGCTGCGGGAGGCCCGGTGCGCCGAGGGGCCGTTCGCCGAGGAGTGGTGCGCCGAGGGTCGTGACGTCGCCATGCCTTCGATTCTAAATCCGTCGACTCCAGTCGACACGGTGTCGAGATCTACGACACGTCGGGAACATCGACACTGTGTCGAGAGTTGGAGGGAATAAAGGGACATACGGCTACAAACATCGCGCGCGTCCCCTGTGGCGCGGCGGATCGGGAGGCGATGGCCATGCTGGCCGGACGGCTGCACTTCAACGAGGAAGGCGGACGCGAGTTCCGGGTCGACGAGGTCCCGGTGCCCGAGCCCGGCCCGGACCACGTGCTGGTCAAGGTCGAGGCGGCCGGGGTCTGCCTGTCCGACGCCCACCTCATCGACGGCACCCTGACCCCGTTCCTGCTCACCGCCGACGCGGTCACCCTCGGCCACGAGACCGCGGGCACCGTCCACGCCCTCGGCCCGGGCGTCACCCGTGCGAAGGTCGGCGACCGCGTCCTGCTCCAGGCGGGCGAGGAGCGCGACGGCATGACCTACACGCGCGGCGTCGACTACGACGGCGGATGGGCCGAGTACGCCCTCGCCCGTGTCGACACCCTCGTCGCGATCCCCGACGACCTGCCGTTCGAGCAGGCGTGCTTCGTCCCGGACGCGGTCTCCACCCCGTGGGGCGCGATCACCGCGACCGCCCAGGTGCGTCCGGCCGAGGCGGTCGGCGTGTGGGGCGTCGGCGGGCTTGGCGCGCACGGCGTCCAGCTGCTGCGGATGGCCGGAGCCGCCCCGATCATCGCGGTCGACCCGCTGCCCGCCGCCCGCGAGCGCGCGCTCGAGTTCGGCGCGGACCTCGCCCTCGACCCGGCCGACCCGGGCTTCCGCGATCGGGTCCTCGCCGCCACCGGAGGCCTGGGCGTCGCCGCCGCGTTCGACTTCGCGGGCGTCCCCGCCGTCCGCGAGCAGGCCGTCGCGGCCCTCGCCCCCGGCGGACGCCTCACCCTCGTCGGCCTCACCGACAAGCCCATCACGATCACCGAGGGCACCCTGTTCAGCTTCTTCCAGAAGAAGCTGCTCGGCCACTACGGCTCCACGCCCGAGCACGTCGTCGAACTGGTCAAGCTCCTGCGCACGCACCGGCTCGACTTCTCCCGCTCGGTCAGCGCCGTCATGCCGCTCGCGGACGCCGCCAAGGCCGTCCGGGCGCTGGAGGCCAAGGAGGGTGACCCGATCCGGATCGTCCTCAAGCCCTGACGGCTTCCCCGCGCCGTCCCCGGGTACGCCTGGTGCCGTGACCGGTCGACACGGGAGGGCACCATGCGAGGCGACGGCACCCCGGACCTGGACCGAATCCCCGGCCCGCCAACGCAGGACGGCGTGGAGGCCATCGCGGCGGCCGGGGGGTTGCACAACTACCAGCTGAAACTGCACGCCGAGTACGGTCCGGTCGTCCGGTTCGCCCTGCCCGGCGCGGACGTCGCGGTCTCGGTCGCCGACCCCGTCCTGCTGGAGGCGACGGCCGGGATCGACAAGCGTCCGGAGGCCCTGTTCGCCTTCCTGGCCCCGCTCCAGGAGGCGGGCAACCTCCAGACGCTCCCGGCCGACGAGCACGCGCCGTGGCGCCGGGTGCTCCTGTCCGTCCTGGCCGGACGGCCCTCGCACGAGGCGCACTTCGACCGTTTCGTCGAGCTGACCGTCCAGCTGGCCGCCCGGTGGGAGCGTCAGGGCGAGGTCGAGCTGCAGAAGGACCTGAGCGAACTGTCGCTGCGCATGATCAGCGCCTACGCGCTCGGCGGCGGCCTCTCCCCGGAGCGGTCGGGACGCGTCGTCTCCGCCTTCGAGGACGTCCTGACCGAGTACCTGTCCCGCCTCTACCAGGTCGGATCCGAGGCGGAGCCGCGCGCCGCGTCCTCGCTGGCCTACCTGCGCCGCACCGTGGACGACGTCCTCGCCGCCCATCACGCGGCACCCGGCGACGCCGACCGCACCGACCTGATCGCGGCCCTGGCCAGGGCGGACATCCCGCCGGCCCGGATCCGCGACTCGGCGCTGATGATCATGCTCGCGGCCCACCACACCACCGGCGTCGCGATCTCCTGGACGCTCTACCTGCTCGCCCGCCACCCGGACGCGGCCGCGCGCGCCGCCGCCGAGGTCGACGCCGTCCTGGGCGGACGGGCCGTCCCGGACTACGGCGACCTCAGGCGGATGACCTACCTGGACAGGGTCCTCAAAGAGGCGATGCGCCTGTTCGCGCCGGGCCCCTACGGCGCCCGCGAGGCCACCGAGGAGGTCGCGCTCGGCGAGTACACCGTCCCGGCGGGGACGACGATCTTCTATCCGTTCTGGGCCGTCCACATGAACCCGGAGTACTGGCCCGACCCGGAGCGCTTCGACCCGGACCGGTTCACCCCGGAGGCGTCGGCCGGACGTCCGCGCCTGGCCTACATCCCGTTCGGACTCGGCCCGCGCGGCTGCGAGGGCGCCGCCCTGGCGATGGTCGAGGCCCAGCTCGTCCTGGCCATCCTGCTGAAGCGCTTCCGGTTCCGGCTCGCGCCGGGGCAGACGATCACGCCGATCGAGCGGTTCGTCCTGTGGGCGGACGGCGACATCCGCATGGACGTGACACCCCGATCGGCGGGGACGTGACGTCCACGCGGATCGGGGCGTCCCGCGCCGGGGTCAGTCCTCGTCGAGCCGGCGCTTGATCTTGTCCGGATCGCCGAACAGCGGGGCGTCCAGCCGCTCCCGCAGCCGCTCCATGTCCCGCCGGTCGCGCTTGGTCGGACGGCCCGCGCCGCGGTCCCGCAGCCCGATCGGCATCGTCAGCTCACGCGGCGGCGGAGGCGGACTGTTGTCGATCAGGCACTCCTGCGCCACCGGCGCCCCGACCCGCTTGCGGATGACCTTCTTCACGACGACCACGCGCTCGCGGCCCTCGACCCGCACGCGCACCTCGTCCCCGGCCTTGACCGCCGTGGCGGGCTTGGCGCGCTCGTCGTTCACCCGCACATGCCCGGCCCGGCACGCCGTCGTCGCCTGCGACCGGGTCTTCAACAGCCGAACCGACCAGATCCACAGATCAACCCGTACCGTCTCCTCGCCTGCCATGATCCGCACCCTAGCGCCGCCCCCCGACCGCTCCCGACCCATTTTCCGCGATCACGGTGTGGCGCCGTCCGATGCCGGTGGGGCCGGAGGCAGGCGCAGGATGAAGGTCGAGCCCGCGCCCAGGATGCTGCGGGCCTCGACCGTCCCGCCGTGCGCCTCGACCAGCTTGCGCACGATCGACAGGCCGAGCCCGCTGCCGCCGGTCTGGCGCGAGCGGGACTTCTCGGCCCGCCAGAAACGGTCGAAGACGTGAGGCAGGTCTTCGGCGCGGGGCAGCGGCCGTGTCCGCGCCCTCGCGTCGTCCGGCTCTACGCGATCACGAACCGGCTCGGGAGTCCGACGCCTCTCCGCAGAGGAACACGGCCTCATCGACGAGTGCCTCGGTGACACGGATTCCCGTCAGCCGCTCGGTCAGCGCGAACGCCCCCGAGGTGGACGGCCCGACGTCGTCGCCGTCCTGGTCCAGGTCGAAGCCGATCTGCCGCATGTCGTCGAGCAGCGCGTCGGGCGTGCTGCCCGCCCGGTTCCAGGCGAACAGCGGCTCGAACTCCAGCCGGACGTCGCCGTCCTCGGCCCACATGAAGTCGCCGTGCCCGTTGCCGTCGTTGTAGCGGTGCGAGACCAGCCGGGTCCCCGCCGAGACCGGGCAGATCACGTTGGGCGTGACGCCCAGATGCCCGTTCACCTCAATGGCGAGCGTCCATTCGCCGCCGTCCCCGGGCACGCTCGTCGCGCCGATGAACTGGACGTTCCCGTAGTGCGGCTCGTCCCAGTACTCGAAGGCCGTCTCGTAGAAGTCCAGGTCGAGCGGCCGCGCCTGGTGCAGGATCCGGGCGCCGAGCCGCCGCATGAACTCGTCCGGCGCGACCCCGCGGACCAGCGTGAGGCAGTACGCCGAGAACAGGCCCCCGCCGCCGTCGTCGGCCCACTCGTAGTCGGCGGCGATGGCGTGTGAGCGTCCGGTATCGGATGACATCCGGTCAGCCTAGAGCGCCTGTCTCGTCCCGAAAGGGCTAGTCGCAGACCTTCGAATCGCACGCGAAACACCCCACACCGTGCAAGCATGTGGTCACGAAATGTGCTCCCCGCGCATGTGGGGATGGTCCCGTCTTGCGCCACAGGCGCCGTCCAGTGGTGGCGTGCTCCCCGCGTATGCGGGGATGGGCTGGGCGTGCTGTGGGCGAACCGCGAGGTATGCGGTTCTGTGTATGCGGGATTTGGGGGACGAAGGTAGCTACGTTGGGTCCGTGAGGCTGATCCGGATGCTGCGGGTTTCGCGTGGGGACGTGGGGTTCGCGGCGGTGGCGGCTTTGGTGCTTTTCGGGGTTCCGGCCGTTCGGGGGCTCGCCGGGGAGCGGGCGCTGTGGCCTTGGGGCGGGGTGCTGGTTCTGGTGGCGGCCTCGTCGTTGGCGGCGCGGCGGCGGTTTCCGGTTTCGGTGCTCGTCGTCGTGACGTCGGCGGTGCTGCTGTACTACCCGCTCGGGTATCCGGGCGGGGCGTTCGCGCTGGTGTTCCCGGTCGCGCTGTTCACGGTGGCGGTCGAGCGCCGGTCGTGGGTGGCGCTGACCTTCGCCGGGGTCGTCGAAGGCGTGGCCGTGGGGGCGGGGCTCGTTCGCGGGCGGCGGCTCATGGACGACAACGCGCTGGCGTGGCTGGCGTTGGGCCTGCTCATCACGGTCTGGCTCGGCCACTACGTGCGGGGACGCCGGGCTCGGACGGACGAGGCGGAGCGGCGCGCGGCGGAGGCCGAGGCCACGCGCGAGCTGGAGGCGGAACGGCGGGCCGTCCAGGAGAGGCTGCGGATCGCGCGGGAGCTGCACGACGTCCTCGCGCACCAGATCTCGCTGATCAATGTGCAGGCGGGCGCGGCGCTGCACCGGCGGGACGAGCCGGAGCGGGCGTACACGGCGCTGGAGGCGATCAAGCTGGCGAGCCGCGAGACGCTGCGGGAGCTGCGGACGGCCCTCGGCGTCCTGCGGCAGGTGGACGAGGACGTCGCGGCGGTCGCGCCCGCGCCGTCCCTGGAACGGGTCGGCGAGCTGCTCGACCAGGCGGTCGCGGCGGGCCTCGCGGTCCGGCTGGACGGCCGGGACGCGGCGGCCGGGCTGCCCGTCGAGGTCGATCTGGCCGGGTACCGGATCGTCCAGGAGGCGGTGACCAACGCGGTGCGGCACGCGCGGGCGAGGACGGTCGCGGTGCGGATCGAGAGGTCCGCCGGGGCGCTGGTGGTGCAGGTGGACGACGACGGGCGGGGACCGGTGGACGGGACGGCGGCGGGCGGCGGCGGGCATGGGCTGCGCGGGATGCGGGAGCGTGCGGTGTCGATGGGCGGCGAGGTGACGGCGGGCCCCGGCCCGGACGGCGGGTTCCGGGTGCGGGCGCGGCTGCCGCTGCCCGGGGAGGGGTCCGCGTGATCCGGGTGGTGCTGGCCGACGACCAGACGCTGGTGCGCGCCGGATTCCGTTCGATCCTGGAGGGCGAACCGGACATCGACGTCCTCGGTGAGGCCGAGGACGGCGCGCGGGCGGTGCGGCTGGCGGGGGAGCTGCGGCCCGACGTGGTGCTCATGGACGTCCGGATGCCGGTGCTGGACGGTCTGGAGGCGACCCGCCGGATCGTCGGGGACGCGCGGCTGGCGGGCGTCCGGGTGGTGATCCTGACGACGTTCGACCTGGACGAGTACGTGTACGGGGCGATCCAGGCGGGCGCGAGCGGGTTCCTGGTGAAGGACACCGAGCCGATGGAGCTGATCCACGGGGTGCGGGTGGTGGCGCGCGGGGACGCGCTGCTCGCCCCGGCCGTGACGCGGCGGCTGATCGCCGAGTTCGCGACCCGGCTGGCGGCGCCACCGCCGTCCGGCACCGTGTTGGACGCGCTGACCGTCCGGGAGCGGGAGGTGCTGGAACTGGTCGCGGCGGGGATGTCGAACGACGAGATCGCGCGGCACCTCGTGCTGAGCCATGCGACGGCGAAGACGCACGTCAGCCGCATCCTGGCGAAGGTCGGGGCGCGCGATCGGGCGCAGTTGGTGGTGCTCGCCTACGAGTCGGGCGTGGTGCGCCCCGGCTGGCTCGGCTGACCACGAACGCGAACCCGGTCCCGACCGCGAACGTGAACCGGGCCTGAACGCGGACGCGAACGTGGGATCCGCCTTCGGGAGGCGGATCCCACGCGGCTGTCAGGCGAGCGGTTCCAGGGTTCCGGTCCGCTCCTGAGCGGACGCGGGATGTCGTGCGAGGCGTCCGGGCAGCCAGATTCGGGATCCGAGGTCGTAGGCCAGCGCGGGCAGCAGCAGCGACCGGACGATGACGGTGTCGAGCAGCACCCCGAACGCCACCGCGAAGCCCATCTGCACCATCGCGACCAGCGGCAACGCCGTCAGGGCGGCGAACGTGGCGGCCAGCACGAGACCGGCCGAGGTGATCACGCCGCCGGTGACGGTCAGGCCGCGCACGACCCCTCGCCGTGTCCCGGACCGCTGCGCCTCCTCCCGGACGCGGTGCATCAGGAAGATGGTGTAGTCGACGCCGAGCGCGACCAGGAAGATGAACGCGAGCAGCGGGAACGACGCGTCGCTGCCCGCGAAACCGAACCCGTGCCGGAACACCAGCGCGCTCACACCGAGCGAGGCCAGGAACGACAGCACGACCGTGGCCATCATCAGTAGCGGCGCGACCAGCGCCCGCAGCAGGACGGCGAGGATGAGGAACACCACGGCGAGCACGACCGGGATGATGACCCGGTTGTCGTGCGCGGCGGCGCGGCGGGTGTCGAGCGCGGTGGCGGTGGTGCCGCCGACCAGCGCGTCGTCCCCGACGGCCCTCCGCAGCCGGTCGACGGTGTCCTGCGCGGTACGGCTGTCGGCGGGATCGCGCAGCGTCGCCTCATACCGGACGTATCCCTGCGCGACGACCGGACGTCCGACCTCCGCGACCCCGTCGGTCCCGCGCAGGGTGGTCTCCAGCCCCGGGGCCCGGGACGCCGCGCCGATGACCACGGCGGGAGCGCCGGATCCGGCGGGAAAGTGCCGTGCCATGGCCTGGGCGCCGGTGACCGAGTCGGGCGTGGTGACGAACTGGTCCTTGTTGGACAGGCCGTTCGCCGACAGCGACCCGAGCCCGAACGCCATCGCGGCGAGCACCAGCGACGTCCCCGCCCAGAGCACCCGCGGACGCGTCGCGACGAGCCGTCCGGCGCGTCCCCACAGGCCCTGCGGGTCGTCCGCCGGGGAGGCGCCGGGTTCGTAGCGGGGGACGAGCGGCCAGAAGATCCACCGGCCGAGCGCCACCAGCAGTGCGGGCAGCAGTGTCATCATCGCCGCCAGCGCGGCGATGACACCGGCGGCGGCGACCGGCCCGAGGCCCCGGTTGCTGTTCATCGTCGCCGCCAGCAGGCACAGCAGCCCGACGGCGACCGTCCCGGCCGAGGCGAGGATCGCCGGTCCCGCGCGGTGCAGGGCCGCGGCCATCGCCTCGTGCCGGTCGGCGTGCCGCCGCAGCTCCTCCCGGTACCGCGCGACCAGCAGCAACGCGTAGTCCGTCGCGACGCCGAACACCAGGACGGTCAGGATCCCCGAGGTCTGCCCGTTGAAGGTCAGCCCCGCGTACCGGGCGAGCAGGTACACCGCCGACTGCGACAGCCCGAGCGCGAACACCGCGCTGACCAGCGGGACCAGCCACAGCAGCGGGCTGCGGTAGATGAGCAGCAGCAGCGCGATCACGACGCCCGCCGCGACCATCAGCAGCATTCCGTCCATGGACCCGAACACCGCGCTCAGGTCCGCGACCCCGCCCGCCGGCCCGGTGACGTGCGTCTCCAGCCCCGCGTCTCCGCGCGCGGCGATGGCCCGTGCCGTCTTGACGGCGTCGGCCGCGTCGTCCTTGCGGATCTGGACGAGCGTCCGCAGCGCCCGTCCGTCCTTCGACACGAACGGCCCCTGCATGGCTCCGGCCCCAGGCAGCCGTCCGAAGGCCACTGCGTCGGCCCGCGCCTTGACCTGGTCAGACGCGGTGATACCCGCCGCGCGCTCGTACACGACGACCGCTGTGACGGGCTCCCCGGAGTGGAACCGCTCGTCCAGCTTCACCACCCGCGTCGACTGCGCGCCCGCCGGCAGCCAGCTCGCCGCGTCGTCCTTCTGCACGTCCTTGAGCCGCCCCGAAAGCGGCCCCACGACCACCAGCAGGACGATCCACAACGCGAGCACGCCCCACTTGGCGCGCCTCCCCGAAACGACCGCCACCAGCCGTCCTCCGGAACCCCTCCGGCTCCCGTTCACGATGAGTGCCTCCCAGCTCTCGACCAGGCACTCATCGTCATTCCACCCCCCTCCCCACCGCGTCGGGCCTCAGATGCCACTCCGCCTACACCTCGAGCCGCAACCCCCACCCCGCCCGTACATCCCGAGATGTACGAGGCGTGGCTCTACCGCTGGACGGACGAAGACCGGGTGATGCCGCCGTCAGGGGCTGACGTCCACAGTCGGAACGCCTTCGTCACCCGCGACTCGATCGGGCAACGGAAAGATGCTCTCGGGCAGGAGGATGTGGTCCCGCCAACTGTGGAACTGAACGTGTTGCTCGTCGTCCAACCCGGTGAGACGGCCGGGGCGAGCGCCGGGCAGAGCCAGTTCACTGACGACGACGGCTTCGACGATTCCGGTGTGCGACGAGTGCCGAACGGTCCGGAAGGTGATGAGGAACCAGGTCGTCAACCTGGCGTAGATGTGCTCTTCCAGCAGGTCGGGACGCCCCGCCTCGGCGAGGCTGAAGAGCCCGTCAGCGGTGTGGCGGGGATTGAGGGGCTCGTTCCGACGCGGGTATCCGCTGACCGGATCGGAATCGGGGGACGCCGTCGCCGCGTAGTCCAGCAACTGGCCGATTCCGATGTCCTGGCCGGGATTCACCGAGATGGGGATCTGCTCGTTGTCGGCCGCGGTCCATCCGTGCCTGCGGAGTTCGGAGCGGAGGGCGCCGACACGGGCGATCCAGTCCTTCAGGTCGCCCGAAGACGGCGGCTCCTCGGGTGTCGCGGTCCGGCGGGCCTCCTCGCCGGCGCGGATGGCGGTCCACAGCAGTGGCCAACTCAACCCGAGTGCTTCGAGCTTTCGTCTGGTCCGAGGAGACTCGTTTGGCGGGGTGAGTTCGCTGAACACAGGGCCCTCCGATGCGCGACGGCGCGGCCCGGCGAACAACCGACGGGCCTTCTTCGCGATCGTCGCATTGCGCGTTCGAGCGGTCGAGACGTTTATCTCGGGTGAGAGCGCCCGGCATGATCCGGTGGTCGCCGGGCACGCGGCCAGTGTGCCCGGCGACCACGGGGCAGGTCAGCTCACCGGGGTGAAGGGGTTGGGGGTGGCTCCGGTGAAGCGGTGGAGTCGGGCGCGGGCGGTCTGCTTGGTGACGCCGTTCTCGGTGATCTGGGCGCTCTCGACGACGTAGTAGAGGCCGTCGCCGACGGCGATCAGGCCGAACTGGCCGGACGAGTCGGACCAGCCGCGGACGCCGGTCGCGGCGTCCAGCTCACCGCGCTTCGCGAGGGGGATGACCTTGCCCTTCTCGGCGGTCGGCTGGCCCTCGATCGGTTGGAGCTTGGGCTGGGCCGTCGCGTCCACGGAGAACAGGGCGTAGTTCGGGAAGCCCGGCTTGACGCCCTTGTACGCCGCCATCAGCCAGGTGCCGGAGCTCGGGTCGTACTCAAGGTTCTGGACGCCGTAGGTGGTGTTGCCGGTGTGGACGAAGTACTTGCCGCCGGTCTCGGACGGGCCGCTGGTGTGCGGGGCCTCCTGGGTGAGGGGCTTCTCGAAGCTCTTCCAGCGCGCGATGTCGTACTGCAGGACGACCTGGTAGTCGTTGTCCACGCGTCCGGTGTTGGAGTAGATGCCGTAGGCGACGGACAGGCGCTGCGGGCCGCCGCGCTTGCCGAACGCCGGGCCGAACGCGACGCCGTCGATGCCGCTGCAGCCGTAGCGGTGGTCGGGGGTCGCGCCCGTGTTGCCGTCGAAGACGCCGTCGCCGTTCATGTCGGCGGAGTAGTCGTCCACGACCTCCTTGAGGTAGACGGTCGACACGACGCCCGAATCCTCGGCGTTCATGTTCATCCGGTCGATCTTGTCGCCGTCGAAGATCGCGATGTAGAAGGACTTGGCCTCCTTGTACTCCAGCGATCCGTAGACGCGGCCGTCCTCGTCGTTGAAGTCGAGGTCGCCGAGGTGGCCGGTGAAGCCGACGACCGAGCCGATCGGCTTGCCCGACATGTCGGTCTTCACCAGCAGGTCGGTGAACGAGAAGTACATGTGGCCGCGGCGGCGGTCCACGGCGATGCCCTGCACGTGGGGGGACTGCCATGCCCCGCCGTAGACCTCCTTCGGCAGGTCGGGGCGCGAGAGCGCGCCCGGGCGGGACGGGGAGTCGGCGAAGGCGGCGGCGGGACCGGCGACGGCGAGGGCCGCGCCCAGGACGGAACTCAGCAGCACAGTACGCATGGTGGGTTTCGGTCTCCGGGTGTGAGGTGTTCCGGGCATGGGCGAACCCAGGCCCGACGACGGTCGCGAGAGCGTCCCCTCGCTCGATGATCATCGTTTGGGCCGGAAACGTACCCCGCCTGTCAAGCCCCCCACGCTCGGGTGAACATCGGCCGCGACATCGCGCGACCGCCCCTCCCGGAGGGTGAAAGAGCAGGTCAGCGGTCTGTGGGGGTGGGCCAGGACGGTGTGCCGTCGCGTCCGGCGACGTGCAGCCGCACGCCCCGCGCCCGCAGCGCCTCCAGATCGGACTCGGGCGTGCCGGAGTCCACGATGACCAGGTCGAAGTCGGTCAGCGGCGCGAGCTGGAAGAGACCGTTTTTCGTGAATTTCGTGTGGTCGGCCATGAGCACCCGCCGGTCGGCCGACTCCATCAGCGCCCGCTTGACCGCGACCGTCTCCTGCGACTGGTGGTAGCACTGGCCGTTGGTGATGGCGGTCGTGGACATGAACAGCAGGTCCGCGCGCAGCGACCGGATCGCCTCGGACGTGCGCAGGCCGAGGAAGGCGTCGTAGGCCGGGTAGTACGCGCCGCCGAGCGCGATGAGGTCGACGCCGGACTCGCCGGTCAGCGCGTTCACCGCGGCCAGGAAGTTGGTGATCACCGTGACCGGGCCGCGCCCGGGCAGCAGCCCGGCCAGCTCCAGCGCGGTGGTGCTCTCGTCGATCATCACGGTCGCGCCCGCGCCGACCAGGCCCGCGGCGGCCTCGGCCAGCGCGAGCTTCTCGGCGGCCATGGCCTGGCGGCGGTGCCGGACGTCGCCGTGGTAGCTGGCGGACGGCTCGGCGGTCGCCCCGCCGCGGACCTTGCGCAGCCAGCCGGTGCTCTGCAGCTCGTCCAGGTCCCGGTGGATGGTCATCGTGCTGACCCGGTGCGCCGCGGCCAGGTCCTTGATCCGGACGAAGCCCTCGTCGGTCACCTGCCTGCGGATGGCCTCCCGGCGATGGCGGGTGCTGCCGCCGTCGGCGTCCGGTCCGGTCGTGCTCGGCAGTGTGTCGTCGGTCACCGGGTTCCCTTCTGGGGGTTGCCGGGAGGGGACCCGGCAGGGCGTCGATGTGACGTTCGTGTGGAAAGTAACGTACTACGTACTGTCGACGCCTGCGACGTGCTCCCCGGTGGGAACCGTGCAGTGGTCGGGGAATCCCAGGCCGCAGGCGATGAGCAGTGATGTTCGACGTTACGATCTTCACGTTCGGACCGGTCTAAGTCACAGGTTTTGATGTGAAGTTCACGGCTTCATGTTGACATTCGCGGGTGAACGGGTGTTGTCTTCACATCCGCAGCGGCGCGAAGTCGGCGCTGTTCCACCCCCGGCCCAGCCGCCCGGGTTCCACGGGCGGATCTTCGAGGAGAACTCAGTGAGGAAGCTGTCCTTCCGCTCGGCCGCCGCCGCGGCCGTGGCGCTGGCCGTCCTGGCCCCGGCCGCCGCCTGCTCGTCCAAGGATTCAGGATCCGGAGGCGGCGGCGGGGACAAGGCCAAGGTCGCGTTCCTGATGCCCGACATCGCCTCGACCCGGTACGAGCAGTACGACGCGCCGCTGTTCAAGGCCAAGATGAAGGAACTCTGCGGCGGCTGCGAGGTGCTCTACCAGAACGCCAACGCCGACGCGGCCAAGCAGCAGCAGCAGGCCACCTCCGCGCTCGCCCAGGGCGCCAAGGTCATCGTCATCGACCCGGTCGACTCGGCCGCGGCCGCCTCGATCGTCCGGCTGGCGCAGGCGCGCAAGGCCACGGTCATCGCCTACGACCGGCCCATCCCGGCCGCCAAGGCCGACTACTACGTCTCGTTCGACAACGAGAAGCTCGGCCAGATGATCGGCCAGTCCCTGGTCGACAAGCTGAAGGAGTCCAAGGCCCAGGGCGGCCTGCTCCAGGTCAACGGCTCCCCGACGGACGCGGCCGCCGGCCTGATCAAGAAGGGCATGCACAGCGCGGTCGACCCGAGCGGCTTCAAGCTGCTCGCCGAGTACGACACCCCGGGCTGGGAGCCGGCCAAGGCCCAGGAGTGGGTCACCGGCCAGATCACCAAGTTCCGCACCCAGATCGTCGGCGTCGCCGCCGCCAACGACGGCACCGGCGGCGGCTCGATCGCCGCCTTCAAGGCCGCCGGCGCGAAGGTCCCGCCGGTCACCGGCAACGACGCCGAGCTCGCCGCGGTCCAGCGCGTGGTCTCGGGCGACCAGTACAACACGATCTCCAAGCCCATCAAGATCGTGGCCGAGGCCGCGGCGGTCGCCGCCCACGACTTCGCCCAGGGCAAGAAGCCGCAGGGCAACACCACGCTCTTCGACACCCCGTCCCAGCTGTTCGTCCCGACCGTGGTGACGCAGCAGAACGTCAAGGACGTGGTGAAGCAGGGCGGCGTGCTCACGCCCGCGCAGGTCTGCACCGGCGTGTACGCCCAGGCCTGCACCAAGCTCGGCATCCAGTAGTCCGGCACACGGAAGAGACCTCCGGAACGGACGTCCGGTAACGGGCGTCCGGGTGGCCGGCCCGGCGGCGTCCTCCTCGTCCGCAACCACGAGGAGGACGCCGCCCCACCCCACGGCCCGCCACCCGCCGGACGGTCGGCCCACGGCGTCCTGCCCGGGACGCCGTCAGCCCACGTTGGCGTCGGCCCCACGACGACGTCAGCCCACGAACGCCTCACGAAGGTTCGCCATGTCCTCATCGCCACCCTCGCCGACCCGGTCGGTCGCGGCGGACGCCGGGAAGGCGGGCGGCACGCCCGCGCCCCTGCTGTCGCTGCGCGGCATCAGCAAGTCCTTCGGCGCGGTCGCCGCTCTCACCGACGTCGACCTCGACGTCTCCGCGGGCGAGGTCGTCGCCCTGGTGGGCGACAACGGCGCCGGCAAGTCCACCCTGGTCAAGACGCTGTCCGGAGTGCACCCGCCCACCTCGGGGACCATCACCTTCGAGGGCCGCGAGGTGAGCGTCGCAAGCCCCGCGGCGGCGCAGCAGCTCGGCATCGCCACCGTGTTCCAGGACCTCGCGCTCTGCGAGAACCTCAACGTCATCGAGAACCTGTTCCTCGGCCGCGAGCTGCGCGGGCTCCGCCTGGACGACGTCGCGATGGAGGTCCGCTCGCGCGAGCTGCTCAAGCAGCTCTCGGCGAAGATCCCGTCGGTGCGGGTGCCGATCGCCGGTCTGTCCGGCGGGCAGCGGCAGACCGTGGCGATCGCCCGGTCGCTGCTCGGCGACCCCAAGATCATCATCCTGGACGAGCCGACCGCGGCCCTCGGCGTCGCGCAGACCGCCGAGGTGCTCAACCTCATCGAGCGGCTCCGCGAGCGCGGCCACGGCGTCATCATGATCAGCCACAACATGGCCGACGTGAAGGCGGTCGCCGACACCGTCGCGGTGCTGCGGCTGGGCCGCAACAACGGCGTGTTCGACGCGGCCACCACGTCCGCCGAGGAACTCGTCGCCGCCATCACCGGCGCCACCGACAACGAGGTGACGCGCCGCGCCAGCCGTTCCGCGGGCGGCGCCACCACCGCTGCGGAGCCCGCCGGGACCACCGCCGACAAGGAAGGCGACGCCGATGAGTGACGTCGACGTCCGGCCGCCCGCGGCGGCCGCAGGAGCCGCGGGCGCGGCGGACGAGCCGTCCGGCCTGCGCGGCTCTGTCTCCGCCCTCACCGCCCGGATGCGCGGCGGCGACCTGGGCGTGGCGCCCGTGGTCGCCGGCCTGATCGTCATCTGGACGGTCATGCAGATCCTCAACCCGGTCTTCCTGTCCAGCGACAACCTGTCGAACCTCACCATGGAGATGGTGCCGGTCGGTGTGATCTCGCTCGGCGTGGTCTTCATGCTGCTGGTCGGGCAGATCGACCTGTCGGTCGGCTCGCTGAGCGGCGTCTCCGCGGCGGTCACCGCCGTGCTGTTCGTCGACCAGGGGTTCAACCCGTGGCTGGCGGTGCTCGCCGCCGTCGCGATCGCCTGCCTGATCGGCTGGGTGTACGCGCAGGTCTTCAACCGGTTCGGGGTGCCGAGCTTCGTCATCACGCTCGCCGGCCTGCTCGGCTTCCTCGGCCTGCAGCTGCACGTCCTCGGGCCCAAGGGCGCGATCAACCTGCCGTTCGACTCCAGGCTGGTCACCTTCGCCCAGCTGGACTTCGTCCCGCCGTGGCTCGCCTACACGCTGGTCGTGCTCGCCGCCGCCGCGCTGTACGGCACCGGCCATGCCCGCGCCTCGGCGCGCCGCAAGGCCGGGCTGACCGCGACGTCCCAGCGGGTGCTGATCGCGCGCAGCGTGGCCGTCCTGGCCGGGCTCGTGCTGGCGGTCTGGTACCTCAACCGGGACCGCGGCGTCGGCTGGATGTTCGTGTTCTTCCTGGCCCTGGTGGTCGTCGCGAACTACGTCCTGACCCGCACCAAGTACGGCAAGGCCGTGTACGCGGTCGGCGGCAACGTGGAGGCGGCGCGCCGCGCGGGCATCAACGTCCGCACCATCTACACCTCCGCGTTCGTCATCTGCACCACGCTCGCCGCGATCGGCGGCATCCTCGCCGCGGCGCGGCTGGCCGCGGCCAACCAGAGCACCGGCGCGGGCGACGTCAACCTCAACGCGATCGCCGCCGCCGTCATCGGCGGGACGAGCCTGTTCGGCGGACGGGGCGGCGCGTTCGCCTCCCTGCTGGGCATCCTGGTCATCCAGTCCATCTCCAACGGGCTGACGCTGCTGAACCTGGACTCGTCCTACCGGTTCATGGTCACCGGCGTCGTCCTGATGCTGGCGGTGGCCCTGGACTCGGTCGCCCGCCGCTCGCGTGCCTCAGCGGGCCGGGCCTAGCGGAGAGGGACTCCTTCGATGGCAGTCGTGTGCGTCGACGCGGGAACCACGATGATCAAGGTCGTCGGGTATGACGAGGACGGCGCCGAGCGGGTCGTGGTCCGCCGCCCCACCGAGGTGCGGCGGCCCGCGCCCGGCCACGTCGAGCAGGACATGGACGAGGTCTGGCGGGCCGTGGCGAGCGGCGTGCGCGAGGTGCGCGAGCGGCTCGGCGGCGCGCCGGTGTCCTACCTCGCGGTCACCGCCCAGGGCGACGGCTGCTGGCTGGTGGACGCCTCGGGCCGTCCCACCGGCCCGGCGATCCTCTGGAGCGACGGCCGCGCCGCGGGCACCGTCGGGACCTGGGCCGACGCGGGCGTCATGGACACCGCGTTCCGGACGAACGGCTCGGTGTCGTTCGCCGGGGTGCCCACGGGCATCCTGACCTGGCTGCGCGCGCACGACCCGGAGCGGCTCGCCCGCTCCGCCGCCACGCTCACCTGCGGCGGCTGGATCTTCTCCCGGCTCACCGGCGAGATCGCCGTGGACGAGTCGGACGCGGCCGTCCCCTTCATGGACATCCGCACGCGCGACTACTCCACCGAGCTGCTGCGCCTGTACGACATGGAGTGGGCGCGTCCGCTGCTGCCGGAGATCCGGTCCGACGACCGGCGCGTCGCCGGGCTGACGGCCTGGGCCGCGGACGAACTCGGCGTTCCGGCCGAAACGCCGGTGGTCCTCGCGCCCTACGACGTCGCCTCGACGGCGTTCGGCGCGGGAGCCACCGAGACCGGCCAGGCGTGCGTCATCCTCGGCACCACCGTGTGCACCGAGACGATCGTCGACGCGCCGGACCTGGGCGGCCGTCCGACCGGCCTGACCCTGCCCCTCGGGCTGGCGGGCGGCCGGGATGAAGGCCGCTACCTGCGGTCCTTCCCCACGCTGTCCGGCGGGCAGGTCATCGACTGGGCCTGCCGCCTGCTCGGCATGGACGGCGACCCCGGCGGGCTCGCGGAGCTCGCCGCGCAGGCGCCGCCCGGGGCGGGCGGCCTGGTGTTCCTGCCCTACCTGTCCCAGGCGGGGGAGCGGGTGCCGTTCCTCGACCCCAAGGCGCGCGGCGCGTTCCACGGGCTGACCGTCGACCACGAGCGTCCGCACATGGCGCGGGCCGTCCTGGAGGGACTGACCATGGTCGTCCGGGACTGCCTCGCCGCCGCCGGGACGCCCGCCACCGAGCTGCGCGTCAGCGGCGGCGGCTCGGCCAGCCCGGTGTGGCTGGCGATGATGGCCGACGTCACCGGCGTCCCGGTCGTCCGGACCACCGACGCCGAGGCCGGCGCGCGCGGCGCGTTCCTGGTCGGCGCGGTCGCCACCGGACGGACCGCCACGATCGCCGAGGCCGCGCGCGCCCACGTCCGCGTGGGCGACGCGTACCGGCCCGACCCCGACCGCGCGGAGTTCTACGCGCGGATGTACCAGACCTTCCTCGACGTGCGGAACGCCGCGGCGGCCACCTGGCCGATCCTGGCGGACGCGCGTCACCGTGACCGAACCGACGGGGGGACCCTGTGACCCGGCTCAACGCCCGGGACGAGGCGGTATGGAACGAGCCGGTATGGATCGGCATCGACCTGGGCACCCAGAGCGTCCGGGCCGTCGCCGTGACGGCCGAGGGGGAGGTGCGCGGCGCCGGCGGCCACCCGCTGACCGACCACCGCGACGGCCCCCGGCACGAGCAGGACCCGGAGGAGTGGTGGACGGCCGTGGGCGCGGCCTGCCGCCAGGCACTGCGCGACGTTCCCGCCGAGGCCGTCCAGGCCGTCGCCGTGGACGGCACGTCCGGCACCATCCTGCTCGCCGACACCGCGGGCCGTCCGCTGACGCCCGGCCTCATGTACGACGACACCCGCGCCGCGGGCCAGGTCGAACGCATCAACCGCGCGGGCGGGCACGTCTGGGGACGGCTCGGCTACCAGCGCATGCAGCCCGCCTGGGCGCTGCCCCGGCTGCTGTGGCTGCTGGAGAACCGCCGTGAGCTCGTCGGCGACGGCGTCCGGCTGGCGCACCAGACCGACTTCGTCAACATGCGCCTCACCGGCCACCCCGTCGCGACCGACCTCAGCAGCGCGCTGAAGACCGGCGCCGACCTCATCGCCGAGGACTGGCCCCGGGACGTCCTGTCCGACCTGGGCGTCCCGGACGGCCTGCTGCCCGCGTTGGAACGTTCCGGCACCCCGCTCGGCGCCGTCTCGGCGTCCGCCGCCGAGCACACCGGCCTGCCCGCCGGGATCCCGGTCGTCTCCGGATGCACCGACGGCTGCGCGTCCCAGCTCGGCACCGGACGCCTCACCGTCGGCTCCTGGAACTCCGTCCTCGGCACGACGCTGGTCCTCAAGGGCGTCACCGACGACCTCCTCCAGGACCCGCTCGGCGTCGTCTACTCCCACCGCGCCCCCGACGGACGGTGGCTGCCCGGCGGCGCGTCCAGCACCGGCGCGGGCCGCATCAGCCTCGACTTCCCCGGCCGCGACCTGGCCGAACTCGACCGCGCCGCCGCCGCGTACGAGCCGTCCGACACGGTGACCTACCCGCTGGTGTCGGCGGGGGAGCGGTTCCCGTTCGTCGCCGCGGACGCGCGCGGCTTCGTCCTCGGCGAGCCCCGCGACGACGCCGAGCGGTTCGCCTCGATCCTGCAGGGCGTCGGGTACGTCGAGCGGCTGTGCTTCGACTACCTCGCCATGCTCGGCGCGCCCGTCGACGGTGACCTCACCCTGACGGGCGGCGCCGCCCGCAGTACCTACTGGAGCCAGCTGCGCGCCGACATCCTCGGCCGCCCGGTGATCCTGCCCGAGCACGCCGAGCCCGCGCTCGGCGCGGCCGTCCTCGCCGCCTCGGCCGGACGGGCGCTGCCCGAGGTCGCCGCCGGGATGGTCTCCGTCCGCGCGACGCTGGACCCCCGACCCACCCACCACACCCGGTTCGACGACGGCTACCTGAGCCTGGTCGGCGAACTGGAACGGCGCGGCTGGCTGCCTCAGCCGGTCGCCGAGCACGCACGGGAAAGGACGCCCGCATGACCCGCCTGGTCCTGGTCCGCCACGGTGAGACCGAATGGCACGCCGAGAACCGGTACGCCGGGGTCTCCGACGTCGCGCTGACCCCGCGGGGGCTCGAGCAGGCCGGACTCCTGGCCGGCTGGGCGCAGGGGGCGGGACTGTCCGCGCTCTGGTCGTCCGACCTCACCCGCGCCCGGCTCACCGCGTCGTTCAGCGCCGAGGCCACCGGCCTGCCCCTGCAGGTCGACCCGCGCCTGCGCGAGCTCGACTTCGGACGCGCCGAGGGACTCACCCGCGCCGAGATGCGCGAACGCTTCCCCGACGCCCTCCGGGCCTTCCACGACGACCCGGTCAGCGGCCACCTCCCCGGCGGCGAGGACCCGCAGGCCGCCGCCGAGCGCTTCACCTCCTGCCTGGACGACATCATCGCCCGGCACCCGGACGGTCGCGTCATGGTCGTCGCGCACACCACCGCGATCCGCCTGGTGCTGTGCCACCACCTCGGCATGCCGCTGAGCGATTACCGCCGGGTGTTCCCGTCGGTGGGCAACTGCGCGCTGACCGAGCTGAAGATCACCGACGGACGCGCCGCCCTGCTGGAATTCAACACCCCGCTGCGCGGCGCCCTCGGCGTCCCGTGCAACGGCGACCGCGCCCAGACCACGACCGCGCACTAGGAGTCAACGATGACCACCCGTGTCCTCGCCGCAGGCGACCACTTCGTCCTCAACCGGCTCCTGGTCGACGCCGTCCGCGCCGAGACCTCCGCCGACCTGGCGTTCTCCGAGCTCACCCTGCCCTGGCCCGTCGTGCCGTTCGGCCGCGTCGCCGAGGTGGACGAGGCGTCCGGCACCGAGGACGAGCTCATCGAGGCACTCCAGGGCGTCCAGGTCTGCGTCACCCAGATGGCGCCGCTGACCCGGCGCGTCCTCGAGGCGTGCCCCGACCTGGCGTTCTTCGGCGTCAGCCGCGGCGGCCCGGTCAACGCCAACCTGGAGGCCGCCACCGAGCACGGCGTCGCGGTCGCCTTCGCCCCCGGACGCAACGCCGCCGCCACCGCCGAGCACACCCTCGGCATGATCATGGCGGCCGTCCGGCGCATCCCGCAGACCCACACGGACCTGCACGCGGGCCTGTGGCGCGGCGACTACTACCGGTACGAGGAGGTCGGCCCGGAGATCGAGGGAAGCACCGTCGGCCTGGTCGGCTACGGCGCCGTCGGCAGCCGCGTCGCTCGCATGCTCAACGCGCTGGGCGCCCGCGTCCTCGTCCACGACCCGTACGCGACCGACCTCGGCGACGTCGCCGAACTGGTCTCGCTGGACGAGCTGCTCTCCCGCGCGCAGATCCTGTCCCTGCACGCCCGCGTCACCCCGGAGACCACCGGGATGATCGGCGCCGCCGAGCTCGCCGCCCTCCCCGAGGGCGCCGTCGTCGTCAACTGCGCCCGCGGCGCCCTGCTCGACTACGACGCCCTCTGCGACTCCCTCGACAAGGGCCACCTGTACGCCGCCGCCTGCGACGTCTTCCCCGAGGAGCCGATCCCGGCCGGATCCCGGCTCCTCTCCACACAGAACCTCACCGTCACCCCGCACCTGGCCGGCGCCAGCAAGCAGACCGCCGTGAACGCCGCCCGCATCCTCGCCAAGGACGTGGCCCGGCACCTCAACGGCGAGCCCCTCCTGCACTGCGCCAACACCGAGGTCCTCGGCGCCAAGTGACCTTCCCGGAGACCCCCGGCACCGGTCGGTGCCGGGGGTCTTTTCACGTCTCAGACCGACGTCTCGATGGTGACCATGTCCGTGCCGACGTCCGTCAGTCGCGATCCAGGGCGGCCAGGACGGTGAGGCGGGCGGCCTTCGCGGCCGGCATCGCCGCCGCCGCCAGGCCGACGAGGACCGCGGCGAGGACGGTCGCGCCGAGCATGGGCCAGGGCACAGCGAGGACGTCCTGTCCGGGGCCCGCGCCGTGCTGGAGGGCGAGGCCCCAGGCGAGGCCGAGCAGGACGCCGAGGGCCGTGCCCAGGACGGCGACCAGCACGGCCTCGAGCCGGATCATCCAGCGCACCTGGGCCCGGGACGCGCCGACGGCCCGCAGCAGGCCGATCTCACGGGTGCGCTCGGTGACCGCGAGGACCAGGGTGTTGACCACGCCGAGCACGGCGATGAGGACGGTCAGTGCCAGGAGCCCGTACACCAGGGCGAGCATGTCGCCCATCCGGGCGCGGACGAACGCCTTGTAGGCGGTGCGGTCCTGGACGGTCACCTGCGGGAACCCGGCCACGGCCCGCCTGAGGGCGGCGCCGACCTCCGCGGTGTCGGCACCGTGGGCGGCGGAGACGTACATCCGGGAGTCGGGGGTCGTGGGGGAGAGCCTCGCCAGCAGGTCGATCCCGACCATCGGCGCGGTCCGGTTGCGGCCGATGCTGGTGCCCGCGGGCTCCTCCTTCTGCAGGGCCCCGACGGTGAGGGACATCGGCCGGCCGCCGGGTGACTGGAGGACGACCCGGCTCCCCACGGCCAGGCCGAGGTCGCGGGCGACGCCGTCCACCATGATGACCTGGCCGTGCGCCAGGGCGTAGGAGGCGGAACCGCCGGTGTACGTCTCGTGCATGACGTCGGGGAACGCCGGATCGGTTCCGTACAGGCTGAGCCCGGCGGACCTGCTCCCGGCCGTGAGGGTGACGCGGGCGACGCGTTCGCGGACGGTCCGCCCGACGCCCGGAACGCGCCGGACGGCGTCGACGGCCTCATGGCCGAAGCCGACCTCTCCACGCTGCCCGCCCAGGACGAAGTCCGCGCCGAGCATGGCGTCGGCCCGTGCCTCCACGGTGGCGCGGACGGAGCCGACCTCCACCGACAGCGCCGTGGCGACCGCGATGCCGATCATCAGCGCCCCGGCGGTGGCGGCGGTCCGGCGCGGATGGCGAAGCGCGTTCCGCGTCCCGACCGTGCCGACGGGGCCGAGGAACCGGACGTATCCGGCGGTCAGGACGGGCACCGCCCTGAGCACCAGGACCGGTCCGAGGACGATGACCGCGACGAGGCTGAGCAGCACGCCCAAGGGCACGACGGGACTCCCGAGGACGAGCAGGACCGCGCCCGCGAGCAGCAGGAGCGAACCCGTGACCGTACGGGCGCGGGACACCCCGGCCGGCGGCTCGACGCTTTCGCGGAGCGCGGCCATCGGCGGAACGCGTCCCGCGCGGCGGGCGGGCTGCCGGGCCGCCAGCAGCGTGACGCCGACGCCGACGCCGACGCCGTAGGCGGCCAGTGGTGTGGTGGCGGAGAAGCCGAGGGGCGCGTGCCGCAGGTTCAGCCCCAGCACCGTCATCGCCTGTTCGAGGCAGGCCACCAGGCCGATGCCCGCGAGCAGGCCGAGGGTCGAGCCGAGGACCCCCAGTACCAGCGCTTCGAGGCGGACCGACCGGACGACCTGGCGGCGGTCGGCCCCGAGGGCGCGCAGCAGGGCGAGTTCGCCGGTCCGCGCGCCGACGAGCATGGAGAACGTGTTGAAGATCAGGACCCCGCCCACCAGCACTGCCACCGCGGCGAAGGACAGCGTCCAGGTGCCCAGCGTCCCGGCGAGGTCGCTGGTTCCGGCGGCGGCCGCGCTTCCGGGCAGCGTCGTGGCCGCGCCCCCCAGGGCCGCGGCGACGCGTCGGCGCAGCTCGGTGGCGGTGACCCCTGGGGCGGCGTCCACCCGGATCGAGGTGAGCGTCCCGGGCCGTCCGAGCAGGCGGCGCTGGGCGGTGACGGTGTCGAAGTAGGCGCGGGTGCCGCCCGGGCCGGCCGTCCGGAAGGCGGCGATGCCGGTGATCCGCGCCTGGAACGTGCCGGGGAGCGCCACCACGCGGATGACGTCGCCGATGCCGAGCCGCGCCTGGTCCATCGAGTCACCGTCGAGGACGACCTGGTCCGGCCCGTTCGGTGGGCGGCCGGAGGCCAGGCGCACGGGACTCCGGCCGGACGCCGGCCAGTTTCCGGCCAGCACCGGGGAGGCGTCCTTGCCGAGGCCGCTCAGCCGGAGGGCCGACGCCGTGTCGATCCCGCGCCCCGACATGGTGGTGAGCGTCGTGCTCTGGACGGTCACGTCGCCGAAGGCCGCCTTGGCACCGGGAACCCCGCGGACCCGGGCGAGCAGGCCCTCGGGAAGGGTGCCGCCGTCGCCCCGGGCAGCCTGCTGCGCCACGTCCTCGGCGCTGCGGACCGGGCCGTTGCGAGGCGCGGTCACCAGGACGTCCGGTGCGGTGCCGTGCGGCCCGCCGAAGGAGACCTCGACGGCCTGGGTGAACATCAGGGAGCCCGTCACGAACGCCACCGAGAGGACCACCGCCGAGCACGAGAGGACGAGCCGCGCCTTGCGCGCGACCAGGCCGCGAAGGGCGATCCTGAGCATCGGCGCACGGCCGGGGAGCCGCGCTCTGAGTCGGGGACGGGTCCGGTCCCGTCGTCTGGGACGGGGCCGGTCCCGCCGTCCGGGGCGGATTCGGGGTGGGTCTTCGCGCTGGGGCATGGCCGCTCCGTGAGTGCTGGTCGGGACCGCTTCACGGTGCCGGTCCGGCGGGCCGTCGCGAATCGGGCCGCGGGCCCTTTCGCGGCTCCGACCCGAGGGGCCGCGCGGAGCGGCGGATCCGTCCGGGGACAGGTCCGGCATCGGCCCGGAGGCGGAGCGGAAGCCTCCGCCCACAGGCGGATGCCCCGGCGTGCCACGGCGGGCTATCGTCACGCGGTGAACACCCGTCCACCGCTGCTGAAGCGCCTGACCTGGCGGCAGCTCGTCGCCGTCGACGTGCTGGCCGCCGTGGTGCTCCTGGCGGCCGGCCGTCCGACCGACGCGCAACTGGCCCGCAACGGCCTGTCGGCCGAACTCTGCTATGTGCTGCTCGCGATGTCGGCCGGAGCGGTGGCGATCCGGCGGCCCTGGCCGTTCGCCGCCCTGGGGACGTCCCTGGCGGCCTACCTGGGGCTGGCGCTCCACGGCTTCGCCAAGTTCCCGACGATGGCGGTGGCGCTGGTCCTCTACCTGGTCGCGGCGTCCCGTCCGCGCGGGAGGGCCCTGACCGCGCTGGTCGTGACGGAGCTGGCGGTCGGGCTCGGCTGCGCCCTCGCCGCATCGTCCGGCGCGCCGGGCTCCCTCTCCTTCGGAGCCGACTGGCGGGACCTGTGGTTCGGGCAGAGCACCGCGCTCCTCGGCTTCTGGACGACCGGTTTCATGCTGCGGACGCAGCGCAGATACGAACGTCACCTCCAGGCCCAGGCCGAGCGCAGCGCGCGGGACCGGATCGAGGAGGCCCGGCGCACCGTCACCCGGGAGCGGATGCGGATCGCCCGCGAACTGCACGACGTGGTGGCGCACAGCATGAGCGTCATCGCCGTCCAGGCGGGCGTCGGGCACCACGTCGCGGGCGCGCGCCCGGACGAGGCGGCCAAGGCCCTCGCCGCCATCGAGACGACCAGCCGGTCCGCGCTCCGCGAGATGCGCGGGCTGCTCAGCGTCCTGCGCGAGGAGACCATGGACGACACCGCCGAGCCGTTCCTCGCCACGCCGGGCCTGGCCGACCTCGAGCGGCTCGCCGAACAGACCGAGCAGGCCACCGGGCTGCGGGTCGAGCTCCGGATCGACGGAGATCCGGGAGAACTACCCCCGGCACGTGAACTGGCGGGATACAGGATCGTGCAGGAGGCGCTGACCAACGTGGTGAAACACGCGGACACCGACCGGGTGCGCGTCCGGATCGTCCGAAGAGAGACGGATATGGAGATCGAGGTGACCGACGAGGGAACCGGGCCGCCCGGCGGCGAGACCGTCACCAGTGGGCACGGCCTGGTCGGGATGCGCGAACGGGTCGCCCTCTACGGCGGCGAGTTCTCCGCGGGCCCCCGTCCCCTCGGCGGATTCCGTGTCTGGGCCCGCCTCCCGATCGGCGGCGCGGAATGATCGGCGAGACGCTGCGGGTCGCGGTCTGCGACGACCAGACGCTGGTGCGGGCGGGCTTCCGGGTGCTCATCGACATCACGGACGGCCTGACCGTCGTCGGCGAGGCCGGAACCGGCGACGAGGCCGTCGACCTGATCCGCCGCGAGCGTCCCGACGTCGCCCTGATGGACATCCAGATGCCCGGGACGGACGGCATCGAGGCGACCCGGCGGCTGCTCACGGGCCCCGACCCCGTCCCCGTCCGGGTGCTGGTCCTCACCACCTTCGACCTCGATCGCTACGTCTTCGCCGCACTGAGCGCCGGGGCCAGCGGATTCCTCCTCAAGGACACCCCGCCGAACGACCTGCTGGCCGCCATCCGCGTCGTCGCCGGCGGCGACGCGCTGCTGTCCCCCCGCGTGACCCGGCGCCTGGTCGCCGAGTTCGCCCGCCGCCCCGCCGTCGCGGCCGAGGCCGCGGGCCGCCTCGCCGACGTCACCGACCGCGAGCGCGAGGTCCTGGTGGAGATCGCGCGCGGCCTGTCCAACACCGAGATCGCCACCGAACTCCACATGTCCGTCGCCACCGCCAAGTCCCACGTCAGCCGCCTCCTCGCCAAACTCGCCGCCCGCGACCGCGCCCAACTCGTCATAGCCGCCTACGAATCCGGCCTCATGACCCTGGGCGCCCCCTGACCAGCCCCCGCCGGATGCCCGCCGATCCGAGGGCCCCGGGACGGCACCCGTGACCGCCACCGGCAGAACGCTCGGTGCGGCACGCCGGGTCAGCGGCGCTGGTGCTGCTCGGGGAGGTGACTCGCCGGGTGGGCCCACGGGAGGACGTTGCGGAGCGCCTCGGTGCCCTCTTCCGCTGACTGACGCTGGAAGAACGCGAGGACGTCGGCGTCCGAGTGGCGCAGGCTGAAGTGCGTCAGGACGAACAGGGTCCGCGGGTGGGCCTCGACCACGGGACGCAGTTGGCTCCAGAGGGTGTGGCCGACGCGGTCCGCGCGTTCCCGCTGGTCCTCGTCGAGATAGGTGCACTCGGTGATACCGGGTAGTCGAACAGCCACGGGTTCCGCTCGAACACGCTGACATGGGTGTCGCTGAGAAAGGCGAACAGCGGCCGCTGGACTTCCTGCTCGACCTCTGCGCCGTCCTTGCGTGCGCGTGCGATGAGAGGGCCGAACTCGCGGCTCCGCCCTTCGCTCGCCAGGCGGCGCCGCAACTCTTCGAATTCCGGCGACAGCGCTTGCTCGGTTTGGAGAAGGCGTATCCCACGCAGGGCACCTTGTGGTCGCACTCGACCACCCGCACATGGTGCCCGGCGCGTCCGAAGGTGAATTCGTCGCCGTCCCGCACCCCGTTCAGACGGTGCCCTGTGGCCCGGGCGGGATCGAACGCCGGGCCGTGATTCAGAGAACGCGTTCCGTCGGGTTCCCTTCCAGCCTCGGGGCTAGCGCGTGAGCGGCACCACGGCTTCGCTGGTGTGGGTCAGGAAGGTCATGGTCTCCTGGAGGTACAGCTGGACGGTGTCCGCGTCGTGGGACAGATAGCCGATGGACAGGTCCTGGCCGATTCGCAGCTCGAAATCGCCGCCGCGCGTGGACAGGAGGAACGCGCCCTCGATCGCGGGCGCCCAGACGATGTCGCCGTTCAGGACGCGGGCGATGTGCTCGTGGACCGGGTAGCCGTGGTCGGACGTCTCGTTCACGGCGGTGAAGACGTCCGCGCTCAGCACCAGCGCGTACGGCCCGCCGACGCCCGCCAGCCGCAGGGCCGTCACCGCCTGGCTGACGGCGTCCGGATAGCCGCGCACGTCGTCCGGCAGGGACGGCCCGGTATGCGACGAGCCGTCCTGAAGGCCGGTGATGCCCGCCGCCGCGTACCCGTGGAAGACCGCACGGTCCTCGGCGAACGCCATCCGCCGCGCCGCGTCCTTCACCGGTCCCCAGTCCGCGTCGCGGGCGCCGCGCTCGACGGCGTCCAGCTGCCGCCGGTCTACGGTGAAGGGCAGCCGCAGCTCGACGAGCGGCTGGGACCGGCGCGCGTGCGCCACGATCCCGTCCGCCGGAGCGGGGACCGGCTCGAGCCCGCCGGTCGCGACGGAGGACAGCTCGACCCCGCCCGGTTGCGGGACGTCCACGACCCGGCGCCCCGCCACATGACGCATGAAGGTCCGCCGTGCCTCCCCTTCCAGATCGGCCCAAGCGGCGTCGGAGACGGGCGCGAGTTCGCGGTGCAGATTGTTCATCGGATGCGGCTCCTGATCAGGCTCTCGTCCCGGGGGACGGCTTGCTCGTCGTGTTCTCTGCGGATCCGCCTGACGCAGCCGCGGTACAGGACGCCCAGGTCGGCGTCCGACAGGCCGGCCACCAGATCCTCCGGACGCTCCCCCGCCAGCTCAGCGGCACGCGTCAGCCGGAGCGCCAGCGCGGTGACGGCGGCGTCCTCCAGAACGGAACACCGCGAGCCCTTCCTCACGAACGTTCGGTCACTCATCGGGGCCCTTCCAGGGGGCGTGGAGACGCTCACGTGCCGGACACATCCCGCTCGAACGTGCTCAGCAGAACCGCCTTGAACACCGGCCCGCAGTTGGCGACCTGGCGGGAGACGACGGACCTCGGCGACCTGAACACCGCCTCGGTGACCTCGGCCCCATTGAGCCCGAACTGCTGGTGAACCCGCCGGCCGAGCGCCGAACCGGCGTCGTGGACGGCCGGCAGGTCGTGCATGAACCGCGCGTCGGGCCGTCCCGTGGCCTCCATGAGCTGGTCGGTGACGCGGTAGGGGACGAGATTGGGGACACGGGTGATCCAACTGCTGCGGGTCTCGTCCGCCCGGAGCCAGGCGGCGGTGTGCACGAACCCGGCCCCCGCGACGGCGTCCCGCGCCCCCTCGGTGACGAGGACGCGCGCACCGCTGCGACGCGCGAGATCCCGGACCCCGCGAAGGACGTCACTCGACGGCCGCATGTGGGCAGGCGAGGCGATCCGCACGTCCATCCCCAGGCTCGCCCCGGTGACCAGCAGCGACGCGGCGATGGGAGCGCGAGCGTCCCCGGTGAAGCAGAACGCGATCTCGCTCGGCTCGTCCCCGCCGTACTCCCGCATCGTCAGCACATCGGCCAGAGCCTGCACCGGACGCCAGCGCTCCGTCCCTGCGTTCCACACCGGCACGGAAGCGGCCCCGGCCATCTGGACCAGCGTGGCATGGGCACCCGCGTAGACGATCCCGTCGAAGATCTCGCTCAGCGCCCGCGCGGTGTCGCCAGGCGATTCCTGACTTCCCAGATGCAGGGTCGACGCGTCCAGAAAGGTGGTTCGGGCCCCCAGCTCTCCCGCGGCCGCCTCGAGCGCACAGCGGGACCGGGTCGAGAGCCGCTCGAAGACCAGCGCGATGCTCCGCCCCTCCAACGGCCGGCCCGCAGCGTCCCCCGCGCCCTTCGACCGAGCCGCCAGCGCCAACAACTCCCGCGCCCGCCCGCCCCCGAGATCAAGGTCGCTGAGCAACCCCCGAGCCCCGACGAGCTCCTCGACGAGCGCGGTCACGAGGTTCCCCCACCAACGGCGAGACCACCGAAACAAAGGATCATGTCCCCACCCTCACCCCCCACACCCCCACCCCGCGCCCGCAAAACCCCCTGGCCCACCCCCGTGTCTCCGGCCCGGTGAGCGCTGTGCTGGGCTGTCGGGGTGGGGCTTTCAACTCGTGAGGAGGGTTGGGGCGGGTTTCGGGGGTGGTGGGACGGTATTGGCGGTGGTTTGGTGACGGTGGGTTCTGGCGGGGTGGGCGAGGCTTACGGTCCTGGGTGGGGCTGAGGCACGAGGGTGGGTGAAGAATCCTCGCGTCATGGGTCCGTCGGGAAAGGGTCCGCCGCTGAACGCCGCACTCGCAGAAGCGCTGTCCGTCGTGCTGCTCCTGGTGGTGCTGGGCTGCGCGGTGATCCGGCCGTGGGGTCTGACCGAGGCGGTCGTGGCCGTTCCCGCCGCCGGGGTGGTCGTCGCCGCCGGAGCGATCCCGCTCGACCACGCGGTGGCCGAGGCCGCCCGGCTGGGCCCGGTGATCGGCTTCCTCGCGGCCGTCCTGGTCCTGGCCCAGCTGTGCGACGACGAGGGACTGTTCCACGCCTGCGGCGCCTGGATGGCCCGCCGGGCGGCCGGCAGCCCCCGGCGCCTGCTGGTCCTCGTCTTCGTGACGGCTTCGTCGATCACCGCGGTGCTCAGCCTGGACGCCACGGTGGTGCTGCTGACGCCGGTGGTGTTCGCGACCGCCGCCCGGCTGGGCGCTCGCGCCAAGCCGCACGTCTACGCCTGCACCCACCTGTCGAACACCGCGTCCTTGCTGCTGCCGGTGTCCAACCTGACCAACCTGCTGGCGTTCGCCGCCAGCGGCCTGACCTTCACCCGTTTCGCCATGTTGATGGCGCTGCCCTGGCTGGTCGCGATCGGGGCCGAGTACGTGGTGATCCGCCGGTTCTTCGCCACCGACCTGGACGCGGGCGCCGGTGCCCCGCTCGCCTCCGAGCCTCGTGAGCTGCCGCTGTTCGCCCTGCTCACGGTGGCGGGCACCCTGGCGGGTCTCGTGCTGACCTCGGCGCTCGGCGTCAATCCGGCTTGGGCGGCGGCAGCGGGCGCGGCCGTCCTCGCGGCACGTGCCCTGGCTCAGCGACGCACCACCCCCACGGCGATCGTCCGGGCGGCGGCTCTGCCGTTCTGCGCGTTCGTGCTGGCGCTGGGCATCGTGGTCCGGGCGGTGGTCGACAACGGCCTCGCGGACGCGCTCGGCCACCTGGTTCCCACTGGCACCGGCCTGGGGGCCCTCCTCGCCATCGCGGTGCTGGCGGCCGTATTGGCGAACGTCATCAACAACCTGCCCGCCGTGCTGGTGCTGCTGCCGCTGACGGCCCCCATCGGACCGGGAGCCGTCCTGGCCGTCCTCCTCGGCGTGAACATCGGCCCGAACCTCACCTACGCCGGTTCCCTGGCCACCCTGCTGTGGCGGCGCGTCGTGCGCGAGCACGACACCGACGTGGACCTGGGCGAGTTCACCCGGCTCGGCCTGCTCGCCGTGCCCACCGCACTGCTGCTCTCGGTGGTGGCATTGTGGGTGTCGCTCCAAGCGATCGGAGGCTGAACACGGTGACCATCATCGTCTGGATCGTGGAGGGAACCTGGCCCGCCTGCGTCGATGCCGCGCGCACCCACGCGTCCAGGGACGCCGACGTGGTGCTGCTGCACGTCTCCGGGCACGAGGTGTCGGACGCCGCGCACGGCGCCTACGCGGGACTGCTGGGCCGCGCCCGCCCCGACCGCGACCCCGGCACGCGGGTCGAGGACCTGGCCGCCGCGGCGGGCGAACGGCTCCTGGACGCCGCGGCCGAGCGGCTGGGACGCCCGTGCACCCGGACCGAACGCTCGGGCCGTGTCGAACGGGAGGTCGTGGCCGCCGCCGAGGGCGCCGACCTGCTCATCCTCGCCCGCGACGGCGACATCACCCACCTCGGCCCCCGCAGCCTCGGCCCCGCCAGCCGATTCATCGTCGACCACGCCCCCTGCCCCGTCCTGCTGGTCTGGCCGGAGACCGCGCCCAGCACGTCCACCATCCCGCCGCCACCGAACCATCGCTAGTCCGATGTCCGCGAGAGCCGTCATCAGGTCGCCCGGCGAATCACCTGTCGAGGTGTTGGACGTGCGTCGGATCCGGTTCCGTGAAGGTCCGACGCCGACCCTGAGCGCTACCGATCAGTCAGCCATGGATCACGCATGGGAGTCGATGGTCGCGGCCACTCCGGAGCTGTTCGACGGTCCCGCGGTGCTGTGCACCGACCTGAGGTGGGACGCCCCCCAGACCCTGGCGGTGACCTGGGCGCCGGTCACCTACCGATACCGCGCCCTCCGGCAGATTCCGGGCGCTCCGCCAACGCCGTCGATCTGGACGGGTGAAGGTCGCCTACCTCGCCCGGATCGTCCGCCGCTTCGCGATGCGCGCTTCCGTCCGCGCGCTGGCGCACCCGCCTGACGTGGGGTCCTGAGTAAGCCGGTAGCCTCGGCGTTCAGGCGGGTTCGTCCTGCGAAGTCGCGGGGCCCGACGGTCTCGACTCCTTGGGGAAGCGTCAGCGATAGCCAGTCGATTCGATCCTTCCGACGGCGCGGGCCCGCGCGCCGAATCCACGTCGACACCGGCGCCGGACGGGGCTCTGACACCGCTCGACGGCCTCGACGACGTCCCATGGGCGGACCTCCGGCACGCGTACGGGGCGGCTGACGATGTCCCGGCGGCGCTTCGTGCGCTGGCGTGTCCAGGCACTGATCCCGAACGCGAGGAACTGCTCGACGACCTGGACGCCTCGATCTACCACCAGGGCGGCGCCGTGTATTCGGCGGGCGCGGCGGCCGTGCCGTTCCTCATCGAGCTCGCGGCGACGTCCGGCCTGGCGATGAGGGCGGAGATCGTCGAGTTGATCGGCCAGTTCGTGGCCCTGCAGAACCAGATGCGCGAGCCCTGGCGCTCGGACGAGCAGGCGCTGTCCTGCCAGGCGGCGCTGGTCGCCGGGCACGACACTCTGGTCGCCCTCCTGGACGACCCCGACCGCGCGGTTCGGGGCGTGGCGGCGGCCCTGCTGTGGGAGTACGCCCTCTGGTCTCCGCGCGCGGAGGACGCCGCGAGGGCACTGGCCGGCCGCGACGCCGTGGAGCCGGACCTCGCCCTGCGCGTGTCGCTCAGACTGCACGGCGCGGGAGCAGCGGCCAAGGCGCGGAAATCGAACGCGCCTTCGGCGGGCGTGCTCGCGGCGACCGTCCGCGGTCTCGCGGAGGCACCGGACCGGGACCCCCAAGCGCTCAGGCTCGCCTGCCTGGCTGCGAACAAGCGTCTCGACCCGGACGCCGCCGACTGGCGGGACCTGCTCGACGCGGCGCTCGCGCCGACCACCCCTCACGAGGCCTACTCGGCGTGGGCCGAGGACGGTTCTCGCCTGGCCAGGGCGTTGTGCGCCATGTGCGGGGACGACGCGTCCGCACAACTGAACGTCATCCGTGCTCTGATCGGCCATGAGCGGGCGCAGGTCCGCACGGGCGCACTGCAGGCGGCCGGTGACGCGATGGTGCGACGGCGTTCGGCCGTCCCGGCGCTGCTCCCGCTGGTCGGGGCCACCCTGACGGATTCCGAACCGGAGAACCGCAGGATGTCCGCCGATCTGCTCGCGGCAGTGGGCACCACCGGCGAAGTGTTCGATGACCGGCTGGCCCATGCGCTCGATGACCCGGACCGTCCGACCGCCGCCCAGGCCGCCTGGGCACTGGCCAGACACGGGGACGCGCGCGCCGTCCCCGCACTCGTCCACGCCTTGGACCGCGAGGAGGACAGGGGATTCGGCGAGTCCGGCTTCTACAGCGGCCGTTCGTACTGGTTCTCGCAACCTCCGCTGCGTGAGGCCCTGGTCGCGGCCGCCGCACGGCACGGCTCGCTGCTGGCCCCCGCGCTGCGGTCCGCGCTCGCCCGGTGCCTGGCGGCGCAGCCAAACGCCGAGGACGCCACCCCGATCGTCCTGCGTACGGACGGCCTGCCCCGATTCCACCTACTCTGCGAGGCCCTCGCGGCATGCGGGCCCGCAGCGGCCGTGGCAGTGCCCGAGCTGAAAGCGCTGCTCGATTCCACGCATCCGCAGTTGGCCTGCACCGTGATCGAGGCCGCAGGCCCCGCAGCCTCGAGCTGCGCCCCGCACCTGGAACGAGTGGAACGCACAGCCCTGGACGAGTCGTCAGCGCAGATGTCCGGACGCGACGTCCCCGCAATACCGGCCGAGCCCGCCCGACCTCGCACATCCGGCCTTGCGGACCCCTGGATCATCGCGCTCACCGCCGCCCGCGCCCGCTTCGCCGTCGTCCGCGAGGAGGCGACACTACTGCGCACGGTGGACGAGGTGCTCACCCTGACGGCTCCACTGCGCCAGAACGCCGGAGCGGGGCTTGAGGACGGCCGTCCGAAGTCCAAGGAGGCGGCCGCGGCGAGCGGCGACGCGGCGACGCTCGCGAGCGCGCTGGCCCGCTGTCTTGCCCCGCTGGGACCGGGACCTGGGACGAGCCGGATGACCTGGCCCGAGCAGTGGTTGCGCGCGAACGAGCGGCAATGGAGGAGCCACGAGGCCGTCCCCGTCGCCTGGGCGCACTGGAGGACGACCGGGAACGCCGACCTGGCCCTCCAGGTGTTCCAAGAGATCCTGGACGTGAGGTCAGGCGCGTCCTACAGCCAGATCGAGCTGGCCGCGTTGCGAAACCTCGCGGACATGGGACCCGCGGCCCGTCCGCTCGCACCCCTGCTGCACGCCTGCCTCGACCGCGACGAGCGGATCACCGACAGCGGTGGCTGGCGAGGCATGGCCATGGACGACGAGATACAGGAACTCGCCCTGACCGCTTTGGCCGCGTCACCAGAGAACTGAGCGATTCCGGCCCGGCGTCTCGCGGAGCGAAGGCCAGCCGCGTCGGCCGGCCGGGAGGACGATCCGCTGCCTGAATATCGAACGAAACGCCTCCGGCCTCGACCATGTGGTCGAGGCCGGAGGCGCGAGAATCAGCTGTTCGAGGTGCGGTGGGTACCCTGGCGGTTGGAATTGCGGGTGCCGGTGGCGCCGGTGCCGCCGCCGGAGCCCGTTCGGCGGCGGGGCGTGCGAGCGTCCTTGGCGGACGACGCACCGGACGCGGTCTGACGCTCGGAACCGCGGCCGCCCGCGCTGCCGGATGCAGCCTTGGCCCCAGTGGATCCTCCCCGGCGGGCGGAACCGCGCCCGCCGGTCGCGGACGCGCCACCGGCCGCTGGCGCCCCGGCTCCGGAACGGGAGGCCGAGCCCCGGCCGTTCGTCCCGGCTGCCGTGCTCGCCACCGCTCCAGAGGCGGAGCCGGAGCCGCCGCCTCGACGTCCGCGACCGGAGCGCCGGCTGCGCCCGCTGCCGGACTTCTGCTCCGGACGGGACGGAGTCGCCGGCTGCGGAACCTCGAGGGTGACGGGCAGCCCGGACGGCTCGCGGGCGCCGGTGATGGTGGCGAGCTCCGCGTCGTCCGAGGTGACGCTGGCCGTCCGGGGACGGATGCCCGCGTCCGACATGAGCTTGTTGACGTCCCGCTTCTGGTCGGGCAGGACGAGGGTGACCACGCCGCCGGAGCCGCCCGCGCGGGCGGTGCGTCCGCCTCGGTGCAGGTAGTCCTTGTGGTCGCCCGGGGGATCGACGTTCACGACGAGGTCGAGGTCGTCGATGTGCAGGCCGCGGGCCGCGACGTTCGTCGCCACCAGCGCCGTGACCTGGCCGTTCTTGAACTGCTCCAGGGTGCGGTTGCGCTGCGGCTGGGAGCGGCCCCCGTGCAGCGCCGCCGCGCGGACGCCGACGGCCAGCAGCCGCTTGGCGAGCCGGTCGGCGGACCGCTTGGTGTCGAGGAACAGGATGACCCGGCCGTCGCGGGCGGCGATGCGCGTGGTGACGGCCTTCTTGTCGGTCTCGTCCTGGACGTGGAGGACGTGGTGCTCCATGGTGGTCACCGCCCCCGCGGACGGGTCCACGGAGTGCACCACCGGGTCGGAGAGGAACCGCTGCACCAGGCGGTCGATGTTGCGGTCCAGGGTGGCGGAGAAGAGCATCCGCTGCCCGTCGGGCCGCACCTGCTGGATCAGCCTGGTGATCTGCGGCAGGAAGCCCATGTCGGTCATCTGGTCGGCCTCGTCCAGCACCGTGATGCGGACGTCGCCGAGCACGCAGTCCCCGCGTTCGACGAGGTCGTTGAGCCGGCCGGGGGTCGCCACGAGCACCTCGGCGCCGCGCCGGAGCGTCATGGCCTGCTTGTTGAGGGACAGTCCGCCGACCACGGTGGCCAGGCGGAGGTCGACCGCCGCCGCGTAGGGGGTCAGCGCGTCGGTCACCTGCTGGGCGAGCTCGCGGGTGGGCACCAGCACGAGGGCGAGGGGCGCCTTGGGCTGGGCGCGCAGTCCGGCCGTGCGGGCCAGGAGCGCGAGCCCGAACGCCAGGGTCTTGCCGGAGCCGGTCCGGCCCCGTCCCAGCACGTCACGTCCGGCGATCGAGTTGGGCAGCGTGGCGCCCTGGATGGGGAAGGGAGTGGTGAGGCCCTGCTCGGTGAGGGTCCTCAGCAGTCCCGCGGGCATGTCGAGAGCGGCGAACTCCTCGACGGCGGGAAGTGCGGGTGTCGTGCTCTCCGGCAGCTTGAACTCGGTCGGCGACGACCCGGACCGCGGAGACGACCCGGACCGAGGCGACGCCCCGGACCGAGGGGAGGACGAGGCGCGCCGGTTCGGCTTCTGGGGCCTGCGGGACATGCGGGTGTATGCCTTCCTGGAAACAGCACAAACCGGGGTCCGCACCATGCGGTGCGGACCCCGGCGAGTGGAATACGCGTCCGGCCGATTAGGCGGGGACGATGTTCTCCGCCTGCGGGCCCTTCTGGCCCTGCGTGACGTCGAAGGAGACCCGCTGGCCCTCCTGGAGCTCACGGTAGCCCTGGGACGCGATGTTGGAGTAGTGAGCGAAGACGTCGGGGCCGCCGCCGTCCTGCTCGATGAAGCCGAAACCCTTTTCGGCGTTGAACCACTTCACGGTTCCCTGAGTTGCCATGACCTTCTCCGATCTGTAGGCAGAGGCCCCATCCGGAGATGCCGGAAAAAACTAATGCGCCCGATGGAGGAATTTCCGTCAGGCGCACATGAATTCATGGGTACCACAACTGCAACCAACGATCTAACCGTAGCACACCTTCTGGGTCGGATCCCAACGCCACGCGCCACCGACGTCCGGCCGACGCCGTCCGACCGCCTCGACGACACGTGCTTTCGACCCCCGCAGCCCCTACGCCGCAGGCCATGCAGCGCGTCGCGGGTTGTGCGGCCGAGCCCTCCGAGGGTGAGCGACCTCACTTTCGGAGGGCCGCCGCCGCTACCCGCTCAGGTCACCGAAGCCCACGTGCGGAAGGTGGAGGTGGACCCCCAGCAGGTACATCCCCGCGATGAGGGGAGGTGTGAGGAGCGCGAACACCTGTGAGCGGACGCCGAGCCAGAACGAGATCCCCAGCAGAAGCGTCGGCGCCACCATGCACAACAGGAAGAACGGTTGGATGGCGGGGCCGGGATGATCCAGGCATGGCGCTGAGCCGCCCGTCCCGCAATCACTTGTGGTGATCACCGAGAAGGCGCTCGCGATCCCGCCGACGAACCACAGCAGTGCGCCCAGGGCGACCCCGGACACATAGGTGAAGTTCTGGTCCCATCCCGGTCTCGGACCGCTGTCGCGGAGAACGTGTAGGGCGTCGAGCGCGGCCATCGCCGACATTCCGCCGACCACGGCCGTCATCACCACCGTGGCCGTGAACCACGCCGTCCCGGTGCCCCCGGGCGGAGGGCCGGTGCCGTCATCGGTTAACGAGAGCCGATGAGACTGTCCTATCGGTGTCAGGGCCACCATGAAGGGCACCGTCGCCCAGCCGCCGAGCGCGGTGAAGTTGAGGAGAACGCGGCGTCGAGTTGCCGCCTGCTCAGTGATCATGGCGAAACGCTAGCCGTGACCGCGGCCGATCGCGGGCCGATCGCGGGCCGTTCTCCGGCCGATCGGCCGGAGGGTTATCGGGTGACCTTGGTCAGCAGGGAGTCCAGGTTGGCGCGGGTGCGGGCGATCTTCTCGTCCAGGCTGAGGGTCTCCTCCATGTCGCGGGCGGTGGCCGACTCCTTCCGTCCGCGGACGAAGAGGGAGCAGGCCAGGTCGGTGCACATGTACTGGCCGACCGTGTTGCCCTGGCGGCCGTCCTCGCCGGTGCGGCGCGCGGTCATCAGGGACACGCCGCCGCCGGCCCGGGTGGTCAGGCACAGCGAGCACATGCTGCGGGCGGTGAAGCCGCGGGAGGCCGCGCCGGTGGCGCGCAGGGCGATCCCGACGAGGCGCCCGCCGTGCTCGGCGACCAGGTAGGCGCGCTCGGGGGCGGCGGGGTCGCGCCAGCCGAGGAAGTCCAGGTCGTCCCAGGCGAGGTCGGTGAAGTCCTTCGGCAGGTGGAGCCGTCCGGCCTCGCCCTTGGAGCAGTTGACGAAGGACGCCCGGATCTCGCGTTCGGTGAGCGGGTTCATGCCCGCGAAGGTAGCCAAGCTAGAGGTACCATGCAAATCATTAAAGGCTTTAAGTTTCTAGGAGGAGACTCATGGCACGGGCTGGGGTGACCCCCGAGCGCCTGGCGCGGGCGGCGGCGGAGCTGGCCGACGAGGTCGGCTTCGACAAGGTGACCGCCTCGGCGGTCGCGCGCAGGTTCGACGTCTCCGTGGCGAGCCTGTACGCGCACGTCGCCAACGCCCATGACCTGCGCGTTCGCGTGGCGTTGCTCGCCCTGGCGGAGCTGGCCGACCGGGTCGCCGACGCCGTGACCGGACGCGCGGGCAAGGACGCCCTGGTCGCGTTCGGCAACGCCTACCGCGCCTACGCGCAGCAGCATCCGGGCCGCTATGCGGCTGCTCGGCTGCGCCTCGACCCTGAGACGGCGGCCTCCAGCGCGGGCCCCCGGCACGCCGCTATGTCCCGTGCGATCCTGCGTGGCTACGGCGTCCCGGACGAGGAGCAGACCCATGCCGTCCGCCTGCTGGGCAGCACGTTCCACGGGTTCGTCAGCCTGGAGGCGTCCGGCGGCTTCGAGCACTCGGGCGACTCGGAGACGTCCTGGACGAGGACGCTGGACGCGCTCGACGTCGCCCTCCGGAACTGGCCGTCCCCGCCCGCCTGACCCTTCCTACCCGCCGCGCTGGACGAGTCGCGTCGCGGGGCGTCCGCCTGCGAAAGGGATCGGCGGCCGTCTACAGCGCGAGCATCGCCGTGGCGACCTCGCCGGCGGCGGCGTCCGGAATCGCGGTCGAGGCGTCCTCGAGGACGAGCAGCCGCGCGCCGGGGATCTCGCGTGCGAGCGCCTCGCCGTTGCCGACGGGGAAGAACGGGTCGCGGCGGCCGTGGACCACGAGCGCGGGCATGGCGAGTTCGGGCAGGCGCTCGCGCCAGCGCGGCGTGCAGTCGAGCTTGGAGAACACCATGCCGATCTGGTTGGCCATCTGGATCGCGGGCTCCGTGCCCGGGGTGCGGTCGAAGACGCGCCCGGCGTTCGCGCGCGCCGCGGCGGGGTCGTTGCCGAGGGCCTCCGCGCCAGCGGCGGCGAACTCCGCCACGGCGGCACGGTCGGACCAGTCGGGCATCGGGGTGGAGAACAGGCGTCCCATGGCCGCCGCGTCGTGGTCGGGGAGGTCGTCGTCGGCCGGACCGGGCGCGACGGGCCGCGTTCCGGCGAGGGTGAGCGCGGAGAACGCGTCCGGGTGGTCGAGCGCGGCGACCTGGGCGACCATCCCGCCGACGCCGATGCCCGCCACGTGCGCCGGGCGGTCGTCGAGCCCGCGGGCGAGCGCGGCGGCGTCGGCGGCGAGGTCGCGCAGCGTGTACGCCGGCGCCTCGGGGTCGACGGTCGTCGACGCGCCGCTGTCGCGCAGGTCGTAGCGGACGACGTGACGCCCGCCCTGGGCGAGCGACTCGCAGAGCGCGTCGGGCCAGGAGAGCATGGTGGTGCCCCCCGCGAGCAGGACGAGGGGCGCCGCCGCGTCGCCGAAGTGCTCGATCCCGAGCGTGACACCAGCGGGAGTGCGGAACGTCGAACGCATTCTCGGACCTCCGGGTCGCCTGCGTGATCGCGCCACACCCTACGCCCGGGATGTCGCCTACGGCCTGGTGTCGGGCTGGATCCCGGCGACGAGGTTGAACGAGCCGGTGAGCATGTTGAGCGTGACCAGGCCGACGAGCTCGGAGATCACCCGGTCGTTCCAGCCGTGCTCGCGCAGCGCCGCCACGTCCTCGGGCGTGAGGGAGGACGGCTCGGTCAGGACGCGCAGGGCGAAGCCCATCAGGGCCGCCTCGCGGACGTCGGTCGAGGTGCCCTGACGGGCCAGGGTGATGTCGGTGTCGCTCAGCCCCGCCGCCTGACCGGCCTCGATGTGGGCGATCATGCAGGTCCCGCAGCCGATCCACTCCTGGAGCGCCAGGGAGATCTTCTCGCTCAGCGCGCGGGGCATCTTGACCCGCTTCATCGATCGGGAGAGGTCGAGGTACCCCTGCAGCAGCGCCGGGGAGTGGGCCATCGTGCTCACCATGTCGCCGGCCGAGCCGTGCCGTCCGACGATGTCGCCGAGTAGTTCCTTGGACTTGCCCGGCGCGTCCTCGGGCGTGAGGGGCTGCAGGTTGCGCATCTTCTTCTCCGATCCCGGCTTGTACCCATAGGGGGTATATGCACGAAGGTAACACCCTCCGGGGGGTATGTGTTCCGCAGGAACGAAGTGCTCGGCGTTGCCCGTGGGACGCACGCCGCCCAGGTGCGCCTGTCGGGCTCGGGAGGTCCGGATGGACGGTCAGGCGGGGAAGCCGATGAGGCCGGCGGTTTTGCCGGCTTCGCTGAGTTGCTTGGAGGTGACGCCCAGGGCGCCGGTGAGGTCGGCGTCGGTCAGGTCGGCGCCGGTGAAGTCGGTGTCGGTGAGGTTGGCGCGGGAGAGGTTCGCGCCGGTGAGATCGGCGCCGGTGAGGTCGGCGTTGGAGAGGTTGGCGCGGGTGAGGTCGGCGTCGGTCAGGTCGGCGTGGGTGAGGTTGGCGCGGGAGAGGTTCGCGCCGCTCAGGTCCGCCCAGGTCAGGTCCGTCCGGATGAGCGTCGCCTCGGTCAGGGTGGCGGCGGTCAGGTTCGCGCCGGGCAGCTCGGCGCGGTTCAGGTCGGCCTGGGCGAGGGTCACGCGGGTCAGCGTCGCCCGGCGCAGGAGGGCGCCGATCAGGTCGGCCCAGGTCAGGTCCACGTCGGTGAGGTCGGCCCAGGTGAGGTCCGCGCGGATGAGGCTCGCGCTGGTCATGTTCGCGCCGGTGAGGTTCGCGCGGTGCAGGTCGGCGCCGGTCAGGTCGGCGCCGGGGAGGGTCGCGCCGGTCAGCGTCACCCGGGCCATGTTCGCCCAGGTCAGAGTCGCCTTGGACAGGTCGGCGCCGGGCAGGCCGGAGTCGGCCAGGTTCGCGTGGTGGAGGTTCGCGCCGGACAGGTTCGCGTCCGGCAGGTTGAGCGGACGCGCCCACGTGGGGGGACGCAGGATGGCCCGGAGGGCCGCCTGGACGTCCGGGGAACCGCCGCCGAAGGCGTTGCGGCGGAGGAACGCCTCCAGCACGTCGAAGACCTCGGTGCGGTGCAGGCGGGAGTCGCGCGCCACGTGCTGGAGCGCGTAGACCGCGCCCAGCCGCTGGTCGCTGTGGTCGGCGGAGAGCGCCTCGAGCGCGTTGCTGAACCGGTCGGTGACCTGGCCCCGGTGGGCGAGCTGGTAGCCGCGGGCGGTGTAGAGCAGGGTGAGGGCCACGAAGATGCCCCCGGCGACCGACACCACCAGCATCCGCGCGTTGTGGCGGTCCTTGGGATCCGCCAGGTGCATCAGGTCGGGCATCTTCCAGAGCGCCCAGCCGTAACTCAGGGCCAGCAGGCTGACGCCGGGCGCACTCAGCACCCGTATCCTCGCCGCCCACTGCATGACCAGCCGCATGAGTCCCATGTCCCCTCAGACGTGCCGCAGCCGAATCGATTGTTCTACGACATCAAGAGCGTCATGGCCCAAACCGCGGGGACCGTGCGGGCCGTCCGGGGAAGCAAGCACTCCAGGTCAGGGCCCTGCGGACGCGTCCGGGGCGTCCGGCGGCCCGGCCTGGACGCCGGTCTGGCGTCCCTCGCGCCCGCGCCGGGCGAGGGCGGACGATCAGTCGCCGCCGCCAGAGAGTGGCCTCGCGGTGACTACCTGGTCACGGTCGCCGCAGGCGGGGGAACGGGTCCGGCCCGGCCGGAAGACCCGGCCGGGCTGGACGATGCGCGACGGAGGCGGTCAGCGCTCGCCCGCGGCGGCGCGGACGATGAAGGCGGCCACCGCGGCGGGGTCGGAGACGTACACCGCGTGGCTGCCGGGGACCTCGGTGACGGTCGCCCCGGCGCGTTCGGCCATCGAGTGCTGGACGGGCGGCGGGATCATCCGGTCGTCGGCGGCGACCAGGTACCAGGACGGCCTGGTCCGCCACGCCGGCTCGGACACCGCGCCGCCCGCCGCGTCCACGCTCCACGGGACCTGCGCGTCGGCCATGAACCGCGCCTGCGCCTCAGGCAGGTCACCGGCGAACGACGCGGGGAACTTCTCCCGGTCCAGGAACAGGAACCCGTCGGCGGGCGGCAGGATCGGTGGCACCGGCGCGCCCGGCGCGGGGTCGGACGTCAGCGTGACGACCGACTCGCCCTTGTCGGGGGCGAACGCGGCGATGTAGACGAGGGCGGCGACGTTGGGGTGGCCGCCCGCCTCGGTGATGACCGCGCCGCCGTAGGAGTGGCCGACCAGGACGGCGGGACCGTCCAGGCCGTCCAGCGCCCGGTGGGTGACGGCGACGTCGTCGGCCAGCGAGAGGGTCGGGTTCTGCACGACGACGACCCGGTGGCCCTGGGCGGTCAGGTGCTCGTGGACCCCCTGCCATCCCGAGCCGTCCACGAATCCGCCGTGCACGAGCACGACGTTCTTGATCTGCGGACCTGCGTTCACGCTGCGCCTCCTCGGCCCGCGGCCCCGGGCCGGCGGGCGGTTGATGGAGTGGAGATGGCCCGAACGTAGGTCGGCGCGGCGCGGGGGCGATTCCGTCAAATGACGTATTGGGGTCGTCCTGCCTCCCGCTTGGGGGCGTCGTGCGTCTGAGGTCAGTCGGCGGACGGCTCGGACAGGGCGTCGCGCAGGGCGGCCCGGGAGGTGACGCCGAGCTTGGGGAACAGCTGGTAGAGGTGGGTGGAGACCGTCCGCGGGGAGAGGAACAGGCGGGCGGCGATCTCCTTGTTGCTGAGGCCCGCCGCGGCGAGCTGGGCGATTTGGCGCTGCTGCGGAGTGAGGGACGCCAGGCCTGCGCCGGGCGGGGCGAGCCGGACGCCGGTGGCGCGCAGTTCGCGGTCCGCGCGCTCCGCCCAGGGCGTCGCGCCGAGCCGGTGGAAGAGGTCCGCGGCGGCGGTCAGGTGGCGGCGGGCGGCGGTGCTGCGCTTGGCGCGGCGCAGGTGGGATCCGTACATGAGCCGGATGCGGGCCAGGTCGAAGGGCCACCGGTCGTCGCCCGGCTCGGCGATGGCGTCCTCGATCGTGCCTTCGAGCACGGCGGTGCCGGACGCGGGGCCGGTGATGGCGGCGCACGCGAGGACGACCAGGTGCAGCCGCGGGGACAGCCGGTCGAGGCGCAGGTCCCGGGCGGCGGCGACATGGGCGGCGGCCTGCTCGTGGCGGCCGGTGTGGACGGCGGCCTCGACGAGGTCGAGGAAGACCCAGAGCGCGTGCGGGGCATAGGGGGCGAGGGGTCCGGGCGGGCTGACGGCGGCGGCGTCGTGGAACGCGCTCTCGAAGTCGGCCTGGCCGAGTGCGGACAGGGCGCGGATGTGGGACGCGTAGTCGCTCACGATCCCGGCGCGCCGCGGCGCGGCCCAGGCGTCCATGGCCCGGGCGATCCCGGACGCCGTCCGGGTGTCGCCGCGGGCCGCCGCCAGGCGCGCTTCGGTGAAGCGGCCCGTCCAGGCGAGCAGGTCGTAGCCGTGGGTGCCGCACAGGCGGAGGCCCTCGTCGAGGTGGTCCCGGGCCTCGTCCCAGCGGCCGGTGTGGAAGTCGTCCTGGGCGAGCAGGAACAGCGCCTCGATGGCCGAGGTGACCGCGCCGCCCTCGCGTCCGTGCTGGATGACGCGCCGGAGCGGCTCCCGGCAGAGGGACAGCCGGTCGAGGTAGGCGACGGCGATCCCGGTGCGGATGATGCGGGCGGGGCTGACCTGCTGCCCGAGGTCGGCGACCGAGGCGTCGGCGCGCGCCAGCATCGCCGGGGTGAGGTGGGCCGGGTCGCCGAACGTGCGCGACAGGATCGCCAGCAGCTCGGGAGGACGCGGCAGGAGACCGTCGACGGTGTCCCGCAGAGGCGGCCACAGGTCGGCGCGGCCGCCGAAGAAGCAGATCATCAGCAGCGTGTACAGCGCCTCGACGAGGACCTTGTCGTGGGCGTCGCGCGGGTCGTCCCGGTGGGCGATGGCCGTGGTCAGGAGCCGGTGGGCGGTGTCGACGTCGCCGTCGCCGTGCAGGAGGTGGTAGGCGCCCGCGACGGCCGCCGACAGCGGGCCGTCCGGGCCCGGGTGCGCGGTCCGGGCGCGCGCGAGCAGGCGGGGCGCGTCGCGCAGGTCGCCGGTGACGATGGACCCGAGGTAGGCGGCCTCGGAGAGCCGACCGCTGCGCTCCCTGCCGGACGGGCTCAGCTCGGCGGCGCGCAGGAGCTGGGTGACCGCGCCCACGGAGTCGCCGCGCCGCAGGTTGGCGTGCGCGACGTCCTGCAGGAGCGCGGCGACCCGCTCGTCCGGGTGGTCGGTGGCCTCGGCCAGGTGCCAGGCGTGCCGTTCCGGCTGGTCGGTGAGGCGCGCGGCGAGCGCGGCGTGCGCGCGGCGGCGCTGCGCGCTGGTGGACAGCGCCACGACCGCCGAGCGGATCAGCGGGTGCCGGAACGCCAGCCGCTCGGTGGTCTCGTCGGCCCGCACGAGTCCGGCGTGCTCGGCCGGTTCGAGGCCCTCGCCGGGGAGGCCGGCGGCCAGCGCGCGGACGAGGCGCAGGTCGTCCGTGCCGTCCAGGACGGCGAGCAGGAGCAGGTCGTGCGTGGACGGCGGCAGCGCCTGGACGCGCGAGGCGAAGACCTCCTGCAGCCGGTGGCCGAGCGGGAGCGCCACGGGCAGGGTTCCGGCGACCGTGTGCGCGAGGTCGCCGAGCGAGACGGGCAGTTCGAGGAGGGCGAGCGGGTTGCCCAGGGCCGTCTCCAGCAGCCGCCGCCGGACGCGCGGGGTCATCACGGGGTAGCGGGAGGCCAGCAGGTCCGCCGCCGCCTGCCGGGACAGCGGCTCCACACGCAGGACGGGCAGGTCGCTCCGGTCGAAGAAGCCCGCCTCACCGGTGCGTCCCGCGGCCAGGAGCCCGACCGGAAGGCCCGTGAGGCGGCGCGCGACCATGCCGAGGACGAGCGCGCTGGCACGGTCGAGCCACGGCAGGTCGTCCACGACGAGCACCAGGGGCCGCGCCGCGGACTCCTGCTTCAGCAGCGCCAGGACGGCGCCGGCGACCATCATCTGCGCGGGCGGCGGGCCGTCGCCCAGCCCGAAGACCACGTTCAGCGCCCGCGCGTGGACGGGTTTCAGCCGGGGCAGGCCGTCCAGGCAGGGGTGCAGGAGCTGGTGGAGGGCGGCGAACGAGATGTCCGCCTCGTACTGCGTGCCGGTCGCGCGCAGCCGCCGGATCCCGGCGTCGCCGGCGAGGGCGGCGGCATGGTTCAGCAGGGACGTCTTGCCCACGCCCGCGTCGCCCGCGAGCAGGAGCGCGTCGCCCTCTCCCAGCAGGATCCGCCGGACGAACCGGCGCAGCCGCGTGGCCTCGCCCTCGCGGCCGACCAGCACGTCCGGCCCTGGGGCCGCCTGGTCGCGGCGTGGGGTGGGCCCGTCCATTTCCCGACCTTCCTCCGTCCGCCGATGCCTGTCCAGCGCCGAAGGGAATCACGATCCGCGCCGAAGGAATCATGACCCGCGCCGCACGCCGCCGTCCCCGGCTTCGGAAGGCCGGGGACGGCGCCACGACGTGGAAGGCGTCAGCCGGGTCGCCGCCGGGCGCCGGGACCGCGGCGGGCACGAGTCGTGCTGAGACTCGATTTTGATTTCGAAGACCATGAACCGAAGATCGTCCTCGCACGTCACATCCGTGCTCCACGCGACATCAGCGACAGAAGGGTTTCGTTCAACAGATGAAGATCAAGCTGACCGCGCTCGCCGCGGCCACGCTGGCGACGGCCGCCGTCACGTCCGCGGTGCCCGCCTTCGCCGAGTCCGCGCAGCCTCGTGTCGAGGCGAGCGCGGTGCGTTCGGTGCTGAAGTCCGGCCAGACCCTCAAGGCCGGGCAGTACCTGCGCTCGCCCAACGGCGGCTACAAGCTGGCGATGCAGGCCGACGGCAACCTGGTCGTCTACCGGGGGTCCAAGGCGATCTGGAATTCCCACACCTGGGTCAAGGGTTCGGTCGCGACCATGCGCACCGACGGTGACCTGGTCGTCGCCAAGGGAAGCCACAGGTACTGGAGCAGCCACACGTCGGGCCGCCCCGGTGCGCACGGTGCGTACCTGACGATGCAGAACGACGGCAACGCCGTCGTCTACACGGGCAAGACCCCGCTCTGGTCCAGCTACCACTGGATCTCCACGCTGTCGAGCGGTGTGACGCTGTACCAGTACCAGACGGTCAGGTCTCAGAACGGGGCCTGGCAGCTCCGTATGCAGCCGAACGGCGATCTGGCCCTGTACCGCTACGGCAAGTTCGCGTGGCACACCGGCACGTCGGGCAACAACGGCGCGTACACGGTCATGCAAGGGGACGGCAACCTGGTCGTCTACAGCAAGAGCAAGAAGGCGCTCTGGTCCACGCACACGTGGCGCAAGCCCACCTGGCTCGCCGTCCAGAACGACGGGAACGTCGTGGTCTACACCTCGGGCATGAAGCCCCTGTGGGACCGCTACCACGGCAAGCGCTAACACGATCCGCCTGATCGGATAGGGCGTCCGTCACGGACGCCGACCGGGTGCCCGAGGCCCCATCGACGGCACCCGGTGTCCCCCCGCCACGCTCCCTCATCTGGCCCAGCGCGCGTCCTCACCCCGGCCCAGCGCGCGTCCCCGCCCCGGACCTGCGCGCACGCCCCTATCGCAGCCAGTCCGCGCGTGTTCACTCCGGCTCGGTCCGCGCGTCCGCTCGCGGCAGGACGATGGTGAAGGTCGAGCCGCGGCCGGGCTCGCTCTCGGCGACGAGGCTCCCGCCGTGGGCCTGGACGATCCCCTGCGCGATCGACAGCCCCAGGCCGCGTCCGCCGGTCGCCCGGCCCCGCGCCGAGTCCGCCCGCCAGAAGCGGTCGAACACGTTCCGCAACTCGTCCGGGGCGATGCCGCGTCCGGTGTCGACGACCTGGATCTTCACCACACCGCCGGCGGACGAGGCGCGCAGCGTGACCGTCCCGCCGGGCGGCGTCGCGGCCAGCGCGTTCGTCACGAGGTTGCCGATGACCTGGCGCAGCCGGTCCGGATCGGCGTTGACCGGCGGCACGACGTCCGCCGCGACGCCGAGCTCCACGCCGTGCGACTCGGCGACCGCCCGATGCGCCACCCGGCTGGTCTCGAGCAGCTCCCGGACGTCCAGGGGCGTGCGGAGCATCCGCAGCGCGCCCGACTCGGCCAGCGCCAGGTCCTGCAGGTCGTCGATGAGCCGCTGCTGCAGCACCGCCTCCTCCAGCAGTGACAGGACCAGGTCGGGATCGGGCTCAAGGACGCCGTCGTGCAGCGCCTCCAGGTAGCCGCGGATGTTGGCCAGCGGAGTGCGCAGCTCGTGTGCGATGTCGCTGACCATGCGGTGCTGCGCCTCCTCGCTGCGCTGGAGCGAGTCGGCCATGCGGTTGAAGCTCCGGGCCAGCTCGGCGATCTCGTCCCGGCCGCGCACGGCGACCCGTTCGGACAGGTCCCCGGCCCCGAGCCGGCGCGCCGCCGCGGCCAGCGCCCCGATCGGGGCGAGCACCCGGCGGCTCAGCAGCAGCGTGCAGGCGATCACGAGCACGGCGACCACGACGGCCGCGGTGATCACGCGGGCGGGCTGGAACGTCCGCTGCCCGGTCGTCTGCCCGTACCCGAGCCACAGCAGCAGGGGCTCGGGCGCGACCCCCTCCAGCCGCTGCTGCAGCATCTGCTCGGCGCAGGCCTGGACCTCGGTGGACGGCGATGCCCTGGAGACCGTGGTCGGGGGAGCCGCGGGCCGGTTCGCGGAACCGCCCGCCGGGGTGTTCTTCCGGGCGCTCCCAGGGGCGTTCGTCGGTCGGGTCGCGGGGTCGCGCCGAAGCAGGACGAGACAGTTCTCGGTCGCGCGGTCGTCGCCGCCGAGCTCGGCGACGCTGTTGCCGCTCAGCCGCACGCAGCCGTGGACCGCTTCGCTGGGAAAGCCCGGTGGGACGCCGCTCCTCAGCGTGTCCTTCGGCCAGCGGGCGGCCTCGACCGAGTCGAGGTCGAGGCCGCCCCGGCGGGTGAGGCACGCCCGGAGGCGCAGCGCCTGGCGGTAGAAGGCGATCCGGGCCTGGAACGCCTTCAGCGGTGGACCGGCCGTGTCCGCGCCCGACGGACCCGCCGGCAGCGCCGTCTCGGTCTCGCCGTCGGCGCGCAGGATGATCTGCCGGGGGTCCAGCGCGCCCGACGGCCGCCGGGTGACCGGACGCGCCGTCCGGGCCGCCTCGGTGTCGGTGTCGACGACCACCTCGCCGGACAGGGTGGTGAGCCGGATCCGCTGGCCGGTGCTCCGCCCGAGCCGGACGACCGGCCCCACCACCCCCTCCCAGGTGCCGTGCTTGACCCCGTAGACGTTCAGCGTGTCGTAGACGCCGTCCACCACCCGCTTCTCGACGGCCGCCGACTCGGCGAACTCCGCGCGGGTGGCCCGGACGGTCAGCCACGCGGTCGCCCCCACCGCCGCGGCCGCGACCAGCGCGACGACGACGAACACCCGCGCGCGGAACCCCCAGGACACGTCCTCAGCCCGACCGCTCGCCGGTCGCCTCCGCCGGGCCGTGCTCGGGCCGGGACCGGTCGGCGAGGGGCCCGAGGCGGTAGCCGCGGCCGTAGACCGTGGTCACGTAGACCGGGTCGGCCGGGTCGTCCTCGATCTTGCGGCGCAGGTTCATGACGTGGGCGTCGACGGTCCGTTCGAGGACGTGGTGGTCGAAGCCGAAGGCCAGTTCCAGGATGTGCGCGCGGGTGAACACCCGGTGGGGCTCGGCCGCGAGGGTCTGCAGGATCCCGAACTCCTTGGCGGTCAGCTCCACCTTCCGTCCGGCGATCCGCACCTCGAACCGGTCCGGGTCGATCTCCAGGTCCCCGACGCGCAGGACCTCGGCGGACGTCTCCGCGCCCTTCCCGGCGCCCGCGCGGCGGAGCAGGGCCCGGACGCGGGCGGTCAGCACCCTGGGGCTGAACGGCTTGGTCAGGTAGTCGTCGGCGCCGAGGTCGAGGCCGAGGAGCTGGTCGTCCTCGGTCGAGCGGGCCGTCAGCAGCAGGATCGGGACCGAGGACTCGGCGCGCAGGATCCGGCACACGTCCAGGCCGTCGACGCCCGGCATCATCACGTCCAGGACGAGCAGGTCGGGACGGAGCGCGCGGGCCTGTTCGAGGGCCTGGCGTCCGTCGCCGACCGCGGTGACGCGGTGTCCCTCCCGCTCCAGGTAGACCCGGATCAGGCGGGCCTGTTTGGGATCGTCTTCGGCGAGCAGGATCCGGGCGGCCGTCCACATGATCAGGACCATACCTACCGGGCCAACCGGACGATCCGCCCGAGCGGAGAAAGATCGTTTTCGCACGGGTTCTTCACGGGTTCTTCACGGCCTTCGGTTTGAGTGACGCCTCGTCCGGCGGCGCCATCGGGGAGCCGCCACCGATCCGTCCGCGGAGACGCCCATGCCCGACACGCTGAACCAGGAGAAGGCCGACCGGGTCGAGCCGGCCGACCGGTTCGCGCCGATCGACGCCGACAGCCGCCGCACCTTCGCCGAGCAGGGCTACCTGCTGGTCCGCAACGCCCTGGACGAGGCGGCGCGGGCCCGGATCGAGGCGGCCGTCGACCGCGTCTACGAGTCCGAGGGCCGGGCCGGACGCCTCGGGGACAACGGCTCGATGCACGTGCTCGGCGCGATGTTCCGTGACGAGGCGTTCACCGAGCTGCTGGACCTGCCCACGACGTTCCCGCACCTGTGGGGACACCTGGGCTGGAACATCTACGTCCACCACAGCCACATCGACGTCAACCCGCCCGCGCTCGAACGGCCCGCGCCGAAGTGGAGCTGGCACCAGGACGGCTACCGGCAGAACGCCGACCTGGAGATGGAGCCGCGGCCGATGTTCTCGATGAAGGTGGCGTACGTGCTGAGCGACCTGGCGGAGGAGGGCCGCGGGGGCACCCTCGTCCTGCCGGGGAGCCAGCACGACAACACCCTGGACCGGACGGAGCCGGGCCCGGACGGCGAGTACCCGCGTCCGCCCGGCGCCGTCGAGATCACCGCGAACCCCGGCGACGCGTTCGTGTTCGACCGCCGCCTGTGGCACTCGCGGTCGCCCAACCAGTCCGCGATCACGAGGAAGATGGTCTTCCTCTGCTACACCTACCGCTGGATCCGCTGGCGCGACGACATCGCGATCGACCGGCGCAGCGCGTGGTGGCGGTCGCTGAGCCCGCTGCGCCGCCAGCTCCTCGGCGACGGCGACGAGGCCGCCAGCCACTTCGGCTTCACCCTCGAGTCGGGCGTGTGGGACGACGACATCCCGCTGCGCGCCGAACTCAAGGCCCGCGGACACCTCGACCGGAGCCACCACTTCCTCCGCTGACAGGGACGCGGAGGACCCCAGGAACGCCCGCCCGTTAGCTCGCCCCCTCGGGCGGTGACGTGACCGAGCCCCCGGCCCCGACACCGGGGGCTCAGTCACGCCTGGACGTCGCCGACGACGGATCTTCTACCGGCTCCACCGCGCTCGGGTGTCGTGGCGGAGGTCGTGGAGTTCGATGGTGGTTCCGGGGACGGGGCGGGGGACGTGTGGTGGGTGTTGGGGGAGGTTGAAGAGGCCGCTCAGCATGGGGGCGACGTCACGGGGGAGCTCCGCCGTGGGGGAGAGGTAGGAGTCGTTGAGGCGGTAGGACACTCGGGTGCCGTGCCGGTCGGATTCCTCGAGGACGTCCAAGGGGAGATGTTCGGCGGTTCGGTCGACGCGCTGGCGATAGTGGCGGCCGTCGCGCCATACGTCCGCGACGACCTCGGTGCACAGGGCGTTCACCGGTGCCATTCCCGTTCGGCTTCGGCCCTTGGGGCGGCCGGCGTACAGCGTCGTCATCAGTTCGGTGATCGCGGGTGTGCGGTTCGGGCCCAGCGGCTCGACGGGGAGCCCGGGGCCGTCGTCCTCGACGCTGAAGCGGTGCGGGCCCTCGATGGCGACCTTGACGTGCAGCGGCGCGTCGACGGGCTCTTCGAGCAGCGCTTCCTGGACGGCGAGGGACAGCGCCATGCCCGGCAGCCCGGGGTCGTCGAGCGTCATTCCGAAGTACGCCCGCGGGTGGAGGCGAATCGCCTCGAACGCGGTGACGACCCTGATGCCGGACGCGTCGAACCTCATGAGTCGTTGGACGCGTGAGCGAAGCGGCTCGTGCCGTGGGGGATGTGGCCGCCGAGACGCCGACGGCGGACGGCCCGGGCGTGTGCCGGGGCGTCCGCCGTCGTGGTCCGGGATCAGGTCACTTGCATCCGGCGGCGGTCAGGCTCTTGTCCAGCTGGCCGCGCAGCTGCGTGTTCTCGGTCGTGGTGAGCGCGCGGTTGTTCATCGTGAGCTTGATGGTCTGCGCGCTGTGGCCGGTGGTGCCGACCTGGATGTCGGTGGTGTAGCGGTTGGGGGTCAGGGTCGTGGCGTTCGCGTAGGTGACCTTGATCCGGTAGTGCAGGATCTTGCCGCCGGGCTTGGTCAGGCAGCGCTTGGTCCCGGCCTCCATGCGCTCGTACAGGCCCCGGTTGAGGCTGGCCCACTGCGGGACGAGGTCGTAGCGCTCGTCCACGCCCTTGAGCGTCGCGGCGATGAGGTGGCCGCCGTCGTACCCGGTCGTGCCGGACATGTGGCCCGCCTTGCCCTGGCAGCTGCCGCGGTCGGCGACGCTCGACTTCAGATTGGTGGCCTCCGCGCGCTCGGGCCGGCCCTTGGAGTCGGTGTAGTAGCTCGCGCCGTTCGCGTGGTAGGTCGCGTTCGGCTTGAGATGGTCGGCGCAGGGCACGTGGTCGACCTGCGTGGACGCGGCGACCTCGCCCGCCTTCGAGCGCGGAGCGTCGCCCGTGGAGGACGTGCAGGCCGTCGCGGCAGTGGCGACGGCGACAAGGGCGAGTGCGGCTCGTGCTCGGATCACGGGCGCTTCCTTTCGACGGGGGGAGCGGAACGTCCGCCGAGAAGGAAAACACAAATCACCCCTTTACTGACAACTGGGGTACAGGGCTAGGAGTGTCCTACATGCATCTATGTATGTGTATGTGTGGACATGCGAAGTATGCGGGCGTGCGAGAGTCACGAGGCCGCCGCGACGCCCGGAGGCGGTGAGGTGCGGTGGCGGTGGGACGCGGCGGCGGGCCGCCCGGCGTCAGAAGCGGGCGCCGCGGCGGGTCGGGATGCCGATGCCGAGCAGATCGGGCTGCGCCGAGATGAGCTCGTGCCAGAGGTCGTCGAAGTCGACGCCGTGGGACCGCAGGGCGCCGACGAGCATGCGCGCGGCGGTCTCGGCCTCCTCGTCGCCGAGCGCCGGGAACTCGTGCGCCACGCAGGGCTCGTCGCCCGCGCCATGCCGGTAGCAGGACCCGTACCCCGTGCCGAGACCGGTGTCGTAATCCCCGGACCCCGGAAAGCGCTCCTCGACGGCGTCCTGCCTCGGACTCCAGCCGAGATGGACCAGGGCGCGGTCGAACGCCGCGTCGTCCCATCCGGTCATGTCGAGCGTCACGAAGCGGCGGACGAGCTCACGGACCTGGTCGTCGGTGGGAGTCATGACGGACGACCCTACCGATCTCGTCCGCATATGCCGGAGTTGAAGCAGATCCGCCGTAAAGGCGCCGGTCGCGTTCGGCGTCCACCGAGTCGGCTCCGGTCGCGCCGGACTCCGGTCGCGCCGGACTCCGGTCGTGCCCGGCTCCGAGGGGGAGCCGGGCGGCCAGGTCACAGCAGGTCGCGGACGCGGTCGGCGAACTCCTCCGGCGTGGCGACCGGGACGCCGAGCCCCTCGGCCTTGGCCTTCTTCGATCCCGCCTTCTCCCCGGCGACCAGCAGGGACGTGCGCGCCGACACCGACGAGGACGACTTCCCGCCCGCGCGTTCGATGAGCTCGTTCATCTCGTTGCGGGACAGCTCGGCGAGCGCGCCGGTCATCGCTCCCGTGACGACCACGGTCATACCGTGCAGCGGCGGCGCGGACGTGTCGGTCTCGTCCTCCACGTCGGTCTCGCCCGCCTCCCCGGCTACGCTGCGAAGGGGCGCTCCCGGCTCGGTCATCTCGAGCCCGGCGGCGACCAGCTTGTCGATCAGCGGGGCGAGGTCGGTGAGCTCGGCGACGATGACCGGGGCCTTCTCCGGGCCGATCCCGTCGACCTCCACCAGCGCCTCGGCGTCCGCGGCGCGGATGGCGTCCATGGTGCCGAAGTGCCGCGCGATGCGCCGCGACATCGACCGCCCGGTGCCGCGGACGCCCAGCGCGCAGAACACCTTGTTCAGCGGCTTGGCCTTGGCCGCCTCGATCGCGGCGAGCAGGTTGGCCGTGCTGGTCTCGCCCATCCGCTCCAGCCCGAGGAGCTGCTCGCGCTCCAGGGTGAACAGGTCGGCGAAGTCGGCCACGTGCCCGGCGTCGACGAGCTGGTCGACGATCTTCTCGCCGAGGCCCTCGATGTCGAGCGTGTCCCGTCCGACCGCGTACCGGATCGAGGCGACCGCGTGGCAGGCCCGTCCGCGGACGCAGCGCCACCGCTCCTGCGAGGAGTCGATCCCGTCGCCGCAGCGAGGGCACACCTCGGGGATCGCGATCGGCGTCTCCTCACCGGTCCGGAGCTGGACGACCGGCGCCTCCACGCGCGGGATCACGTCGCCCGCGCGGTACACCGTCACGCTGTCGCCGAGCATCAGGCCGCGGCGCGCGATGTCGGCGGCGTTGTGCAGCGTCGCGTAGGTGATGGTCACGCCGTCGACGACGACGGGCTCCAGGATGGCGCGCGGCGCGATGATGCCGGTGCGGCCGACGTTCCACTCCACGCCCACCAGCTTGGTGATCTTCTCGGCGGCGGGCAGCTTGTAGGCGATCGCCCAGCGCGGCGCGCGGGACGAGAACCCGGCCTGCCGCTGGTCGGCCGCCAGGTCGGCCTTCACGACGATGCCGTCGATGCCGAACTCCAGGTCGGCGCGGGCCTCGGCGATCTGCTCGACCCGCCGCTGGACGGCCTCCAGCGTGTCCGCCGTGGACGCGGCGACCGGCGTGCCCGACGTCGTCTGCACCCCCCACGCCTCCACCTGGGCCATGACCTCGCTGTGCGCCAGCTCCGGAAGCCGCTCGGCGAGATCGCCCGTGGTCCCCGCGCCGAACCCGGCGTCGGCCGGAAGCAGCAGCGCCCCGTAGCCGAAGAACGTCATCTCGACCGAGTAGGGACGGTCCTGAGCCCGCAGCGACCCGGCGGCGGCGCTGCGGGGGTTGGCGAACGGCGTCCCGCCCGCCGCGACACGCTTCTCGGTGGCCGCCGTGAACTGCGCGGTCGTCATCAGGATCTCGCCGCGGACCTCCACCGTGACCGGCTCGGCCAGCTCGCGCGGCAGCCCGAGGACGCTGCTGATGCCGTGCGACACGTCCTCGCCCGCCGCGCCGTCGCCCCGCGTGACCAACTGGACGAGACGTCCGTCCACGTACCGCGCCGAGATCGCCAGACCGTCCAGCTTCGGCTCGACGCTCCACTGCCCGACCGGACGGTCGAGCCGCCGCTCCAGCCCCGCCGTCCACGTGGCCAGCTCCTCGGCGCCGAACACGTTGTCCAGCGACAGCATCGGGACCGTGTGCGGAACGTCCCCGACCACCGCGCCGCCGGCGACCTTGCCGGTCGGCGAGTCGGCCCGCACCAGCTCGGGGTGCGCGGCCTCGTAGGCGGCGATGCCCCGCACCAGCCGGTCGTAGTCGTCGTCGTCCAGCGTGGACGTCCCGTCCCCGTAGTACGCGTCCGCCGCGTCCAGCGCGGTCTGCACGGCCGCGGTGTAGGCGGCCTCGTCGGAGATCTCAGTGATCGCAGCAGAAGTCACGGGACCATCCTCCCGGCCCGCACCGACACTTTCCCCCGCCCGCCGCCCGCCCCGACCCGCCGCCCGTGACCGTCACCGGCCATTGTGCCGTCGAGTGTCAGAGGCGTTCGCGGTAGGCCACGGCCGCGGCGCTGACCAGCACGGTACTGGCGGCCAGGCTCCAGGCGAGCCCGGGCCCGCGGAGCAGCGCCGCTCCGGCGAAGGCCCCGGCCAGCATCGCGACGACGGCCAGGACCCGCCGCACGATCCGGGGATTGCTCCCACCGGCCAGGGACGAGTCGGACGCGATCCCGGTCAGGGTGAGGGTGAGGACGGTCGTGGTCATGTCCGGGACGCCCAGCTTCCGGACCGTGCCGTTGCGCAGCCCCATGGCCAGGGCCAGCAGGATGATGAGCACGTACTCGGCGTCGGCCGTGAACGCCACGATCGTGGCGATGATCTGAAGGACGGCCTCCGCGACCAGCGTGCTCCGGACCCACTGGACCCGGGACCGCTCCCGGAAGAACGCCTCGGCGCGTCCGGCGCAGACCGCCCCGACCAGAAAGGCCGCCAATGAGGCCAGCGAACGCCCGGCCGAGAACCCGGGAGCGCCCGCCGCCGCGAATCCGAGAAGGACGACGTTGCCGGTCATGTTCGCGGTGAAGACACGCCCGAGCCCCAGATAGGAGACGGCGTCGACGAACCCGCTGACCAGCGTGAGAGTCATGAGGGTGAGCGCGAGCGGATGCCCGTTTCCGATGCGGCTGGCAGGCATGGGCACCCCGGGCTCGGTCGCCGCCATCGCCACTCCTCGCTCGCCGGAAACGTTCTCGTTCTACCCGTCCTCGTCGTGGACTCCCGTCGAATGGGCACCGTTCTCCAGGCGATCCGCCAGGAGGCCCCGGAAATGCGGGCACGCCATGATGTCGTCGTGCGTGCAATCGCCTTCGAGCATGTGGAGCGCGGCCTCCGCCCGGGCGATCCGTTCCCGCAACCTCGCGCGCTGCCGCTCCGCCACCTCACGGCGGGACGCCGCGGACCGGGCGGCCAGCATCGTCCGGATGTCGGCGAGTTCGAAGCCCGCCTCCTTCGAGATCAGGATCGCCGCCACCCGGTGCAGGTCCGCGTCGGAGTAGCGGCGGCGGTCGCCCGCGCGGGCGGGCTTCAGGAGTCCCTCCGCCTCCCAGTACCGCAGCACGTGCGTCGGCAGCCCGAACCGGGCCGCCACTTCGCCGATTGACTTCATGTCGGCATTAAGTCGCACAATCTCAGCCATGTCCACGCTGCTGACGCTCCTCGACGCCTTCGACGACCTACCCAAGGCCCGTGACCTGCGAGAACGAACCTACGAAGCGCTCGGCGACGCCGTCGTCGACGTCGGCTGCGGCGCCGGACGCGCCGTCGGCGAGCTCGCCGCCCGCGGCGTGAGGGCCATCGGCGTCGACCTGGACCCTGCCATGGTCGAGGCCGCCGCCGAACGTTGGCCCGCGGGCGAGTTCCACGTCGCCGAAGCCACCGCACTGCCCCTGGAGGACGGCTCGGTCACCGGGTACCGCGCCGACAAGGTCCTGCACGCTTTGGCCGAGCCCGAACGAGCCGTCGCCGAAGCCCGCCGAGTCCTCGCCAGGAACGGCAGGGCCGTCCTCGTCGGCCAGGACTGGGACACGTTCGTGATCGACTCCGACGACCCCGAACTCGTCCGCACCCTCGTCCATGCCCGCGCGGACCGCCTGCCCAACCCGCGGGTCGCCCGCCGCTATCGGAACCTCCTTCTGGACAACGGCTTCACCGACGTCACCGTCGAGGTCCACACGTTCGTCTGGACGGGCGCCGGGGTCCTGCCGGTGCTCGCCGGCATCGCCGAAGGCGCCTGGCTCGACGAGCAGGCCGAGAGGGCACGCGCCGACCGCCTGTTCGTCGCCCTCCCGTTCTTCCTGGCCGCCGGCACCCGCACCGCCTGACCACCACCGTCCCGCCGCCGAAATCCGGTGGATTCTGCGGCGCTCATGGGCGACCCTTGGCCGCCATGACTTGGACTGCACCCGCGGTTGATCGCGGAAATTTCCCGCCGGCCCGAGACGAGCGCGCGACCCTGGAGGCCTACCTGGACTTCCATCGCGCCACCTTGCTGCTCAAGTGCGCCGGGCTGACCGGGGAGCAACTCGCGTCGAAGCCGCTGCCGAGCACGAACCTGACGCTGCTCGGCCTCGTGCGGCACCTGGCGGAGAACGAACGGTGGTGGTTCCGGCGCAGGTTCGACGGGCAGGACGAGGTCGGTGACCTCTACTGCTCGCCGGACCATCCGGACGGCGACTTCGACCTCGCCGACCCGGACGGCGCGGAGGAGGACTTCGCCGCACACGCCCGTGAGGTCGAGCTGGCCCGGCAGACCGCGCGAGGCCGCTCGCTGGACGAGGAGTTCCCCGGGAGGGGCGGCACGCTGACCCTGCGGTGGGTCTACCTCCACATGATCGAGGAGTACACCCGCCACAACGGCCACGCCGACCTCCTCCGAGAGGCCATCGACGGCCTCACCGGCGAATGAGGCCGATCCCGCAGTGACTCCGCGCTCCAGTTCGTTGACTATAAGTGATGGCTGGGCGAGTATGGAGCGCACAGCGCGCTGCTTCATCTCTGTGCGCGTCATCCGCAGCCGGGCTCACAGGAAGGAATGCCAGATGATCAGTTCCCTTCTGATGACGGAGTTCCTTCATGAGCGAGCCCGGTGGGCCGAAGCACGAGCAGGTGCCGAAGAGGCGGCCCGGCACTGACCGGAACCGGCGCGGACTCCAGTCGCCGCGACGGAGCAAGAGGCTCAACATCACGCTGTCCGAGCCGGAGTCCGAGATCATCCGGGAGGGCTCGTCCCGCTCGAACCTGTCCATGGCCGCCTTCGTCGCGCGGGCGGCGCTGGCCGAGGCGAAGGGGCTCCGGGACCCCGCCCACGCCGAGCGGCGTGCGGCGCTGAGGGAGTTCATGCGCGCCGGTGAGCGGGTCCGGCGCTTGGGGGAGGCCCTCGACCGGGCGTCCGCCACAACGTGTTCGGACGATCCGGCGCGGCGGCTCGATGCCTGCGCGCGATCGTGCACCCGCCTGGTGGACCGACTCGACCGGCTCGCCGACGAGATCTGCCGCCGCCTGCCATGACGACGCGGACGGAGCGCGCGGCGTGATCGGCAAACTCGGGCGGGGCACCCGGGTGGAAGGACTCCTGCGGTACCTGTTCGGTCCCGATGCCGAAGGCAGGCCTCGCGACGCGCACATCGTCGCGGGGTTCCGCTCGCCCGCCGAGTTGGAGCCGGTACGGCGGCCGGACGGCAGGCGTGACCTGCGCCCGCTCGGCACGCTGCTCAACCAGCCGCTGAAGCTGCTGGGGGAGCGGAACTATAGGAAGCCCGTATGGCACCTGTCGCTGCGGGCCGCGCCCGAGGATCCGGTCCTGACCGATGCGCAGTGGGCCCGGATCGCGCGCCGGATGATGGACCGCGTCGGGCTCGCGCCGGTGGGCGATCCGGACGCCGTCCGCTGGGTGGCCGTCCGGCACGCCGTGGACCACATCCACGTGGTCGCCATGCTGGCCTGCGTCGACGGGCATCGGCCGGACGTCTGGAAGAGCGCCCGCCTGGTCCGGGACGGCTGCCGTGCGGTGGAGGACGAGCTGGGGCTGCGGTGGTCCGCGCCGTTCGAACGGACGGCCGCCCCCGGCCCCACGCGCGGTGAGATGGAGAGGGCCCGGCGCGAGGGCCGGACGGAACACCCCCGCGCGACGTTGCGCCGTCACGTCCAGGAGGCGGCCGCCATCGCGCGGACGGAGCGCGACTTCTTCGAGCGGCTAGGCGAATCCGGAGTGCTGGTGCGGCATCGGAACAGCCGGGAGAACCCGGAGCAGGTGGTCGGGTATGCGGTCGCGCTGCCGGACTACCGGTCCGCCGCCGGATCGCCGGTCTGGTTCGGAGGCGCCAAACTGGCCGCCGATCTGACCTTGCCCAAGCTCCGCGCCCGCTGGCCCGCGGCCGTCCCGCCGGTGTCCGGACGGGGCCTGGACGCGCTGACCGTCCGCGCCTACCTGCGGGCCTCGCTCCGCCGAGCCGCCGCCGGCGAGTTCTGGCGCGACGCCGAGCCATCGGACGACGAATACCGTGCGATCTACCGGGACGCCGCCCGGGCGGCGGCCTTCGCCACCGAAGAGATCCGCCGCGACATCGTCATCGACCCCGATGCCGTCCGCGATGCGTGCTGGGCCACGGCCGACCTCTTCCGTTCCGTCGCCCTCGCGACTGGCGATCCGGTTCTCGGCCGGGCCGCGGACGCCTACGACCGCGCGGCCCGTCCGCCCCACGGCCGCATCCCGCCACGCACGGCCGCCGGGGAGCGGCTGCGCGGCATGGCCCGCGTCCTGGGCGTCGCCTCGACGGGAGAAGGCCCTGGCCGCGAGATCCTCGCCGCGCTCGCGTCCGCTCTCCAGGCCCTCGTCGACGCGATCCACGACTTCTACCAGCTCACCCGCCAGCGGGCTCAGGCCGCCGCCGCGAGAACGGTCTCCCGGCACCTCGCCGAGGTCGCCCGGGACCGGTCCGCATGGCCGTCCACGCCCGTCCGCGCCGAACAGCGCACCGCCGCGCAGATCGCGGCGGCGGACATCCCGCACCCGGGGACGGTACCGGTCTTCGGTGTTCCTCAGGCGCCGCCCCCGTGGCGCCCCAGATCGGAGCCGTCCCGGCGCTCCAGGGGGCGCCGGGGCTAGATGGCCGCCGCGTGCGGGACGCGGTCAGGACGTGTTGATGATGAGCCCGATGTGGGTGAAGTAGTTCAGGGCGCCGAAGAGCAGGAACAGGACGCCGGCGATCAGCCAGACGATGCCGATGACCTTGATGATCCAGCCCGACGGCGTGCGGAGCGCGAACGGGAACAGCACCGAGCCGATGCCGACCAGCACGTACAGGCCGGAGATGAACGTCGCCTCGAGCCACGGGTGGTTGGCGAACTCGCCCGAGATCGGCTCCTGGGGCGGGGCGGCGAACAGCTGGTACTTCCAGCCCGCCGCGGCGATGCCGAAGCACGCCAGGCCCATGCCGAACACGAACACCGAGATCGGCCCCGCGAGCCGGGCCACCATCGCGGCCCGCTCCGGGCCCGCGTTGAGCGCCTCGCCGCGCTTCCAGAGGAACAGCGACGCCGCCAGCAGCATCACGCCGAACGCCAGTGAGGGCTCGCCGAAGATGATGTTGTCGAACGGGAACCCCTGGCCGGCGAGCGGCCAGGTGAGCGTCATGTGCAGGCCCGTGAGGGTCAGGATGAAGCCCAGGGCGGCGAAGGCCAGGGCCCACCCCGAGGTCTCGACCCGCTCCTGCGGGTGCAGCAGCCGCCGGCCCAGCGCCACGACCAGGATCAGCCCCGTGCCCGCGGCGACCGCCATGATCGTGTTGTAGGTCGGCATCCGGGCCCAGTCGATCCGCAACTCGGGCCCGGCCGCCATCCAGGCAAGATCATTCATGTTGCTCAGAGTAGCAACACGATGATTCTCCGTGACGACCGGGGGTGGCCGTCGTGCCTGGTCAGAGGGCGTCGGAGTACAGAACGGACAGGAAACGGATCAGCAGGCTCTCGCGGGTGGCGGGCGGGAGGGCGGAAAGGACGGTGTTCACGAACGCCATCTCCGGCTCGGCGCCGCCGTCCAGCTGGACGCCGACCGCGCCGAGCAGGCCCGCGAAGTCGGCGTCGGTCATGCCGTCCAGGTCGAGGGAGCGAAGGGCGTCCACCAGGTCGGACGGGACGTCGGGCGGCCCCGCCTCCCGGGCGGCCTCGGCGGCGGCGGCGAGGGCCTCCAACAGGGCCTCGATATCGGTGACGCCGGTCAGCGTGAAGTGCAGGTTCGCGGGGATCCCCTGGTGGCCGAGCTGCGGCTGGAAGAACCAGCCGCGCGCCCGGGCCTCGTCGGCGACGACGAAGACGTCCAGCGCGGGATCGTCGGAGGTGACCGCGACGAGCGGCACGGCGGGGTCGCCGAGGACGCGCAGGCCGGGGATCCCGGTGACGCCCTCCCGCAGCCGGTCGGCCGCCGCCATCGCCGACGCGGTCAGCTCGCGGTAGCCGTCCGCGCCGAGCGCGCTCAGCGTCGCCCAGGCCGCGGCGAGCGGCCCCGCGCTCCGGCTGCTCTGCACGGTCGAGTTGATCACCGTGTAGCCGGGCCATTCGGCGGACGCGTAGTAGGCGTGCCGGCGCAGCGCCTCGTCCGCGAACAGCACGACCGACGCGCCCTTCGGCGCGTACCCGTACTTGTGCAGGTCGCAGGAGAGGGAGGTGACGCCCGGGACGGACAGGTCGAACGGCGGGACCTCGCGTCCGGAAAGGAACGGCAGGACCCAGCCGCCGACGCACGCGTCCACGTGGCAGAGCACCCCCGCGCCGGCGGCGATCGCCGCGATCTCCTCGACCGGGTCCAGGACGCCCTGCGGGTAGGACGGCGCGGAGCACACGACCAGGACGGTCCGCGGGCTGAGCGCGGCGCGCGTGGCCTCCGGGTCGGCGCGGAAGGTCTCCGGGTCGACCGGGACGGTCACGGCCTCCAGGCCGAGGTAGTGCGCCGCCTTCCGGAACGCGGGATGGGCGGTGGAGGGCAGCACGATCTCCGGGCGCCCCTCGACGGGACGGGCGTCCCGGGCGGCCTTCACCGCGAGCATGATCGACTCGGTGCCGCCGCTGGTGAACACCCCGGGCGTGGACGCGTCGCCGCCGAGCCGCTCCGCGACCGCCGCGACGACCGTCCGCTCCAGCGCGACGATGCTGGGGAACGCCGTCGGGTCCAGGCAGTTGACCTCCAGCAGCTCGTGGTGCGCGGTGGCGGCGAGGTCGTGCACGGCGTCGCGTCCGGTGTCGTAGACGTAGGCCGTGACCCGGCCGCCGCGCACGGGCAGGTCCCCTTCGCGCAGGCGCGCGAGCTCGGCCAGGACGTCGGCGGCCGGACGACCCGATGCGGGCAGAGCGGTCGCGGTGAGAGAGGCGTCGGACAGGGCGGGCTTAGACGACATGAGGTTGCGGCTCTCCGGTGGATCGGTGGGCGGCGGCCAGCCCGCGGTAGGCCAGCAGCATCGGGACGCTCAGCAGCAGCAGGACGGCCGGGACGAGCGTGTACCCGGTGGTCAGCCCGGTCAGCGCCGAGTCCGGCTGCCGAACAGGAGAGTCCAGGTCGGACGAGTGGAACGACGTCACGGCGAGGATCAGCGCGAAGACGCCCGGCCCGAGGGCCATCGCGCCGGTCTCGGCGGCCGTCCAGATGCCGGTGAACGCGCCCGGCTGCGCCTGTCCGGTCCGTCCGGCGTCGGCGTGGACGGTCTCGGGCAGCAGCGACAGCGGCAGCAGCTGCAGCGCCGCGTAGCAGACGCCGACGAGCCCCGTCAGTGCGAGGACGACCGCCGTGGACCCGGCCGAGACGGCGGGCAGCAGCGCCACATCCGCCACCGCGAACAGCACGACCGCCGCGACATAGCAGCCGACGTGACCGTACTTCCCGGCGAGCCGTCGCCAAAGCGGGACGGCCAGCGCGCTCGGACCGACCATGCACACGAACATCACCGAGGTGAGCCCGTGGTCGTCCAGCCGGTACACCGCGATGTACGGCGCGCCGGCCAGCATCACCGCGATGGCGAGCGACTGCGCCGCGTACGCGCCGAGCAGCGCGAAGAACGGCCGGTTGCCCCGGGCGGCGCGCAGCGCGGCGGCGAGCCCGAGCGGACGCGGCCCCGGACGCGCCGGGATCCAGCGGGTGGCGAGCGCGCTGGCCACCATCGCCGCGCCCATGAGCAGCCCGACGGTCACGCCCATGACGGCGTGCCCGCCGCGTCCGCCCCCGGCGGCGTCCGACAGCGCGGGCGCGGCCCCGCCCGCCAGCAGGATCCCGACCGTCAGGCAGACGATCCGCCACGCCATCGCCCGGCCCCGCTCGGCGGGCAGCTCGGAGATCTCGGCGGGCAGCGCCACGTACGGGACCTGGAAGCACGCGAACGCGCTGGCCGCCAGCAGGAACGCCAGGCCCGACCAGATCGCGGCGAACCCCGCGCCGTCCACGGGCGCGGCGAACATCGCGGCGAACAGCACCGGCAGGGTCACCGCCCCGGTGAGCAGCAGCCGGGTGCGCCGTCCGGTGCGGACGGCCTCCCGGTCGCTGGCCGCGCCGACGATCGGGTTGAGCACGACGTCCCAAGCCTTCGGCACGACCAGGACGGCGCCCGCGACCCCCGCCGCAACGCCCATCACGTCGGTCAGGTAGTACAGGAGCAGCAGCCCGGGGACCGCGGAGAACACGCCCGTCCCGACCGAGCCGACCCCGTAGCCGAGCAGTTGCCGCCGCGACAGCGTGGTCACGGGGCGAGTCCGAGCGTGGCCGTCACCATGCGCCGCATGTGGGCGCGGAAGCGGATCAGCGCGCTCGGGTCGTCCATCCGGTGCCGTGCCCCGTCGCCCCGCAGCACTCCGCCGCTCGCGAACCCGTGGGTGCACCAGATGACGCTCCACACCAGGTACTCGATGTCGACGTCGTCACCGGCGACCTTGCCCACGGAGTCGGCGACCATCTCCATCAGGGGCTGGACGTAGGCGTTCTCCAGGTGCGCGACGTCCGACGCGTCCGACAGCCAGCGGTGCACCCACAGCGCGGGGACGTCGGGGTTCGCCGCGCAGAAGTCGACATAGCGGTCGAGGAGCCGCATCACCCCCTCCACGTCCGGGGTGAGGTCGGCGGTGGCCTCCTCCAGGGCGGCGCGCTCCCGCTGGTGCGCCCGCTCCATGACGGCCAGGTACAGGTCCCGCTTGTTGCCGACGTGGTAGGCGACCGTGGCGATGTTCAGCCCTGCCGCCTCCGCGATCAGCCGCGTGGACGTTCCGTCGTATCCGAGCTCCGCGAAGAGCCCGGTCGCGACATCGAGGATCCGCGCACGGGCGGAGTCGACGCTCATGCCGCCTCAACCTAGAACCCCTCCCGCGCATCCGTCAATCACTTGATGGAAGCCCGTTCGGCCCGGCGGGACCGGGGTTTTCCGGCGCCGGGGGAGAGGTTCGAGCGAGGTCGCGGAGCGCTACGTTGAAGCGATGGAAGAATCTGTGATCTTGCTACTGAGCGGCAGCCTGCGTGCCGATTCGTCCAACGAGGTCATGCTGCGGACGGCCGCGGACGTGGTCCCGCCGGGCGTCCGCGCGGTGCGCTACGCCGGGCTGGGCGACCTGCCCCACTTCAACCCCGACGACGACACCGACCCGCTCCCGGCCCCGGTGGCCGAGTTGCGCGCCGCGATCGACGAGGCGGACGCGCTGCTGGTCTGCTCGCCCGAGTACGCGGGCACCCTGCCCGGTGCGTTCAAGAACCTTCTCGACTGGACCGTGGGCGGCAACGAGATCGGCGACAAGCCGTCCGCCTGGGTGAACGCGGCGGCGCCGGGACGTGGCGGCGGCGCCGAGGCGACGCTGCGCACCGTCCTGGGCTACACCGGTGCGGCGATCGTGGACGAGGCGTGCGTGCGCCTCCCGGTCGACCGCGCGCAGGTGAACGAGAACGGTGTCATCACCGACCCCGAGGTCCGAGCGCGGCTCGCGAAGGCGATCGACCGGCTGCTGGAAACCGCCAGGGACTGAGCACGCGCCCGGCGCGGCGGGCTCGCCTCGCCGGTCAGAGGTCGGCGCCGGCGTGGGAGAGGTGGAAACTCCTGCCGGCCAGGGGGACGTCCGGGACGGTCGTCCCGGTCAGCGCCACCGGGAGCGCCGGCCGGTTGAGGAAGGACGGGTCGACGATCTTCGTGCGGGACAGCGTCCCGCCTGCGGCCAGCTCGACCCGGTGGACGATCGTCCCGCGCCAGCCCTCGACGACGCCGGTTCCGGACGTCCGCTCGCCCGGAGTGGACAGCGGCGGCCAGTAGCTGGTCAGGCCGGGGGACATCCCGTAGGCCAGGTCGGTTACCAGCGCGATGGACGCGGCGATCTCGTCGGCCCGGACCTGGAAGCGCGCCAGCACGTCGCCGGACGACCGGGTCGCGACGGTCAGCGCCGGACGCAGGTCGGTGATCGGGTGGTCGCGGCGGGCGTCGACGTCGAGCCCGCTCGCGCGGGCGACGTAGCCGAGGGTGCCGAGGTCGCGGGCCGCGTCCAGGGAGAGCGGCGCGGTCCCGGTGAACCGGTCGAGGACGGCGGTGTGCCCCAGTGCCAGGTCGACCAGCTCGGCGATGTCGGCGGCCAGCGCCTGCAGCCCGGCGGCGTCGGGGACGGCGAGGAGCAGAGCCCCACCCGGCACGACACCGCCGCGCAGCAGCCGGTGCCCGGTCGTGGCGGCGTTCAGCCTGAGCAGTTGCTCCCGGACGCGTCCGAAGTGGGCGTTCAGGATCGAGTGACCCACGTCGTCGCACAGCGCGCCGAGGTCGGTGACGTGGTTGTAGAGGCGTTCGAGTTCCAGCAGCAGGGCCCGCGTCCGCTGCGCTCCGGGCGAGACCGTGACGCCCGCCGCGTCCTCGACGGCCAGGCAGAACGCCAGCGCGTGGCCGACGGCGGTGTCGCCGCTGACCCGCTCGGCGAGCGGAAGCGCGTCCACCGGGAGGCGGCCCTCGAACAGCTTCTCCAGACCCTTGTGGAGGAAGCGGAGCCGCGCCTCGGGCTTCGGGAGCGGGTGGTCGGCCGGGACGATCCCGTACAGATCCCGCATCTCGAGTTCGAACCGTCCGGCCGGGAAGGTCAGCTGCGCCAGGCTCGGCACGACCGGATCGGACGGATCGAGCTGGACGTGCAACTCGTCCCGCCGCTCAGGAGAAGCGCCAGTGGCGGCGGCGGTGAACAGGTAGACGACGCGGAGTGATCCGTCCGGGTCCTCGTGCGCGGCGGTCAGGGCGAGCCGGTGCCCGGCGTCCAGCAGCACGGCGGCGTGCGCGGGCAGCCGCGCGGGGGAGACCTCGGTGACGGTGACGTTCAACGGGGCGGACGATCCCCTCACCGGCCGGTGAGACCGCGAAGCGCGGCCACGATCGCCTCGGGCGCGGGCGGACACCCCGGCACCTCGACGTCCACGGGCACCACGTCCGACACCGGGCCCTCGACCCCGTGCGCCTCCGCGAACACTCCGCAGCCGCGCGCGCAGTCACCGAGTGCGACCACCGGCCGGGGCTCCGGGGCGGCCTCGTGGGCGCGGCGCAGTGCCGTCCGCATGTTCCGCGTCACCGGCCCGGTCACCACCAGCGCGTCGGCGTCCCGGGACGAGGCCGCCGGCCGCGCCCCGTACCGCCCGACGTCGTACACCGGTCCGAACGCCGAGGCGATCTCCACCTCGCAGCCGTTGCACGACCCGGCGTCCACATGCCGGAACTGGACCGATCCGCCCAGCTCAGGGCCCTTGCCCGGCGCCTCCGCGTCCGGCAGCTCGCGCGGAGGCCCGGCCACCCGGCCGGTCGCGCGGCCGGTCGCGCGGATCCTGCGCAGCAGCTGTCTCACGGCGTCCTCGGAAAGTGGGTCCTCTGGTGGCGCACACACGGGATACCGACATGCGCAATTGCAGACTTTAGCAATTGCCATGGAGGCCTGACCCGTGCCCATCTCACCGGACGGTCAGGACGCTACGGGCCGTCCGGACGCGCGGAGATCGTCCAGGAGGCCGGCCTGCTCCGAGAGCACCCCGGTCAGGATGCCCCGGGCCACCGCCAGCAGTTCGGCGATCCGCGGGCTGGTCAGCGAGTAGATCACCGTCGCCCCCTCCTTGCGCGACACCACCAGCCCGGCCCGCCGGAGCACGGCCAGCTGCTGGGACAGGTGCGCGGGCTCGATGCCGACCACCGGCAGCATCTCCGCCACCGCGTGGTCGCGCTCGCTGAGCAGCTCCAGCACCCGGATCCGCGCCGGATGCCCCAGTGTCTTGAAAAACTCCGCCTTCAGCTGGTACAGCGGCGCGCTCACGGCGTCCGGTCCATCGACGTCGCCCCCATACCGATCACGTGTCCTCCAGCGACCCTCAGCTCGCTGAGACTAGCAAGCCACTGACCGTCACCGGCCGGGCCGCAGGTTGCCGAATTATGCAATTGCCTATACTGGCAGGCCGCAAACCGGCGCCAGGAGGACGTAACCCATGGGACGAGGCCGAGCCAAGGCCAAGCAGGCCAAGGTCGCACGCATGCTCAAGTACGACCAGCCCGAGACCGACCTGGACCGGCTGAGCCGCGAGCTGGCCACCCCGCCGTCCCCGGCCGGCGAGCCGTCACGTCGCGCGGCGTCGCCTCGCCCCGACGAAGAGACCGACGACTAGGAGAACGCACACCGCCGCCGCCGTCCCCACGATCCCCTGCGTGATGGCGGTGATCCTGCCGTTGCGGCCGGTCGGAAGCACCAGCATCTGCGTGGCGGCCCCGACCGGCACGGTCAGCCGGGCGAGCAGTCCCACCACCGTCGGCCGCCTGGCGTACGCGCCCACGAGACCCAACGGGCTCCCGAGCACGACACCGGCCACCCACCAGACGACCGGCTCGGACCAGCTGGACGCTGCGGCCCCACGCCAGACGTCCACGGCACTGTAGGCGGCCGTCGCCGCGAACAGGCCCAGCGCACCGGCCGCCGCACCCACCACCAGCGCGGTCTTTGCGTCGCGCTCGGAACGTGTGAACAGCCATCCGGCGGCGACCGCGAACCCCGCCCAGGCCCACCCCGAGTCCAGCAGCGTGCTCGCGATCTCCAGCGGCGACGCCCCGCTCGTCGTGGCCTCCCTGCTGTCCAGGTCCGCGAAATGCCCGGACAACGCGTTGAGCAGGGAAGTCGCCGCCCCGAACCCCGCCCCGACCATCAGCGCCCCGGCCAACGCCACCAGCCGCCCCCGGCCCGGCGGCCCCACACGCCACTGCCGCTCGGTCACAGATCCCCTCTCATCGAAGCGCACGCGCCCGACGCCCCGTCCTGCCGAGTGGTCTACCAGTCGACGCAACGAACGACCACAAAACGATCAAAAGATACAGCGGACGACCTGCCCCGACCATCGCCCTGCTGTGCGTGACGCCCTTGGTCGGGGGTTTGAGGGGCGGGCGTCGTGGCAGGTCGCCACGCAGTGCTTCTGTTGATTACTTTCCGGCTTTGCGGGGCTACGCTGTGCGGCGACGAGTTGATCTTGTCGTTCTCCTCTGAGGCCTTCGGCCGCGGCTGAGCGAGGTCGCCGGTGGCGCGTGTCCTGAGGAGCGCGGGCATCGGATCGGCGGCATCGGATCAGCATCGGGGGGATGCGCGATGAGTGCTGGACGGGTCGGTCTACCCGAAGTGCGGGGAAGCGGCAGGACGCGGTCGCGCCGATCGCGGGTGGGTTGGCGCAATGTCGTGGCCGTGCTGATGGTCGCGGTGTGCGCGGTCTGGGGGTTGGGGGCGGTGCGGCGTTCAGAGGCCGCGGCTCCGCCCACCGACCTCGTCCTCGGCGCGGGGTACAACGAGTACGGGCAGTTGGGGGACGGCAATAACGCGGACCTTGAGATCCCGGGACCAGTGGCGTTGCCTGCGGGCGTCACGGTCACCCAGGTCGTCGGAGGCGGGTACCACAGTCTGGCGTTGACCTCCGATGGCCGGGTCCTGGCCTGGGGGTACAACGGCGTGGGGCAGCTGGGCGACGGCACCACCACCGACCGGCTCACACCGGTGGAGGTGCATCTGCCCGCGGGCGTCACCGTCACCCAGATCGCCGCGGGCCACACTCACAGTCTGGCGCTGACCTCCGACGGCCGGATCCTGGCCTGGGGTTCCAACGGGGCCGGGCAGTTGGGGGACGGCACCTACGCCTACCGGACCACTCCGGTGGAGACGCACCTGCCCGCGGGCGTCACCGCCACGCAGGTCTCCGCCGGCTACAACCACAGCCAGGCGGCGACCTCCGACGGCCGGGCCCTGGCCTGGGGGAACAACAACCAGGGCCGGCTGGGGGACGGCACCACCAACGAACGGACCACTCCGGTGGAGGTGCACGTGCCGCCTGGCGTCCACGTCACCCAGGTCTCCGCCGGTTACAGCTTCGGTCTCGCGGTGACCTCCGGCGGCAGGGTCCTGGGCTGGGGGGACAACACCGTCGGGAAGACCGGGGACGGCACCGACGTCACTCCCCGCCTCACCCCGGTGCAGGCGCAGCTGCCCTCGGGCGTCCACGTCACCCGGGTCGCCGCCGGCACCGCCCACAGTCTGGCGGTGACCTCCGACGGCCGGGCTCTGGCCTGGGGGGCCAACAGCGGCGGGCAGTTGGGGGACGGAACCACCACCGACCGCTTCGCCCCGGTGGAGGTGCACATGCCGCCCGGCGCACACGTCACCCAGGTCTCCGCCGGCTGGTTCCACAGCCTCGCGGCGACCTCGGACGGCCGGGCCCTGGCCTGGGGCTACAACGGCCGCGGGCCATTGGGTGACGGCACCACCGAGCAGCGCGAGACCCCGGTGGAGATGCTGCTGCCCGAGGGGACGGTGGCGACCGCGGTCGGCGCGGGCAGCTACCACTCGCTGGTGCTGGCCGAGCCGATCAGATCACATGCGAGCCTTTATCTGGTCAAGAAGTTCGATCGGTTCGTCGAACCGGCCGGGTCCAGGCCCAAGTCCAAGGCCAGGTCGCGGAGCAACGCCAGAATGAGCGCCTGGCGCGAGCACGACGCCGTCAGGTACCGGTTCGTCGTCACCAACGACGGCGAGGTGGCGATCAGCACGATCACCATCCACGACTCCCTGACCGGGAGCGTGTCCTGCGCGTCCCGCACCCTGGAGCCCGGCCAGTCGCTCACCTGCTATGCGACGCACAAGGTCACCTCGAAGGAGAAGTCCCAGGGCCACGTCGACAACACCGCCACGGCCACGGGCACCCGGCAGGACAACGGAGAGACCGTCACCTCCAACAAGGCCCACCTGAGAGTCGACGTCACCTACAGATAGCCGGCGCGGATCGTCGTCCGGCTGGTCGCGCCCGTGTCTCAGTCCAGAGGGAGGGGACGGCGGGGCACGGGCGCGGTGTGGATGAGGGACGTGGTCGTCTGGCCGTACGGGGTGAACAGGTCGAGGATCGGCTCGAGCTCGTCGACCGCGCGCAGGTGCATGGTGAAGTAGAAGCAGTCGTCGCCGGTCATCCGGTAGCACTCGACGATCTGGGGAACCTCCTGGGCGATCTTGGAGATGCGCTGGAGTTCCCGGATGGCCGGGCGGATCCGCACCATCACCGTGACCGGGAAGCCCAGCGCCCGCGGGTCGACCTCGGCGCGGTAGCCGGTGATCACTCTGGCCTCCTCCAGCCGCTGCACCCGGTCGGCCACCGCCGGAGCCGACAGGGCGACGCGTCGGCCCAGCTCGGCGAAGCTGACCCTGGCGTCGACCTGGAGCTCGGTGAGAATGCGAAGGTCGAGGGCGTCCATTCCCTTGGGTTCGTAGGCCCGCTCCGGCCTGATCCGTCGATTCGCCATTCCTCCAAATTACGCGGTGGCCGACGATGACGTCATGCCGCCAACCGGCCCTCGCGCCGTCCTCTCCGCGGCGCCTCCATGGACCTGTTTCGTTGGAAGCGCCGTCTTCCATTACCTCGGCCCGGCCTTCGCCGTGCTGTTGTTCAGCAGGCTCGCCCCGCTCGGCGTCGCGGTGCTGAGGATCTGGAGCGCCGCACTCGTCTTCGCGTTCTGGCGCCGCCCCTGGCGGACCCTCGGCCGACTCGACGCCGAGGAACGCCGGACGGTCATCGCCTGGGCCGCGGTGCTCGCGGCCATGAACGTGTGCTTCTACCTGGCGATCGACCGCGTGCCCCTGGGGACCGTCGCCGCGATCGAGTTCCTGCCGGTCGTCGTGCTGGCCGCGCTCGGCGCCCGGACGGCGCGCAACCTCGCGGCGCTCGTGGCCGCCGTCGCTGGTGTCTACGTGCTGACCGGCATCCGATTGGCCGGTGAGCCGCTGGGCCTGCTGTTCGCCTTCGCCAACGCGGTGCTGTTCGCCGCCTACATCGTGCTGGCCCACCGGACGTCCCGGCATCCGCGCGGCATCAGCGGCATCGACGGGCTGGCCGTGGCCATGCTCATCGCCTCCGTGTTCGTCGCGCCGGTGGCCGTTCGGCAGGCCGCTCCCGCGTTGCTCGACCCGGTCACCCTCGCCGCGGGCGTCGGGGTGGGGATCTGCTCGTCGGTGATCCCGTACGTGTGCGACCAACTCGCCATGGCACGCATGGACCGCTCCACGTACGCGCTGCTGGTGGCGCTGCTACCGGCCACGGCGACGGTCATCGGCATCGCGGTGCTCGTGCAGCTCCCCACACCGGCCGAGCTCGCCGGGGTCGGGCTCGTCGTGCTCTCCGTCGCGCTTCATCAGGAATCCCGGCCTCCGCGGGCCGAGGTGAAATCCAGAGAAAGGTAAGACGAAATGCAATACGTAAGGCTGGGGACGTCGGGACTGAAGGTCTCCCGGATCTGCCTGGGCATGATGACGTACGGCGACCCGGGAAACAGGGACTGGTTGCTGCGCGAGGACGCGGCCGAGCCGATCGTGCGGCGCGCGGTCGAGGCCGGCGTGACGTTCTTCGACACCGCCGACATGTACTCGGGCGGCGTGAGCGAGGAGATCACCGGACGGCTGCTCGGCAAGCTCTTCGCACGCCGCGACGACTACGTCCTCGCCACGAAGGTCTACTTCCCGACGGGTTCGGGCCCGAACGACCGAGGGCTGTCCCGCAAGCACGTGATGGCCGCCATCGACGCCTCGCTGACCAGGCTCGGGACCGACCACGTCGATCTGTACCAGATCCACCGCTGGGACCCCGAGACGCCGATCGAGGAGACCATGGAGGCCCTCCACGACGTCGTCAAGGCGGGCAAGGCGCGCTACATCGGGGCGTCCAGCATGTACGCCTGGCAGTTCGCCAAGGCGCAGCACACCGCGCGGACGGCCGGCTGGACCAGGTTCGTGTCGATGCAGAACCACTACAACCTCGCGTACCGGGAGGAGGAACGCGAGATGCTCCCGCTCTGCCTGGACCAGGGGGTGGGCGTCATCCCGTGGAGCCCGCTGGCACGCGGCCTGCTCACCGGAAGCCGCTACCGGGGCGGGCAGCAGAGCACCGTCCGGTCCGGCAGTGACCCGGTGGCGGACGACATGTACGAGGACGCGGACTTCGACGTCGTCGACGTGGTGCGTGCGGTCGCCGCCGAACGAGGCCTGCCACCGGCGCAACTCGCCCTCGCCTGGCTGCTCGGGAAGCCCGGGGTGAACGCGCCGATCGTCGGGGCGAGCAAGGTGGGTCATCTGGAGGACGCGATCGCGGCGGTCGACGTGTCCCTGAGCGAAGAGGAGACGGCCAGGCTGGAGGCCCCCTACCGCCCCCACCGGATCGCCGGTCACTCCTGAACAAGCCGACGGCACGGCCCGATCTCCGACGGTGAGCCCGCCACAAACAGCCGGAAGGTGTCGCCGGTAACCCTCGCTAGGCGACCCAGGACGGGACGATCTGGGCGAGGCGGGCTCGGTCGCTCAGGCCGTGGATGGTGGTGACGACCCCGCCCTCGACCGTGAAGGCCAGAACGCTGATCGGACGTCCGTTCAGGGTGATGAGGACGCCGGGGACGCCGTCCACGACGGCCGGGTGCGCCACGGCGTCCGGGACGGCGAACCGCGTGGCCTGGGCGGCGACCTTGGCCGCGCCGCGGATGACGGCCAGCCCCTCGGGCCCTTGGGCCCGCAGTTCGACCTCGGGGGCCAGGGCGGCGAGCAGTCCGGCGACGTCGCCTCGGCTCGCCGCCGCCAGGAACGCGTCGACGACCTCGCGCGTCGCGGCGTCGGTCGCGGGCGAGCCGGAGCGGAGACGTCCGCGCGCCCGGCTGGCGAGCATCTTGGTGGCGGCGGTGCTCCGGCCGAGGATGGCCGCGATGCCGCTGAACGGCACGTCGAAGACGTCGTGAAGGACGAAGGACACCCGTTCCGCCGGGGTGAGGGCGTCCATGACGACGTACAGCGCGAGGCCGACGGAGTCGGCGAGGACGGCCTCCTCCTCCGGGTCGATCCGGGCGTTCCCGTCCGCCTCCCGCGGGAGCGTGCCGACGTGGAGTTCGAGCGGCTGCTCGCCCCGCACGCCGCGCCGACGCAGGACGTCCAGGCAGATCCGGCCGGTCACCGTGGTGAGCCAGCCGCGCAGGTCCTCGATGCCGTCGTGGCCGGTCCGGGCGAGCCGGAGCCACGCCTCCTGGACGGCGTCGTCGGCGTCCGCGTGCGAGCCGAGCACGCGGAACGCGATCGCGTGGAGGTAGGGGCGCTGGATCTCGAACCGCGCGGCGAGATCGTCCTGATCGGTCACTGCTCTCCTCGACGTGGGGTGGTGTCACCACCACGACGCGCCGGGCGCCGCAGAGGTAACGCCCGGGGCCCGCGTTACCTCCCGCCGCGACCGGACGTCGTAGTCGCGTTCACCGATCACGACGACATCCTCCTGGAGGAGAGATGACCCTTCGCATCCAGAACACGGCGGTCTCGCCCGACTTCACCAAGGGCGTTCAGCACCTCTTCAAGGACGTCTACTCCGGCGGCGTCCCGAACGAGACGCTGGAGCTGGTGCACCTGCGCGTGAGCCAGATCAACGGGTGCAGCGCCTGCGTGGACGCCGGTGTCGCCGGCGCGACGAAGGCCGGTGTCGACGCGGGCAAGCTGCACGGCGTCGCCGCCTGGTACGAGAACCCGGCGTTCGACGACGCCGAGCGGGCCGCGCTGACGCTCGCCGAGGCGGCCACCCGGCTGTCGGACCGTCCCGGCGCGGTCACCGACGAGATCTGGGACGACGCCAAGAAGCACTTCGACGAACGCCAGCTCGGCTCGATCGTGCTGATGGTGGCGCTCACCAACTTCTTCAACCGGATCAACACCACCTTCCGCACCCCCGCCGGGACGACCTGGTAGCGGCCCACGACCGGTCACCGGACGGCCCGCGCGGCAGCAGCGGCGCGCGCCGTCCGGGCCTCCGTCCGTGAGCCCACGAGGGCGAGCCGGACGACCGGCCCCACGGCCAGCCCGCTGAGCAGGAACAACGCGCCCAGCACCAGCCAGCCCGGGGAACCCCAGCCGACGAGCAGCGAGGTCAGGACCATAGGGCCCGCCATCCGCGCGAGCTGCGGAGCCATGCCGAAGAACCCCTGGTACTGCCCTTGCCGTCCGTCCTGCGCGAGCCCGAAGCCGAGTTCCGCGGCGCTCGCGCTGTGCAGCATCTCGGCGAGCACCTGGATCAGGGCGGCGGCGACGAGGATCGCGACGGCCGCGGCGGCACCCACGTGGGCCGCCGACAACGCGTAGACGCCGCAGGCAGCGAGCATCAGCGCCCCGGCCCGCCGCGAAGCCCGGACGGCGCCGCGAGGGCCGTCCACCCGCCTGCTCACACGGACCTGGCACAGCACGACGGTCAGCATGTTGACCACCAGGATCACCGCCGCCATCGAGCCCGGGGCCTCGGTGTGCCGGACGATCCACAGCGGCAACCCGAAGCTGAGGATCGGCATGTTCAGGTGCATGACGGCGCTCAGCACCATGAGCATCGCGTACGGACGGTCACGCAACACCGCCGCGCGGGGCCCGCCGGACGGACCCCCGATGCTCGCGGCGACCTCGGGAAGCCGCCGGAGGACGAGGGCCGCGACGACGAACCCCACCGCGTCCATGACGAAGACCGCCCGGTAGACGGCGGCGTCGTCGCAGGTCAGGGCCAGGCCGCCCAGACCCGCGCCCACAGCCAGCCCCGCGTTGAGCGTCGACTGCAGATGGGCGCGGACGACCGTCCGCCGGGCGGGCTCCACCAGGCCCGCGAGCAGCGCCTGCCGCGCCGAGTTCAACCCGCCCTGGCAGCACGCGTACACGCACACGACCAGGACGAACAGCGGGAACGAGCTCACGGCGAGCAGCGCGCCCAGGGCCGCCGCGGTCGCGAGGGCCAGCGCCACCGTGACGCGGCGCGGCCCCCGGCGGTCGGCGAGCCGTCCGAGCGGGACCCCGGCCAGCATTCCGCAGGCCCAGCCGACCGTCAGCGCGATCCCCACCCGGGACGGCGGGAACCCCGCGACCCGCGTGAAGAACAGCGCCGAGGTCGCGTAGAACGCCCCGTCCCCGATCGAGTTGGCGAGCTGCCCGAGCGCGAGCGGGCGAGCGGGCCCCGGAAGCCCCCGGAACGGACGGATCATCCGACGCGCGGGGACTCGGTGCGTCCGCGCTTCAGCTCGAAGAACCCCGGCGCGCCCGTGACGAGCAGGACGCCGTCCCAGAGGCGTCCCGCGTCCTCACCGCGCGGGACGGGCGTGACGACCGGCCCGAAGAACGCGTTGACCCGCCCGTCCGGCCCGGGGACATGGATCGCGGGCGTCCCGAGGTTGTCGCCGACCGGATCGAGCCCCGCATGATGACTCACCCGCAGCGCCTCGTCGAAGTCGACGACCTCAGCGGCCTCGGCAAGACCGGCGTCCAAGCCGACCTCGTCCAGGGCGCTCACATACAGCTCCCGCCCGATCGGCGTCTTCTCGTGGTGGATGCGGTTGCCGAACGCGGTGTAGAGGTCCCGCAGGACGGGCGTCCCGTACTTCTGCTCGGCCGCGATCGCCACCCGCACCGGCCCGAGGGTGTCGCCGAGCCAGCGCTGGTACCACTCCTCCAACCCCTCGCGGCCGTCGTTCAGCAGCCAAAGGCTCATCACGCGGAACCGCACGTCCACATCGCGGACGCGTTCCACCTCGAGCAGCCAGCGGGAGGTGTTCCAGGCCCAGGGGCACTTCGGGTCGAACCACATGTCGACGGTGGTCAAGGACGTACTCCAAGGTCATTCGTGTTTTCGGTGGCACCAGTCAACGCCCTACGATTGGCGGCAGGAAGTGCCAATGGGCGCATGACTCGATGGGCCAATCACGATCGACCTGCACATCAGCCTGGACGGACCGGGCGACCTCGCCACGCGCATCCACCGGCGGATCCTGGACGCGATCCTCGACGGACGCCTGCGCCCGGGGGAGCGGCTGCCTCCCACGCGTGAGCTGGCCCGCCGCCTGGACGTGTCGCGCAACACCGTCTCCGTCGCCTACGAACGCCTCACCGCCGAGGGACTGCTGGTCGCCCGGGTCGGCTCCGGAACCTACGTCGGCCGCGCTCCCATCGCGCGTCCCCGCGACGTCCCGGAAGGCGATGCCGCCCGCCCCCGTCCGCTGTGGGACGCACTGGCGCACCCGTCGGCACCGCCATCAGAGACGTTTCCCTACGATTTCCGCGTTGGCACGCCCGACCCGGCCTTGTTTCCGCTCCCGGTCTGGCGGCGGCTGCTCACGGCGGAATGGCGCGCCGCGACCGTCGGAAGCGGGGGATACGGCGACCCGGCCGGACACCGGGGTCTGCGTGAGGCCGTCGCCCGCTCCACCGGACTGTCCCGGTCCGTCCGCGCGACCGCCGACGACGTGCTGGTCACCCAGGGCGCCCAGCAGGCGCTCGACCTCATCGGACGCGTGCTGATCGAACCCGGCGACGTCGTGGCCGTCGAGGACCCCGGCTACCCGCCGGCCCGGCACCTGTTCCGCACGCACGGCGCCCGCGTCACGCCCGTCCCCGTCGACCGCGAGGGCCTCGACGTGAACGCCCTCCCGGACGGCGCGCGCCTCGTCCACGTGACGCCCTCGCACCAGTTCCCCCTGGGGACGCCCATGTCGCTGGCCCGCCGCGCCGCACTGCTCGACTGGGCCGGACGCCACGACGCCGTGATCGTCGAGGACGACTACGACAGCGAGTTCCGCTTCTCCGACCGTCCTCTCGACCCGCTCCAGAGCCTCGACCGCGCCGGACGCGTCGTCTACGTCGGGACGTTCTCCAAGACCCTCCTGCCGATGCTGCGCGTCGGCTTCCTCATCGCGCCCGCCTCGCTGCGACCGGCCCTGCACACGGCCAAGCTGCTCACCGACTGGCACGGGGACCCCGTCACGCAGGCGGCCCTCGCCCGGTTCATCGACTCGGGCGAGCTGCCTCGCCACATCCGCAAGGCCACCCGCACCTACGCCGCCCGTCACGAACTGATCGTCGAGGCCCTCACCGGCGACCTGGCGACCTGGCTCGACCCCGTCCCCTCCACCGCGGGCCTGCACCTGTGCGCCCTGCTGAAAGCCCCCGTCGACGTCCCCTCGGTGCTGCTCAGAGCCAAGGAACTAGGAGTCGCCGCCGAAAGCCTGTCGACCTACTGCACCGACGTCGACCGCCCCGGAATCGTCCTCGGCTACGGCGCCATCCCGACCGACCGCGTCCCCACAGGGCTCGCCCTCCTGGCCAGGGCGTTCAAAGAACTCTCGTAACGCGTGCGCGGCGTCCAACACCAACGCCACCGAGCATCCCTGCAAAAAGGCGGCGGCACCCGGGCCCGGGTGCCGCCGCCGCGCGCCGGGCTCAGCCGGCCTGGTCCTCCGGGGTGTCCCGGGCGGTGAGGTCGTACTGGTCCGGGTCGCGGAAGCGGAACGTGTGGCCGCCGGGCGGCATGTGCCCGATCTCCCACCAGTTGCGGTCGAGGTCCTGCACGTAGAACGCGTACGTCCCGTGCTGGTCGACCGGCCTGGTCAGCTTCCGGATGCCGTACTCCTCGCGGACGGCCGAGAGCTTGGCGTGCGCGTCATCGACCTCCTCGCGGCTGCCCACGTCGACGCCGTTGTGCCCGAGCAGCGGCATCTCGTGCTGCTCGGCCTTCGGCGTCTCGACGGCCACGTACACGTGGTCGCCGCCGAGCCGCACCAGCAGCCCGATCGGCGCGTGCTGGAGCACCTCGAGCCCGAGCACCTCCTCGTAGAAGCGCCGCGACTCCTGAAGGTCGATCACCTCCAGCGTCCCGTGCGAAAGGAACCGCGTCTTCAGCAGCGGCTCCTTCTCCGACCGCCGCGTGATCCCGGCCATGAAACTCCTCCACCCAAAGCTCATCGCCCCCGATGAATCCCGTCCCCGCCCGCAGTGTGCCACCCCGCCGACCCGGCGCGCCCACCTTCCGACCAGTAAGTTCGCCCGATTCCGGAATGATCCACTACAAGATCACCGGCGGGCGCTACCCCCTCACGCTGCGCTCGCGAAAGCGCCCCGCGGACGGCCCGCCGTCCACTTCGGAAGAGGACCGCGCGACTGCCACGGCACCCGCGTCGAGGGCGGTCAGGCCGGGCGGAGCAGGCGGGGGACGCTGATCCGCAGCGCCCGGATCGCGGCCTCGGAGGTCATGCGTCCGGCGCGGACCTCCTCGCCCGCGGCGTTCCCCAGAGCCAGCACCGCCGCGAGCACCCAGCCGGTCTCCAGGTCCGGGGCGATGTCCCCTTCGCGCCGGCCGCGTTCGATCACCTCGCCCAGGCGTCGCATGATCGGCGCGTGCCGGTCCCGGTCCTCCTCGGGGGAGACTGGCGGGGTGGACAGGTGGAGCAGGAAGGGGTCGGTGTCGAAGCTCTGCCAGCCGGCCTCCAGCAGCCGCACCAGCGCCTGGTCGGCCGGGCCCTTCTCCAGGTCGGCGGCGTCCAGCGCCGCCAGGACGCGGGTGGTCGCCCGCTCGATCAGCGCGCCGATCAGCGCCTCGCGCGAGGCGTAGTGCGAGTACAGGGTCTGGCGGCTGATCCCCGCCGCCCTGGCGACCTCCGCCAGGCCCGCGTCGGGCCGCTCGGACAGGACCCGGGACGCGGCGTCGAGGATCGTCGCCGCATTGTGCAGCGCGTCCGCGCGCCGGCGCCGGGGCGCCGGGGAAGGCGTCAAGCTGGACATGGTTGTCAAGGATACATCCGAGAGTTAAAGTTGACGCATCTGTCAACCTTGTGCAGATCTGTGAGGGAACCATGACGGCTTCACCTCCGCCTCCGGCCCTCCAGACCGCCGGACTCACCAAGCGCTTCGGGGACACCCGCGCCGTGGACGGGCTGGACCTGACCGTCCCCCGCGGCCGCAAGGCGGCTCGCGCCCGCGCCGGAGACCTGCTGGACGCCTTCGGCCTGGCGGACCGCGCGGGCCGGCTGGTCAAGACATTCTCCGGAGGGATGCGCCGCCGCCTCGACGTGGCCGCGAGCCTGATCGTCACGCCGGAGCTGCTGTTCCTGGACGAGCCGACCACCGGCCTGGATCCGGCCGCCCGCGCCCTGGTGTGGGACGTCATCGCGATGCTGCCCGCCCACGGAACGACGGTGCTGCTCACCACCCAGTATCTGGACGAGGCCGACCGGCTCGCCGACCGCCTGGCCGTGATCGACCACGGAAGGCTGATCGCCGAGGGGACACCCGGTCAGCTCAGGGCCGCCACCGGGTCCGGAGTCCTGCGCCTCCACCTGGACGACCCGTCCCGCCGGGACGACGCGGCCCGCCTCGTCGACCGGCCGAGCGTCGGCGCGACCGACCCGGCGGTGCTCACCTTCGCGGGCATCCGGCCCTGGGAGGCCAACGCCGTGCTCGCCGAACTCCTCGCGGGCGGCATCACCCTGTCCGGATTCTCCCTGGACCGCCCCAGCCTGGAAGAAGCGTTCCTCACCCTGACCGCGTCCACCACCGAACCGGACCTCGGGAGCTCCCGATGACCTCCACCACCCGTTCCGGCGCGGCCACGCTCGTCACGGTCATCGCCGCCGCGCCGCGGCCCGCCCGTCCCTCGGCCCTGACGGCCGCCCGCGTGTTCGCCTGGCGATCCCTGCTGAAGATCCGGCACGTTCCCGAGCAGCTATCGGACGTGCTGGCCGTCCCGGTCATCTTCACCCTGATGTTCACCTACCTGTTCGGCGGCGCCCTGGCCGGCTCGCCCCACCATTACCTGCAGTTCCTTCTGCCGGGCACCCTGGTCATGGCGGTACTCCTGGCCACCATCTGCACCGGTGTCAACCTCAACGCCGACTTCGGCAAGGGCGTCTACGACCGGTTCCGCACCCTCCCGATGTGGCCGCCCGCGCCCATCGTCGGAGCGCTGCTCGGCGACGTCCTGCGCTACCTTCTGGCGTCCGTCCTCATCGTCGCCCTCGGCCTGACCCTCGGATACCGCCCCCACGGCGGACCCGCCGGCGTCGCCCTCGGTGTCGCCCTGGTCGTCGCGTTCTCCACGGCACTGTCGTGGGTGTTCACCTGGCTCGGGCTGATCCTGCGGACCGCGAACGCCGTCACCAGCCTGGCGTTCCTGGTCCTGTTCCCCCTCACCATGGCCAGCAACACCTTTCGTCGACCCCCGGACCATGCCGGCCTGGCTCCGCGTCCTCGTCAACGCCAACCCGGTGACGCACCTGGTCACCGCTGTCCGCGACACCATGAACGGCCACCCGCACCTCGGGCAGATCATCGTCGTGGTGGCCGCGGCGGCCCTCACCACGGCGATCTTCGCTCCGCTGACCATGCGCGTCTACCGCGCCAAGAACTGAACCGGGCCGCCACGATCATCCCCGACCCCGACCCCGACCCTGAGTGCGGAAGCCCCGAAATCGGGGCGGAAAACGAGAAGCAGGTCAAGCGAAGTGCCTGACCTGCATCGTTGGTGTGCCGGCCGCCGGAGTACCTCAGCCACCTCCGCCGCCGGGCGCAGCCCCGGTGACGGCCTGCGTCTCCTGCCCGATCATCTCCTGCAGCGGCACGCCGTCGATGTTGCCGAGGATGACGCCGACCCAGCCGGTGTAGGGGTAGATGCTCCAGTTGGCGGCGACACCGGGGTTGGCGCCGCCCCGGCTCCATGACCACTGGCCGCCGACGATACGGACCACCGGCCCGTAGGCGCCGAACGACGTCGGTCCGTGGGGGCTGTTGGCGGCGGTGAGCACGTCGGCCCAGGGCCGGTCCAGGAGCGTGCCGTCGCCCAGAGCGCGCGCGAACCGGACCAGATCCGGCGCGGTGGCGAAGCCGCCGTCGCCGGGGGCATCGATGAAGGCGCGGCCCGGGTTCTTGCCTGGTGTCATCGGGTTCGAACTGCTCTTGTCCAGATTGCGGACGGCGTCCACCTGACTGCCGTCGGCCAGCGTCATGTACGGGTGCGCGATGTGGGTGTCGGAGAGCCACTGCGGCCTGGTGAAGAACCCCGAGCCGGTCATCCCGCACCGCCCGAAGATGTTCTCCTGGACGTAGTCCCAGTACGTTTTGCCGGTCACGGCCTCCAGGATCAGCGCGGCCATGGCGATCCCGGCGCCGGCTCCGTTGGCATGACCCTGGTCCGCCGAGCCAGGGGGTACCACCAACTTCGCCTGCCGGGACCACTGCCCGTAGTACTCGTGCACCTCGTCCGGGCTTTGGAAGACGCGTTGCACGTCCAGCTCCGGGGCGTCCAGCCCGCCGGTGCCGGTGAGCAGGTGATGGATGGTCACCTGCTCGGCGATGTCCTGGGCGTAGCCCGTCAGGTGGGCGCCCACCATGTCCGACAGCGTCAGCTTGCCCTGCTGGGCCAGCTGCAAGATGGCCACCGCCAGGAACGGCTTGCCCGCCGAGCTGAGAGTGAACGCCGTGCCCTCGCTGTTGGGGGTCTTCGCGTCCTTGTCGGCCATGCCGAAGCTGCGGGACAGCACGGTCTTGCCCTGGTGCGACAGCAGCACCACGCCGGAGAACCTGCCGTCGGCGGCCAGCTTCGTCACGTACCGGTCGTAGGCTCCGCCGGGCAGGGTGTCCGGCGGGATCGTGTCGGCCAGGGCCGTGTCGGCGTGGCCGGGGCGGGCGCCCACCAGCTGCGTGCCTGCCGCCACCACTCCGGTGGCGGCCGCCAAGCCGCCCCACCCGAGCAGCCGCCGCCGGTCGACACCACGTACCGAATCCGAGCCCATGATCACGCCCTTTTCCTGATCGACGAACCGGCCATTCGCGGGTCCACCGGCGACCGCTGTCGGCCCCCGGTCACCCCACCCATGTGGTCGGTGCCTCGACTTAAGACGAGAGAGTGTTGCGGTGGCGTATGCGTTTTTTGATACGCCCGCGATATGCGCCAATCCCGGAATCCCCGGCCTCAAGAAACCCGGTGCGTGCCGGAAGTGCGATGGTCCTGCCGCTGGTGGTCGCGTCCACGGATGTGAAAGTCGGGTCCTTCTGAGAGTTGGATGAGAATGCAACCGGTGATCGTCTGCCCTGGGGTGGTCCCTCGCCGGTCGTCGGTAACGTCAAATCGTGCGTATTCTGGTCGTGGAAGACGAACCCGCCGTCCGAAAAACCCTCGCGAGCAGCCTCGCCTTTGAGAACTACGAGGTGGAGACCGCAGTGGACGGGCTGGCGGCCCTGAAGAGGCTTGACGTCGTCAAGCCCGACCTGATCCTGCTGGACGTCCTCATGCCCCGCCTCGACGGCCTGACCACCTGCCGCCGGCTGCGCGCTCGCGGGGAGACCGTGCCGGTCCTCATGCTCACCGCGCGGGACACCATCGGCGACCGGGTCACCGGCCTGGACTGCGGCGCCGACGACTACCTGGTCAAGCCGTTCGAGCTCGACGAACTGCTGGCCCGGGTCCGCGCGCTGCTGCGACGCAGCGTGCTCACCTCCCGGTCGGCGGAGCCCGGCGACGTCCTGGAATACGCCGGTCTGCGAATGAACACGCTGACGCGGGAGGTCACCCGGGACGTGCGGGTCCTCGGCCTGACCCGTACGGAGCACACCCTGCTGGAGATGTTCCTGGCGCACCCGCATCAGGTGCTCACCCGCGAGCGGATCCTCGAGACGGTCTGGGGCTTCGACTTCGAACCCGCCTCGAACTCCCTCGACGTCTACGTGATGTACCTGCGCCGCAAGATGGGCGAGCCGCGGCTCATCCACACCGTACGTGGTGTCGGGTACGTCCTGCGGAAAGTGTGACCATGCGGATGTCGCTGCGCACGAGGCTGGCCGCGCTGACGAGCATGGCCATGGCCGTCGCGGTCGCGGCCTGCGCGATCGGCTGCTGGTTCGTCGTCCGGCGGCAGCTCGTCGAGCAGCTCGACCAGTCGCTGTCGAGTCCCAAGATCGTCCTCCGTGACGGGCCGCCGGGCGGCGGCCGGGGCGGACCGCCGCACAAGAACGCCGGCTCCATCGCGAACATCTGCGAGCAGCCACCGCGGAGCGGCGACGACCGGTTCCGTGAATTCCTGCCCACCATGCTGGTGGTGTGGGCCGGCGGCACCACCTGCAGCCCGCAGGACACCTCCGACCCGCTCGTACCGACGGCCAGTGACGTGGCCGTCGCGCAGGGCGGCCGCGACAGGGTGCGCCGCGACGGCCACACGCGGAGCGGCACGCGGATGCGGGTGTTCACCGGGCGGGACCCGGCGACCGGAGCGGCGGTGTCCATCGCCAAGCCCCTCGGCCCGGTCGACGAGAAGCTCGACGGCCTCGCCATGCTGCTGGTCGTCGTCTCCGCCGTCGGGGTCGTCGGCGCGGCCACCGCCGGCCTGCTCGTCGCCCGTGCCGGGCTACGGCCCGTGGACCGCCTCGCCGCCGCCGTCGAGCACGTCGCCCGTACCGAGGACCTGGCCACGACGATCCCCACCGACGGCCACGACGAGATCGCGCGGCTGGGCCGGTCGTTCAACAGCATGACCTGCGCGCTGGCCGGCGCGCGCGAACGCCAGCAGCGGCTCATCGTCGACGCCGGCCACGAGCTGCGCACGCCGTTGACCAGCCTGCGCACGACCATCGACCTGATGCTGCGCAGCGAGACGACCGGCCGAGCGCTGCCCACCGCGGACAAGCGGCTGCTCCTCGGCAACGTCAAGGAGCAGCTGGTCGAGCTCACCCACCTCGTCAGCGGTCTGCTCGATCTGTCCCGGCCCGAATTCGCCACCGACGCCCACGTCGAGGAGGGCGTCGCCCTGCACGAAGCCGTCGGCAATGCCGTACGCCGGGCGCGGCTGCGCGGCCCCGGCCTGCGCATCGACGCGGACGTCTCCTCCTGGTACGTCCGTGGTGACGCCGCCTCACTCGAACGCGCGGTGGTGAACCTCCTCGACAACGCCGTGAAGTTCAGCCCGCCGGACGGTACCGTCGCCGTTCGGCTGAAGGGCGGCGAGCTGACCGTGCGCGACCAGGGCCCAGGGATCCCGTCCGAGGACCTGCCGTACGTCTTCGACCGGTTCTGGCGCTCCCCCTCCGCCCGTGGCCTGCCCGGATCAGGACTGGGCCTGGCGATCGTCGCCAGTGCCGTCGCGAACGCGGGAGGCGAGGTCCGGCTGGGGCGCGCGGACGGCGGCGGCACCCTGGCGTGGCTCCGCCTGCCGGGATCCGCGACGCCGCCACGAGGCTCGGAGCCGGGTCGCGACGAGCCGCGGATCGACGTCACCGACGCGGGCGGCCGCTGAGAAACGGGTTCTCATTCCCGCTTAACAGGCGGCTCAGGCCCCTCCCACGATGAGTGGCGATCTTGGTCACCATGATCGAGTCGATGATCTCCGGGGCGCCCCCGGGGGAGGGGCCGGCGCACGGCGCGGCCGCGCGTTCCCGGCTCAGCCTCCTGGGAAGGCCGCCGGAACGGAACGACGAAGACCCCCGCGACCCGCTCGTCGAGGTCGCCATCCCCGTCTACAACGAACAGCATGTGCTGGCGGCCAGCGTCCGCCGACTGCACGCCTACCTCCGCGCCGTCCTTCCGTACCGCTTCGTCATCACGATCGCCGACAATGCGAGTACCGACGCGACCTGGGACGTCGCCCAGCGGCTGGCACTGGAGATCCCCGAGGTGGACGTCGTCCACCTGGACCGCAAAGGACGCGGGCGGGCCCTCCGGCACGTGTGGAGCACCAGCGCCGCCGATGTGGTCGCCTACATGGACGTGGACCTGTCCACCGATCTCCACGCGTTCCTTCCGTTGATCGCGCCGCTGGTGTCCGGCCACAGCGACCTGGCGATCGGCACCCGCCTGTCGCGCGGCTCGGCCGTCGTCCGCGGGCCGAAGCGGGAACTGGTCTCCCGCACCTACAACCTGCTGCTGCGGACGACGCTCGCCGCGCACTTCTCCGACGCCCAGTGCGGGTTCAAGGCGGGCCGCACCGAGATCGTGCGGGCCCTGCTGCCCGCCGTCGAGGACGAGGCGTGGTTCTTCGACACCGAACTGCTGCTCCTCGCGGAGCGGAACGGCCTGCGCATCCACGAGGTGCCGGTGGACTGGGTCGACGACCCCGACAGCCGAGTCGACGTCGTCCGTACGGCCCTGGACGACCTGCGCGGCATGGCCCGGGTGGCCCGTCGTGTCCTGTCGGGCGCCTTCCACGTGCCGGTCCCCTCCCGCGCACGGGAGGCGCGGTTGCCGAGCGGGATGCGCCGACAGCTGCCGAGCTTCGCGGTGATCGGAGTCGTCAGCACCGTCGCCCAGCTCGTGCTGTACGCGCTGTTGCGCTTTCTCCTGCCGGTCGTCGCCGCCAACGTCGTGTCGTACTTCCTCGCCGCGGTCGCCAACACCACGGCGAACCGGCGGTTCACGTTCGGCGTACGGGGCCGTCGGCGTGCCGTACGGCACCAGCTGGAAGGCGGCGTCGCCTTCCTCGCCGGCCTCTTCATCAGCACCGCCGGACTCGCCACGCTGAACGCCGTCTTTCCGCACGCACCGCGGCTCGGCGAGATCGGAGCGCTGTTCGCCCTCAACCTGTTCGCCGCCGTCGCACGCTTCGTCCTGCTGCGCGCCTGGGTCTTCCACCCGCGCCGCGCCGCCGACGGATCGGATCCCGTCCCCCAGGAGCAGTCCCGTTGACCACTCAGGTGTCCGACCTCATCGATGAACGGCACGCGCCACCCCGGAATCGGTTCACTCGTCTCGCGCTCGGTCTCCCCGACGATCCGCGTTGGACCCGCCCCGCGCTGTGGATCGTGCTCGTGCTGGCCACCGCGCTGTACGCCTCGGGCCTTTCCGGGGGCGGGTACGCGAACGCCTACTACTCCGCCGCCGTCAAGAGCGGCACCGAGAGCTGGAAGGCGTTCTTCTTCGGCTCCCTGGACGCCGCGTCCTTCATCACGGTGGACAAGCCGCCGATGGCCCTGTGGGTCCAGGAGATCTTCGGCCGGGTGGTGGGATTCGGCACGTGGAGCCTGCTGCTGCCCGAGGTCGTCATGGGCGTCGCGGCGGTCGCCGTGGTGTACGCGACGGTCCGGCGCGTCTTCGGGCCGGTCGCGGGCGTCCTCGCCGCGCTCGTGATGACGTTCACGCCGATCACCGTGGCGATCAACCGGGACAACAACCCCGACACGTTGCTCGTGCTGCTGCTGGTCCTGGCCGCGTGGGCCTGCCAGCGGGCGTTGGAATCCGGTCGGCTGCGCTGGCTGCTCGCCTCGGCACTCTTCCTCGGCTGCGGGTTCAACACCAAGATGCTGCAGGCGTACATCCTGCTGCCCGCGCTGGCACTCGTCCACCTGCTGTTCGCCCAGGGCGGCGCGCTCCGCCGGATCGGGCACCTGCTGGCCGCCGGGGGCGTCCTCGCGGTGTCGAGCTTCTGGTGGATGGCGATCGTCGACCTGATCCCCGCGAGCAAGCGGCCTTATATCGGCGGCAGCATGGACGGCACCGCCTGGGACCTCGTCATCGGCTTCAACGGCATCGGCCGGATCACCGGCGATGAGGGTGGCGGTCCGGGCGGCGGAGGCATGGCCGGCGGTGCGAAGATGCCGGGCGGTGGCGCCCGCGGCGGGCCCGCGGGCGGCTTCTCCGGTCAGTCCGGCATCGGCCGGATGTTCAACGACGTCCTCGGCGGTCAGATCTCCTGGCTGCTGCCCCTGGCCGCGATCGTGCTGGTGGCCGGGCTGGTGCTCTACCGGAGGCGGCCGCGCACGGACCTGACGCGGGCGGCGCTGGTGATGTGGGGCGGCTGGCTGGTCCTGCACTTCGTCGTGTTCAGCTTCGCCGGCGGCGTCATGCACCCCTACTACACGACGGCCATGGCCCCGGCGATCGCCGCGTTGGCCGGCATCGGAGCCGTCGAGCTCACCCGCGAGCGCCGGCCCGGCGATGCCCGGCTCTGGGTCCTGCCCGTGGCCGTCGCGGTGACGGGCGCCTGGGCGTTCGTCCTCCTGAGGCGCGCCCCGGGCTGGAACCCCTGGTTGATCTGGGTGGTCGCGGGTCTCACCGCGGTCGCCGTGGTCAGCCTGGTCGCCGCGTGCCTCGGCCACGGCGCGCTCACCCGCCTCAGCGTCCTGGCGGGTACCGTCGGCCTGGCAGCCGGGCTCGCCGGACCGGCGGCCTTCGCGGTCTCCGCCGCCGGCAGCCACCCGAACGGCGGCAACCCGACGGCCGGCCCGAACTCCGGCGGCATGAACTTCGTGCCCCCGCCCGGTGGTGCTCCCGGCGGCCAAGCGCAGGGCGGTCCTGATCAGGCCGACAGCCCTGGTCGGGGAGGCGGTCCGAGCGGCCAAGCGCAGGGCGGCCCCGCTCAGGGGGGTGGTTCCGGAATGGGGGGCGGTCCCGGTATGGGCCTGAACCCGCAGATGATCTCGTATCTGGAGAAGAACCAGGGCGGTGCGACCTGGCTCGTCGCGGTCGGCAACTCGCAGGGCGCGGCGTCGGTCATCCTGGAGACCGGCAAGCCGGTGATCTCCATGTTCGGCTTCGGCGGTGGTGACCGGGCGATGACGGCGCAGAGGCTCCAGGATTTGGTCAAGGCTGGAAAACTGCACTACGTGATGACCGGCGGCGGGTTCGCCCGAGGGGGCGGGCCCGAGGTGGCCTCCTGGGTCGGCGAGAACTGCACCGCCGTCAAGCCTTCGGAGTACGGCGACTCCACGCAGAGCAGCGGACCTTCTCTCTACCGCTGCGGCTGACGAACCGCACGGCCCGGCGCCCCACCGCGCCGGGCCCTGTGCCGCTTGGAACCCAGCGTGAGGGACGGAGCAGGGGAGTGGGGACGAGCCGGTGGCGCTCCATCGAAGGTGATCTCCAGAAACAGACCGAGACCCCATCCCCTTGAGGGGGGACAGGGTCTCTGACCTGCATCGTTGCGGTGGGCGATACTGGGATTGAACCAGTGACCCCTACCGTGTCAAGGTAGTGCTCTCCCACTGAGCTAATCGCCCGGACGTCCACCCTCGAGAGGGTGAGCCGGAGAGCGGAAGACGGGATTTGAACCCGCGACCCTCACCTTGGCAAGGTGATGCTCTACCACTGAGCCACTTCCGCGTGTGCTGCTCGGTGCTTTCCCTTTCGGTCCGGCCCCTCGCGGCGACAAGGAAAACTTTAGCGTGGATTCCGAGTGCATGTGACATCGGAGCCGGGCTGATCAGCGCCGCGGCCCTCCTCGGACGGCCCGGACGGCCGTCCGGCTCGGCGGTCAGCGGCGCTTGGCGGCGAATCCGTGGCGGGTGGCGTAGGCGGCCAGGTCGTGCCAGTCGTCGCCGGTGTGGGCGTGGGGATCGATGCAGCCGAGGGTGGTCGGCCGGGGGACCGTGTAGCGCGGGGCGTGCAGGTTCGGCTTGGCGTGGAAGTCCAGGACCTCGGCGATGTTGCGGGCGGCGGCGTCCCGGACGGACAGCGGCTGGAGGCCCCAGCGCCACTCGATGGCCTTGAGCACGGACGTGTGGTCGTAGACCTCGTGGGCGATCGAGCGGCGGCGGGCCCTGGGGGAGATCAGCAGGCAGGGGACGCGGAACCCGCGCAGGCCGGTGCCGAGGTCGGGACGCGGGTCCGGGCCGGCGGGCGGCGGGACGTGGTCGAAGAAGCCGCCCCACTCGTCGTAGTTGATCACGAACAGCGTCCGCGGCCAGTTCGGGGACGTGGTGACGGCCGTGTAGACCCGGTTCAGGAAGCTCTGGCCGAGGCGGATGTCGGCGAGCGGGTGCTCGTCCTCGGACATGCCGGGCAGCGCCTCGCCGAGGAAGCCGGGCTCGACGAAGCTCACGGCGGGGAGCCGTCCGGCCTTGGCGTCGGCGTAGAACTCGGCGATGTTCCGGCTGACGTCCAGGTGCTTCAGGCCCCACAGCGCGGTGAACGGGACGTCGCTGAAGTAGTAGCGGCAGGAGACCTTCTTCGCCTTCAGCCGGTCCCAGATGGTGGTGAGCTGGGAGATCGTGAAGGTGTTGGACGTCCGGTCGGTCTGGCCCGCGTGCTGGAAGATCCGGTTCGGGAAGGTGGACGACATGATCGCCGGGAAGTAGCGGTCGCAGACCGTCCAGTCCCGGGCGGCGTGGCCGTGGAAGCCCAGGTCGGCGCCCTTGTAGTAGCCGATCGAGAACACGTCGTTGTGCCCGGCGCGCAGCCAGCCGTCGCACTTGCCGCCGTTGTACTCGACGCGTCCGCCGCCGTAGGAGTGGTCGGGGTCGTTGAAGCCGCAGCCCCACGGGACGGTCAGGTGGTGCGTGGGGTGCGCGGCGCCCTGGGCGTCGGTGAAAGTCAGGCCGTCCTGCCTGCCGTCCGCGCCGGGGAGCCAGCCCAGGTAGTGGTCGAAGGAGCGGTTCTCCATCATCACGACGACGATGTGGTCGATCCCCGACCCGGACGGCTCCGGCAGCTTTGAGACGGGCGCGCGGGTGGACGCCGCCGCGTCGGCCTCGGCGCCGCCCGCCGCCAGCACGGCGGCCGTGCCCGCCGTCCCCGCGAGGAAACCGCGTCGTGTCAGGTCGTCGATGCCCATGGGACTCCCTCCACACACCGGATCGCGTGAGGAGTATCACCACGCGAGGGTCGTGAGCGGAAGAAAGGGACGGGAACGGCGACGGGCGAAAACCCCAAAAGCCCTCATCCGAATTGCGACCGGGACGCTTTGTCACACTGGACGGGTGGGAGACGGGAACACGGCGGCGAGGACGGCGGCGGAACGGGTCGGCGCCGTCCGGGACGGGCCCCCGGCCGGCCGCCTGAGCCTCGCCGCCGCCTTCTACCACGACCGCCACGCCCGCTACGGACGAGCCGAACTCAGCTTCCTGCGCTGGACGATCGCCCGCGGCGTCCTCAACCCGCCGGACGGCGATCCCCCCGGAAGCCCTTGGTGGCGGGCCGTCAACGAGCGCCTCCTGCACGACAAGACCGAGGCCGCGCTCCTGGACGGAACCCCGGCGTCCGACCCCCGCGTCGCCCTCTGGCAGACCTTCCTCCGCAGGCCGTCACCGGCCGCCTGGTACCGCGCGCACAACGCCAGCGTCGTCGCGGGCTACCTGGAGAACCTGCCCCTGGCCCTCGCCGAGCTGCCCGCCGAGCGCATCATGATGAACGTGGCGCTCATGCGCGTCCTCTACACGCACGCCATGGTCGCCCACCCGCGCCTCGCCCTCGGCCCGCTGGCGCCGCTCGGCCCCCTCCTCGGCGACCCGCGCAAGGGGACGGTCGGCTTCTTCCTCGACCTGCGCCGGGCCTTCCCCGAGCACTACCCGCTCACCGGCCTCAGCGCCGAGTCGCTGGCCGGCGCCGAGGGCGGGCTGCCCCGGCTGCTCGACCACGGCCTGATCAACGAACGCGCCGCCGCGCTCTACCGCTTCACCGCCGCGTCCCTGGACGAGCCGCGCGTCGCCGACCTCCACCGCGACGGCCTGCCCAGCTACGCCTGGCCCGCCGGCTGGCTGGCCATCCGGCCGGGCGGCCACACCAGGATCGTCCGGCTCGCCGCCCGCGCCACCCGGCCCTACCGCGCGACGCCGCTTGCCACGGGCGCCGACTTCGAGGCACGCCCTAGAGTTCGATGACCTTGCCGTCCTCGACGCGCAGGCGCCGCGTCGTCCGGACGGCGTCCAGCATCCGGCGGTCGTGGGTGACCAGCAGCAGGGTGCCGGTGTAGGACTCGAGGGCCTGCTCCAGCTGCTCGATCGCGGGCAGGTCGAGGTGGTTGGTCGGCTCGTCCAGGACGAGCAGGTTCACGCCCCTGGCCTGGAGCAGCGCCAGCGCCGCGCGGGTCCGCTCGCCGGGGGAGAGGGTGCCCGCCGGGCGCAGCACGTGGTCGGCGCGCAGGCCGAACTTCGCCAGCAGCGTCCGGACGTCCGCGGCGGTCATCTCGGGGACGGCCGCGCCGAACGCGTCGATCAAAGCGGCGTCGCCGAGGAACAGCCCGCGCGCCTGGTCGATCTCGCCGACCAGGACGCCGGGACCGAGCGCCGCGTGCCCCTCGTCCACCGGGATCCGCCCCAATAGAGCGCTGAGCAGCGTCGTCTTGCCCGCGCCGTTCGCGCCCGTGATCGCGACCCGGTCGGCCCACCGGATCTCCAGGTCGGCCGGGCCGAACGTGAACGACCCGCGCCGGACGACCGCGCCCCGCAGGGTGGCCGCGACCGCGCCCGAGCGCGGGGCCGCGGCGATCTCCATCCGCAGCTCCCACTCCTTGCGCGGCTCCGCGACGACCTCCAGCCGCTCGATCGCCTTCTCGGTCTGCCGCGCCTTGGACGCCTGCTTCTCGCTCGCCTCCGACCGGAACTTCCGCCCGATCTTGTCGTTGTCGCCCGCCTTCCGGCGCGCGTTCTTGACGCCCTTGTCCATCCACGACCGCTGCGTCTGCGCCCGGTCCTTGAGCGAGGACAGCTTGTCGGCGTACTCCTCGAAGTCGGCCCGCGCGTGCCGCCGCGAGACGTCCCGCTCGGCCAGGTACGACTCGTACCCGCCGCCGTAGGCGTTGACCTGCTGCTGAGCGAGGTCCAGCTCGACGACGCGGGTGACCGTCCGGGTGAGGAACTCGCGATCATGGCTGACCAGGACGGTGCCCGCCCGAAGATCGGTGACGAACCGCTCCAGCCGCTCCAGGCCGTCCAGGTCGAGATCGTTGGTCGGCTCGTCCAGCAGAAAGACGTCGTACCGACTCAGCAACAACGAAGCCAACCCGGCCCGAGCCGCCTGCCCACCCGACAACGACGTCATCGGCTGCCCAAGATCCACGGTGAGGCCGAGCTCCGCCGCCACCTCACCCGCCCGATCGGCCAGGTCGGCCCCGCCCAGCGCGAGCCACCGCTCCAGCGCCTCGGCGTACGCGTCGTCCGCGCCCTCGACCTCGTCGACCAGGCCCTTGGTCGCCTCGTCCAGGTCGGCCTGGGCCTGCGTCACACCCGTCCGGCGCCCCAAGAACGCCTCGACCGTCTCGCCAGGCCGCCGCTCCGGCTCCTGCGGCAGATACCCCACCAAAGCCGACGGCGGACTCAGCCTCACCGATCCGGCCTCCGGAGCATCCACCCCGGCGAGCAGCCGCAACAGCGACGACTTCCCAGCCCCGTTGACCCCGACCAGCCCCACGACGTCGCCAGGAGCGACGACCAGGTCCAACCCGGAGAACAGCAGACGGTCCCCATGCCCAGCGGCAAGTTCCTTGGCAACGAGAGTGGCGCTCACCCCACAACGCTATCGCCCGGATCAGATGCCCGATCCGGCAGGCGAGGCGCCCGGACGCGTCGCTCCGCCGGACTTGGAGACGCGGAACGCGCCTGGACCGGGGCCGATGACGGCCAAGTCATGGGTCGGGGGCGGTCCGGCCCGCACGATGGGCTCAGTGGACCCGCGCCGAACCGGCTCCCGACGTCCGCGGGACAGGGCTCTCCGGGACACGGGGGCAGAGGGAAGGGAGATCACCTTGTCACGCGCCGGAACGGCGGACCGCGCACCCGCCGAGATGAGCGACGACAGGCTTCGGCTCCTGGGGGCGCTGGCGGGCGTCGCGGGCCCCGTCCTGCTGGTGATCTACTTCGGGACGCCCGCGGTGACGGGCTGGCCCTACGGCGGGGCCTCGCCCGACAAGCTCCTCAGATACGCCGACAGCCATTCGCTGCTGTTCTACGCCGGTGGCTGGCTCCAGGCCACGGGCGCGCTGCTGAGCGTCGTGTTCTTCATGGTCCTGCTGAGGCTGAGCGGGACGGCCGCGCGGCTGTCGGGGATCGCGGCCATCGTCGGCTGCGCGCTGCTGCTGTCGGTCGTGCAGGCGATCTGGATCCTCACCGCGGCCGTGGCCCTGGGCCTCCCACTCAGGCGCGCCCGCAAGGACGCCTCCACGCGGTGACGGAACGCCGGGCCGAGAGGGTTCGGCCCGGCGTCCCGGGACCGCCGCGACCAGGCGCGCGAGCTGAAGCCGCTGCATGCGGATATCGGGTGATCTGGGTGCTGTTTCTGTGGTTAGGTGCGGTTCCCGCCCCGACGTGTTCTTCGCACATTCCGCCAAGGAGCTCTGTGACGCCGACCAAGCCGCCCGCAGGCCGAGGCCTGTTCCTGGTCGACATCGACGGCACCGTCGCGCTGCGCCGTCCCGGACCCGACGAACGCGCGCCGTACGACTGGCATCGGGTCGGCGAGGACGTCCCCAACGCGCCCGTTATCACTGTCGTCCAAGCCCTCGCCGCCGCGGGCCACCGCATCATCTACGTGACCGGCCGGTCCGACGCCTGCCGTACCGCCACCCGTGCCTGGCTCGCCGAACACGTCGCCGTCCCCGGCGAGGCACTGCTCATGCGTATGGACGGCGACCGCCGCCGCGACACCACCGTCAAGTCCGAGCTGTACAAGCGCCACGTCCGACCGTACGACCAGGTCACGGCCGTCCTGGAGGACCGCGCCACCGTCGTCGCCATGTGGCGCGGCCTCGGCCTCACCGTCCTCCAGGTCGCCGACGGAGACTTCTGATCCCCCAGCCGTAGATCACCCGGGCCGGTTCGGGCTTGGCCACAAAGGCGGTGTCCTCGGCGAGCCCGCCGCCCGGCGGCATGATCTGGACCGGGCACCGGCTCTGGAGTTGAATCGGCTGATGGACATGTCCGCCCGAGAGATCCGCATGCCCCTCGACGAGGTCGTGGCAGTCCTGCGGGACCTGAACGAGTTCGTCGTCTCCCTGGACCGACTCGGATCCCGCCAGGCATCCGGAACCGCCGACGACCATACAGTCGGCGAATTCATCGCCGACTGGGATGTCGCTCGGCGACTGGCCCGCGCCCGACGCGTCATCAGCGTCGCGCTGGATGCACAACTGAGCGAGGAAGACAACGCCGAGATCGACGCCCTGTGCGAGCAGGGCCGCTTCTACGGCACGGACAAGCCCATTGGTCCCCCCACCGACCAGCCCAGCTGAGACGGCAAGCGCATCGGACAGTCGTGCCCTCCCTGTCGAGATCGTCGCCGGTCAGGGTCGGCCGAGCCACCAGACTTCAGCAATCGTCCATGGTGCGCCCTGCCCGGAGACTTCCAGGGTGATGTCTCCGGCGAACCGCATCGACAGCGAGGCGTCTGTGGCGACGCTGACGGAATCCACGGTCAGATAGAGGACCTCTGCCAGCCGCAGCAGCCAGAGCCGCTCGTCGTCCTCGGCGCCTGTGCCCGTGTCGGGTGGTGATGGTCGCACGGTGAAGGCGCTGTCGATGTAGAGGCGGACTTCGCCGAACTCTGCCGTCTCGTCTGCCGTCTCGTCGCCAGGGGCCAGGGTCACGAACGGCCAAGCCTGTCGAAGACCGATCTCGACGACGTGGTAGCCGACCAGCGACGCCGGCTGGATGTCGTTCGGCTTCATCGTGATCTGCTCCCCGTCCAGGACGCTCCAGCAGGCTGGGGCCGATCGTAGCTCTGCCCCGCGTTCAGCGGGTGGTGGCGGTGGCTGCGGGCAGCGGCGCGGACGCGGGGACGGCGGCGGCGTCGATCAGGCGCGCGATCAGTCGCTCGTAGGGGAGCCCGGTCGCGGCGAACATCCTCGGCACCTGGGACTCGGCGGTCATTCCCGGCATGGTGTTGACCTCGTTGAGGACGGGCCCGTGGTCGGTGAGGAAGAAGTCGACGCGGGCCACGCCGGCGCAGCCGAGCGCGTCGAACATCCGCAGCGCCGCCCCGGTCAGGGCCGTCCGGTCGGGGGCGTCGAGGGCGGCGGGCACACTGAACCGGGCCGAACCGTCGTACTTCGACCGGGTGTCGAACGGCCCGTCGGTGTGGATCTCCAGTGGCGGCGACGCCCAGCGGCTGCCATCGGCCTCGCGCAGCACGGCCACGTCGATCTCCCGGCCCACGACGACGTCCTCGACGAGGATCCGGTCGTCGAAGCGCGCCGCGCAGTCCAGCGCCTCGCGCAGTTGGTCGGCGTCGCGTGCCAGGGCGACGCCGAAGCTCGACCCGGCCGAGGCTGGCTTCACCACCACCTCCCTCTCAAACCGGATATCGCCGATCTCCGCCGCCGCCACCAGCCGACCGGGAGCCGTGCGGATCCCGACGGCCTCCGCCACGAGCTTGGTCGCCCACTTGTCCATGCCGATCGCTCCGGAGCGCAGGCCCGAGCCGACCATCGGCGTGTGCGCCATGGCGCACAGTGCGGCGAGCGTGCCGTCCTCCCCGCACGGGCCGTGAACCGCCGGGAAGACGACGTCGGAACGTCCGATGACGTCCAATGCCGCAGCCAAGGAACCGATGGGCCGCGTTCCGAGCGCGTTCGCTCCTTGCCTCCACGTCCCGTCGCGGTCGATGGTCAGCTCGTCCACTGTGAATCCGCTGGAAGCCAACGCCCGCGACACCGCCGCGGCGGTCGCCAGGGAGACTTCGTGCTCGGCGTTCTGCCCGCCGCCGATCACCGCGATCCGCCGTGTCATTCGGTTCTCCTACTCAAGCGATGCTCCTCTTCACGCGCGGCCCGATGCCGCTGACGATGGTGTGCGGGATGGTTCCGGCCCAGCGGGCCCAGTCGTGGATGGTCGGGGTCGCGGCCCCGTCCGGGCCGAACACGGTCGCGACCGTCCCCGCCCGGAAGGACTCGGCACCGGTGTCGATCACGATCTGGTCCATCGAGACCCGTCCGACGACAGGGAAACGGCGCCCGCGGATCTCAACGCCGGCCTCCGGCGAGCACTCTCGCGGGATCCCGTCGGCGTACCCGATGGGCAGGACGCTCAGGTGGGTGGCCCGATCGGTGACATACGCGCCGCCGTAGCCGACCGGAGTGCCGGCCGCGACCTTCGTCGTGTGCACGATCGACGCGGTCAGACGGGACGCGCCGTGCATCTCGACGGTCCCGGACGGATCGATGCCGACCAGTCCCGCCCCGACGCGGACCATGCCGAAATGCGTCGCCGGGTCGGTCACCACGCCCGAGGTGGCCGCCAGATGGGCGAGCGGGGATCCCAACCCGGCGGCCTCGACGGCCTGCCGCGCCTCGTGCATCGCGGCGACGGCGGGCGCGTTCGCCGACGGGTCGGCCTGGTCGGCCAGCGCCAGATGCCCCATGACACCCGCGACGCGGACCCTCCCGGAACGCTGACCACGCCGAGCGAGACCGATCAGCTCGTCCCACTGCCGACGAGGACAGCCGCCACGCGACATCCCGGTGTCCACATGCAGGTGAACCCGCACCGTCGCCGCTTGCGTGACGAGCGCGCCAAGCTCGTCCACCGACCCGACCGCGACGTCGATCCCGCCGGAGGCCGCCGCCTCCGCGTCGATCCCGGAAGGATTCAGCCAGGTGAGGATCGGCACCGTCAGCCCCGCGGCGCGCAACGCGGAGGCCTCCGCGATACTCGTCGTCCCAAGCCATTCGGCCCCGGCGGCGACGGCGGCCCTGGCCACCGTGACGGCCCCGTGGCCGTAACCGTCCGCCTTGACCACGGCCATGATCGTGCTCCGGGTCCTCGCGCGAACCCTGGCCACGTTGGCCGTCACCGCCACTGGCAGCGTCTGCAAGGTCGGCGGACGAAACGTCCCCGACCGGCGCTCAAGCGCGACCGTCTCCAGTGCTGCACCAGGCCTCACCACCGAAACCTCAGGCGGCAGGCGACCCCACGACGGGCCGGCGCAGACAGTGATGCGCTATCAGTCATTCCCCCAGTGAAAACCGGAGCCCGTTGCAGCAACGTATGAGTCTTTCAATACGCCCGCGATACACACCCGCCGCAGGAGAAGTCCGTTGCCCCATGGCACCCACCTGAAAGACGGATGCACCCGCACCACAACCAGTGAGCCTTTTCATTGAGTTCGGGCTTCGCGGGTCTGCAGGACGCGGACGGCTTCGGCGAGGCGGCCTACTCGGCGCGGGCGGCAGCGGAGCTTATGGAGGATGGCCCAGTGCTGAGCTGCGCGTTCGCGCGTCCACCGGGCGCACGAAGTCGGGCGTGGGCCCGGTTGGCGTCCTCCTGCGACTCAGGTTTGCCCGTGCCTCGGTACGGACCGAGCAACGGCCGTCCGCACTTGGTAGAGCTTGTCGGCCAACCCCAGGAACCCGGCGTTCTCCGAGGCTCGTGTGGCATGCCCCAGCTTCTGGTGGCGGTCAGGTCGTGGACCGACCGAACGAACAGGTCACGGCGGTCCTCGAGGACCGCGCCGCCGTCGTCGCCATGTGGCGCGGCCTCGGCCTCAGCGTCCTCCAGGTCGCGGAAGGAGACTTCTGATCGCCCCGGTGCGGCCACGCTTCAGCGGGAGGGGAGGACGGCCCGGTAACCCTCGCGGGCCAACCAGAGGCGAGCGCGGCCGAGCTCCCGCTCACCGCTGAACAGGGACCAGTGGGTGAGCTGTTCTGGGAAGTCATGCAGGACATCACGGAAGCGCCGGAAGGATCCGCGTGCCTCCAGGGCACGTAGCAGCCGCGCCTGGAGCCCTGCGTCCGTGACCGAATCGGCGAAGTCGCGCATGTCCCGGAATCCCTCGGCGCTCCCGGGATCGATGGTCAGGCTGGAATTCCGGTCGACGAGGTCGTCCTCTGCGAGTTCTGCGAGGTGGTCCGACAAGCCAGGGGGGACGATCATGCCGGACCCCGGGTCGAGTGCCCCAGGTCCGTGGCGTGGATCGCCGTGCAACGCCTCGGCGAGCTCGCTGAGGTCGACAGGCGCAGGGGCGAGCGGCCACTCCCAGTCGAAGGAATCAGGCTCCACCGGACGGCCGAGCGCAACGGTCAGCTCACAATCCAGCACGTCGTCGCCAGGCAGGCCCCGATCGCGCAGCCCTCGGGCGCATCGCTCGGCGAGGTCCGCGTGGCCTGCGACACCGCTGATCAGAAGCGCCTGGCCGACGTGCTGGAGCACCGGACGCAGAGGCCGACCTTCGCCGAGCACGGAGAGGTCACGTCGACGCAGCCGGACCAGCGCCTCGCCGTCCCAGCCGAACGCCCCGTCCAGTGCCGTCGGCCGAACATCGACAAGACCGGTGAGACCTTCGCGGACGTGCTCAGGGGCGAAGGACAGGATCTCGTAGACGGCGATGCCCGCCTTGACGTAGGGATCACCGTCCGCAGCCCGTTCCACGTCCTCCCATGCGCCGACCGCCAGAGCCACCCCGGCAGCGTCACCATCCTCGACCGGCCCGTCCATCAGGAACACGCCTTCATCGCGCAGGCGGCGCAGATAGGCGGCCCGCTCCGCGACGAGAGCGGGAAGCGGCCGGACGGAACCACGGAGGATCAGCAGATACGGCACCACCTCATCATGTCGTGCAGGCCGCGGCCGTCAGGCCGGATCGAGCTCGCAGTCCTTCACCCGAGCGGAGAAAACGGCCCAAGCGATCGCGCCGAACACCAGTTTCGGCCCGTTGGGATCCTTCGAGTCCCGAACCGCCACCGCGGGTGCGAAGGAGGCGACCTCAACGCACTGGCCGCCGTCGGGTCCGCTGTGGCTGTTCTTGCGCCAAGCAGACACCTCAACGCAGTCGCCCCCTTCGGGGCCGCTGGAACTGCTCTTGCGCCAGCGTCCGACCTCGATGCAATCCCCGCCACCGCTGCCGCTGACGCTGCTTTTGCGCCAGCGAGTGACTTCGACGCAGTCTCCTCCGTGAGGGCCGCTGTGGCTGCTCTTGTGCCATGCGGAGGCTGAGCCTGCGGACCGGGGCATAGACCCTCCAAGATCGACTTGATCGGATCGCGCGACGGCCTAGCGGGAATTAAGTACCCGCGGAACAAGTCCAACTTTACTTGGAAATCCGCGACTGAGGCAGAGGATGCAATCACCATGCCGAGCAGGGACGCCCATCAGGCCAGATCGAGCCTGCCTTCCTTCACCTCGGAGGAAAATGCGGCCCAGGCGGCAGCGTCGAACATCAGTTTCGGCCCGTCCGGATCCTTCGAGTCTCGCACAACCACTGCTGGCGCGAAGGGCGCCAGCTCAACACATTGGCCACCACCGGAACTGGTGTAGCTGCTCTTACGCCAGTTGAGGGTCGTGAAGCCATGCTGAGTCATAGGCTCTCCAAGATCGACTTGATCAATTCGAGTGTCTGCTCGACCGACAGGGCGTGCGCGCGTATCAGGTCATACCTTACGTGGTATTCGTCCGCGTGCGCCGGGTCGTCGAGTACCTGATCCGCGCTACCTGCATCGACATAGACCATGTCTGGCCGTTCGTCAGGGAATTTGAGGATGGTGAAGCTGCCTTCCGCCCTCGCCAGCCCCCTGACGCTCCTTGGGACCACCTGGAGGGTGACGTTGGGGAGCTGGCACACCTGGATCAGGTGCTCCAACTGCTCACGCATGACTTCTCTTTCGCCGATCATGCAGCGCAATGCGCGCTCGTCGTGAATCACCCAGAGTCGGGGAGCATTCTTCTTGGTCAGAACTGCCTGGCGTGCCATGCGAGTCGCTACAAGCTGATCGATGCTGGCTGGCGGCTGGATGGGATCAAGTACGGCACGTGCGTAGCGCTCGGTCTGGAATAGGCCGGTGATCAGCAGCGCCTCGTACATGTAGAGAACAGAAGACTCGTCCTCGAGGACCTTGAATCGGGGAAAGTTCGCGGGTGGTCGCGGCAGTTTGAGTTCGCGTTCGTGGGCTTCGACGAGGCGGCGGAACCGGCCGTCGGTCTTCCAGTACGTGTCGCAGTCGTCGGCGAAGTCCAGGGAGGGCTTCTCGCCGCCCTGTTCGAGGGCCCAGATCCACTGCGGGGTGCAGCCGAGGACTTCGGCGAGCCCGGCGAGCGACAACTCCCCCTTCTCGCGGAGGAAGCGCACCTCGCCGCCGAAGTGGGTGCGCAGCGAGTGGGGGTACAGCGGACGCGCTTGTCGGGGCACGAGATTCCCCCTTGATGCGTGGCTCTCGCCCTTGAGAACCGCTTGAGGTCGCTTCATAGCAGAGAGTAACTCTGTGGGAGCAGGCTGACCCCGTCATCCGGAGAAGAGACGACGAGAGGTCAACGGCGATGGGACACGGCGTGAATCCCGAGGACGTGACGCTGGCGGAGTTGCGTTCGACGTTCAACGGGCACCGCATCTGGCGTTCGACGCGCCATGACGGACGGCTCGGCGACTGGGGCGCCACGCTGCACGACCCGGACGCCGGGATAGACCCGACCGTCATCTGCTCCTCGGCGGACGAGCTTCAGCAGGCGCTCGTCGTGGAGCAGTTGCGCGCCAGGCACAAGGACCGGTGAGGGCCGGACGGGTGAGTCGTCCAGGTCGTCACCGTGGGCGGGCGCGGATCAGGGTCCCGCGCCTGCCCTGGGGGAAGGGAGGTCGCGTGGCCGGGGGAGTCGCCCCCGTCTTCCCCGGCCGCGCGGCCGAACCGCCGCTGACCGTCCACCTCGACCGCCTCGCCATCGCTCTCGCGGACAAAGGTTGGGTCTGCGATCGCCGGTACAAGGCAGATCCGCCCCGACTCGATGTCTATGACCCCGGCTATCGCTGGCTCTGCGACACCATCACCGTTGCGTCCGGTCCGGGCGTCTTCGTGGACACCGACATTCCGTGGTTCCGCTCATCGAACGGGGCTGTCGCCGTGCCCTGCCCGGCGGTGCTTCTGGCCGCCGCGCAGATTCATCAACGCCTCGAAGCGTGGTTGCGCGAGGTTCGATAGACGCCGGGCCGGGGAACCCGGCCCGGCGTCCGTTCCTTGGGTCAGCCGAGGTTCATGTTGGGTTCGCCGTTGGTGTTGGTGCCGGTGGCGCTGCGGGTGCAGGCGCCGCCGTGGGGGGAACCGCCGTTGTAGGCCTGGCGCAGGCAGTTGCGCAGCGCCAGCTGGCCCCAGTAGTTGGGGTGGATGGACTCCTGGATGTAGTAGTCCGAGCCGATGGTGGTGACGGTGCGGATCTGGTTGATCCACTCGGTCTTGTCGACCGCGCCCGCGCTCCTCCAGGAGCTCAGGCCCGCCTCCTCGACGAGGCCGACGGTGTTCTCGCACAGCCGCCGGGAGTTGAACGCCGAGGACAGGCGCATGGTCACCAGGTTGGACAGGCCGGCGTCGGACGCGGCGCCCGCCACGGCCTGGTCGATCAGCGTCAGCGCGGTGGAGTTGGCGTAGTTCGCGTCCGCGTTCCAGAAGCCGCAGCCGCCCGTCGACTGCCGCGTGTAGCCGGACTGCGAGTAGCGGAAGCCCGAGCTCGTCGGGATCGGGGACGGGTAGTCCTGCGCCACGATCTTGTAGGAGGACGGGGAGTAGCCGGCGTTCGCCATCGCCTGGGCGACGTTCCGGAACGCCTGGGCGATCTTGGCCCGCTGGGTGGCGATGTTGGAGGACGTGAAGTTGGACGTCACCGCCGAGTCGTCGTTGCAGTAGTTCGGCAGCCACGAGGGCGAGGTCAGGAAGTCGGTGACGCACTTCTGGACGATCGGGCCGAAGCTGAAGTCGTTCCCGCCGATGGAGACCGCGACCATCTTGACGTTGTGGGACGACGCGAAGTTCTGCAGCATCAGCGCCTGGCCCTGGTTGCCGCCGCTGCTGTAGAAGTCGATCCCGGGCTTGAAGTTCCCGCTGGAGTCGGTGTGGGTGCCGGTCGTGGCCCCGGAGCAGGCGAGGTTCATGCCGTTCACGCCGCCGCCGATGTACACCTCGGCGGACCGCGAGCGGTGGCACCGGGTGATCGTCTCGGCGGTGTGGGTGGCGTTGTCGTAGTAGGCCGTCGGGCCCAGTGCGTCGATCATCGGTTCGCCGTCGTTGCTGTTGCCCGCCCAGCGGCCCGCCTCACCGGAGATGTAGGAGTCGCCGAGGGTGACGACCCACGGCGATCCGGATCCGGGGCCGTCGGCGAAGGCGGGCGGGGCGGTGAGTCCGGCGGTCAGCAGGCCCGCCGCCAGGGCGAGCGCGCCGACGCGCCGGAGAGCAACACGAGATCGGGCCACTGCCGGTCCTCCAAGAAGGCTGGTGCGATGGGACCCCCGGAGAACCGCGCCCATGCGGCCCATCCCGGCCGAAATGTGACATCGCGCCGCGAAGCCGACAAGAAGGCAGTTTGATCTGTTGCCTGTTCGTGTCCGAAGGCCCTCGGGGCGATGGTGGACGCGACGCGGGACGGTGTTCGGTGGCCGGCTGGTGGGGCCGCGGACGGGGGCCCGCGCCGCCGGTGTGGCGGAGCGGGCCCGGGTGGACGGATCTGTCAGATGGTGCTCGGCAGGATCACCTTGGTACGGGTTCGGCTGGTGCAGTTCCCATGTGCCGTCCCGTTCCCGTCCGCCGTTTCGTCCCGGCGGGCCGTGTCGCTCGGGTGGCAGCGCCAGGTGACCTGGTTGCGCATGATGCCGGGCGTGCGGGCGACGACGGTGAAGGTGATGTCGGCGCTTCGTCCGGCGGCGAGGTCGCCGGTCCATGTGAAGCCGCGGCCGGTGCGGGTGATGTGGCCGGTCGTGGCGTGGATGGAGCCCCGGATGCGGCCGTTGCGCAGGACGCCGGTCAGGTCGTCGGTGAACGTCGCCCCGGTGAAGGTGGAGGCGCAGGTGTTGGTGACGTGGATGCGGTAGCGCACCTTGTTCCCGACGCGCACCCTGGCCTTGTCGGCGGTCTTGTCGACCTTGAGCTCGTACGGGCCGCACGGCGGGGCGGGGTGTTCGGTGATGGTGACGGTCACCGGCGCGGACGTGGACGGCGGGCAGAAGGCGTTGCCTCCGTAGCGGGCGGTGATGTGGTGCCGCCCTTCGGCGAGTCCGGTGGTGGTGAGGGTGGCGACGCCGTGGGCGTCCAGCTCGGCGGTGCCGATGACGGTGTCACCCTCCAGGAAGGTGACGATGCCCGCGGCGGGGACGTGGCTGCAGGTCACGGTCGCCGTCAGCCTCACCTCCTGCCCTGGGAGCGCCTGGGCGGGCTCGGCGGTCAGCGTGGTGCTGCTGCCGGTCGGTTCGGCCAGCATCAAGGAAACGCGCCAGCCCGCGGAGACCTCGGTCACCGCATGTCCCGGTGGCGCCTCCATGAAGACCGGGGTGTAGCGGTTGACGGTGGTGCCGTCCCCCAACGCCCCGTCGTCGTTGCCGCCCCAGCCCAGCACCCGGCCGTGGGAGGTCAACGCGAGGCTATGGCCCCAGCCGGCGCTGATCTGGGTGACGGTGACGCCCCCGGGCAGCGCAACCGGCACGGGAGTGAGGCGCTCGGTGGTGGTGCCGTCCCCCAACTGCCCGAATTCGTTGTATCCCCAGGCCAGCACCTGGCCGTTGGAGGCCAACGCCAGACTCTGGTAGTAGCCGGCGCTGACCTGGGTGATGGTGACGCCTGGAGGCAGCGCCACCGGCACCGGGCTGTTGCGCTGGGTGGTGCTGCCGTCCCCGACCGCCCCGTAGTAGTTGTCACCCCAGCCCAGCACATGACCGTCGGAGGTCAGCGCCAGATTGTGGTAGTAGCCGGAGTCGATCTGGTCGATGGTGACGCCTGGAGGCAGCGCGACCGGCACCGGGGTGAGGCGCTGGGTGGTGGTGCCGTCGCCCAGCTGCCCGCTGCTGTTCCAGCCCCAGGACAGGACCCGGCCGTCGGAGGTCAGCCCCAGATTGTGCTGCGAGCCGCTGGAGATCTGGGTGATGGTGACGTCCAGAGGCAGCGCCACCAGGACCGGTGCCGGGCGAGTGATGGTGGTCCCGTCGCCCAACTGCCCGAGGTTGTTCTGGCCCCAGGCCAGCACCCGGCCGTCGGAGGTCAGCGCCATGCTCTGGAAGCTGCCGGCGCTGATCTGGGTGATGGTGACGCCTCCGGGCAGGTGCACCCACACCGGGGTGCGGCGGGTGGTGGTGGAGTCGTCCCCCAGCTGCCCGTTGCTGTTGTTTCCCCAGGCCAGGACGCGGCCGTCGGAGGTCAGTCCCAGGCTGTGGGAGTGGCCGGCGGCGATCTGGGTGAGGCTCACGCCCTCAGGCAGCGCCACCGGAACCGGGGTGGTCTGGCTGCCGATGCCGGAGCCGTCCCCCAGTTGCCCGTACCAGTTGTCCCCCGTAGCGAGGGCGAGGTCGGTGGCCGGGGCCGCGGCGGCCGCGTGGGGTGCCGGGGCGGCGACCGCGTGGGATGCCGCAGGTACGGCGACCACGGACGTCACCGCCATCAGCACGGTCATCAGGCCGGCCCGCCACCTCCGGGGGCGTGTCCCGCCGCCCCCTGTCCCGACTCTCGTGCCGATCTGGAACATCCTCATCGCGTATCCCCCGATTGACGCGCACTGCTTTGAGAAACGGCCCCGACCTCACGGTCCGGCGCGGGCGGACGTCCCGGAGCCTGACCAGCTGGACACGAACCACAGGCCCAGCCACGCCACTTTTCGTGATCAAGCTATAGCCGACGGTGATGTCGCGCCGCGTCATTTGATCAAGCGTGTCGCCCTACGAAGGGATCACTGGACCGGTGACCGGGCCGAACTCACGAGACGCGGCACCTGCTTCGACAGATGGGCGGAGTCAGCCGGGACGGATTCTCCGGATCATGCATGCGACAGGACGGTTCGACAGCCGAAACCCGTCCGCCCCGTCAAGGGGCGCCGACGCCTGCGTCCAGTCCATCGCAGCCTCCACCCCGTACCGCGCAGAGAATCCACTTTAAAATGAGCGACCCGGGCGTGCTGTACACGTTCGACGCCTCTGGGGAGGTCTGTGTGTTTCTCGGGTGCACGGGAACCGGTTGCAAGCGCACGATCTCGGTGGGCAGCGGGAACCCGACCGCGTTCTGGGAACCCGAGGAGGAGTTCGCGTTCGTCTTCCGCATCTGCGGCCGGTGCGAAGGGGCGCTCTGCGACGTCTGCATGGCGAGGCGGACAGCCGCCTTCGGGGTCGACACCTGTCCGAAGTGCGGCGCTGAGTTGCAGGAGCCGGACATCGAAGCCCTGCTCTCCGGCGTTGGCCCGGCGGCGGCCGCCGCGACCGAAGCCGACTTCAACGCCTGCTTCAGCGAGGGGCATCGCTTGAACCGCGAGGGCCGCCCCGTTGAGGCCCTCGCGGAATTTCAGAAGGCCGCCGCTCTTTGGCCCCATCGTGCTGACGTCCACCATTGCCGGGCCGTGCTGCTGCAGCAGCTCGGTAGTCATGACGCGGCGCTCAGTGCCTACAATGACGCGCTTCGGCTGAATCGGTTTTCCGCCGACGTCTGGTTCAACAAGGCCCAGCTGCTCATGCTGATGCGGCGGCCTGACGCGGCGATCGCCGCCTACGACATGTCCATCCAGGTCGACCCGAACTTTCTGAACAGCTACGTCAACAAGGCATGGCTGCTCAGCGACATGGGCAGGAATGAGGAGGCTCTGGCCGCCCTCGACCAGGGCGTCCGAATCGATACCGGCGGCGAGCACTCCGCGCGCCTGCACGGCAACCGAGGTGCCGTCCTCACCGAACTCGAGCGCTATGAGGAAGCCCTGGAATCCATCGACCGCGCTCTGTCTCTGAACCCCGACAGCTACGGGGACACCATGAACCGCGGCAATGTCCTGGAACGCCTGGGCCGAGTGGATGAGGCCCGGTCCTGCTTCCAGCGCGCCGACGAACTCAAACCCCGCTGAGTCAGGACCCGGCGTGTGGAGACCGGGCACCGAGGACGATCTTCGGGGCCTCTCCAGAACAGGCGAAGACCCCGTCCCCGAGGGGGACAGGGTCTCTGACCTGCATTTCTATGGTGGGCGATACTGGGATTGAACCAGTGGCCTCTACCGTGTCAAGGTAGCGCTCTCCCACTGAGCTAATCGCCCTTGGAGGTGGAGACGGGATTTGAACCCGTGTACACGGCTTTGCAGGCCGTTGCCTCGCCTCTCGGCCACTCCACCAGAGCGAGGCCGTGTCCGACCTCTCAGAGCGGAAGACGGGATTTGAACCCGCGACCCTCACCTTGGCAAGGTGATGCTCTACCACTGAGCCACTTCCGCGTGTCCTCCGGGCTTCCCCGGCGACAGAGAGAACATTAGCGTGTCCGGGCCGCTTCCCCAAACCGGATTACGCGAGCCCGTGGCGCGGGGACGCTTCGATCGGCGTCGAAGCGTCCGCCGCCTAGGCTCGCAGGCATGAGCCTCGCGTACGACTCCGACATCGCCCCGATGGCCGCGCTGATGGCCGACCGGGCGCGGGCGGCGATGCTGACGGCGCTGCTGGACGGGCGTCCGCTGGCGGCCGGGGAGCTCGCCCGGGTCGCCGGGGTGAGCCCGCAGACCGCGAGCGCGCACCTGGGGAAGCTGCTGGACGGCGGCCTGGTGAGCGTCGTCCCGCAGGGCCGGTGGCGGTACTACCGGCTCGCCGGGGACGAGGTCGCCGCGGTGATCGAGGCGCTCAGCCGGATCAGCCCGGACGTCGAGGTGAAGGGGCTGCGGCAGTCGCGGCTGGCGCGGCGGCTGCACACCGCCCGCACCTGCTACGACCACCTGGCCGGGGAGGCCGGGGTGGCGCTGTTCGCGGCCCTGGTGGACGGCGGCATGATCGAGCCGGACGAGGGCCGCCCGGTCGAGACCGGCATCCCGTATGAGACGACCGAGAAGGGCGAGCACCGGTTCGAGGAGATCGGGCTGGACGTGGCCGCGCTGCGCGGGAGGCGGCGCCGGTTCGCGGGCGCCTGCCTGGACTGGACGGAACGCCGCCCGCACCTGAACGGGGCGCTCGGCGCGGCGCTGACCACGCGGATGATCGAGCTCGGCTGGTTCGAGCGCGGCCGCGAACGCCGCGCGCTCATCATCACCGAGGACGGCCTCGCCGGCCTCGCCGACTCCTTCGGCTGCGTCCTCGCGGCGTACTAGGCCGCGCGGGAGCCGAGCGCCTCGTCCGCGACGGGCCTGGCCCGCCTGGCCGCGAACCCGCGTTCGCGGCACCTCCGCGCGCGCCGGGAGTCGCGGGTGGGCGGCCCGTCGGGCGTGCCGTGTCCTCGGGGGAGGCGCGGGGCGGCAGACTGGGGGCATGTTCGCGCACGTCGGAGGGATGCTGGCGACCGGGCTCGCGGAGGTGACCAGCGACCCGGCGGCGCTGGACTCGCGCGGGTGGTGGGCGGTCGTCGTCACCTACGAAGGCAAGATCACCTGCGCCCGGTTCGAGGACGTGCGGCCCGCGCCGCATCCGGACGGTCCATGGCGCGCGCCCGGGGAGTGGGTCTCGTCCCTGGACCAGGGCGAGTACATGCGGGGCGTCGAGCGGATCCGCGCGGCGATCGCGGAGGGCGTCGTCTACCAGGCGAACCTGTGCCGGGTGCTGTCCGCGCCGCTGCCGGACGGCGCCGACATCGCGGGCCTGGGCGCGCGGCTGGCCAGGGGGAACCCCGCGCCGTACGCGATGACGCTCCGGCTGCCGGGGATCGCGGTCGCGTCCGCGTCGCCCGAGCTTTACCTGGCGCGGGACGGGCGGGTCGTGACGTCCAAGCCGATCAAGGGGACCGGACGGACCGAGGCCGACCTGCTGCCGAAGGACCGCGCCGAGAACGTGATGATCGTCGATCTCGTCCGGAACGACCTCGGGCGGGTCGCGGCGGTCGGGTCGGTGACGGTGCCGGAGCTGCTGGCGCTGGAGGAGCATCCGGGGCTGGTGCACCTGGTCTCGACCGTCCGGGCGGAGCTGGAGCCGGGCGCGGGGTGGCCGGAGCTGATCGAGGCGACGTTCCCGCCGGGCTCGGTGACCGGCGCGCCGAAGGCGAGCGCGCTGTCGCTGCTGGAGGTGCTCGAGCCGGTCCCGCGCGGGCCGTACTGCGGGGCGGTCGGCTGGGTGGACGCGGACCGGCGGCGCGGCGCGCTCGCGGTCGGCATCCGGACGTTCTGGGCCGAGGACGGCCTGCTGCGGTTCGGGACGGGGGCCGGGATCACCTGGGGGTCCGACACGCTGGGAGAATGGAACGAGACCGAGCTGAAGGCGGCTCGGCTTCTGGAGGTGGCATCAGGTGAGCGGTGAGCGGGCGAAGGTGTGGGTCAACGGGGCCCTGCTGGATCCCGACGAGGCGGTCGTGTCGGTCTTCGACCACGGCGTGCTGGTCGGCGACGGCGTGTTCGAGACGGTCAAGGTGGTGGACGGCGAGCCGTTCGCGCTGACCCGGCACCTGAAGCGGCTCGGCAGGTCCGCCGAGGGGCTCGGGCTGGCCGCGCCGGACGTGGAGGAGCTCGCGGAGGGCTGCCGCGCGGCGCTCGCGGCGGCCCCGGACTGGCCGTCCTCCCGGATCCGGATCACCCACACGTCCGGTCCCGGCCCGCTCGGCTCCGCGCGCGGCGACGAGGGCACGACCACGACGATCATCGTCGCCGAGCAGAGCCCGTTCCCGGAGACCGCCGACGTGGTCGTCGTCCCGTGGGCGCGGAACGAGCACGGCGCGCTGGCCGGGCTGAAGACGACGTCCTACGCCGAGAACGCGCTGGCGCTCGCCCACGCCAAGGAGCGCGGCGGCGGCGAGGCGATCTTCGCGAACCTCGCCGGGAACCTGTGCGAGGGCACCGGGACGAACGTCTTCGTCGTCCTGGACGGCGAGCTGATCACGCCGCCCCTGGAGGCGGGCTGCCTCGCGGGCGTCACCCGCGGGCTCGTCCTGGAGTGGTGCGGCGGCGTCGAGGGCGACCTGCCGATCTCCGAGCTGTACCGCGCGGAGGAGGCCTTCCTGACCTCCACGACCAGGAACGTCCAGCCCATCCGCAAGGTGGACGGCACGCTGCTGCCGGCCGCGCCGGGCCCGGTCACCCGCAAGGCGATGGAGGTCTTCGCCGACCGCTCCGCCGAGCTGACCGACCCGTGATCGGGGGCCGGAGCGGATTGAAGATCAGTTAGGTCTTTACGTCTCCCGTCCCATCGTTCACGTTAGCGGTGACGCCTATTGGAGGTCACCGTGGACATCTCCGGACGGCCTGGACGCTCCCGACCCCATCCACCCCTCGATTCACGGTTCCGCTCACGGCTCACGGCCGCGCTCGCCCTTCTGTTGGCGGGCGCGGCCGTCTCGTCCTGCGGGGGCGGTTCGTCCTCGACCGACCCGCAGCGCAACGCCAAGGCCAAGACGTTCACCCTCACGATCGCCCGCAACGCCATCGTCGGCGGCAAGAACGACGCCGAGGCGTCCTGGATCACCAAGACCGTCATCCCCGGATTCGTCGCCGCGGAGAAGGCCAAGGGCCTGCGCGTCAAGGTCGTGTACCACGGCTACGGCGTGGACGACGAGGCGTACAAGACCAAGACCGCGCTCGACCTGAAGTCCAAGGCCGGGGCCGACATCGTCAGCCTGGACGGGATCTGGGTCGGCGAGTTCGCGCAGGCGGGGTACCTCAAGCCGCTGACCGACGTGGTCGGCGCGCGGGCCGACTCCTGGGACGGCTGGGGCCAGATCAGCCCGTCGGTCCAGCAATTGGGATCGTTCCAGGGCAAGCGGTACGGCATCCCGCCGAGCACGGACGGCCGCGTGCTGTTCTACAACAAGAAGCTGTTCGCGCAGGCCGGGCTGCCGGTGAACTGGCAGCCGAAGAGCTGGGACGAGATCCTCGCCGCCGGGCGGGCGCTGAAGAGGCTTCCCGGCGTGACGCCGCTCCAGTTCAACGCCGGGACGGCGATGGGCGAGGCGACGACGACGCAGGGCGTCCTGCCGATGCTCGCGGGAGCGGGCTCGGAGATCTACGCCAACGGCAAGTGGACCGGCGGCGGGGCCACGATGAAGCAGGTCCTCGGCTTCTACCGGCAGCTCTACGGGCCGGGCGGGCTCGGTGACAAGAGGCTGCAGGAGGAGGCCAAGGGCCGGGACAAGTCGTTCGAGGAGTTCGCGAGCAACAAGATCGGCGTCCTGCTGGAGGGCGTCTACCTGTGGCGGGGCGTGCTGAACCCGAAGGACGGCATCGCGAAGATGGCGGACCGCGACCAGTCGGTCGGGTACGCGCTGATCCCGGCGGTGACCCCCGGCAAGGGCGTCAAGGGCCAGTCGTTCGTGAGCGTCTCCGGCGGGTCGGTCGCCGCGATCAACCCGCACACCAAGTACCCGCAGCAGGCGTTCGACCTGCTCGCGTACCTGAACCAGCCGGACGTGGTGAAGGCGCGCCTGGCGGGGAACCCCGAGGTCACCTCGCGCAACGACGTGAACGCCGAGGCGCTGAAGGACGACCCGTTCCTCACCTTCGTCGCGCAGAAGGTGCTGCCGATCACGCTGTTCCGGCCGGGACTCGCGGCGTACACGCAGGTGTCGACGGCGTTGCAGGAGGCGACGGCGGGCATCGTGGCCGGGCACAGTCCGGACGACACGGCCGGGCAGTACACCAAGAAGCTGGAAGGCATCGTCGGTGGTTCCGGCAACGTCGACGCGAACTGAGCCCGTCAGGGCGGAGGCGGCCGACGTCGTCGGGCTGGGGCGGCGGCGCGCGGCCGCGTTCGTCGCCCCGGCGCTGGTGCTCATCGTCGTGTTCCTGGTGTTCCCGGCGCTGTGGACGCTGTACCTGGGCGTCACCGACTACCGGCTGACCGGGCTCGAGGCGACGCATCCGCACTTCCTCGGCGTCCGGAACTACACCGACGTGCTCGCGGACGGGCGGTTCCACAACTCGCTGTTGCTGACGCTGGAGTTCGTCGGCGGGTCGGCGGTGATCGGGCAGACCCTGTTCGGGTTCTCGATCGCGTGGGTGATGCGGGAGCGTCCGGCGGCCGTCCGCCGGACGGTCGAGGCGCTCGTCCTGCTGGCCTGGATCCTGCCGGGGTCGGTCGTGGCGTTCCTGTGGTTGGCGCTGCTCGACCGGGACGGCGGGACGCTGAACGCGATGCTCGGCACGCCCGGCACGGCCTGGCTGCTGGACCATCCGATGGCCTGCGTCATCGTGTTCAACGTCTGGCGCGGGACGGCGTTCTCGATGATGCTCTACACGGCCGCGCTCGGGAACGTTCCGCCGTCCCATCTGGAGACGGCGAAGCTGGCGGGCGCGTCCACCTGGCAGACGCTGCGGGACGCGGTGCTGCCGAAGATCCGCGGGCACGCGCTGACGAGCCTGCTGCTGGTCAGCCTGTGGACGTTCAACGACTTCACCCCGTTCCTGATCACGGCGGGCGGGCCGGAGAACCGGTCGGAGGTCATGTCGGCGTACGTGTACCGGACGGCGCTCGGCGAGGGACGGCTCGGCTTCGGCGCCGCGATCTCCCTGGTCATGCTGCTGATCAACCTGCTGATCGCGTTCGCGTACCTGCGGGCCCTGCGGCGGAGGCGGGCATGAGGACGGCGCTGCGGCGGATCGCCGCGACCACGTTCGTGTCGCTCGTCCTCGCGTTCTTCGCGCTGCCGATGCTGTGGCTGGCCAGCGCGCCGTTCAACGCGAACCCGAGGATCCAGGTGTCGCTGCCGAGCTTCACGCTGGACAACTTCCGCGTCCTGCTGGACGACCCGTACGCGCTGAAGTCGCTGGAGAACTCGGTGATCCTCGCGGCCGGGACCGCGGCGATCGTCGTGGTGTTCGCGGCGCTCGCCGCGTACGCGCTCAGCCGGGTGCGGCTGCCCGGCCGGGACGTCCTGCTCTACCTGCTGCTCCTGCTGTCGTCGATCATCACCGGCACGGCCGCGATGGTGCCGATCTTCCTGCTCGCCACCCAGCTGCACCTGGTCGACTCGCACCTCGGCGTGGTGCTGGTGCTGTCCGGCGGGCTGCTGCCGACCGCGATCTTCCTGCTCAAGGACTTCACCGACGCCACGCCCGCGTCCTACGAGGAGGCGGCGCGGGTGTTCGGGGCCTCGCCGCTGCAGACGCTGCGGCACGTGGTCGTCCCGGTGATCCGGCCGGGCCTGGCGATGGTCGGGATCTGGACGGTCGCGCAGGTGTGGGGCGACTTCCTGATGCCGTTCCTGCTGCTGCGGGATCCGGACAAGGCCCCCGCGTCGGTGATCATGTACACCTTCTACACCGAGGGCGGGCAGCCGGACCTGGCCCTGATCTCGACCTTCTCGCTGCTCTACTCGGTGCCCGTCGTGCTGATGTACCTGCTGGTCAGCCGCCGGTACGGGTTCCGTTTCCACGGAGGGATCAAACGGTGACCGGGGTCGAACTGAACGCGCTGACCAAGGACTACCCGGGCGGCGTCCGGGCCGTGGACGGGCTGGACCTGGCCGTCCCGGACGGCGCGTTCTTCGCGCTGCTCGGGCCGTCCGGGTGCGGGAAGACCACGCTGCTGCGGACGATCGCGGGGCTGGAGACCGCGACGTCCGGGACGGTCCGGATCGGCGACCGCGACGTGACGCGGCTGCCGCCGGGACGCCGCGACGTCGGCATGGTGTTCCAGGACTACGCGCTGTTCCCGCACATGACCGTCGCCGACAACATCGCCTACCCCCTGCGCATCAAGAAGGAGGGAAAGACCGAGCGGCACGCGGCGGCGGCCGCCGTCGCGGCCTCACTCGGCCTGTCGGACCTGCTGGAACGCCGTCCGGCGGAGCTGAGCGGCGGGCAGCAGCAGCGGGTCGCGCTGGCCCGCGCGATGGCGGCGCGGCCGGCGGTGTTCCTGCTGGACGAGCCGCTGTCCAACCTGGACGCGCGGATGCGCCTCGAGGCCCGCACGTTCCTCAAGAAGCTCCAGCACGAGCTGGGCGTCACGACGCTGTTCGTCACGCACGACCAGGCCGAGGCGCTCGCGATGGCCGACCGGATCGCGGTCATGGAGGCCGGGCGGATCCGGCAGGTCGGGACGCCCGCCGAGGTGTTCCGGCGGCCCGCGAACCTGTTCGTCGCGTCGTTCATCGGCTCGACCCCGATGAACCTCGTGGACGCGCGGGTCGCGAACGGCCTGGTCGAGGCGGCCGGGGCGCGGCTGCGCCCGCCCGTGCGGGTCGAGGACGGCGTGCCGGTCGTGTACGGCGTCCGGCCCGAGTACCTCGCCTACTCGGCGACGCCCGTGGACGCGGCGTTCCACGGCCGTGTCGTGGTGGTCGAGAACCTGGGTACCAGCTCACTGGTGACCCTTGAGACCGAGGGCGGCGTGCTCGTCCACGTCGTCGTCCCCGAGGACGCCGAACCCGGGCCGGGGGACGAGGGCTGGGCGAGTCCGCGTCCCGGCCGGGCCCTGCTCTATCGCGAAGGAGAGCTCATGACCAACGACGTGACGGCGGCGGCATGATCCGATTCGAGGGCGTCTGGACGCTCGAGGACAGGCTCGACCGCATCATGCGCGAGCTGGCGTTCGAGGTGCCGCCGGGAACGGCGGCGCTGACCGTCCGGCTGAGCCATGCGGGCGGGGTGATCGACCTCGGCTGCGGCGGGCCGGACGGGTTCCGGGGCTGGTCGGGCGGCGCGCGGGACACCTACACGATCGCCGCCGACTGGGCGACGCCGGGCTACCTTCCCGGCGAGCTGGAGGCGGGCTGGTGGAACGTGTGGCTGCGGTTGCACCGGATCCCGCCGGACGGCACTCCGTTCGAGGTCACGGTCACGCTGCACGACCGCGCGCCGGAGCGTCCGGAGACGCTGACGCCGCCCGCCACGACGGACCGTCCGGCGCGGCGGGACGGGCTGCCCGAGCCGTCCGGGATGCGGTGGATGGCCGGTGACCTGCACGCGCACACCGTCCACAGCGACGGGACGCTGACCGTGCCCGAGCTGGCCGGCCTCGCGGTGAGGCAGGGCCTCGACTTCCTCGCCGTCACCGACCACAACACGGTCAGCCACCATCCCGAACTGCCCGGGGCGTCCAAGCACGCGGGGATCGTGCTGGTGCCGGGGCAGGAGGTCACGACCGACCACGGGCACGCGAACGTGTTCGGCGACGTCGGGTGGATCGACTTCCGGCGTCCGGCGGCCGAGTGGGACCCGGGCGACGGAGGCGTCCTGTCGATCAACCATCCGCTGTCCGGGGACTGCGCGTGGCGGCACGACGTCCCGCCGGACGCGCGGGCCCGGCATGTCGAACTGTGGCATTCGTCCTGGTGGGACCGGACGTGGGGTGCGCCGCTGGCGTGGGCCGCGCTCTGGCGGGACGACACGGTCGCGCTCGGCGGCAGCGACTTCCACGACCCGTCCCAGCACAAGACGCTCGGCGAGCCGACCACCTGGGTGCTCGTCGAGGACGACTCCCCGGAGGCGGTCGTCGCGGCGATCGCCGCCGGGCGGACCGCCGTCACCCCCGGCCCGCGCGGCGGCCCGATCCTCCTGCGCGTCGGCGACGAGCTGCACGCGCTGGACGCCGACGGCACTGTCTTGTGCGGGCCGGACGGCCGGCGCGCGGCCGTGCGCGGAGACCGGGTGACGCTGCCCGCCCTCGGAACAGGAACCCACCGCCTCGAAACTGACAGGAACGAGGTGATCGCACTATGCGGTTGAAGGACTCGGCAACGACAACCGACGAAGGGCTCGTGGTCGTCCCGCACACGCACTGGGACCGCGAGTGGTACCTGCCGTTCCAGCGGTTCCGGCTGCGGCTGGTCGGGCTGCTGGACGACGTGCTGGAGCGGATGGACCGCGACCCCCGGCTGCGGTTCACCCTGGACGGCCAGATGGCCGCCGTGGACGACTACCTGGAGATCCGGCCCGAGCGGGCGGAGCTGGTCGGACGGCTCGTCCGGGACGGGCGGCTCGCGGTCGGGCCGTGGCAGATCCTCATGGACGAGTTCCTGTGCTCGGGCGAGACGATCGTCCGGAACCTGGAGCTCGGGCTGCGCCGCGCCGACGACCTCGGCGGCGCGATGCGGCTCGGCTACCTGCCCGACATGTTCGGGCACATCGCGCAGATGCCGCAGATCCTGCGCGGGTTCGGGATCGACCGGGCGTGCGTGTGGCGGGGCGTCCCGGAACGGGTGACGACGCACGCGTTCGTCTGGGAGTCGCCGGACGGCTCGCGGGTCCGCACCGAGTACCTGCCCGGCGGGTACGGCAACGCCGTCCACATGTTCGGCGACGCGGGCCTGGTGGACCACCGCGCCGAGGAGGTCGCGGCGTGGCTGCGCGAGTGGCGTCCGGAGGGCGGGCCGTCGCTGGCGATGTACGGCTCCGACCACACCGCGCCCGCGGCCGACCTGGCCGAACAGGTCGAGAACGCGTCGCTGCCCATGCGGCTGGCGACGCTCGGCGAGTTCCTCACGGACGCGTCCGTCGACGGCCTGCCCGTGGTGGAGGGCGAGATGCGCTCGCACGCGCGCGCGAACATCCTGCCCGGCGTGTTCTCCGTGCGTATCCCGCTGAAGGCGGCGATGGGCGCGGCCGAACGCCGCGTGGCCCGGTACGCCGAACCGCTCGCCGCGCTCCACCTCGGGGACGCCTCGGCCGACCGGTTCCTCGAACTGGCGTGGCGGAAGCTGATCGAGGTGAGCTGCCACGACTCGGTCACGGGGTGCGGCAGCGACGCCACGGCCCAGCAGGTCGCCGCCCGCATGGCCGAGGCCGAACAGCTCGGCCACGCCGTGTTCGACCTGGTCACCGGCCGTCTTGCGGCCCAGGTCGACAGGAGCGACCACCTGGTCGTGAACCCGTCGCCCGTGCCGCGGCGCGGCGTGATCCGGGTCGGCGGACCCGTGCTCGTGGAGGTGCCGCCGCTCGGCGTCGCGACCGCGACGGCGGCGGCCGTCCAGCCGCGGCATCCGGCGCGCGTGGAGGCGGACCGTCCGCGGAACGACCTGGTCGACGTCCGGGACCTGGGCCGGATCGTGGACGTCGGCGACGTGGGCGACACCTACAACTACGCGCCGCCGAAGCGGGACGTCGTGGTGGACGAGCCGGTGTCCGAGCACGTCCGGGTCGTCGAGACCGGGCCGCTCGTCGCGTCCGTCGCCGTCGACCGCGCGTACCGCTGGCCCGTCGAGGCCGACGCGGACGCCCGTTCGGAGGAGACCGCGGAGGTCGCCGTGCGGACGCTCGCGGAGGTCCACGCGGACGAGCCGTTCACCCGGGTGTCCGTCGCGTTCGACAACCCGTGCCGCGACCACCGCGTCCGGCTGCACCTGCCTTTGCCGCGCCGTGCGGAGAGTTCGTTCGGCGAGGGGCAGTTCGCGGTCGTCGAGCGCGGACTGACCGGCGAGGGCGGGCACGGGGAGGTCCCGGTCCCGACCTTCTCCGCGCACGCGTTCGTCGCGGCGGGCGGCCTCGCGGTTCTGCTCCGGCACGTCACCGAGTACGAGGTCGTCAACGACGGCACGGAGCTGGCGCTGACGCTGCTGCGGTCGGTGAACTGGCTCTCCCGCGACGACAACGGCCTGCGGGAGGAGCCCGCCGGGCCGCAGGTCGCCACCCCGGACGCCCAGTGCCTCGGCGGCCACGCCTTCGAGCTGGCGCTGATGCACTACGACGGCGACCGTCCGGGGCCCGAGGTGCTCGCGGCGGCCGAGCTGTACGGGAACGGGCTGAAGGCCGTGCGGGGTACCGCGCCCGAGGGCACGCCCGCGCCCGGGCCGCGTTCCGGCCTCGGGATCGAGGGGGACGGCGTGGTCCTGTCGTCCCTGCGCCGCCGTGACGGGAGGCTCGAACTGCGCGTGGTGAACGAGCGTCCCGAGCCGGGCGAGGCCGTCGTGACCGGCGACTTCACCTCGGCGGCACGCTGCGACCTGGCGGGCCGTCCGGGTGGGGAGCTGGACGTGGCGTCCGGACGTCTCGTCCTGCCGCTGCGCCCGTGGGAGATCGCGACCGTCGCGCTGAGCTGAGGCGGATCCGGCCGGGCGGTGCTCACACCGTCCGGCCGGAGCGGGTCAGTCGGCCGGGATGGCGACCCGGACGGCCGCAGAGGCATCGGCGGGCTTGGCGCTCTTGGTGGCCTTGGCGTCCTTGGCGGCGGCCATCGCCGCGCCGACGATCCCGGCGGTGTTCTTCAGGGTGGCGGGGACGATCGGCGCCCGGACGCCCTCGAGCAGCGGGACGAACTTGTCCGCCTTCCGGCTCACGCCCCCGCCGAGGATGATCAGCGACGGGTTGATCAGGGCCTCCAGCCGCGTCAGGTACTCGCTCAGCCGCTCGGCCCACTCCTCCCAGCTCAGGTCCTTCTCCTTGCGGACCCGCGCCGCCGCGCGACGCTCGGCGTCCTTGCCGCGGATCTCGATGTGCCCGAACTCGGTGTTCGGCACGAGCGCCCCGTCGACGAACAGCGCGCTGCCGATGCCGGTGCCGAGCGTCAGCAGGACGACCGACCCCGTCCGGCCGCGTCCCGTGCCGTACGTCATCTCCGCGACCCCGGCCGCGTCCGCGTCGTTGAGGAGGGTGATCCGCCGCCCGGTGACGCGGGCGAGCAGGCCCGCGGCGTCCAGCCCGATCCAGCTCTTGTCCATGTTCGCCGCGGTCATGGTCGTGCCGCCGATCACCACGCCGGGGAAGGTCACCCCGACCGGCCCGTCCCCGCCGAAGTGCTCGACGACCTGCGCGACCGCCTCCGCGACCGCCTCCGGGGCGGACGGCTCGGGCGTCGCCACCCGCAGCCGCTCGGCGGTCAGCTCGCCCGTGGCCGGATCGACCGGCGCGCCCTTGATGCCCGACCCACCCACGTCGACGCCCAGCATCTCCATGCCCACTGCCTACCCCCGCTCGTTCCGGTCCAGCCTAAAGATCATTCCAAGACGGGCCTGTCGGTAACAGGGGACCTTCGCCACACTGAGGGGCGTGTACGACTTCGACATTCTCGTTCTGGGGTCAGGGCCCGGCGGCCAGCGCGCCGCCATCGCCGCCGCGAAACTGGGTCGCCGGGTGGCGCTCGTGGACCGCCACGACATGATCGGCGGTGTCTGCATCAACACCGGGACGATCCCGTCCAAGACGATGCGCGAGGCGGTGCTGTACCTCACCGGGCTCAGCCAGCGCGAGCTGTACGGGCAGAGCTACCGGGTCAAGGAGGACATCACCGTCACCGATCTCGGGATGCGCACCCGGCACGTCGTCGGCCGCGAGATCGACGTGGTGCGCAGCCAGCTCGCGCGCAACCACGTGACCGTCCTGCCCGGGACCGGGCGGTTCCTCGACCCGCACACGGTCGGCGTGTCCTCCGGCGCGTCGCCCGAGTTCGCGGGCCGGGAGACGAAGGTGAGCGCGGAGCGGATCGTGATCGCGACGGGCACCCGTCCGGCGCGTCCGGACACGGTGGCCTTCGACGACCGGACGGTCATCGACTCCGACGGGATCATCCACCTGGAGCACATCCCGCAGTCGATGGTGGTCGTCGGCGCGGGCGTGATCGGGATCGAGTACGCCTCGATGTTCGCGGCGCTCGGCACCAAGGTCACCGTGGTCGAGCGGCGCGAGCGGATGCTGGACTTCTGCGACCTGGAGATCGTCGAGGCGCTCAAGTACCACCTGCGCGACCTCGCGGTCACCTTCCGGTTCCGGGAGACGGTCGCGGCCGTCGAGCGGCACGGCGGGGGCGCGATCACGGTGCTGGAGAGCGGCAAGCGGATCCCGGCCGACACGGTGATGTACTCGGCGGGCCGGAGCGGGATGACCGACCGGCTGAACCTCGCGGCCGCCGGGCTGAGCGCGGACCGGCGCGGCCGGATCGCGGTGAACGAGCACTACGCGACCGAGGTCCCGCACATCTACGCGGTCGGCGACGTGATCGGCTTCCCGTCTCTGGCCGCGACGTCGATGGAGCAGGGACGGCTCGCCGCGCACCACGCGTGCGGGGAACCGGTCGCCCGGATGTCCGAGCAGCAGCCGATCGGGATCTACACCATCCCCGAGATCAGCTTCGTCGGGCGCACCGAGGACGAGCTGACCGAGGCGAAGATCCCGTTCGAGGTCGGGGTGTCGCGGTACCGGGAGCTGGCCCGCGGCCAGATCATCGGGGACTCCTACGGGATGCTGAAGCTGCTGGTCTCACCGGACGACCGGTCGCTGCTGGGCGTGCACGTGTTCGGCACCGGGGCGACCGAACTGGTACATATCGGGCAGACCGTGATGGGCTGCGGCGGCACCGTGGACTACCTGGTCAACGCGGTGTTCAACTATCCGACCCTCGCCGAGTCCTACAAGGTCGCCGCGCTCGACGCGATGAACAAGATGCGGCAGGTGGCCCGGTTGACCGAGCTCGTCGGGGAGGCCGCGGCTGAGGGGGCCGGCGGCCCGGCCGGCGCGGCCGGTGGTGGCGGGGAATCGGGGGAGTGAAGTTCCGCCGCGTCACGCGGGAGACGTCCCGGGACGGTCGGGGCCGGGGGCCCGGGGCCGTCCCGGTGGCGGTCAGGACGACCAGAGCAGCGTGGCGAGCTCCGCGTCGATGTCGATGAAGCGCGGCTCCTGGCCGGCGGGGACCACCTGGTAGGTGCGGTGCAGGAAGTCCGCCAGCGGGCTGAGCGGGGCCTCGAAGAGCGCGTCGCCGAACGGCGAGCTGAGCGCGATGTCGAGGGTCTCGTCGTCGTCGGCCGAGGGCCAGACCGCCACGTCGCCGTCCCCGACGCGGCGCACGATGCCGACCGTGAGCAGCTCGCGCGCGAAGATCCACTCGACCGGTTCGTCGTCGCCGACGTAGAAGGCCATCCGGATCGCGTAGGGGTCGTCGGCCGCGTAGGACAGGCCGGCGAGCAGGGGGACCGTGGTGCGGTCGGGGACGACCAGCCGGAGGCCCAGCTCCGCTGAGACGGTGGTACTGCTGCTGTTCATGGCCATTCCTTCGGACGTCGGTCCCGCGGTGCGCGCGGGCGCTGGATGGGAACTTCACTCCCCTCACGGATGTCCCCGCGATCTATGACGCGTAACTGGGCCGAGTTGTGGGAACATTCCGCCGTCCGTGGCCTCTGTGACCAATATCACGTACGAACATTCGGTCGCTGACCTGGGCAATCGGATCATTTTGGCACTCCAGGTCGTTGAGTTCTCAAGACGGATCCGACTCGAGTGTGCAACGGCCGAGAGCGGCTGTCCCGGACCGAATGAAAACGGGCATGAAGCGCATCATGGCGATCGGCCCCTGACCTTGGGTAAAAGCGTGGCTATTGACATGGAAAAGGATCGGCCGAGAGGTCGGAAGGAGCGCCTCCGCGCTCACGTCCGCCGCAACCGGGCGACCCGCCTCGCCTGGCGAGGGGGCGTGCTGGTCGTCGGCGTCGCCGTGCTCGCCGTCGGCGTGGTCATGATGGTCACGCCGGGGCCGGGCATCCTCGGCATCGTGCTCGGCCTGGCGATCCTCGCCACCGAGTTCGCCTGGGCGGAGAGCGCTCTGCACCGCGCGCGGCGCGCCGCCGACAAGGCCAAGGAGAAGGCGCTGGAGAAGGCCCGCGGCAAGCGGTCCTCGCGCGGCGGACGCACGGACGACTGACGGGAGTCGGTGAGGTCCGCGAGGCCCGGGCCGGCGGCCCGCGGGGCTGAACGGCTGTTTACTCAACCAGGTGCCTGACCTGGTGTTATGGCCCGTCCTCGACGGAAACGAGGCCCTTGTCGCCGTTCTTGGAGGGCCTCGTGACCAACTCGCCGTTCGGATCGTTCTTCGACGATCCCTTCCGGGGCTTCGACCTGATGGGCGGACGCGTCTTCGGCGGCGAGTCCTGGCCGCCCGCGCGGCCCGGCGTGCAGCGGGTGGACGTCGGCCGCCTGCTCAGCGAGCAGGGGCGGGAACTGCTGGTGCGCGCCGTCCGGAACGCGGGCGAGCGCGGCGCCCCCGACCTGGACACCCTCGACATGCTGAACGCCGCCGCGCAGGCCGACCCGCCGCGGGCGCTGCTGCGCTCGGCGGGCGCCGACCCGGACGGCCTGACCAAGGCGATCGACGAGGCGCTGTCGGGGACCCCGGGAGCGCCGCCGACCACGTTCACGCCATCCGCCAAGCGCGCCCTGCTGGACGCGCAGCGGATCTCCAACGCGCTCGGCTCGTCCTACATCGGGCCCGAGCACCTCGTCCTCGCGCTCGCCGCGAACCCCGACGCCGCGTCCGCGCGGCTGCTGGCGTCGCAGGGCGTCACCGTGGACGACCTCCAGCGGGCCCTGGCGGGCGAGCAGCGGGAGCGGTCCGGGACGTCCGGCGGGACGCCCCGCAGGACCGAGGACGGCTCGCGGACCCCGACCCTGGACGAGTACGGCCGCGACCTCACCGAGGAGGCCCGGCAGGGCAACCTGGACGCGGTCGTCGGACGCGAGGACGAGATCGAGCAGGCCGTCGAGGTGCTGTCCCGGCGGACCAAGAACAACCCGTGCCTGATCGGGGAGCCCGGCGTCGGCAAGACCGCGATCGTCGAGGGCATCGCCCAGCGGATCGTCAACGGCGGCGTCCCGGACACCCTGCGGGGCAAGCGGGTCGTCGCGCTCGACCTCACCGGCATGGTCGCCGGGTCCAAGTACCGGGGCGAGTTCGAGGAGCGGATCAAGAAGGTCATCGACGAGATCCGCGCCGACTCCGGCAACCTGATCATCTTCATCGACGAGGTGCACACCCTGGTCGGCGCGGGCTCGGCCGAGGGCGGCATGGACGCGGCGAACATCCTCAAGCCCGCCCTCGCCCGCGGCGAGCTGCACGTCGTCGCGGCCACCACGATCGACGAGTACCGCAAGAACATCGAGAAGGACGCCGCGCTGGAGCGCCGGTTCCAGCCCGTCCTGGTCGCCGAGCCGACCGTCGAGCAGACCGTGGAGATCCTCGCCGGGCTGCGCGACGCCTACGAGGCGCACCACCAGGTGCGGATCACCGACGACGCGCTGGACGCCGCCGCGACCATGTCCGCCCGGTACATCACCGACCGGTTCCTGCCGGACAAGGCGATCGACCTGATGGACCAGGCGTCCGCGCGGGTCCGGTTGCGCTCGGCGGTGCCCGCCGACGACGTCCGCGAGCTAGAGGAGCGGCTCGAGACGCTGCACCGCGACAAGGACCAGGCCGTGTCCGCCGAGGACTACGACCGGGCCAAGGAGCTGACCGCCGAGATCGACCGGCTGCGCCCGGAGCTCGAGGCCGCCCGGCGCGGCCGGGACCGGTCACCCGAGGTCACCGCCACCGACATCGCCGAGGTGGTGTCGCGCCGCACCGGCATCCCGGTCGCGCAGCTCACCGAGGAGGAGCGGGACCGGCTGCTGCGGCTGGAGGAGCACCTGCACGAGCGGGTCATCGGCCAGGACCGGGCCGTCGAGGCGGTCGCCGAGGCGGTCCGCCGGTCCCGCGCGGGGCTGGCCGACCCGGGCCGTCCGGTCGGCAGCTTCCTGTTCCTCGGCCCGACCGGCGTCGGCAAGACCGAGCTGGCGCGCGCCCTCGCGGACGTGCTGTTCGGCGGCGTCGACCACATGGTCCGCGTCGACATGTCGGAGTACCAGGAGAAGCACACCGTCGCCCGGCTGGTCGGCGCGCCGCCCGGCTACATCGGCTTCGAGGAGGCGGGCCAGCTCACCGAGGCCGTCCGGCGGCGCCCGCACAGCGTGGTGCTGTTCGACGAGATCGAGAAGGCCCACCCGGACGTGATGAACATCCTGCTCCAGGTGCTCGACGACGGGCGGCTCACCGACGGCCAGGGCCGGACGGTCGACTTCTCCAACACGCTCGTCATCATGACCAGCAACATCGGCGCGCAGATGATCCTGGACAACACCGGTGGCGAGGACGAGCTGCGCGACCGGCTCATGGACCTGCTCCAGCACACGCTGCGCCCGGAGCTGCTGAACCGGATCGACGAGGTCGTGATCTTCGACCGGCTCGGCCGCGAGGAGCTGCTCCAGATCGTCGACCTGCTGCTGGACAGGACCAAGCAGAAGCTCCGGGGCCAGGACGTCGAGCTCATCGTGACCGTCCCGGCCAAGGAGAACCTGGCCGAGATGGGCTACCAGCCGCAGTTCGGCGCCCGTCCGCTGCGCCGGACCGTCCAGCGCGAGATCGACAACCAGCTCTCGCGCATGCTGCTCGGCGGCGAGCTGACCGAGGGCGACACCGTGATCGTGGACCACATCGGCGGCGCCCTGGACTTCCGGGTCGACCGCGGCCACGAGAAGTCCGGCGCCGGTGCCGCGCAGGCCGCCGGCAGCGGGCCGAACGGCACCTGACCGGGCCGCGGCGGGAGGAACCGGTGGAGAACAGTAATTTCGGCTCACGCCTGAACTGGCTGCGCGCCGGGGTGCTCGGCGCGAACGACGGCATCGTCTCGACGGCCGGGATCGTCGTCGGCGTCGCGGGCGCGACGGCCGCCGAGTCCACGCTGCTGCTCGCGGGCCTGTCCGGCCTGCTCGCCGGGTCGCTGTCGATGGCCGCGGGGGAGTACGTGTCGGTGAGCACCCAGCGCGACACCGAGCGGGCGTTCCTGGTGACCGAGCGGCGCGAGCTCGAGGACGAGCCGGAGGAGGAGCTCGAGGAGCTCACCCAGGCGTACGTGGACAAGGGCCTGTCGCCGAAGGTGGCCCGGCAGGTCGCGATCGAGCTGACCGCCCGCGACCCGCTCGCCGCGCACGCCGCGACGGAGGCCGGCGTCGACCCCTACAAGCTCGCCAACCCGTGGGAGGCGGCGCTGGCGAGCTTCGTCGCGTTCACGATCGGAGCGCTGCTGCCGCTGCTGGCGATCGTCCTGCCGCCGCCGTCCGTGCGCGTCTGGATCACCGTCGTGTCGGTCGTGATCGGGCTCGCCGTCTGCGGCTGGACGAGCGCGCGCCTCGGGGGCGCGCCGCCGGGACGGGCCGTGCTGCGCAACGTCCTCGGCGGGCTGATCGCAATGGCGATCACCTATGCCGCGGGCAGCTTCATCGGCGCCTAGACGACCGTCCCGGCCTTGCCCGGAAGGCGCCTGGAAAGCGCGCTGATCTGCATGTTCGTGAGATTTTGCCCATTCTGGGCGTGGTGCTGGTGTTGCCCGCAGCCGGGTGCGGACAGGTCACGGACATGATCGGTCAACTCAGCCGCCACTGGTGGGCACTGCTCGTCCGGGGCGTCTTCGCGATCCTGTTCGGGGTGCTCGCCCTGTTCTGGCCCGGCATCACGGTCTGGGCGCTCACCATCCTGTTCGGCGTCTACGCCCTGGTGGACGGCGTGACCGCACTCGCCGGGGCGTTCAGCGGAGTGGAGGGCGAGTCGCGCGGCTGGCTCGCGGTCGCGGGCGTCTGCGGCATCCTGCTCGGCCTGATGGCCTTCATCTGGCCCGGCGTCACGGCGCTGGTGCTGCTCCTGCTGATCGCCTCCTGGGCGCTGATCGTCGGCGTGCTCGAGATCATCGGCGCGATCCGGCTCCGCGCGCAGCTGGACGACGTGTGGCTCCTCGCCCTCGCGGGCGCGGTGTCGGTGCTGTTCGGCCTGGTGCTGTTCATCTGGCCGGTGTCCGGCGCGATCGCCGTCGCCTGGCTGATCGGGCTGTTCGCGATCGTGATGGGCGCGGTGATGGTCGGAGCCGCGTTCCGGCTGCGCAAGCTCGGCGAGCACATCAACGCGCACCGCGTCGGGGGCCAGCTCAGCTGACGTCCGAGCGCGTGTGCGGGTGAACCCGGGTCCGGCGCGCGGACCCGGGCTCGTCGTTCGCGCCGTGCCACCGGAGACGCGGGCCGGTGCGGTGTCAGGACAGGGTGTCGCAGAGGTTCTCGACCGTGGCGGCCGCCGGATGGACGATCCGGTTCCCGTCCGCCTTGACCTCGACACTGAAGCGGCCGTGCAGGATGTAGTTCCCCGCCGGGTAGCCGACGTTGCCCTGCTTGATCCTGAAGCTGAGCCCGCCGTCGAGCCGGGCGCGCAGCGTGCCGTCCTTGAGGAAATGGAACCACGCGTACCCCGACACGTCTCGGTCGACCGAACGGCCGTTGCCGGTGAAGCGGACGACCAGCGGTCCCCGGAACTCCTCCCGTTCGACCTTGCCGTCCGGATAGGTGGAGAGGATCCTCACCTCCTCCTCGTCCTTGACGATGTCGCCGTGCACGGTGAACGGGCACACGCCGACGTCCACGAACGGCTTGGCCTGGTACGGCCGCCAGTCCCCGCGGGCGGCGGCCGACGCGGGCGTCCCGGCCCACGCCAGGCTCGCGCCGCAGGCCAGGACCGTCGCGGTCAGCGCCGCCCGCAGGGCGGCACTACGTGAATCGAACAAGAGGCACCTCCGGTTCGCCGACTCTGCCGGGATCAGCCTTCCGATCTTCGGTACAGGACGGGTATACGTCCGGGCGCGTGTGCGGGTGAACCCGGGTCCGGCGCGCGGACCCGGGCTCGTCGCCGCGTTGACGGCGCCGCGCCGGCGACGCCGTGTCATGCCGGGGCGTCAGCCGAGCGTGTCGCAGAGGTTCTCGACCGTGGCGCCCGCCGGATGGATGGCCTGGTTCCCGTCCGGCGTGTACTCAAAGCTGAAGCGTCCATGAATGACGTATTCGCCCGCGGGGAAGCCGATGTTGCCCGCCTTCACCCCGGCGCTGTAACCGCCGTCGACCCAGGCGCGCAGTCCGCCGTCCTTGAGGTGGTGGAACCAGCCGTACCCCGACACGTCCCGGTCGACCGAGTGGCCGTTGCCGGTGAAGCGGATGACCAGCGCCCCCCTGTTCTCCTCCCACTCGACCTTGCCGTCCGGATAGGTGGACAGCGTCCGCACCTCCTCCTCGTCCTTGACGATGTCGCCGCGCACGGTGAACGCGCACACGCCGACGTCGACGAAGGGCTGGGCCCGGTACGGCCGCCAGTCCCCAGGGGTGGCGGCCGACGCCGACGGGGCGGCCCACACCAGGACCGCGCCACAGGCCAGGGCCGTCGCGGCCGACGCCGCGCGTCGCCGGGTACTGCGTGAATCGAACAAGAGGCACCTCCGGTTCGCTGACTCTGCCGGGAACAGCCTCCCGATCTTCGGTATAGGACGGGTATAACGCGTGCTGTGAAGTTCCGCGTTCTGGGGTCCCTCGCGGTGCTGGACGGGGTGCGCCCGGTGGCCGTCCGCACCGGCCGTCCGCGGCTGCTGCTGCTCATGCTGCTGGCGGCGGCGAACCGGACGGTCACCGACGGCGCGCTCACCGACGGGCTGTGGCCGGACGGCCCGCCCGCGTCCGCGCGCAAGAACCTGCAGGTCTACGTGCACCAACTGCGCCAGATCATGGACGACCCCGGACGGATCGTCCGCGACGACGCCGGGTACCGGCTGAGCGCCGCCGACGGGGAGATCGACGCGCGGCGTTTCGAGGACCTCGTCGCGCGGGCGCGCGAGACCGGCGACCCGCGGCGGCGCGGCGCGCTCCTCGCCGAGGCGCTCGGACTGTGGCGCGGCGCGGCCTATTCCGGTCACGCCGACTCCGCCCGGCTCCGGGGCGAGGCGCTGCGGCTGGACGAGCTGCGCCTGATGGTCGTCGAGGAGCGCGTCGAGGCCGACCTCGCGCTCGGCCGGCACGAGCGGCTCGTTCCGGAGCTGTTCGCGCTCGTCCGGAACAACCCGCTTCGGGAGCGTCCGGCCGCGCAGCTCATGATCGCGCTCTACCGCTCCGGGCGGCGCGCCGAGGCGCTGGCTGTGTACCGCGACGTCCGGGCGCGGCTCGCCGACGAGCTCGGCCTGGATCCGTCGCCCGTGCTGCGCGGGGCGCACCAGGCCGTCCTGACCGGTGATCCGGCCCTTGATCCGGCCCAGCCGGTGACCCGGCCGGCGGTGCGGGCGGATGACGCGCCGCCGTGGCGCGGGCCGCGCAGCCCGGTCGAGGACGTCATCGGGCGCGACCGCGAGTGCGTCGGCCTCGCCCGAGTCGTTCGGACGCGTCGCCTGGTCACGGTCACCGGGCCCGGCGGTGTCGGCAAGACCACGGTCGCGCTGCGGGTCGCCGCGCGGGAGGCGCCGCCCGGCGGGGTCGCGGTGCTGGCGCTCGCCCACCTGTCCCGCGACGACGAGGTGCTGGTCGAGCTCGCCGCGCTGCTCGACGTCCCCGGGAACGGCGAGGCGGCCTGGCGGGGCGTCGAGGAACGGCTGCGCGGACGCGAGCGGCTGCTTGTCCTGGACAACTGCGAGCACCTGGCCCACGCGTGCGCCGGGCTCGTCGCCCGGCTCGTCCCCGCCTGCCCCGACCTGCGGATCCTCGCGACGAGCCGCCGTCCGCTCGGGGTGCCGGGCGAGGTCGTCCGGCCGCTCGCGCCGCTGCCGGTGCCCGCCGCGGGCGAGGTCACGGCCGCCGTCCGGCTGTTCGCGCGGCGGGCGTCCGAGGCCGCGCCGGACGTGGACCTGGACGCCGCCCCCGGCGCGGCGGGCCGCGTCTGCCGCGCCGTGGACGGCCTGCCCCTCGCGCTCGAACTCGCCGCCGCCCGGCTGCGCGCGTTCGGCCCCGGCGAGCTCGCCGACCGCCTGGAGGACGACCTCGCGCTGCTGTCGGCGGGCGGCGCGGCCGTCGAGCCCCGGCACCGGACCCTCGCCGCCACCCTCGACTGGTCCTGCCGCCTGCTGGACGAGCCGGGCCGCGTCCTGCTCGCGCGCCTGTCGGTGTTCCACGACGGGTTCACCGCCGACGCCGCCCGGCACGTCTGCGCCGATCCGGACCTTCCGGGCAAACGCGTCCCGGCCGTCCTCGCCGCGCTGGTGGACGACTCCCTCGTCCAGCCCTACCGGGGCGCGGCCGGATCGCGGTTCCGGCTGCTGGAGACCGTCCGCGACCACGCGTGCGACCGGCTCGACGAGCGCGGCGAGACCGCCGTCCTGCGCGACCGGCACCTGGAGTACTGGCTCGACCGGGCCGGCGCCGTCCACGGCCGGGCCCCGGACGACCGGCTCGAGGGGCTGCGCGCGCTCGGCCCCGAGGTGGGGAACCTGCGCGCCGCGCTCGTCCACGGCTTCGCGGCCGGGCACACCGCGCGGGCCGCCGAGCTGGTCCACGCGCTCGGGATGTTCTGGGTCCTGGAGGTCACCCACCTCGGCGAGTTCGAACGCTGGGCGGAACGGGCCGCCGCGTCCGCGCCCGCCCGGCTCCGTCCGGCCGTCGACTTCACCCGCGGCGCCATGCGCGTCTGGCGCGGTGAGTTCGCCGAGGCCGCCGAGCTGCTGCGGGGCAGCCTTCCCGGCCTGGCCGGCAGCTGCCCCACCCCGCACACCGACGCGCCGATCACGCTGCTGGAATGCCTGTTCCGCACCGCCGACCCGTGCGCCCTGACCGGCCACGAGGCGATCCTCGCCGGGCTCGGCCGCCACGACCTCGCCGAGGGCCGCACCCGCGCGGCGGGCGGACTCGCCGAATGGGGACGCCCCGACCTGGCGGCGGCGCTCCTGGACCGCTTCGACGCCGACACGGCGGACGCGCCGGTCATCGCACGGGTCATCGCCGTCCGGACGCGCTGCCTGCTCGCCCTCGAACGCGGCGACCTCGACGAGGCCCGCCGCTGGGAGGACGCCCTGCGCGACCGGCACGCCCTGCGCGGCCCGGCCACGCATCCGCAGCGCCTCGCCTGGACGGCCGCCCTCCGCCGGCTCGCCGAGAACGACCCGGACGCGGCCCGCCGCGAACTCGGCGCCGCCATCGACGCCCTCGATGCCGCCTACCCCGGCGCGTACGCGGCGACGTTCCCGCTGCGCGGGCTGCTCGCCGAGTCGCTGCGCCGGCTGGGCCGTCCGGACGAGGCGCGCCCGCACCTGGCCCGTGCCCTCGACGGAGCGGCGCGCGGCAGCAACCACCTGTCCGCCCTGACCGCCGTCGTGATCGCCGCGCTGACCGCCGCCGACCTCGGCGACGCCACCGGCCACGACCTCGCCCGCTCCTGGGACGCCCTGCGCGTCCCCGCCGGCCTGGCCGCGCCCCTCGGCCTGTCCGGCCAGGTCAGGGACGTCCTCGGCATCGACCCGTCGGCGCGTCCGCCGCACCCGTCCGCGCTCTGGTCGCCCCGGGCCCTGAGAACCCTGACCGACCGAGCCCGGGCCTGGGCCGCCGGAACCTGACCGCAGGACCGCCCGGCCGCCTTCTCCCCGCGCAGGTCAGGAGGCGGGAAGCCAGGACGGCTTGGTGCCCGGCCAGATCAGCCGGGGTGAACCGGCGTAGAAGCGCCGCACCGTCGGGGGCAGCGTCTCCAGGTAGCGGGCCACGCCGGTGACCACGGCGTCCTCGGCGTCCGCCGCCACCCGGACGGGCAGGCCGGTCGCCTCGCGCAGCACCAGGGGAAGCCCCTTCAACCGCGAGCCGCCGCCCGTGAGCAGCATGCCCGTGGGGATGATGTCGGCCGACAGCTCCGGCGGGCACAGCGCGAGCGCCGTCCGGACCGTCCGGACGATGTCGCCGAGCGGGACCGTGACGGCCCGCTCCACGTCCGAGGACGAGAGGACGGTCGCGCCGGGCAGGCCCGTCACGAGGTTCCGGCCGTGCACGACCATGCGGCGGGGCTTGCCGCGCGGACGCACGGCGCCGACCTTGAGCTTGGCCTCGTCGGCGGTCTGCTCCGCGATCAGCAGCCCGTCCCGGTGCCGGATCAGCGAGGCGATCGCGCGGGACAGCGCGTCCCCGCCGGCCAGGGAGTGGTGCGCGCAGATGAGCCCGCCCCAGGCGAGCACGGCCACGCTGGTCGCGGTCGCGCCGACGTCCACCACCATGGTCGCGTGCGTGCCCTCCACCGGCAGGTCCGCGCCGAGCGCGGCGGCCATCGGGGTCGGGACCAGGTGAGCCTGCCGGGTGCCGACCGAGTACAGCACCTCCCGCAGTGCCCGCTCCTGGACGTCGGTCAGCGTCGTCGGGACGGCCACGGCCAGCCGCGGCTTCACCAGGTACGGACGCCTGCCCTGCGCGGCCCTGACCAGGCGGCGCAGCAGCCGGGAGGCGGGCTCGGTGTCGATCGGGACCCCGGCCTCGAACGGCTTCTGGAACCGGACCCAGGGCAGCGCGCGCCGCCGCATCTCGGCGGCCGAGTCCCCGGCGGCCAGCATCCGCCCGGTGCGCGCGCAGGTCGCCAGCAACGGCGGCTGCGCGACGACCTTCCCGCGTCCCCGGACGTGCACCCGCACGCTGCGGGACCCGAGGTCGATGGCGATGTCGGGGGAGAAGACCGGGTTCATGTCCGCCGACCTCCCCGTGGCCGCGCGCCGGTCCGCCCTGGTCGGACGGCCAGGGGCGGGGAGATCGGTGTTCGGGAGGCCGGATGGCGGTGGACCGGAAGGGGAGCGCTCGGCTCGGGTGTGCCCATGATCTTTTCTTGCCCGCGAAGGCGTCCCGCCCAAGTCAAAGCCCGCTCATGATTCGCCTCGAATCCGGCACGTCGAGCGGCGCCGGCTCCGGGAAAAAGCCTCCGGCCCCGGGAATCAGGTGATCATCTCCGCTGTTGCAGCGCAGGTCAGTGGCAAGAACGTGTGAAGGGCTCTTTGTGCGCGCCATACAGATCGACCGCTTCGGTGCCCCCGGTGTCCTCGGGTTCGTGGAGGTCCCCCGGCCCGACCCGGGTCCCGGGGACGTCCTGATCCGGACCATCGCGACCAGCATCAACCCCGTGGACGAGAAGACGCGGGCGGGGGCCATCGGCGACGCGACGTCCCCGCCGCCGATGACCCTGGGCTGGGACCTGGCCGGCATCGTGGTCGACGGCGGCGACAGCGGCCTGGCCGCGGGGGAGCGCGTCATCGCCATGTCGCACCAGCTCAGCAGTGGCAGGGGCACCTGGGCCGACATGGTCGCGCTCCCGGCGCAGGCCGTGGGCTTCGCGCCGCGGGCGGTCAGCATGGCCGAGGCCGCCACCCTTCCCCTTCCCGGGCTGACGGCCCTGCAGACCCTGGACTGGCTCGAGGTCATCGCCGGAGAGCGGCTGCTGATCGCCGGGGCCGCGGGCCTGGTCGGAGGGCTGGCCCTGCAGCTCGCCCGGGAACGGGGCGCCAAGGTCGACGCCCTGGTCTCCCGGGACGAGCAGGTCGCCTTCGCCCGCGCCCACGGCGCGGGCCACGTCACCACCGACCCCGGCACGCTCGAGCACCGCGCCTACGACGCCGTCCTCGACACCTTCGGAGCCTTCGTGACGGACGCGGTGGCCGACGGCGGCCGGTACGCCTCGATCGCCACCCAGGCCGGTCCCGTCCCCGACCTGTCCGCGCGCGGCGTCCGCACCACCGTCTACCAGGTGCGCGAGGACGGCGCGGGGCTGGACGAGCTCACCGACCTCGTCGACCACGGCGTCCTGCGGCTGCGCGTGCACTCCACCTACAGCGTCCACGACATCCAGGCCGCGCACGAGTGCTTCCGCGGCGGCGGCCTGTCCGGAAAGATCGCCATGACCTTCTGAGCAGGCCCGATCGCCGACCCCCGGGCTGGACGCGTGTCGGCCCGGGGGATCGGCACCGACGCGCCCGGTTCAGGCGTCCCGGTCGAGGAGGGCGCGGGCGGCGGCGGCGCCGGACGGCTCGGGGTGGTGCTCGGCCATCAGGGTCAGGACGCGGTCCGTCCACGGGTGGTCGGACTCGGCGAACATGCCCAGCAGCTTGGCGAACTTGTCCCCGGGCCAGCCGGTGTAGCCCAGCTCGGTGATGATCGCGTGCGGGGTGTGCTCGCCGCTCTCCATGCCCTCCGCGACCATGTCGATCAGGGCCCAGGCGTCGGACCCGGGCGGCGCGGGCCGGGGGAGGACGGCGCGCTCCCCGTCGTCCAGCCGGCTCCGGGCCAGGCCGCCGAGCGCCGGGTCGTCCGCCAGGTCCGCCAGGGCCCGCCGCCCGGCCTCGCCGAACGCCCTGCCGTACTTGCCGGTCAGGACGTCCAGCCCGGCGCGGCGGGCGCCGGGCGCGACGCCCCGCAGGGCCGCGGCGAACTCGGACGCGCCGTCCTCCCGCGTCCGGCCGCCGTGGACGAGCCAGAGCCGCACCTCCGGATCGACCATGAACGACGGGTAGAACGGCAGCGCCTCCAGCAGGCCCGCCGCGTCGCCGTCCGCGTGGTCGCCGACCATCGGCACCCGGATCCCGGTCGCGTCCTCCAGCAGGACGCGGGTCACCGACCGGCCGAGCGGCGTGATGCCGACCATCGCGCCCGCGGCCGCCGCGCCCGCGCCCGTCGCGATCGTGTACTCGACCAGCCCGCACTCGCGCAGCGCGTCCAGGTGGTGGCCCATGGTCGCCCTGCCGTCCTCGTCCAGCCACGGGGTGATGCTCGTGCGGGGGATCGGCTGGTCGTAGGTGTAGATCGAGACGAGCAGGTTCGCGGTGAGCCCCTGCCGCCCGTCCTGGCCCCACTCGTCGAGCAGGGCGACGACGGTGCGGTGCCAGGCGGCGAGCACCGCGTCCTCGTCCTGGCCGGTCAGGGCCAAGGCGGTCGCGCCGGGCCGAAGCACCCCGGTGTGCTGGTCCGGGTGCAGGATGTCCGCCCTGACCAGGACGTCCCAGAACACCCGCGCCGCGTGGCGCAGCGCGTCGCCGCTCGGGGCCGTGTCGGGGAGCCGCTCCCGGACGAGCGCGAGCACGTCGTCCGGCACCGGGTCCCCCGCCGCGACGAGCGGACGCCCCCGGCGCGCCCAGTCGACGTGCGCGCTCACCATTCCGTACATGTCGCAGGTCCGCAGCGCCGCCACCAGCTCGGGGACGGGCGCGACGAGCACCGGGGGGATGTGCGCGCCGGGGACGCGCCCCGTCCCCGACAGGTAGGACGTTCCCTGGGCGGGACTGCGCCGTTCGAGCGCCTCCCCGACGATGATCTCGCTGAGCCCGTGCGTGGTCGTCATGGCGCACGAAGCGTAGTCAGGGTGAGACGCTCCGGCATCTCATTCGCGGAAACGGGTGCCTGTCCGGGGCCGTCCGCGACGGGCCCGTCCGAGGTCGGCCGGGAACGCGCCGGACTCGGTCCGGATCTCGGCGACCGGGTCGGCGACGCCGTCCAGCTCCAGGACGACCAGCTCGTTGTCCCCGTGCCGCAGCAGCGGCCAGGGCAGGTACAGCGCCCGCTGCGGCCCGCGGTCCCAGTACCGGCCGAGGCAGAAGCCGTTCACCCAGACATAGCCCTTCGTCCAGTTCGGCAGCGCGAGGAAGCCGTCGCGCGGCTCGTCGACGGCGAGGACGCCGCGGTGGTAGACCGGCCCGCGCCCGGCCCGGTCCGGCGTGCCCCAGAGCAGGTGGGAGATGTCGTCCACGGGATGGGTGGAGGCCGTCCAGCCGTGCAGGAACTGCCGTTCGTGCCGGACGGCCCCGACCAGTCCCTTCCGGTCGCCGATCCGCGGGCCGTAGTTCACCCGTCCCATCGACTCGACGAGGATCTCCAGCGTGGCGTTCGCGCCCTTCACCTCGACCGGCACGGACGTCTCGCCGGACCGTTCCAGGACGGCCTTGAGGGAGCCGTCCACGAAGACGTGCGCGCGGTCGGCGAGGCCGTCCAGGTGCAGCTCGCCGGGGCCGCGCGGGCCGGGGATCGTCGTCCGGTAGAGCACCAGGCCGTGGTGCAGGCCGAGCTCCTCGAACGTCCGCGGCTCGATCGCATCGGCGATCGAGGCGGGCGGGACGTCCAGCAGCCGGAGCGTCTCGTCCAGCCGGACGGTCCCGGCGGGCAGCAGCGGCGGAGTCGGCTCCGGCTCGGGGATCGGGCGCGTCTGGTACTTCGCCAGCACCTCCCGGAACGCGTGGAACTTCGCCGTCGGCGCACCCCGCTCGTCGATCGGCGCGTCGTAGTCGTAGGAGGTGATCGTCGGCTGGTAGTCGCCGACCGACTCGGCGCCGCTCAGGTTCGCGCCCGCCGTCGTGCCGAAGTTCGTGCCGCCGTGGGCCATGTACAGGTTCACCGGCGCGCCCGCCGCGAGGATGCGGTCGAGCACGTCCGCGGCGTCGGACGCGTCGCGCCTGTGGTGCCGCTCGCCCCAGTGGTCGAACCAGCCGTCCCAGAACTCCATGCACATCGGCGGGTCGTCCGGGCGGTGCCGGGCGAGCGTCGCGAACGCGGTCTCCGGGTCCTTCCCGAAGTTCACCGCGGCCCGGGCGCCCGCCACGACGCCGCCGGTCAGCGAGAGGTCGTTCGGGCCGTCGGACGTCGCGAGCGGGACCTCCACGCCGCGTTCGCGCAGCCCGTCGCGCAGCCACTCCAGATACCGGCGGTCGGTGCCGTACGCGCCGTACTCGTTCTCGACCTGCACCATCACCACGTTGCCGCCGCGCGTCCGCTGCCGTTCCACGACCGCCGGCAGGACGGCGTCGAAGTACCGCGCGACGTGCCCGAGGTACGTCGGGTCCGAGCAGCGCAGCCGCGCGGACCGGTCGGCCAGCAGCCAGGACGGCAGGCCGCCGTTGTCCCATTCGGCGCAGATGTACGGGCCGGGCCGGACGATCGCGTTGAGCCCGGCCTCGGCCGCGAGGTCGAGGAACCGGCCGACGTCGGCGCGTCCGCCGAGGACGAAGCGGCCCGGCTCGGGTTCGTGCAGGTTCCAGGCGAGATAGGTCTCCACCGTGTCCAGGCCCATCGCCCGGAGCATCCCCAGGCGGTGCGGCCACTGTTCGGGCAGGACTCGGAAGTAGTGCAGGGCACCGGAAAGAACCACGGGGGCGATGCTAGGCCCGGACGGTCCGCCCGTCCATGGTTACGCACAGCGACATTGAGGGAAGATTTCACCTCGAACGGGGGGTTTCGCCATGTCTGAGTCAACGGGCGCCGCCGCGTCCCAGCAGGATGTGCACAGCTCGCACGCGGGCAGGCCGAGTTCGTGGGTCGCCGTCGGGATCGTCTTCCTGGGGTTCGTGCTCGGCGGCGTGGCGCTGTGCGTCGGGCCGAACTGGGCGCTGTTCATCGCCGGGGTGGTGGTGATCGCGGTCGGGCTCGTGGCCTGCGGGTTCGTCCACCTGTTCTCCGACGTCGTCGTGGACGCGCCGCGCATGCTCCCGGAGATCGTGGACTACTCGCTGTTCGGGCACCACACCGAACGGCGGCGGGGTGGCTCGCTCGAGGAACCGAAGCCCCATCCGGTCCGCACCGACACCCAGCAGTTCCCGCACGGCTGACCGCCCAGTTCTCGCACGGCCGCCCGGCCGAGCGTGCCGCCGCGCACCGGGACGGATCTTACTTCGTAAAGGACGGCGGCCGGGGAACGTCGGAAAACTCTCAGAACGGCGACATACGCCGTTCGCCGGAGGGGAGGGCGCGGTTCGGGTTTGGATAGGGGTGTGTGGAACCCGTGACGAGAGGGAAGCACACCGTGATCGACGACCCCGCAGTCCCCGCCCGCGCCGGGATGATCTGGATGCGCGGCATCGCCGACGCAGGCCCCCGCCGCGCGACCCGTGCCCTGGCCGACGCCCTGTTCGAGGCGTTCGGGAAGGGCGCGGCGCGCACCGGCGTGCTCCAGGCGTGCGCCCCGCGTGCCACCGCGCTGCCGCAGAGCCGCCTGCTCGGCTCCCGTGCCGCGACCCTGCCGCTACCGCCGCCCCGCGCGCCGCTCCCCGGCGACGACGCGGGCATCCGGCCGTGGCGCTTCGACCGTGAGGAGGGTGACGGGGCGGATGCGCCCCGGCTGGTCGCCCGCACCACCGCCCGCTGGAGCGACCCGGCCGCCGGCGCCGTCCGCGCGGCGATCGTGCTGCGCGACTCGCCCCGGGGGCTGGTCGAGTGGGGCGTCGCCGCGCACGCCGAGCGCGGCTGGACGCACCGGGCCGTGCCGCCGTGCGTGCGGCTGGGCATCGACCGGCAGCACATCTGCGACTCGGGCGGGCTGCCGGTGACCGGCGAGCCGCTGAAGCTGTTCCCGCTGGACGGCGTCCCGCCGGACGACGGGGCCGAGGACGAGCGGCTCGCGCTGGTCGCCGGCAGCCTCGGCCATCCCGAGCGCAGCGTCGGCGTGCTCGTGGTGTCGCTCGACTCGCGCAAGGCGCTGAGCAGCATCGACACGCTCTTCCGGGTGCACTGGCCCGGACTGCTGAGCGTGGCGGTGGTGATCGAGCCGGGCCGCCGGGTGCTGGCCGGGCTGCTGCCCGAGCGGGCGGTCCCGGCGGGCGGCGCGCGGTACTTCGGGCCGCCCGGGAACGCCGAGGACGACACGACGTTCACCCGCTCGGCCGTCCGGGACCGGCACGGCCTGCTGACGGCGCTGCTCGACGACGCGCTGTCCGCCCGGTCGGGCACGTCCCCGGCGGGTGTCGCGGTCGACGCGGCGACGCTGCTGAACGAGCATCTGCCGCGTCGTCTACGTCCGAAGGTGCCGCCTCCGGCGAAGCCGCCGGAGGCGGAGTCGTCGCCCGCCGGGCCCGCGGCCGGTGAGGGGAAGTCGGCGTCCGAGGTGAACCGGCTGCAATCCCGCCTGACAGAGCTGGAGTCGGTTCTGGCCAGTGCCGAGCGGCGTGCCAAGCGGGAGCTGACGCTGCTCCAGGACGAGGCGACCGCCGCGCAGCAGGCGCGGACGCAGGCCGAGCAGCACGCCGACCACCTGGCCGGGCAGCTGGCCGAGGCGCTCACCGAGCGGGACCTGTTCGCCGAGGCGCTGGACGACGCGGAGGCCGAGCGGGACGCGGCCGTCCGGGACCGGGGGGTGCTGGCGGCGCGGCTCGCCGACGTCGCCCCGGCGGTCGCGAGCGCGCCGCCGCCCGCCGCCACCGGCGACCGGGTGCCGGGTTCGTTCGAGGGGCTGATCGCCGAGATCGCCGCGCGGCATCCGCTGCTGGTGCTGGACGATCTGGACGGGTCCCTGGCCGCCGCGCTCGACCCGCATCCCAAGGCGGCGTCGTGGCGGCGCAAGGCGCGGGACGCGCTCACCACGCTGGACGCCTACGCGCGGGCCAAGCAGCGGGCCCGCCGGGCCGGGACCCCGCCCGGCCCGCACCTGTCGGATCTGCTGGCGTTCGTCCGGTCGGGCGCCCCCGGCACGCTGATCAGCGCGAACATCATCGCGCTGGCGGAGTCGGACCGGGTGGAGCACCAGGAGAAGTTCCGGCAGGCGCGGATGTTCCCGGTGCGTCCGGCGACGCATCCGTCCGGCCGGGCCTGCTTCACCGCCCACATCAAGCTCGAGCGCTGCAAGCCCCCCGCCCCCCGGTTGCACTTCTTCGACGACACCGACAACACCGGGCTGATCTACATCGGGTACCTGGGCCCGCACCTGGCGACCGGCCGGACGAACTGACCGGCGGTCCGGGCGGGTCAGGCCGGAGGTCGGGGGCGGGTCAGGCCGGAGGGCGGGTCAGGCCGGGGTGGAGGACGAGTCCGCGTGCCGGGGCTGGCGTTCGGTGAGGACCAGGGGCCCGTCCTCGGTGATGGCGATCGTGTGCTCGGAGTGGGCGGTGCGCGAGCCGTCGGCGGAGCGGATCGTCCAGCCGTCGGGGTCGAAGACGATCTGGTCGGTGGTGCGGGCGAGCCAGGGCTCGAGGGCCAGGGTCAGGCCCGGCCGGAGCTTGAGGCCGCGGCCGGCCCGGCCCCGGTTGGGGACGTGGGGGTCCTCGTGCATGGTCCGTCCGAGTCCGTGGCCGCCGAACTCGGTGTTGATCGGGTAGCCGAAGCCGGTGACGACGGCCTCGATGGCCGCCGAGATGTCGCCGAGGCGGTTGCCGGGCAGCGCGGCCGCGATGCCCGCGCTGAGGGCCTCCTCGGTTGCGCGGATGAGGCGCAGGTCGTCGCCCGCGGGGGTGCCGACGATGACGGTGCGGGCGGAGTCGGCGACCCAGCCGTCGATCTCGACGGCGATGTCCATGCTGAGGACGTCGCCGTCGAGCAGCGTGTAGTCGTGGGGCAGTCCGTGCAGCACGGCGTCGTTGACCGACAGGCAGATGACGTTGCGGAAGGGGCCGCTGCCGAAGGAGGGGGCGTAGTCCCAGTAGCAGGACTTCGCGCCGCGTTCGCGGATCCGGTTGCGGACGTGGTGCTCCAGGTCGAGGAGGTTGACGCCCACGTCGGCGAGTTCACCCAGCTCGGTCAGGATCTGGGCGATGAACCGCCCGGTGGTGTGCATCCGCTCGATCTCCGCGGGCGACTTCAACTCGATCATGGGTTACCCTCACACGTCGCTACGCCGGTATTAAAATACCAACCGTAGCGGTTGCGGTATTAAAATACCAACCGTACGCTGGCGGGCATGGTTCGCAATCCGCTCACCCCCGAACAGGTCGAGGCCGGCAGGCGTCTCGGGAGGCTGCTGCGGGAGGCGCGGGCGGACCGGGAGCTCGGCGACGTGGCGCGCGCGGCCGGCATCTCGCCGGAGACACTGCGCAAGATCGAGACCGGTCGGCTCCCCAGTCCCGGGTTCGGCACGATCGCCTGTCTCAGCGAGGTCCTCGACCTGCCGATCCAGGATCTGGCCGCCGCGTGGCGCGCCGGCCCGCGGCTCGAGGCGGCGTCCTAGCGGCCGCCTCAAGCCGAGTGCCCCCTGTCTACGGCAGGGGATCGGGCGCGGGTCGTTCTTCTTCCGGCTCCATTCGCGGGTCGGCCCAGAAGGCGAGCAGTTCGGCGCCGGTCAGGGCGGTGTAGGGAGCGGGCGGGGGCGTGCGGCCCGTCCGCATGGCCCAGAGGGTGACCAGCGAAAGGGCCATCCGGTCCGCGTCGGCGGGTACGGGTTCCATGGCCGTGTCCGGGGAGTGGGACGGCGCCGGGTCTCCGGTTTCAGGCGGGGTTCCGGACGGGGTGTCGGGAGCGGCGCGGGGTGCGGCGCGCAACGGTGAGACCTCCGATAGGGGAGTGGGTGGATACCGTCCCGTCTCACTCTGCGGCATCGTTCGGCCGCGAATCGCAATATTCGGGCAATCTCGGACAGGTGGGGCGGTTCGCCCGGATACTCCGGGTATCCGGAAGTTCGTCCGGGGAATGCGGCCGGGAATGTGTCAGGTGGCCGGAAGGACGGGCGGGACGGGTGAGACCATGGGGTTGCGCCCGCCCCCGACTCGTCCGAATGGACCGGCGACATGCCCGATCCCGACCAGCAACGGCACCCCTGCGGTGCGGCCGTCGAGGCCCTGCGGCGCAACCTGCGCCTCGCGGGCCGGCCCACCCTGAACACGCTCGACCGGCTGTCCCGGCGCCTCGAAGGGTGCCGGGTGCACGGCGTCACGGTCATCGGCGTCCCGCGGTCGACGCTCAGCGACCTGTTCACCCTGGTCCCGGCGCGGCGGCCGCGCCGGGAGAAGGTCGAGTCGGTCTGGGCCGTGATCTACGCCCACGCGCTCGACAAGGGCCAGGACGTCTCGGCGATGGTCCCCCTGGACGAGCTGCGCGACCTCTACGACCGGTGCGTGCCCGCCGAGAGCGTCCCGGCGGAGAACGGCCCGGCGGAGAACGGCCTGGCGGCGGGCGTCCAGGCGGTCGGCCTTCCGGCGGTCGGCGTTCCGGGGCCCACCGTGCCCGCTCAGGCTCCGTACTCGTTCGTTCGTGACGCCGAACCCGCGGCGCCCGCGTGGCTCGTCGCGCCCGCGCCGCCCGGGCCGGTGGTGACGACGCCGCGGTGCCCGGACGCGATGCCGTCGACGGCGGCGGGACGGGGCTGGAGCCCGGGACAGGTGCTCGCCGATGCCGAGTTGCGCGCGCATCATGCCTGGTGGCGGGCCTACGACGAGGTCGTGGCGCCGCACGTCGCGCTGTACCTGACGCTGGAGCCCGAGCTCGCCGACATCCGGGTGTTCGCGCCCGCCCGGGTCCCTGATCTGCTGCTGGCCGCGGACTACGCGCGGCATCTGATCCTGCTCGACAGTCCGGACGTCCACCCGGACGAGCTGCGCCGCCGCGTCGAACTGCTCGCGTTCCGGCAGGACGTCCTGCACCGGACGCGTCCGCCGCGCCTGTGGGCGATCATTTCCCGGCGCGCGCTGGAGCTGGACGTGGGCGACGTCGCGGCGCGTCGCGGCCAGCTGCGGCACCTGATCGGGATGGCGGGCCGTCCGGGCGTGACCGTGCAGATCCTCGACGACGAGGACGCGGGGTCGGCCATCCTTCCCGGCGCGGTCACGGTGATGCGGTTCCCGGACCGCGACCGGCCCGACCTCGTGCGCGTGGACCAGCCCGGCACGGCGATGTACCCGGCCGAGCCGGGCGTCATCTCGCACTTCGTCGCGCAACACGGCCGGCTGCTCATCAAGGCGTGCCCGCCCGAGCGGACGCCGCCGCTCCTGCACGCCATGCTCGACGACCTGCGCTGACCGCGGGCGCGGGGCGCTCGATCCCCTTCGCCTGACCGGGTTCAGCCATCGGAGCGTGTCCCGGCGGGCGTTCGCTTCTGCTGTGATGGGGGCACAAGGAGGCGATCATGAGCGGCGACGAGCACGAGATCCTCGCGGCGGCCGAGAGGGACCTGATGGGCGACCTCGACACCACGGTCCCGCATTCGGCCCGGATCTGGAACTACTGGCTGGGCGGCAAGGACAACTTCCCCGTGGACCAGCGCGCGGGTGACGACTACACGGCGGTGTACCCGGCGATCGTGGACCTGGCGCGGGCGTCCCGGGGGTTCCTCGGACGGGCCGTCCGGCATCTGGCGGCGGAGGAGGGCGTCCGGCAGTTCCTGGACGTCGGCACCGGCCTGCCGACCGAGGGCAACACGCACGAGATCGCGCAGGAGGCCGCGCCCGACAGCCACATCGTGTACGTGGACAACGACCCGCTCGTCCTCGTGCACGCGCGCGCCCTGCTGACGAGCCGTCCCGAGGGGGCGACGCACTACATCGAGGCGGACCTGCACGACCCGAAGGACGTCGCGGACCGGGCGCGCGAGCACCTGGACTTCACGCGGCCGGTGGCGCTGATGCTGATGGGCATCCTCGGGCACGTCGCCGAGCCGGCGGAGGCGCGGTCGATCGTTGCGCGGCTGCTCGAGCCGCTTCCGTCCGGCAGCTTCCTCGTGCTGTACGACGGGACGGCGACCGACCAGGCGTTCCTCGAGGCGCAGCAGGGGTACGACGAGACCGGCGCGGTGCCGTACCAGCTGCGGCACCCCGACGAGATCCGGTCGTTCTTCGACGGCCTGGACCTGGTCGAGCCGGGCGTCGTCCCGCTGCAGCTATGGCGCCCCGACCCGGACGGCGAGCGCGGCGAGGTCGACGCGTACTGCGGGGTCGGCCGCAAGCCCTAGCCCGAGTGGGACGCGCCGGTCAGATGCAGGCGCGCCGGTCAGAGGCGGGTGCGCCGGTCAGAGGCGGGCGCGCATGCTCTCGCAGACGCCGTGGACGTCGCGGACGTCGCGTCCGCCGACCGTCCCGGTGTAGGTGCCGTACAGCTGGAAGTAGTCGATGGACCCGGCGACCAGCTGGTGTTTCACGGCCTTGCGCCCGACCGGCTCGAACGTCACGTCCAGGCGGCCGTCGGCGGACGCGATGTCCCAGCGTGCGAGTGGCGCGTCCGACCGGGGCGTGAAGGCGATGTCGGCGAGCGGTTCGGCGCGCGGGCCGTCCGTCCCGGGCAGCCAGAGGCAGGACTCCTCCTCGGTGCCCGGGACGGTCGGCCGCCGCACGAAGTTCGCCCCGACGATCCCGTCGGGAGTGCGCTGCGCGAACGTGCCCCACAGCCAGCGCGTCCGGTAGGGCAGGAACGTGTGGTGCTCGTCCAGGATCGCCATGTCGCGTTCGGGCTCGAAGCGGTAGACGCGGTCGCCGACGCGCAGCACGCCGCTCGCGGGCAGGACGAGCTTGTGGGTGTACATGGCGCCGCCGGGCAGCGGTGAGCTGACCGACAGGGGAGCGGTCCCGGCCGACCCGTCGAGTTCGAGGTCGCCGGTCAGGGCGGGGGTGTCGGCGGTGGCGGGCGCCTCGATCCGGATCCGGTGCAGGCCGCGCTCCTCCTGCAGGTCGTAGCCGATCCGCAGGCCGCGCCGCCCGAACTGCATCCGGTTGCCGTACAGGGTGGCGGGCAGGGCGGCCGATCCGCCGCGCGCGGACGCCGCGTACTCGGTCAGCGCGCCCGTCGCCGCGTCGTACACGTAGCTCTCGGAGCTGGCGAGGTAGTGCGCGTCCTGGATGATCATCGAGGACCACGCCTCGGGGTGGACGAGCGTCCAGCCGACCCACTGCTTGAGCCGCAGCCGGCGCAGCGCGCGCGGCACCGCGGACGGCGCGTCCAGCGGGTTCACGACGGCGGGCCGGGCGGCCAGCCGTCCCCAGCGGCGGCGGCCGTCCTCGACGAGCCGGTCCGTAGCGTCCACCACTTGCCGATCAGTCATTCCCGCCCCTCGCGTCCCGGTCGGGCGACCATACGACGCCCGGCCGATCCCGCGCCAGGCCCCACAGCGTGTCGCCCGGCGGGTCGCGCGGACGGGAGATCCTGGTCAGGAGGTCAGGACGGCCACGTCCGAGGCGGCGCGTCCGGCGCCCCGTCCGCAAGTCGAGAGCATGCCGACGGGCGTGCGGCGGCTCAGCGGGCGGCGAGGTCGGCGAGCGGGACGTCCGGGTCGGCGAGGGCGGCGCGGTCGGCGGGGGTCCTGGAGCGGACGAGGGCCTGGGTGTGGTCGGTGACGTCCCAGATGTTGACGTTCATCGCGGCCGTGACCTGGTCGTCCTGGAGCCAGAACGCGATGAACTCGCGGGCCTTCAGGTCGCCCCGGACGACGACCTCGGTGGTGCGGGCGGGGTCGGCGAGGCCGACGTACTCCATGCCCAGGTCGTACTGGTCGGTGAAGAAGTACGGCAGGTTCTCGTAGCTCGCGGGCTTGCCGAGCATGGCGCGGGCGGCCACCGCGGGCTGGTTGAGCGCGTTCGCCCAGTGCTCCACGCGGACGTGGCGGCCGAGCAGCGGGTGGTAGGCGTTGGCGATGTCGCCGACGGCGAAGATGTCCGGGTTCGAGGTGCGGAGGTCCGCGCCGACCGTGACGCCGTCGTCGACGGAGAGACCGGCGGACCTGGCCAGCTCGACGTCCGGGGCGGCGCCGACGCCGACGATGACGATGTCGGCCTCGATCCGCGTGCCGTCGTCCAGCGCGACGCCGGTGGCGGTGATCTCGCTGGTCCGGGCGTTGAAGACGAAGTCGACGCCGTGTTCGCGGTGCAGGGCGGTGAACACGTCGGAGACCGGCGAGCCGAGGACGGCCGACAGCGGCTTCGGCTGTGTCTCGACCACGGTGACCCGCGCGCCAGCGGTGCGCGCCGCGGCGGCGGTCTCCAGGCCGATCCACCCCGCGCCGATGACCACGACGTGCCCGGACGCGTCGAGGGTGTCGCGCAGGAGGTCGCTGTCGTCGACCGTCCGCAGGTAGTGGACGTTGGCGCCGTCCGCGCCGGGGACGGGCAGGCGGCGCGGCGTGGAACCGGTCGCCAGCAGCAGCCGGTCGTAGCCGACCTGGTCGCCGTCGCCGAGGGTGACCAGGTGCCCGGACGCGTCGACGGCGGTGACCTCGGTGCCGAGCCGCAGGTCGACGTCGTGGTCGCGGTACCACGCCTCGTCGTGGACGAAGATCTTGGAGCGTTCGGAGGCGCCCTGCAGGTAGTCCTTCGACAGCGGCGGACGCTCGTACGGCAGGTGCCGCTCCCTGCCCGCCAGCATGATCCGGCCGCCGAAGCCCTCGTCGCGGAGCGCCTCGGCGCCCTTGGCCGCGGCCAGTCCGCCACCGGCGATCACGATCGTCGCGGGGTCCGCCATCGCGTCGTCACCTCTCATCTCCGTACCGGGATCTGGTCACCGACAGTCGGGAGGCTACCCGGCGGGAAAGGGGCCGGGCAGGAGCCGACACGGCTTTACCAGGGGAGTATTGACTGGTCAGAGGCGTGAGGCGAAGACTTGTCAGTGAAGTGGGGGTGGTGATGTCCGATCCACTCCGGCAGGCGAAGCGTCCGGTGACACCGCTGTCGGGCCTGTACGGCCACCCGCTGCACCCGATCCTGGTGACCGTGCCGATCGGCGCGTGGGTGGCGAGCCTGGTGTTCGACGTGGGCTCGCGGATCGTCCACGATCCCTCGTTCCTGACCCGCGGCTCGCTCTGGCTGATCGCCATCGGGGTGCTCGGCGCGCTGGCCGCGGCCCTGTTCGGGTTCCTGGACCTGCTGGTGATCGCTCCCGGCACGCCCGCGTTCCGCACCGCCCTGCTGCACATGGCGCTGAACCTCGCCGTCACCGCCGGGTACGGCGCCGGGTGGGCCTGGCGCTGGCTGAGCGACCACTACGACCAGGTCGAGGCCGGGCAGATCACCCTGTCGGCCGTCTGCCTCGTCGCCCTGGGCGCCTCGGGATACCTGGGCGGCAGGCTCGCCTACCGGTACGGCGTCCGCGTCGCCGACGAGGAGACCCAGGCCGAGGGGTTCACCCGCCCCCGAGGCGGGGGGACCGGCCACCGCCCGAGATGAGAGGCCCTCGCATCGACGCGGGGGCCACCGCCCCGAAGCGGCGCTGAGCCCGCCCGCGTCCGATTCCGAGATCCACGGGTCGGGCCCCCTCGAGGTTCCGACCCGGCGAGGAGGCCGACATGGCCGTCACCGCCCTCATCGTCTGGCTGCTCACCGCCCTGGGGGGCTTCTTCATGCTGCGCCTGTGGCTGGCCCGCGGCGGGATGCGCGCCCCCGCGGACACCCGGCCGACCCGCTTCCCGGCCCCGGTGGTCTTCGGCCACCTGCTGCTGGCGGTGGCCGGGCTGATCATCTGGATCGTCTACATGGCCACCGACGCGGCCGCCCTCGCCTGGATCGCCCTGGCCGTCCTGGTGGTCATCGCTTTGCTCGGCTTCACCCTGCTGGCGCGCTGGCTCCCGACCCAGCGCCCCACCGCCGCCCAGGACGAGCACGGGCCGCCCGAGCAGGCCATCCCGCTCCTGGTCGCGGGGGTGCACGGGTTGCTGGCGGTCGCCACCGTGATCCTGGTGTTGATCGCCGCGGTGACGGGCTGACCTCCGGAAGCCGGCGTCACGCCGGCGTTCGGAAATTGACGCCCGGCGCCGGACGTTGGGAAAGTCGGCGCCGTCCTGCTTCGGCGTTGTCTGGATTCGGCGTCGTCTGGCTAAGGAGATCCGCGTGGAACTGATGGTGGTGACCGTTCCGGACTGCCCGAACGGCTCGGTGCTCGAAGAACGGCTCGCGCAGGCGTTGGGCGAGTCGGGCGACGGGCCGGGGGTGACCGTCCGGCGGCAGGAGGTCAGGACCGAGGACGAGGCGGAGCGCTGGGGGATGCACGGGTCGCCGACCCTGCTGGTCGACGGGCGCGACCCGTTCGCCACCCCGGACATGCCGGTCGGCCTGGCATGCCGCCTCTACCCGTCCGACTCCGGCGGCCGCCCCGAGGGGGCGCCCAGCGTGGAGGCGCTGCGAGCGGCTCTCCAGAACACGTGACCTACATCACATAGGATGCGGCGACGGATTCCGGGAGGACGGACGGTCTTGATGCGGACCGAATCGAGACCGTCCAGGGAGAGACCGATGTCCCGACCACGAGCAGACCTGGGAGACCTTCAGCGTCAACTGGCACAACGACACCCGGCACGTGTTCACCTGGGTGAAGGCGGCGCTCCTCGCGCCGCCGCGCCGGGTGCCGTGGTGGTCGGCGTGTCGAGCGGCACGGCCCTGGGCGGGTCGGCGCCACCGAGCCCCCCGAGCAGCTCACGCAGCAGCTCGGCGAGCTGGTCGCGTCCGCTACCGGCCCAGCGCCGACGGGTAGCCGATGGCCTCGAGCCGCTCGGCGAGCACCCTGAGGTCGGCTTCGGGATTCAGGCGTTCGGCCAGGTCGGAGGTCAGCGGACGGTGTTCGAGGACGGCCCGGATGGTGGCGGTCTTCATGGCGGCCTCGACGCCGTACCCGGCGTAGGCGCTGTAGGCCTCGGGTGTGCCCGCGGCCAGCAGCTCGAACAGCCAGGACGCGCCGTCCGGGTCGTTTCCCGGAGGGAACGCGATGTCGCCCGTCCGCCAGGCCGGATCGTCGTGTCGCCGCCACAGGCACACCGTGGCCGCCAGGAAGAGCTCGGTGCCTCCGTGATGGCAGAACTCCGGCTCGGCCAGCAGCTCGGCGAAGTCGTCAGGCACCTCGTCGACCAGTCCGGGCCAGACCTCGTAGCCGTCGTTCCCGTATGGGCTCATCTCCGACTCGTGGTCGAACCCTAGAATCAGGGCGCCGTCGGGGGTGAAAACGATCGAGTAGTCGTCCCCGCCGCCGGTCTCCATCGAGGCGAGCTCCAGCCCCGGACGCCATGTCCGGACGAAGTCGTACGACCCGTATCCGTTCCCGCTCAGGACCGCGTCCAGCACGGCGAAGGACTGGCTCAGCGCCCGCACCTCGGCGATCGACGGCAGGGCCCGGGCGATGTCAACAGCGCTCATCGCGCCATCCAAGCGAGCCCCACCGACGTTTTCAGAGGCGGAGGCATTCAGGGCCGTTCGTCGGTTGTCGCCGAGGGGAGGCGGACTGTCAGAAGTGGCAGGAAGTAGCCGACGAGAGGACCCATGCACAGCGCGACGAGCACCGTGCCGACTCCGAAGTCTCCACCGAGGGCCCAGCCGATGGCGACGACGGTGATGTCGATGCCGGTACGGACCACGGCCACGGGTAGGCGGGTGAGCCGGATGAGTCCGGTCATGATGCCGTCGCGCGGCCCCGATCCGAACTGCGCGCCGAGGTAGAGCGAGTCGAAGAAGGACAGCGCGATGATGCCGGCCACGAGGTAGCAGCTCTGGGCGGGTATCCCGTGAGGGACGGGGAGCAGTGCGGCGGTGGCGTCCGCGGCGAAGCCGATGGTCGCGACGTTGAGGAGCGTGCCGAGCCCTGGTAGTTCGCGCAGGGGGATCCAGGCGAGGAGCACCAGGAGTGAGATCAGGTTGGTGGCCCATCCGAAGGAGATGCCGAGGGTCTTGGCCACGCCGACCGTGAGGACGCTCCAACTGGCCGTGCCGAGACCGGATTCGACGAGCACCATGACGGAGGCCCCGTACCCCACCAGGCCGACGAGGAGTTGGGGCAGACGGCGCGCCTTCCGGCCCGCGCGGACCTGGGCGAAGGCGTTCATGCGCGTCATCGCGGGGCGGTCGTGACGGGCCGAGGCGGACGGGCGCGTAGCGGAAGCGGGAGGAGCCATGGCGCAAGCCTCCAGGCCATCTGGCCTCTGATTCCATAGCCAGATTGACTACGCTGGTCCGGTGAAGATCAGCTCGCACACGGCCGCGCGCATGCTGGGGACCTGGCAGGAGGGGCCCGGACCGGCGCACCAGCGTCTCTCCGACAGGCTGCGCCTGCTGGTCCTGGACGGACGGCTCTCCCTCGGCGCGACGCTGCCGGGCGAACGCGACCTCGCCGCCGCGCTCGGCACCAGCAGGACCACCGTCGGCGCCGCGTACCGCACGCTCGTCGAGCACGGCTACCTCGCCACGAGGGAACGCGCCCGGGCGACGGTGCGCCTCCCTCAGGACACGCCGTCCGAGCCTCCGGCGAGCACGGACCCGGCGACCATCGACCTGTCGTTCGCCGCCCCACCGGCGCCTGTCGAGATCCTCCACGCCGCCTACGCGGCCGCCCTCGAACGGCTGCCGCGGCACTTCGAGCGGCACGGATACGACCGCCACGGCATCGCCGAGCTGCGCGAAGCGGTCGCGGGCTGGTACCGGCGCAGAGGGCTGCCCACCGCGCCCGACCACATCATGATCACCAACGGCGCGCAGCACGCGCTCGGTCTGCTCGCGCGAACGCTCCTGGCCCCACGTGACAGGGTCCTGATCGACCATCCCACCTACCCGCACGCGATCAGGACGTTCACCGACGCGCGCGCCCGGCTCCTGCCCGTAGCCCTCGGGACGTCCGGCTGGGACACGGCGCAACTCCACGCGGCCGGGCGCGAGGCGAACCTGGCCTACCTGATTCCCGACTTCCACAACCCGACCGGGATGTGCATGTCCGCGAGCGAGCGCCACCGGCTCAGGCCGTCCTGCCCCACGATCATCGACGAGACCATGGCCGATCTGGCCCTGGACGGCGCCGGACCGGAACCCTTCGCAGCGCACATGCCGACCGCCATCAGCGTCGGCTCGGTCTCCAAGAGCATCTGGGGTGGCCTCCGCATCGGCTGGATCCGCGCCGTCCCCTCCCTCCTGGAACGCCTCGAACAACGCCGTCCCGCCACCGACCTCGGCACGCCCGTCGTCGAACAGCTGGCCACGGCCGTCCTTCTCGAACAGGGCCAGACCAGGCGGGCCGACATGCTGCGGCAACTGCGGTCGCAACGCGACGCGCTGTCCCACGCGCTCGCCGAGCACCTGCCGGACGTCCACGCACCGCGACCGGCCGGCGGCGTCACGCTCTGGGCGACGTTCCCCGAGCCCATCAGCTCCCGGCTGGCGGCGATCGCACCGGACCACGGAGTGACCATCGCGGCCGGACCGCGCTTCGGGATCGGCGGGGCCTTCGAACGCCACGTCCGCCTGCCGTACACGCTCCCGTCGGCTCAGCTCGCCGAGGCGGTCCGCAGGCTCGCGCGGGCGCGGCTGGCACTCGTCCAAGGCGCCACCGGAACCCACGCCCCCGCACCGGTCGCCTGAGCGTCGCCACGCCTTGCCTTGTCTAGGACGCCGTGCGGTCGCCGGGGTGGCGTCCCTGGTCGGCGATCCGGATGGCGAGCTGCATGTCGCAGAGCGCAGAAGGCGCGTTGAGCAGGGACCGCTTGAGGATCTGCTCGATGCGAAGGATCCGTTTGCGTGTCGCCGGGACCGAGAGCTGCAGTGAGTCCGCGGTGCTGGGCAGGTGTCCGTTGTGGCTCAGCCAGATCCGCAGGGTGTGCAGAAGGCGCGGATCACTACCGCTGATTTCGGACAGGCGGTTCCGGGCCCAGCGGGTGACGTGCGGTGCGTCGAGGAGCCGATCCAGGGACAGGTCGTCGAGCATGTCGGGGTGCCCGGCCTGCCGGGGTTGGCCGAGGAGACGTTGCGCGAGGTGGAGTTCGGACAGGACGGCGAGGTCGTTGAGGTCGCAGTCGAGGAGGTCGGCGATGAGTCGCAGCCGGGCGGTCAGGGTGTTGCGGTGGATCTTCAGTTGCCGGGCCGCTCGCGTGGAGAAGGCCAGCCAGGAGGCGAGGGTCGCCTGAAGCTCGGCGGCGCCGGGATCCTGGGCGCGGCGGGGGCGGTGATCGAGCAGCGGCTGGACCCGCCTGGCCGCCCACCGGCCGCCGGCCGGGCCGATCAAGGCCGCCAACTCGTCGCGCGGGCTGAAGGTCGCGCACAGTGCGCCGGTGTTCCTGGCGACCGCGAGCGCATGGAACGCCTGTTCGTACCCTGCCGCGATGTCACGGAGCGGCACAGCCTGGCCCGCGCCCACGTGGCAGTGCCTCCGATCCGCCGCCAGGTTCCGCAACGCCTGGTCCAAGGGATCAGGCGTGTCCTCGGGCCCTGGCGGGGCCAGGACGATGAGGTGCCGTGTGTACACGGGGCAGCGGACCAGCCAGACCCGGCCCTGTGCGGCCCGCTCGCACTCGAGGAGGCACTCGTCCCTGAGATGAGGCGGGCATTCGATGACGTAGAGGCGTATGACGTCGGGAAGAGGCAGGCCGAGGGCTCCGGTGACGCGCCGGGCCCCGTCGAGATCCCCGACCAGCAGGAGTTGCAAAGCCGCTTCCTGGCTCTGCACGTTCGCCAGCTCCACCTGATCGCGGTGTCGTTGGAGTTCTTCCAGCCGCCACCGTAGCCACAGATAGCCGGAGGCGTCCGAGATCAGTTTCCGATGCCGGGGAGTGAAGGGTTTTCCACAGGCGGCGATCAGTGTGATCCGAGGATCCTCGCCGCCCGCGGACGAGACCCACACGGCATGTGATCCGATGTCCACGGTCGCGGATGTGGCCTTCCCCGCGGTGACGCGCTGGATTCCCTCCTCCGCCTGCGCCAGGAGATTCGTAGGACGCCCGGGGGATGACTGAAGGGGCGTTCCGTTCGCGTCCGCCAGCACGACATGGCCGTTGAGCTGCAGCGCAAGCCACTGCAGCAGTGCCTGTGAACCGTTCGGGCCCATCACCAGCCGCCGTACCGTCTCGGACTGGCTGGCCTGTCGCCCGTCGTCGAAACCGGCCGTCATCTCGCATCGCCTCTCCACCGAAGACCCGTCGACCGTTTCTACCCCGAGATGTCCCGCCCAGGCCCAGGGAAATCCCAGAAGACGTCGCCTTCTCCGCTGCGGCCCCGCCCATGCCGGCCTGCTGACCGCGCGGCCTCCTGGACGCCATCCGCGCCTCGCATCGGACCCCGGCCTGCCGCAAGCGGGGGTGACGGTGCGGTCACGGCAGGTGGCATCCCACTGACGCAGCAAACAGAAACCGACCCCAGCGGTCGCTGTGCAAAGAGGTCATTGAGCGGTGAACATCAAATTCGATACGCTTGTCAAAGTTGATCAATCGGCGTGGTGCGGTGAAAGTTCCGATCTTGATGGAAAGCCGCTCGAGCGTTTCGGTGTCGATGTCAAAGCCGAGGTGGAACGGGGAGCGCGACATGTAGAAATTCCGCCGCGTCGCTGCTGCGCCGGTGGTCAGTGCGGGCTTGGCTTTTGGCCCGGGAGCCATGCATGAATCTGCTCCTCGTTGCGTGCAATGGGACTGCCTACCGGCAATGGTGCTGATTCCAAGAACGGGCCGAGTGTCCGCGGGAGGCAGCCCTGGCGCGGCCTTCGGCTTTGAGTGCCACGACGATGCCCGCCCCTCGGGGGCGGGGCGGGCTGCTCGTCGGCTGAAGGTGCTCCCTGGGAGCACGGCACGCTCGCCTACAGGCCGAGGCGTTTGGCGGCGATCTCGTTCATGATCTCGGTGGTGCCGCCGCCGATGCCGAGGATCCGGATGTCGCGGTAGTGGCGCTCGACCTCGGACTCGCGCAGGTAGCCCATGCCGCCGTGCAGCTGGACGGCCTCGTTGACGACGTTCTCGCAGGCCTGGACGGCCGTGTTCTTGGCGAAGGCCATCTCGGTGAACACGTCCTCGCCCGCCACGTAGCGCTCGGCGACGTGCCGTGTGTAGACGCGCGCGACGTCCACCTGCCGTGCCATCTCGGCGACCTTGTGCCGGACGAGCTGGCGCGACGACAGCGGACGCCCGAACGTCTCCCGGTCGCGCACCCAGCGCAGCGTGAGGTCGAGGCACCGCTGCGCGTGCGCGTTCGCCTGGACGGCGAGCGAGAGCCGCTCGGCCACGAAGTTCTGGACGATCTGCACGAACCCGCTGTTCTCCGCCCCGACGAGGTTGGCCACCGGGACCCGCGCGTCGGTGAACGACAGCTCGGCGGTGTCGGAGCAGAGCCAGCCCATCTTCCGCAGCGATCGCGAGACGGCGAACCCGGGCGTGCCCTTCTCGATGACCAGGAGTGAGATGCCGCCGAACCCCGGCCCGCCCGTCCGGACGGCCGTGGTCACGAAGTCGGCCCGGACACCGGACGTGATGTACAGCTTGGACCCGTTTACCACGTAGGAGTCGCCGTCCCGGACGGCCGTGGTCCGCAGCCCCGCCACATCGGACCCGGCGTCCGGCTCGGTGACGCCCAGCGCGCCGATCATCTCGCCCGCCAGGGTCGGTTCGGCGAACCGTCCGATCAGGTCCCGGTCGCCGGACGCCACGATGTGCGGAAGCGCGATCCCGTGCGTGAACAGCGAGGCCACCAGGCCGCCCGACCCGCCCGCGTGGATCATTTCTTCGGCGACGATCAGCGCGTCGATGACGGACCCGCCCTGGCCGCCCGCGTCCTCGGGGAACCCGATCCCCAGCAGCCCGGCCTCGGCCGCCGTCCGGTGCAGCGACCGCGGCAGTTCCCCGGCCTCCTCCCATCCGTCCAGGTGGGGGAGGACCTCGCGCTCGGTGAAGTCCCGCACCATCTTCCGCAGCGCCGTCCGCTCGGGAGTGCTCCACACGTCGTCCGCCACGGCCGCCTCCACCTCGATACCGAATCAGATTCGGAACCTAACACGCCGCCCGGCCGGGAAGCACCCGCCGCCTCGCACGCCCGCGTCCGCGGCGGGGGGACGGAGGTTCAGTCGTGCTCGCTGTACTGGACCTCGTCGGTGTGGCTGAACCTCCCGACGATCAGGCGGCGGGTGAACTCGCCTCCCTCGCGGATCTTGTCGGCGTTGACCGCGTAGGTGAACTGCTGGCCGAGGCGCAGGCGGCGCCCGTTGATCGTCACGGGGCGGCGGACGGTGTAGACCGCGCCCCAGGGGCACGCGAAGTAGCTGCCGAGGAGCCCGCCGGTCTTGTCCCGGGCGTAGTCGATCGCCCCTCCGCGCCTGGCCGCGTCGATCTCGTCCTGGATTCGCAGGGTGGTCACGGGCGCGGGATCGAACTCCCACAGCTCCTCGATCGACCGCTGGGCCTGGGGGTTCTTGCGCCACCTGGGACGCGCCTGCGGCGCGGTCAGGCACCAGGGGTCGAACGCGGACGAGTCGGGCGTCGGGAGTTCCCGAATGGGCAGCCTGTTCCCGCGGGCGTCGGCCTTGACGGTGCCGTGCCGCGCGATGAGCGTCGGCATGGCGGTGAGCTGGCCCAGGCGGTGGAAGCAGTCCAGCGCGCACCGGAGGCGTTGCTCGACCGCCTCATGCAACCGCGGCTCGTGGGCGGCGTTGAGGAGTCCGTCGGCGTAGTCCGCCGCGGTGGCTCCCTCGGCGGCGAGCTGGTGCAGCCGACGGAGGTCCGACCGGTGTTCCTCGGTGTCCTGGACGGACGCCTCGAGCGCCCCCAGCGCCACCTCGGCGTGCATCCGGATGATCCGCACGGCTTCCAGCATGCCCCGCAGGTGCGGCAGCGGACGCGGCTCGGCCTCCGCCCAGTCCGGAAGGGCCGCAGGCAGGCGGACGACGCCGACGACGTCGAAGCCCGGGTTCCCGGCGGCCTGCCGCGCCCGCGACGTCCACGGCTCGACCTGGTCGAAGCACGCCGTCACCTGCGTGTGCGTGACCGGCGGGACGTACCCGGCCGTCCTCGGGTCGGCGGCGTAGTCGGCGTCCAGCAGGTTCTCGCCGATCGACTGCAGGACGAACGCGTTCCACGAGCACAGCAGCTGGCCGGACACCCCGGGCTCCACCTGCCACAGGTCCGCGCCCTCGGTGGCGAGCCGCTGGCGAAGGGCGGTCGATGGCAGGCGCGTGGAAGCGGCCAGACACGCGAGGGGCGTTCGACCTCTTCGACACGGTCGGGCTCGGTCAGGCGCGGGACATGGAGGGGGGCGCTGGGCGGGCCTGGACGCGCTGGGCGCCGCCGACTACGACGCCTGGGGTGGCCGGCGCCGCACGTCGGGATGGCGGATCCGAGGTGCGACGCCGGCGGGGACCGCCCTGTGGGCAGGGCGGGGCTCGGGAGGCGGGCGGCGGAAGCCCGGCCTCAGGAGCCGAGAGGCGGGAACCGGGGGTCAGGAGCCGAGGAAGAAGAAGATGACGCCGCCGACGACGTGGGCGATGACGGTGAGGATGCCGACGGCCCAGAACAGCTTCTTGGCCGTGGGGTGGTCGAACTGGGAGCCCGCCTCGGCCGGCGCGGCGGAACGCTTGAGGGCCTGGTCCTCCAGCTCGTCCAGGGACGGCAGGAAGGACGGTCGCTTGAGGGACATCCACTCTCCTCAGGGCGCTGGGACGGCCGTCGGGGCGACGGTTCCGGCGGGGCGGGCGCGTCCGGCGGACCGGACGGTCTCTGTTGACGCGCAAATGGTTGGTGTACAAAACATTGCAGTACTATCTTTCTACCCCACAAGCGCGTGTCTGGAGGAACCGTGGCCGGTGATCTGCGCAACATCCCCAACCCCCTGGCGTTGGAGAACCAGGTCTGCTTCGCCCTGGTGGTGGCCTCGCGGACCGTTCTGGCGCACTATCGCCCGATCCTCGAGCCGATGGGGCTGACCCACCCGCAGTACCTGGTGATGCTGGCGCTGTGGGAGCACCGCCAGCTGTCGATCAAGGAGCTCAGTGGCCTGCTCCAGCTCGACCCGGGCACGCTGTCGCCGCTGCTCAAGCGGCTGGAGGCCGCCGGGCTCATCCGCCGCGAGCGGGACGTCCGCGACGAGCGCCTGCTGGCCGTCACGGTCACGTCCGCCGGTGAGGCCCTGCGGAAGGAGGCGGAGAGCATCCCCGCCATGGTCATGGAGCGCCTCGGCATGAGCCTGGACGAACTCCAGGACCTGCACCGCACCCTCACCCGCGTCATCGCCGCCGCCGGCCCCGGCGACGCCACAGTCTGACCCGCGACGACATCGCAGCCCGGCCTGGTGTGCGGCCGGGCCTGTCGGCGGCTCCGGCTGCCACGGCACCGTTCTGATCGTGCCGCCCCGGGCACTCCCACTACGCGGAGTTATCTTAAAGGCATTTCTCTCTGAAGTGTTGATAAATCCGCCATTGCGGTCTGGCGGCCGCTGGGTGATCATGAACGAGTGGCCGCGGCCCACCGGTTCCGTTCGGTTCTGGGAGAGGAGCCATTCGTGGTATTCGCTGTTGTCGTGCTGGTTCTCGTCGGCATTGTCGGCGTCCTGAACCTGGCGATCCTCCTGACGATGCTCCGCCGGTGGCGGGAGATGGAGTCCGCAGGTCCTCCGGCCACTGGATCCGAAGGCCAGGCCCGGATGATCTACCGGATTCCGAATTTCTCGGCCCGAACCCTCGACGGAACCAGTGTCTCGGAAAGGTCCCTTCTCGGGAAGGAAACCCTTGTCGGATTCTTCTCTCTGACATGCAAGGCATGCCTCGACTCCGTTCCCGTTTTCGCAGATCACGCGGAACGGCTCCGGGGCGCCGGAGGGACGTCTCTGGCGATCGTCCACGGAGTCGACGCGGCCGGCAGTCCTCTGGCCGTGACGCTCCGTGACGCCATGGACCTGGTGATCGCCGAGGACGAGAAGGGCGAACTGTCGCGGAGGTTCGGGGCCAAGAACTACCCCTCCTACGCCTGGTACGACAGCAGCGGCAGGGTGACTTCGGCCGGCGTCGGCGTCGCCGCCCTGCGGACCGAGATGGCCGTCCCCTAGACGGCCGCGGTACCGAGCCATCCCGGTAGCGATCGAGGCGCCTTCCCCTGGGGGCGGTCGACCTTCCGGACTCCATGGGCGTGCTCGACCGTGCCACAGCCCTGGCACGGTCGGGCCCCCGCCCCCCAATGCCCCGTGGGCCACGTCCGCCGCGTTCAGCCTGACCCGGCGGTACTCGGCCTGCGCGGAAATGAACCACCCACCCCCTAGCAAGGAGGACCCATGCTGAAGAGCATGACCGACCGGATCGCCCGCACCGTCGAGGCGATGCTGCCCACGACCACCGCCGACGCCGGCTGCCCGCCGGACACCTACACGGAGTACAAGATCGTCGGCGGCGACTGCTGTGCCCGCACCTGCTCCTTCACCGCCAAGTGCGCCCTGGTCTGCGGTCCCTGGGACTACACCGCCAACTGGCACTGCTGATGCCGAACCCGCTCATGTGACACCCGCTTGAACGCCGTGCGGCCGTCCACCCCGAGGACGGCCGCACGGCCCGGCGAGGACGCCCGAACCGGGTGGAGGACGCCCTGCCCGAAACGGGGGAGGGTGTGTGAAACTTCCGGTGTCCCCTCACCCAGGAGCATCCGTGCTGTACGTATCGCTGTCCTGCCGGCTCGAACTGGCGCTGGTGATGACGCTCGCGGCGGTGGCCAAGCTGCGGTCACCGGGTGTCTTCGCCGCCTCGCTGAAAACCTTCGACTTCATCCCCGCGTGGTCGCGCCGTCCGCTGACCTGGCTCGTCCCCGCCGCCGAACTGCTCATCACGCTCCTGCTCGCCCTGCCCGCCACCGTCACCGTGGGCTTCGTCGCGGCCGCGGTGTTCTGCGCCGGCCTGACGGCGATCCCGACCATCGTCGTGGCCCGCGGGGCGCAGGTGAAGTGCGCCTGCTTCGGCGCCAGCGAGGTGCCCATGAGCGGCTGGCACATCGCCCGCAACGCGGTGCTGCTGGCGGCGGCGGTCGCGGGCTCGGTCGCGGCCTTCTCCGCGGGCGGCGCCTTCCCCGGCGAGGTGCCCGGGATCCTGCTGGCCGTGGTCACGGCGGGCCTGCTGACCGCTCTGACCGTCTTCGTCGACGACATCGCCGCGCTCTTCCAGGCGCCGGTCACGGCCGGGGACCGCGGCCGGTGAGCCGCGGGAGCCGGAAAGGACATCTGTGGAACTCCTCGTCGCCGGGCTCGTCCTGGCCACGGTGCTCACCGCGCTGAACCTCGCGCTGACCCTGGCCCTGGTGCGCCGCTGGCGCGCCCGCATGAGCGCTCCGCCGACCGAACACGACCACGATCACGGGCACGATCACGGGCGGGCCGGACGGGAGCCGGAGCTGGGCATCGAGCCCGGCGACCGGATGCCCGCCTTCACCGCGACCACCATGGACGGCACGACGATCGGCGCCGACGACCTGACCGGACGTCCGACGCTGGTCGCCTTCATGTCGCTGGACTGCTCGACCTGCGACGAGAGCGTCCCGGAGCTCGCCGAGCGGGCACGCCTTGTCAGGGACGTGGGAGGACACGTCCTGGCGACGGTGGTCGGGGTCGACGCGTCCGCCAGCGAACTGGCGGCGAGGCTCGCCGCCGTCGCGGACCACGTCGTGCCCGAGTTCCTTGACGCGCCCGTCGCGACGGCGTTCGGGGTGCGCTTCTACCCGGGGTTCGCCTACTACGGGCCCGACGGGGTCGCGACCGCCGCCGGCCTCGGCTTCGAGGAGCCGGCCCAGACCGCGCTGCCCTCGCTGCCGTGAGCGGCGCCGACGTCACGGCGGAGCAGCACGTCTCTGTCGTCCGCGGGATGAGGACGGCGTACGCGCTCGCCTGGCGGGCCTGTCCCGGGACGCTGGTCCTCCAGCTCGTCATGGCCGCGGTCGGCGGCGTGGCCCCGGTCGCGACGGCGTGGCTGACCAAGGCCGCGCTCGACGAGCTCACCGCGTCCCACCCCCGGATGGGCGCGCTGGTGTGGACGGCGTCCGGCATCGGCGCCCTCGGCATCGTGATGGCCGCCGCCTCGGCCGTCACCACCTACGCGCAGGGACGCGCCCGGCGGGCCGTCGGCCTGTTGTCCCAGGACCGCGTCTTCGCCGCGGTCAACCGGATGAACGGGCTGGCCCGCCTGGAGGACCCGCGGTTCCACGACCGGCTGCAGCTGGCCCAGCAGTCCGCCGAGCAGGCGCCCGACCAGCTCGTCCGGATGGGCCTGTCCACCCTGCAGGGGACGCTCGGCATCACCGGTTTCCTCGGCACCCTGCTGGTGATCAATCCGGTCATGGCCGGTGCGGCGCTGCTGGCCGCCGTCCCCGCGATGGCCGCCCACCTGGCGCTGAGCCGCCGCCGGGCCGGGCTGCTGTGGCGCACCAGCCCCGTCATGCGGCGCAAGCTCTTCTACCAGATGCTGCTGAGCGACCTGCAGGCCGCCAAGGAGGTCCGCCTGTTCGGGCTGGGCGGATTCCTGCACGGCCGGATGCTCACCGAACTGCGCGCCGCCAACGACGCCGAGGACCGGCTGGAGCGCGGCGTCGTCCGCGTCCAGGTGCTCCTGGCCGCGCTGGGCGCGCTGCTCGCGGCGGGCGGACTGCTCTGGGCCGTCCACGCCGCCGCCCAGAGGACGATCAGCATCGGCGACGTGTCGGTCTTCATCGGCGCGCTCGCCGGGCTCCAAGGCGGCCTCGTCATGCTCGTCCAGGGCGTCGCGATGGGACACCAGTCCGCCCTGGTGTTCCACCACTACCTGACGGTCGTCGGCGCCGAGGACGACCTGGCCCCGCCCGTGTCGGAACGCTCCCGCGGGCTCTCCCCGCTGGCCGGCGCCATCGAACTGCGCGACGTGTGGTTCCGGTACGCCGAGGACGGTCCGTGGGTGCTGCGCGGCCTGAGCCTCACCATCCCGCACGGGACCAGTCTCGCCGTCGTCGGCCTCAACGGCGCGGGCAAGAGCACGCTGGTCAAGCTGCTCTGCCGCTTCTACGACCCGCAGCGCGGCGCCGTCCTCTGGGACGGTGTCGACATCCGCGACATCCCGGTCGCGGACCTCCGCCGGCGCATCGGCGCGGTGTTCCAGGACTACATGGACTACGACCTCACCGCCGCCGAGAACATCGGCCTCGGCGACCTCGACGCCATCGACGACCTCGACCGGATCCGCGCCGCCGCCGAACGCGCCGGGGTCGACGAGGTCGTCGAACGCCTTCCGGCCGGCTACCGGACCCTGCTGAGCCGGGTGTTCCGGGCGGGCGACGAGGAGGACGAGCAGGTCACCGGCGTCCACCTCTCCGGCGGCCAGTGGCAGCGCCTCGCCCTGGCGCGCGGTCTGATGCGCCAGGGCCGCGACCTGATGATCCTGGACGAGCCCAGCTCCGGCCTGGACGCGATGGCCGAGGCGGCCGTCCACGACCGCCTTCGGGAACTGCGCGCGGGCTCCACCAGCATCCTGGTCTCCCACCGGCTCAGCGCCGTCCGCCGGGCCGACCGCATCGTCGTCGTCGAGGACGGCCGGATCCTGGAGAGCGGCGACCACGCGGGCCTCATGGCGTCCCCGGACGGCGCGTACGCCCGGCTCTTCACCAGCCAGGCCGAGGGCTACCTGGAAGACCCGGCCCCGGTGGCCGCCGAATGACCGGTCCCCTGGCCCGGGCCGCCGTCGTGGCGCTCCCGTTCGCCGCGGCGCTGGCCGCCCGTTCCCTTCTCTCCGCGGTCACCGTCCAGGGCGGCAGCATGACGCCCGCCCTGAACGACGGCGACGTCCTGCTCGTCCTGCGTCACCGCCGCCGGGCCCGTCCGGGCCGGATCGTCGTCGTCCCGCGGCCCGACCCGTCCACCGGATGGGCCGAGGCCCCGTCCCGGACCGCCTGGTACGTCAAACGGGTCATCGCGGCCTCGGGCGACCCCACGCCGTCCTGGGTGGCGGGCGAGCAGCCCGACCGCGTCCCGCCGTCCATGCTCGTCCTGCGCGGAGACCACCCCCGCTCGGAGGACTCCAGGCAATGGGGCCTCTGCCCCGCGGACCAGATGTACGGAGTCGTCCTCTTCCGCCTGAGAACGGCTCGCGAGGGCTAGCCCCGCCGCCCCTGTGTGCCCGTACGGGGGCGCGGGCACACAGGGGCGGGCGGTCAGAAGACCGGGGTGCCGTTGCGGGTGAGCTTCCAGTTCTCGGTGTGGAAGCCGGCGGGGTCGATGGTGCCGGACGCGGACGCGTAGGCGACGATCGCCTCACGGATGGCGACCTGGGCGTTGTAGACCACGGGCGCGGTGCTGATGTGCGGGAAGCCGCCGCCTCCGGACTGGCGGTAGTTGTTCACCGCCACGACGAACTTCTGGTCCGCCGCGATCGGCGCGCCCTTGTAGGACAGGTTCGCGATCCGGGAACCGGCGTCCTTGGAGATGTCGACCTCGTAGTCGACGCCCGCGAACTGGTCGTAGTTGTAGTCGGGCCGGTTGGCCTCGTTCGTCCACGACGCCGGGTCGACGGGCGCGTCCGGGGCGGTCTTCTTGAAGTACTGCGCCGAGTACTCCAGGTAGTCCTTGATCTGCGCGCCGGTCAGGACGCTGCCGAGCAGGGTGTTGTCGTAGATGTAGAGCCCGGCGATGTCCCTGATGGTGACCTGCCCGGCGGGGAAGGTCGCGGCGCGGCTGAAGGGGGCCGCGATCGACAGCACCGGCAGCGACGCGTACTCGGTCCCGGCGATCGCCTCGGTGACCTTCGCGGTCTGGACGAGCTGGACGTAGTCGAGGATCGCGGTGTCCTTCCAGCAGGACTCGGCCGCCGACAGCGCCTGGGTGGAGGTCGCCACCTTCTGGTTGACGTAGCCGACCACCGCGTCGTGCTGCTTCTTGACCAGCCCGACGATCGCCGGGTCCTCCTGGACGGTGTTGGTGTTCACCGTCGTGGCGGACTTGCCGGTGACCGTCCAGCGGCCCTTGTCATGGGTGAGGGTGAGGTCGAAGACCGACAGCCGCTCGCCCCAGCACTTGGGCTCGCTCATGACCACGCTCTGGCCCGTGGTCTTGTTCGTCACGTACCGGACGGGGATGTCGAGGTGCGCGTGGCCGAACAGGATCGCGTCGATGCCGGGGACCTGCTCGGCGACCATCGCCGAGGCGTTCTCCACCGGAAGGTCGGTGCCGTAGGACGACAGTCCGCTGTCACCGGCGTGGGCGCTGACGATCACGACGTCCGCCCCCTGGGCGCGGATGACCGGCACCCAGCGCTTGGCGGTCTCGATCAGGTCGAGGAACTCGAGCTTGCCGGAGACGTTCGCCTTGTCCCAGATCGCGACGCCGGGGTTGGTGAGGCCCAGCAGCCCGACCTTGATCGGCGGGTGCCCGTCCACGTGCATCCGCTTGATGACGTACGGGTGGAACGCCGGACGCGTCGTGCCCGCGTGGACGGCGTTCGCGGCGAGCGCCGGCGCGTCCATCTGGCCGATCCACTTCTCCAGCATCGGCAGCCCGTAGTTGAACTCGTGGTTGCCCAGCGCCACGGCGTCGTAGCCGATGGCGTTCATCAGCCGCGCCATCGGGTGGACGTCGCCGGTCTTGGTGATCGGCTCGACCGTGGCGTAGTAGTAGCCGAGCGGGGTGCCCTGGATGGTGTCGCCCGCGTCGAACAGCAGCGTGTGGTCGCGTCCCCGCTTGGCCCGGATCTGCTCCACCAGGCTCGACACCCGGGCGAGGCCGACGACGTTCCCGGCGCTGTCGGAGTACGCCGCGTCGGTGTAGTAGTCCCAGTTCACCGCGTGGCTGTGCAGGTCGGACGTCCCCATCACGGTGATGGTGACCGACTTGTCCTTGCCGGGCGCCGCGGCGTTCGCCGTCCCCGGCCAGCCCGCCAGCGCGAGCGCCCCGGCGGCCGTCAGCCCGCCGAGGACCTTCCTGCGGCTCACACCGGACGACTGCTCCGCGTCGTCCGGCACACGGCACGAACACCAACGCGGCGTCGGACCGGACATGTTCCCCGCATCAACCATGCTTCACATTCCTTCTCTCAGAGGGCAAGGCGACACGATAGCCGTCCGGCATCCGGCGACAACCTGGCGGTATCCCGCAATCTTCACCGCCGTTCGTTGGCACACCTTGTCCCGCACGACCGCCCCCGGGCGCAGGGCCGGACATGGGTGTCCCCACCGGCGGCGGCCCGGCCGCTCACAGGTCTCCGGCGGGCTCCGGCGGGACGAGGGCGCCGTTCAGCAGGGAGGCTCCCAGCGGAGTGAGCGCGTGGCGGACCTGGTTGCCCTCGCGCCGCGTGGCGATGAGCCCGGCCTCGCGGAGCACCGCCGCCTGACGGCTGGCGGTGGGCAGGGGGATCGAGGCGCACCGGGCGAGCTGCGTGGTGTTGCACGCGCCGAGGGCGATCGTCTCCAGTACGCGGGCCCTCGTCCGCCCGAACAGCGCGGCGAGCGCCTTCTCCCGCCGGCCCGGAGCCAGGCCGGACGGCGTGGACCAGCGGGTCACGTCGGCGACGGGATACGTCAGCACCGGCGGCAGCTCGGGATCGAGCAGGGTGACCGGCGCGCCCCAGCAGAAGACGGACGGCTGCAGCACCAGTCCGCGGCCGTCCAGGACGATGTCGTGGTCGGCGGGGTAGTCCATTTCCAGTACCGGGTAGCTCCACCTCGCCGAGGGATGGATGCCGTCCAGCACCTTCGGCCAGCCGCCTTCGGCGTGGGCCTTGCCGCGCAGCGAGAGGTCATGCCGGACCTCGGCGCCGATCCGGTCCCACTCGGGTTTCAAGCAGACCGTGGCGTATTCGGTCACGGCGTCGGCGATCCTGCCGATCGACTCGGTGCGTCCCGCGGCCAGCCCTGTGAGCCACCCCGGGACGGAACGACCTGGATGCCGGACGGCCAGCTCCGCGAGGTCACCGTGTAACCGGGTGCGGCCGGTGCTGCGCAGGGCCTCCACGCCGTCCCGCAACGTCCCCGAAGCGGTGACGGGGGTCAAGAAGTCGACCGCGTAGCCGGCCGACGGCACCAGGTCGGTCAGCATGCGGGTCGAAGCGGGAACCCTCGGCGCGACCCGCCGCCGCCACCGCCCGAACACCGCCGCCCCCTGCGGCCTCCGCAGACGGTAGAGGCTGAGCAGCCCCTCCCACATCGCGTCCGGCCCCGCCGCCAGCCGCGTCCGCGGCAGGTCCTCACTGGTGAAATGGATCCTCAGCATCCGCACCCCTCGCCCCGCCGAGCCACGCGAACGTCCACAGCTGTCACTGTTCGTTACTTCGACCACCGATTGCCTCGATCCGGCTCGGACAAACCCCCTCCACTGGCCGGACCAGGCCACAAGCCCCGCGTCGGGGCCGATCGGTCATCGAGGAGCGGCCCGCCGTCCCCGCCATATCGGCGAATACGCCCGCGCCGGCGGAAGTGGAAAGGCATTCCAGGGATGTTCGGAGCGGAAATTAAATGCCGCTCGAATGGATGGCGCGTGGGGCTGTTGGCCGGAGAAGGTCAGTTTATGGCTGAATGGTTTTCATGGGGCCTGTTCGTGTGTCACAGTGATCCTCGTTCGGTTCTTGCCGAATGTCATTGGTGTGCGAGGGGAGAGCTGTCGCATGTCACGTCGACATCGTTGGTTGTCGCGTCCATTCATGGTGCTGGGGGCGGGGGCCGCGCTCGCCGCGGCCATCGCCACGGCGCCCGCCGGAGCCGCGCCCAGGGTCGCTGACGCCGGTCAGGGGCCGAGCTCGGCCGCGTGCGCGAACCGGGTCAACGACACGGCGCGCAAGCTGGTCGAGTGCGTCCGGACGGACGACCTGTGGCGCCATATGAAGGCGTTCCAGTCGATCGCCGACGCCAACCCGGGGCCCGACGGGCACGCGTCGCGCAACTCCGGCGAGCCCGGGTACAAGGCGTCCGTCGACTACGTCGCCAAGCTGATGCGCCAGGCCGGCTACAACGTCACGGTCCAGAAGTACAAGTTCTTCTACTTCGCCTACACCGGGGTGCCGACGTTCCGCTCGGTGTCGCCGACGCCTCACGACTACACGATCGTCAGCGAGTGGAACCCGGGCCAGAGCACCGGGACGACCTCCGCGGCGCTTCAGCCCGCGGGCGGCATCGTCATCCCGCCGACTCCGACGCCCAGCTCGGCCAGCGGCTGTTCAGCGTCCGACTTCAGCGGCTTCACGGCGGGCCGGGTCGCGCTCATCCAGCGCGGCACGTGCAACTTCGGCGTCAAGGTTCAGAACGCCCAGGCGGCCGGCGCCTCCGGAGTGGTCATCTTCAACGAGGGCAACCCGGGCCGGACGAGCGTCTTCAGCGGCAGCTTCTCGGACGCCAACGGCAACCGGATCGTGCCGACCATCCCGGTCGCGTTCACCTCGTTCGAGACGGGCAGTGGCCTGCTCGACCAGTACAACCAGGCAGTCCAGAACAACACGGCGCTGCCGCAACTGAGCATCGACATCAAGGCGAAGGTCGACCCCAACGCCGACGACTACAACGTCATCGCCGACTCCAAGGGCGGCGACCCGAACCACACCGTGGTCGTGGACGCCCACCTCGACGCGATCTACGGCGCCGGGATGCTCGACAACGCGTCCGGCTCGGCGACGATCCTCAACGTCGCGCAGCTGATGCGCAAGGCCACACCGCGCAACAGGCTGCGGTTCATCTGGTTCGGCGGCGAGGAGCTGGGCGAGCTCGGCTCGTCGTACTACGTCAACAACCTCAGCCCCACCGAGTTCAACCAGATCGGCTACGACCTGGACGCGGACGTGACCGCGACGCCGAACTACGTCGTCGGCGTGCTGGACCCGGCGGGTGTCGACCTGTTCAGCCGCGTCGTCAGCACGCAGTTCCCGCCGCAGGTGTACGAGCCCTCGAAGGTCGCGCGGGACGTGGGGATCAACTACTTCAACTCCATCGGGAAGAAGCAGATCCTGTTCTCGCCGATCGGGACGGACGCGGAGCAGTTCAACCGCGCCGGAATCCCCGCGAGCGGCGTGCTCACCGGGCAGGACTGCTGCAAGATCCAGTCGGACGTCGACATGTTCGGCGGAACCCTCGGCAACTTCGAGGGGAAGATCCCGAGCGACGACGGCGGATGCGTCGACAACCCGTTCCGGTGGTGCGACAACCTCGCCAACAACGACCCCAAGGTCCTGACCTTCATGTCCAAGGGGTTCGCGAACATGGTGGTCAACATGGCCTACGACACCAAGGTCCTGGGCGGGGCCGCCAACCCGCGCGTCCAACCCATGGCCCCGAAGGCCAGCCATCCGAGTAGCAGAGGTGCCCCGAGCAGCTGACCGATGGACGGCCCCGACGTCCGGGGCCGCCCATTCCGGTTCCGAACATGAGACGGCCCCGGCAGCCTTTCGCTGCCGGGGCCGTCCCCGTTCAGAGCCTTGCCGACGTGCGCGTCGGAGGGGCGTTCCCCTGCCGGCCTACGGCACGCGCATCAGCGTCCTTGCAGGCCGACTACTTGACGTGGACCAGGACCGAGTTCGTCGCGTGAGCGCGGTTCCAGTGGTGGTGGCGGTCCTTGGACTGGACCATGCCGCGGAAGGTGTAGTTGCCCTTCTTCGTGCCCACGTTGTAGCCGATGGTGTAGATCTGCGCCTTCTCCTTGCGGTTCCAGCGGCTTTGCGTGGTGCACTTCACGGTCGTGAACTTGCCCTTGCCGACCGAGCGCTGCAGGCAGAACCGCAGGCCAGCGAGGTGCTCGCCGGCCGAGTCGGAGGCCGCCGCCAGCTGGAGGGTGACGCCGCCGCGGGGGTGGACGGTCTTGTGGTTGGCCTTCAGGGTGAAGCTTTCCTTCGCGGAGGCCGCCCCGGCCGTGCCCAGCGCGACCGCCCCGGCGGTCGCGAGGACGCCCGCGGTGAGGATGAGCTTGCGTCGCATCAGCAACTCCTGTCTCGTTTCCTTGTGGACGAGACGTTAGATGCCTCGTTTGCGCAAGAGGTTAAGGATTAATTGCGTGACCTGCGTCACATGACACGAACTGTCTTTTCGGAAGGTGCGAGCACGACCGTCGGCCGGGCCATATCAACGTCATGTATGGACGATGAAAACGTTGCGCTTACCTTGGGCTGGAGAGCGGTGGCCGGATCGGGAAGGCCTCGGGTGAACGGAAATTCCTCTTCCCCCGCCGACCGTCCGCCGGACGCAGGCGCGCATCGAATGCGCGTGCCTCGCGGCGACCATTTCCGTATCGGAGAAACCGCGAATCACCCACGAAGGTTCAGTCGGTGCCAGAACCCGCGCTGATGGTCGTCAGCAAGTGGGAGACCAGGGGGTTCTGGTCGGATTCGCGCCAGGCCACGGCTACTCGGGTGCGGGCCGTGGCGGGCTCGATCCTGCGGAAGGCGACGCCCTTGAGGCGGATGCGGCGGATGCTGGCGGGGGCCAGGGAGACGCCGAGGCCGGTTTCCACGAGCGCGCAGATGGTCTGCCACTCCACCACGTGCTGGGCGATCCGCGGTGTGAAGCCCGCAGTGGCGCACAGGGCGATGATCTGGTCGTGCAGCTGGGGGCCGACGGCGCGCGGCAGGAGCAGGAAGGGCGAGTCGGCCAGTTGCCCGAGTCGCACGGAGCGTTGGGCGGCCAGGGGATGGGTGGTCGGCAGGACGGCCATGAAGGGCTCGCTGAGGATCGTCCTGAAACTGAGCTCCGGCTCGGGGGCGGGTTCGCGCAGCAGGCCGATGTCGATGGTCCTGTCGTGCAGGGCGGTGATCTGGGGCGCCGTGGTCATTTCCTGGATGTCCAGGTGCGCGCCGGGAAACCGTTCTCGGAACGTGCGCAGCAGGCTCGGCAGGACGGTCAGGGCGAGGGAGGCGGAGAAGCCGATCCGCAGGCGCCCGGCCTGGCCGCTGCCGACGGCCCGGGCCGCGGCGAGGCCGTCCTCGAGGTCGGTGAGGGCCCGGCGCGCGGTGGGCAGCAGTTCGCGACCGGCCGGGGTGAGGGTGACGCGTCCCGGTTCCCGGTTGAACAGCGCGTGGCCGACCTTGTCCTCCAGGCGGCGGATCTGCTGGCTCAGCGGTGGTTGCGCGATGCCCAGGCGGGCGGCGGCATGGCCGAAGTGGAGTTCCTCGGCGAGCACGACGAAGGCGTGGACCTGCGGGAGGGGGAGTTCGGGGCGCTCCATACGCCTAGGGATATCAGGTCATTCCTGTGGGCGTATTAGACGTATCGGTGCAGGCCGCCTAGCGTTCCGCCATGACAGAGCGACGTGTGGTCCTCAGCGGCTCGACCTTTGAGGAGCAGATCGGATACGCCCGCGCCGTGGTGGACGGCGACCGGGTGCACGTGTCCGGGACGACCGGGTTCGACTACGCCACCATGACGATCTCGGACGACGTGGTGGAGCAGGCGGAGCAGTGCCTGCGCAACATCGCGTCCGCGCTGGCCGAGGCGGGGTGCGCCTTCGCGGACGTGGTACGGGTGCGCTACCTGCTGCCCGACCGCGAGGAATTCGAGCCCTGCTGGCCGGTCCTGCGCGGCCGCTTCGGCGACGTCCGGCCGGCCGCCACGATGATGGTGTGCGGTCTGTCCGACCCCCGGATGAAGATCGAGATCGAGGTGGACGCGCGCCGGGCGACCGTATGAGTTCGCCGCCCCTGGAGAACAGGGTTTCCAGCCCGTACGCTGGGCCGCCCCCTCGCCCCCTCGCCGCCTCGTCGGCTTGAGCACTGAACACCTGGGAGTCGACCATGACCGACACCGCGACCACCGCGTCCCCCACTGCCGACGCCGCGCACTGGGCCGGACGCCTGGACGCGCTGGCCGTTGAGCACGGTGTGCCCGGCGCGAGCCTCGGCATCCTGTCCGGCGGTGAGATCGCCGAGGCGGCCACCGGCATGGCCAACCTCGGCGCCCGGATCGAGGCCACGACCGACACGTTGTGGCAGATCGGTTCGATCTCCAAGGTCTGGACGACGACCGTCGCGATGATGCTCGTCGACGAGGGCGTCCTCGACCTGGACGCCCCGGTCGTTTCGGTGCTGCCCGGCCTGCGGCTCGCAACCCCGGAGCTGACCGAGCAGGTCACCCTGCGCCACCTGCTGTCTCACACCAGCGGCATCGACGGTGACTTCTTCATTGACACCGGGCGTGGTGATGACTGCCTGGAACGCTACGTCGAACGCCTCACCGAGGCCGCCGCCAATCATCCGGTCGGCGCGACGATGTCCTACTGCAATGCCGGGTTCACGCTGGCGGGCCGCGTCCTCGAAAAGGTCACCGGCGTGCAGTGGGACCGGCTGATGCGCGAACGTCTCTATGAGCCGCTCGGCCTCGCCCACACCGCGACGCTGCCCGAGGACGTCCTGCGCCATCGCGCCGCCGCGGGCCACATCGGTGACCCTCTGGCCGTCACGCCGCACTGGATGCTCATGCGGTCGGTCGGATCCGCGGGCCTGATCTGTTCGACGCCCCGGGACGTCCTGACCTTCGCCCGCCTCCACCTGGACGACGGCCTGGCCGCGGATGGCACACGCCTGCTGTCGGCGGACAGCGCCCAGGCGATGCGCACACCCCAGGTCGCCCTGCCCGACACCCGCACCTTCGGCGACGCGTGGGGGCTGGGCTGGGTCCTCATGGAATGGTCGGGCCACCGCCTGTACGGCCACGACGGCAGCACCATCGGCCAGAACGCCTTCCTGCGCATCCTGCCCGACGCCGGGCTCGCGGTCTGCCTGCTCACCAACGGCGGCGACACGAAGAGCCTCTACCAGGACCTGTTCAGCGAGATCTTCGCCGAGCTGGCCGGTGTCGCGATGCCCGCGCCGCTCGAGCCGTCCGCCGAGCCCGTCCCGGACGACACGTCCCGCTACGTCGGCGTCTACGAGCGCGCGTCCACCCGCATGGAGGTGTTCGAACGCGACGGCGGCCTTGTCCTGCGCTCGGTGGCGACGGGGGAACTGGCCGCGATGCTCCCCGAGGCCGAGCGGTGGCAGGAGGAGCCTCTGCTGCCGCTGGAGCCGGGGGTCTTCGTCGTCCGGCGGCCCGGGTCGCGCGGCTGGTTCCCGGTGACGTTCTACGAACTCGCCGACGGAACCCCGTACGTCCACACGGGCATCCGCGCGACGCCCAAGGTGAGACGGGCATGACCGGCCGGTCCGAGACGGGCCCGGTGGCGCGGACGGAGGTCGCCGAGGCCCTGCGGGAGTCCGCGCGGCACGCTGCCGACAGGGCCGCGCACGCCGCGGGCGTCCAGGTGAGGGAGCTGACCGAGCTCGGCGACCTGGCCGAGGCGTCCGCGCTGATCGACCGGGTGTGGCGTCCTCCGGCTGGAAGCACGCTCATCACCCCCGAGCTGATCCGCGTGATCGAGCACACCGGCGGCTACGTCGTCGGCGCGTACGAGGGCGGACGGATGGTCGGGACGTGCGTCGGCCTGCTCGCCACCGAGGGCCTGCACTCCCACGTCGCCGGGGTCGAGGGCCCCGTCCGCGGACGCAGCGCCGGACACGCCCTCAAACTGCACCAGCGCGCCTGGGCACTGCGCCGCGGCATCACCACGGTCAGCTGGACCTTCGACCCGCTGATCGCCCGCAACGCCTACTTCAACCTGGCGAAACTGGGCGCGGTGCCGGTCGAGTACCTGACCGACTTCTACGGCGCCATGCAGGACGAGGTCAACGGGGGCGACGAGACCGACCGCGTCCTCGTCCACTGGGATCTGGCGAGTCCGCGCGCGGCCGCCGCCTGCGAAGGGCGTCCGCACGTCGTGGACGCGGGCCCGCGCCCGGTCGTCGGCCTCGATGCCAAGCCGGACGGCCGTCCCGCCGCGGGACGGCTCGACGGCGCGACCGTCCTCGTCCGGATCCCGTCCGACATGGAGGCCATGCGGACGTCCGCGCCCGCCGTCGCCCGGGAGTGGCGGCGCGCCGTCCGCGACACCCTCGGCGGCCTGATGGCCGAGGGCGCGGCCGTCACCGGCTTCGCCCGTGACGGCTGGTACGTGGTCGAACGCGACGAAGGAGACCACCGATGAAGCCCGCCGGACGCTGGACGCGGTGGCTGAGCCCGGACTTCTCTCCGCCGGTGATCGGGAAACCTTCGCCGCCGTCCGGGGCCGCTATCGGCTAATTACTGTCGTAGTGGACAGAATCGTCTTACGCTGCTAGCCGGAGTTCCGATACTTCGCGACAGGGGCGGAGATGGACGAACTTTACAACCTGCGGATCCTGGTCGAGGGGATCGTTCCGGGGTTGGTCGGCCGGAAGGCGAACGGAGGGCCGCGGGTCAGGCGCGAGTTCCCCCAGGGGGAGCCCGTCGTCGAGATCGTCGGGGGACGGGCGAGTGGCAAGACCACGCTGGTCGACGCCCTGTACGACGGCTACAAGAACGACGTGCCGCTGGCCAGGGTGCGCCTGAACCGGCCGACGTTCAGGCCGGCGGATTCCCGGAACGCCTCGGCGGTGAGCAATCTGCTCCACCGACTTCAGTACGAGCTGGAGAAACCCGCGGGACACAGGGAACTGCAGTTTCCCCGCCTGTCCGTCGGACTTCTCGTGGTCACATCCTGGATTCCCGAGGGGGAGGCCAAGGGGGGCGGTGAAGCGAAAGGCGGCGGCGAGGTGCCGCCGCCTCGGCTGGGGGCCGAACTCGCCCGCCTCACACGCCTGGTCGAGGACCTGCTCCGTGACGCGCGCAAGATGCCGAGCGACCTGCAGCTGGACTGGCTGGAGGCGCTGAGTGAGGGGATCGGCCCCTCGGTGGGCGCGATGCTTCCCGGTCAGCCCGACCCGGTTCCGATCCTCCGCCTGGCCATCGGGCAGTTGCGGGACCGCGGGATCAACCGGAAGGCGCTCGCCTGGTGGGTGGAGCGGCTGACGGAGTACACCGGGAACGCCTACAACCGGCTCATGGACTTCGCCGAGGGCTTCCATGAGGGAGGTGAGAGCCGCATCCAGGCCGAGAGGCATCTGATCGCCGCGTTCCTCGCCGACATCGACCGCGGGTACGGGCTCTACGCCAGGTTCGATCAGGCCTACCCTCCGCTGGTCCTCCTCGACGACGTCGATGACTGCCGGGAGCGGTTCCTCCTGCCGCTCGCCGTCGAGTACGGACGGGTGGAGGCCCGCCGGGGAGCGCTCGGCAAGGTCGTCCGGCCGATCGTGATCGCCACCTCGCACGGCGACGGCGGGCCCGTCGTGTCGGCGACGACGCCGGACCCCTGGCGCGAGATGCCCAGGGTGCCGCCCGCGGAATGGCACCTGCGCCTCGGACTTCCCCGGGCGACGGACAGGATGATCCGGAAGCGGCTCGGGCAGGTCCCCGCGCGCGACGAGGTGGTCTCCGTCATCGGCAGGATGAGCGGTGGGCGGATCGGCGTCGCACTGGAACTGGCGCGGTTCTTCGCCGAGAGGAACGGGCTCGCCCCGTTGGACCGCGACTGCCTCGACCGGCTGGCGACGTTCCTGGTCCCCGACGAACAGGACCGCGAGGCGCTGACCGAACTGTCCGCGGCCCTCGACCGGCCGGGGGCGAGGAGCCTGTGGAGCGTCCTGCGCTCGGACACCCACGCCGTGCGCGCGGACGAGGCGGAGGAGCGCGTCAGGGAACTCGGAAGGGACGTGCTGGACGCCGGGCACTGGGACGACCGTCCATGGCCCCGGGAGAGGGGGATGCCCTTCGTCCGGGATCGCGGGCTGCGGATCGTGCTCCTCGAGCGGCTCCGAACCCCCGCCGACCCCGGCGACCCTCGCGAAGTGCACGAGCGCTGGCGGGCCGTCCACGAGCACCTCAGGAACCGGTACCTCCCGCAACCGCTGGCACCGGGTGCGGTCGGCCCCGGCGTCCGTGACGTCCGCGACCTGCACCACACGCTGGCGCTGGGGGACCTGGAGCGGGTCATCCGGAACCTGCATCAGCTCTTCACCACCGACGAGGTCGACTCCCGGTCCTGGCTTCGCGCGCTGAACGTCGTCTGCGCCGCCCCGCGGCCACCGGCCGGCTACTCCGCGCCTTCACCGGGAACCGGGCAATGCCCGGCGTGCTCCGCCAACAGCGCCTCGACCGACGAACATCACCAGATCCGCCGCCTGCTCGACGCCGTGTGGCGCACGTCGGCACCGCTCGCGGTGCGTCCGCGGCCCCGGGAGCTCGACCACGGAACCATCAGGTCCGCGCTCCAGGTGCTTCAGGAGGCGTTCGAGCGCCGCGCACCCGACCGCGGCAACGCGTTCGTCCACGCGAAATGGGAGTGGCCCGAGGCACTGGAACGGGGGGTTCAGGCCCCCGATCTGCCTATCAGGGAGAAGGACGATGCCCGACCGTGAAGACCGGGACCGGCGACGGGACCGCGAACGCGACCGCCTCGCCGACGACCGCGGACGCTCTCGGAACAGGGGCGGTCTCCTCAGATGGTTGAGCGGCCGCGGACCTCTGACCAGGGCGCTTCTGTTCGCGGTGACGGTGGTGGTCGTGGCGGGCGGCGTCTACGTCGGCTACAAGGGGCTCAGCGACCCGTCCTGCGGGGCCGGGGTCGAGGAGCGCGGCCCGCACCACGAGTGCACCGGTGTCTCCGACGGCTCCCACGTGTTCGACCCGGACCTCAGGGACGTCTCCGCGCGGATCAAGGCCGAGAACGACAGGGCCGTGAGGCGGCCGCACGTCACCATCGCGATGATGGTTCCGATGGCGCCCGGCGACCAGGTCGAGCGGCAGCAGACCCTGCGCGAGGTCCAGGGCGCCTACCTCGCCCAGTACCGGGCGAACGAGCTGAGCGACGAACTGCCCGCGATCCGGCTGGTGCTCGCCGATCCCGGCCGGGAGAGCGGGCAGTGGAGGCCCGTCGCCGACCAGCTCGTCCGGATGGTCGGCGCCGCGGACAACCTGCGCATGGTCTTCGGGATCAACGTCAGCACGGCGGCCACCAGGGCCACCATCCTCCACCTGACCGGCAGGGGCGTCCCGGTCGTCGGCGGCCCCGTCACCGCCAACGACTTCCGCGACATCCCCGGGCTGTTCGCGATCGTTCCTTCCAACAGCGAGCAGGCCGCCGCGCTCTCCTATTTCCACAAGGGCATCGACGTGCGGAGGACCCTGGTCGTCGAGGACACCCGGCCGAACGACAACTACGTCGCGACGCTGGCGCAGACGTTCGAGAAGACCACCGAGGGCGCTCCCCGCGCGGCCGAGCAGTTCCGCTCGCCCGACGACCCCCTCGACCCGGGCACCAACGCCAACGATTTCGCCCAGATGGTCAACAGCATGTGCAACTCCCCGGCCGAGACCGTCTACTTCGCTGGCCGTCCCCTCCAGCTCCGGCTCTTCGTCAACGCCCTGGGCGGACGGTGGTGCAAGCAGAAGAGCTACACGGTCGTGACGGTCTCGGGCGCCTCGACGCTGGCGCTGGACGACAAGCTCGACTGGTCCGCGCTCGAGCCCGGCAAGGGCCTCACCGTGGAGTACGCGACCGTCACGCACCCGGACGCCTGGACGAGCCTCAAGCCGCCCGCGACCGGCGGCTCGAAGGACGACTTCGAGCCCCTGCGGAAGCTGGCGGCGGGCGAGGGCGCCACGACCCCCGTCGGCCCGATCGGCCCGGTCGACCTCAGCGACGGCCGGACCATCACCACCCACGATTCGGCGTGGACGGCCATCACCGCGATCCGGAGCAGGGTGACGCGGCAGGCCCCCGTCCCGCCGATCGTCGACGTCCTCAACGCACGGGCCAGGATGCACGGCGACGGACGGGTGCGGGGCGCGAGCGGCTGGATCTGCCTCGACAACAACGGCGCCGCCTACGACAAGGCCGTCGCCGTCGTCCAGCTCGTCTCCCGGCAACCGCACATCAGGTTCGCCGGGCTCGCCTGGCCGACAGGCCACCCACCGGCGCAGGACTGCACCGCCCCGCCCCCGCCCTGAGAACCGTCCGGCACGCCGCCTCCACTGCGCCGACCGTCCCGCTGGACGCCGACTGCGGGACTGAGCCGGGGGTGCTAGCCGGTGGATCGGTCGTCGCCGGGGGACGAGGGGTGGAGGTGCTGGTAGGCGTTCACGGCGTCCGTGGTGGTGGGCCAGATCGCGCCCGCGGCCTCGGCGTTCCGCCACCAGGAGGCGCGCCGGGCGACGCGCAGCGCCGCCGGGGTGATGTCCGCGAACCACAGGTCGACGTCCTGCTCCGCGAGGCGGCGGCGGAGCCGGTCGAGCTCGTCGAGCACCGTGGCGTTCAGGTCGCGCTGGGCGGGGAGCCCCAGGACGACGACGCGGGCGGCGGGACGGGCGGCGCAGACCGCGTCGACCAGGTCCTCCGCCATGGCACGGACGTTGGCCGTGTAGAGGTAGGTGTCGAGGCGGACCAGCAGCAGTCCGGGGGCGTCGGCGGGACGGGCGGCGTAGAGCTCCGGGCGGCCGAGTTCCCGCAGCAGCAGCCACAGCGTGATCACGATGCCCGCGCCGACCGCCGCCAGCAGGCCGCCGACCAGGCCGACCAGCATCGTCACCAGCGCCACCGCCAGGTCCGTCCGGCTGATCCGGCCCAGGGCGACGAACGCCGCCGGGTTCATCAGGCCGGACACCGCGAACAGGACGAGGATCGCCAGCGCCGGGACGGGAATCCTGCCGGGAAGCCCGGTCAGCCACGTGACGATGACGACGGCGACGGCGGCGACGACCACCTGGCTGAGCTGGCTTCGGGCGCCGGCGCGGGCGGTGACGCTGGACTGCGAGAAGCCGCCCGCGACGGGGATCGACGACAGGAGGCCTCCCGCGGTGTTGGCCACGCCGATGGCGAGCAGTTCACGGTTCTCGTCCAGGGGATCGTCCGCCGGGGACCGCAGGGCCCGCGCCGCCGCGACACTCTCCACGAACGAGAACAGGGCGATGGCGGCGGCGGTGGGAAGCAGCCGCCCCAGGTGCTCCCAGTGCGGCGGCGACAGAGGCGGCAGGCCGCCGGGCGTCGGCGGGACCAGCATGACGCCGTGGCCGCGCAGGTCCAGGAGAGTGGTGCCGGCCGCCGCGGCCACGAGAGCCAGCAGAGGCGCGGGCAGCGCGGGCGCGAACCGCCTGAGCAGGACGATCGTGACGAGGGTCGCCGCCGAGAGGAGCAGCGTCGCCGCCTGCACACCGCTCGTGGCATGGACGAGCGCCTCGATCTCCGAGACGAACCCGCCGCCGTCCTCCGGCACGGTGATCCCTGTCAGGCGCGGGATCTGGGACGTCGCGATGGTGAGCCCGACCGCCGCCTTCACGCCGGTGAGCACCGGCTCGCTGATGTCGTCGGCCAGGAAGCCCAGGTCGAGCAGGCGTCCGAGCAGGAGGATCAGCCCGGTCGCGACGGCCAGCGTGGCCAGGTCCGCCGCGTCGGGACGGTGCGTGGAGGCCGAGAGCAGCACGGTGCCGGTGAGGAGGGCGATGGTCGAGGTCGTGGTCACGCTCAGCCGTCGTGCGCCGCCGAGGGCCGCGTAGACCGCCAAGGGGACGACGCACGTGTACAGCCCGAACTGGACCGGTAGTTTGGCGACCGTCGCGTACGCCATGGCCTGGGGGATGACGACCGCGGCCGTGACCAGCCCGGCGACCGCGTCGGCGCGCAGCCAGGACCGCTGGTAGCCGGCGAGCGTCGGGAAGAGTCTCGACATGACGAGGTTCCCTTCACGACGTCGCGGGCGGCTCCTCAGGCGCGCCTTCGCCGGACCGGCTCGTAGATGACCGGTCCATCCCACTTCGCGGCTCAGGGATAACCCGGCCCCCGGCAAAGTCCTCACCGGTCCCTGCCCGCGATTACCGCGGAACCGCTATTCCGGCGCCTCGGGTCGTCCGAAGGCGCCCGGCCTGGCGCGGACCATCTCCGGTAGATCGTGGCCTTGCTCGCACGCGCCCGTCCGTCCACCGCGCGCGTCGTGCTCCCGTCGTGGCGGATGCTCGCCGGTGCTCTGCATAATGTCGGCCATGTCGGACGATGAGCGGGGGTGGCTCGCCGCCGCCTGGTATGACGGCCCGACCGGCACGGCTCACCCAACGGCCTTTCCGCCTTCGGCGGGTAGCCGCTCGTCAGAACGCTGATCAAGTAGCTGGGGCCAGGGCCTCCGGCAGACCTTCCGTCGCGAAGAACTGCTGGAAGCCCTCGGCCCCGGCTTCGGTCATGCCCCCAAGCCCGACCGCACCGGCGCCAGGGCTCCACCCGACACCTGTGACCTGGGGGAGTGAGGCCACGGCAGGTGAGGCAATCTGCCCTGATATCTGGTGAATTGCAGCAAATAGCCCTTATGTCTGGGTGGAGATGGTCGCTACTTACACAAAGGTGACGAAAATGCTCCCCCGGCCCGTGCGGCGTTTGTTCGGAACACGCTCCGGGAAGCAAGGACATTGTCGATCTGCCGGTTGTTCCGGGCAGTACCGGAAGGCTCGAATTCACGGATGAGGGTTGTTTGGTATGGCGAAGAACAAAGGCCATGACGGTCACGACGGACGCCTGTCGGCCGAGGACGTCGAGGCGCTCATCAGGGGCGGCGAGACCGGGGTCCGCAACCGCTTCATGGCCCACGAGGCAGGTCCCGAACGCTCGGCCGCGGCGGCGGACTCGGCGGCGCTCGACCTGCACGTGTGCATGGGGCTGAACGCCTGCGCCGGCCACGGCGTGGGCGGCACCGGGATGATGGCCGGGATGGGGGAGTGCGCCACGGTCTTCCACGTGTGCCACGGCGCCAACGAATGCCGGGGCCAGGGCGGGTGCGGCTACAGCGGCTTCGACACCGAGCAGGCGATCCCGGGGGCGCAGAACTGCCGGTGGTCGGGAAGCTGCGCGAGCCCGATCAACGTGAGCCGGATCCACTCGGCGGGGCCGTTCCGCGGGACGAGCGTGTGGAAGCGGGCCCGGAAGGTGTTCGAGCAGCGCATGTACGAGGCCGGGATCCCGTTCGGGCCGTCCCCGGGTGAGGGGATCGCCGACGATCTGGTCCCGTCCTACGAGCACCCGCGGCAGTCCGGCGCCACTTCATGACCGGCCCGGCCGGTGATGCCACGGGCCTGCCCGACCTGGGACTCGGCCTGGGCCTGAGGGGCCCGCACCTCGCTCACGTTCTCGCCGAGTGGCCCCAGGTCGACTGGTTCGAGATCATCTCGGAGAACTTCCTGGACTCCGGCGGATACCGCCGGCACGCGCTGGACCGGATCGCCGAGCGGTACCCCGTCGTCATGCACGGGGTGTCCCTGTCGATCGGCAGCTGCGACCCCCTCGACACCGACTATCTGGCGCGGCTGGGCGCCCTGGCCGACTCCATCGGGGCGGAATGGGTGTCCGACCACGTGTGCTGGACGGGCGTGGCCGGGGTGAACACCCATGAGCTGCTGCCGATCCCGTTCACCGAGGAGTCGCTTCGCCACGTCGCGGGCCGCGTCGAGATCGTCCAGGACGTCCTGGAGCGGCCGCTGGTGCTGGAGAACCCGAGCACCTACGCCGCCTTCGCGCACTCGACGATGACCGAATGGGAGTTCCTGGGACGGCTGTGCGAGGCGTCCGGGTGCCTGCTCCTGCTCGACGTCAACAACGTCGCCGTGTCGGCCTTCAACCACGGCTTCGATCCGCACGAGTACGTGCGGGAGCTGCCGCACGACCGGATCGCGCAGATCCACATCGCGGGCCACGCCGACCACGGCACCCATCGGATCGACACCCACGACCGTCCGGTTCCCGACACCGTCTGGGAGCTGTACGGCCAGGCCATCGCGCTGGCGGGCCCGACCGCCACGCTCCTGGAGTGGGACGACAAGCTCCCCGCGTTCCCCGAACTGCTCGCGGAACTGGCCAAGGCCCGTCCCTACATCGACGCGCGAACCGACCCCCGGGCCACGGCGGCGGGCGGCGTCACGGCGGCCGTCCATGGGTGAGGTGCCGGACGAGCCGGACCTCACGGGCGTCCAGCACCGCCTGCAACACGCCATCCTGACCCCTGGACCACCGGCGGAGAGCGCGTCCGCGATGTTCGCCGGAACGGCGGAGCTGAGCGCGGCGCAGCGCCTGGAGATCTACCGGAACGGATGCCGACGCCGCCGGCTGGAGGCGATGGAGCACCTGCATCCGGCCCTTCGATCTCTGCTGGGGGACGACCTGTTCGACGACTTCGCCTCCGAGTATCTGGAGGCGAACCCGTCGCGCACCTACACGCTGGAGCAGCTGGACGCGTCGTTCGCCGACCACCTGTCGTCCAACCGGCCCGATGCGGACGGCCCGCAGGCGTGGATCGACATCCTCATCGACCTCGCCCGCTACGAACGCGTCTTCGCCGAGGTCTACGACGGCCCCGGAATCGAACGGGAACCCGAGCCTCCGGATGTGGTGCCCTCCGCCTCGGTGTCCACCGGCGCCCGCCGCGTCATCATGGACCCGAGCGTCCGTTCCCTGCGGGTCAGCGCCGCCGTCCACGAGTACCACGCCGCCGTGCGCGGCGGGACGACCCCGCCGCCGCTCGTCCCGCGGCCGACCTGCCTGGCCCTCTGGCGGCGCGACTACCGCGTCCGCGTGGCCACCCTCACCCGACCGGCCCACGACCTGCTCGAGGCCCTGCTCGCAGGCGGCGCCTTCAGTGAGGCCTGCGCCGACGCGGCCCTGGACCCGGACGCGGCCTCGGAACACCTGCGCGCATGGACGGCCAGGGGCTGGGTCCGCACGCACATCGAGCCCGCGCGCATCGAGCCCGCGCGCATCGAGCCCGCGCGCATCGAGCGCACGCGCATCGAGCGCACGCGCATCCGGGCCACGCGCATCCAGGCCACGCGCGTCGAGCGCACGCGCTTCGAGTCACCGTCACCGAGGACGCCGAGCGAGCCCGCCGTGTCGTCCACACCACCGGCACCACAGGAGAGCACGCAGTGACCACCCAAACGAGCACGGCTGCCAGGAACGCCCCGGCCACCGCCACCCTGTCCACCATCCTGGAGGCGTTCCCGGTCGACGCCGCCGAGGGCATCAAGACCGAGAAACAGCTCGTCAACCACCTGCTCCAGGCGGCGGCCGTGGAGATGCAGACCATCCCGATGTACCTGTACGCCATGTTCTCCCTGAGCGGGCACGGCAACTCGCGATGGGACGCCGGGATCGGCGCGCGGCGGCTCATCCGCAGCATCGTCGTCGAGGAGATGCTGCACCTGTGCCTGGTCCGCAACGTCCTCGTCGCCCTCGGCCACGGCGACGAGGTGAAGTTCTACGAGGAGAGGTTCATCCCCGACTACCCCGAGTTCATGCTGCACCGCCATCCGCCGCTCCTGCTGCACCTCGGGAAGTGCGACACCGAGCTCGTCCGGAAGGTGTTCATGGAGTTCGAGCGGCCCAAGGCCCCGAAGGACGAGGGGAAACCGCCCAAGGGGCAGTACGCCACGGTCGGCCTCTTCTACAAGGCCATCATGAAAGGCGTGGAACGCCTGAGCAAGGAGAAGGGGAAAGAGCTCTGGAAGAACAACAAGCCCGACCTCCAGTACGTCGAGGCGTACTGGAACCGGGACGGCGGCGGGGAGCCCCTCGTCGTCCTGGACGACAAGACCGCCCAGCAGGCGCTGCACATGATCGTCGATCAGGGTGAGGGCGTCGACCCCAAGAGGCCGTCGGTGCCCATCGACCCGCTCAACCCCAAGCCGGGGCTCGACGAACTCCCGCACTACACCAAGTTCCAGCGGATCGCCGAGGGCATCGAGCCGATCGGCCCGGTCTGGCTGGTCGGCACCGATCCCAAGGGCTACCAGTACGAGGGCGACCCCGCGGCGACCAGCATCAACGACCTGTTCAACGCCGCCTACTGCTACGTGCTCCACATGATCGACGTCCTGTACAAGACCTCGGGAAAGGACGTCAAACCCGGCGTCTCGAGCGCCCGCTACGGCCTCGAACGCACCTTCATCGCCGCCATGCAGGGACTCCTGGCCAACATCGCCGAGATGATGGTCGCCCAGACCATCGCGAAGGGCCGGTCGAAGGACGCGCAGCAGATCGCCCCGACCTTCGAATACGTCGACCTCCCGGCCAAGGGCAAGAAGGAACACCTCATCGACCTGTGCAACAAGGCGATGCCCCACTTCCCGCAGCTCGGCGGGGACAACAGCACCCTGTGGCTGCTCAACAAGATGCCCGACATCTGATCTCTCGGGCCGCTCCGGCATGCGCCGTACTCCGCATCATGAGCCTCGGATTCTGGTCACCACACAGGCGGGTGTTGATCGACGACCGGTTCTCGTAGGAGGGTGAGAGCCTTCGCGCACGGCACCACTTTCATCGCAAGAGCCATGCCGGTGGTGCGGGCAGTTGCCGTTTCTGGAGGTTCTGTGCCCGTCGGCTACTTGTTCCCTGTAGTGGTTGTCGCGATCGGCGCGCTGTTCGCGTTGCGGCCGGTGCCGTACTGGGGAAACCCGCTGGGGCGCGTGAGCTACCCCTTCGGGCTGGCGGCGAACGAACTGCCGTTCGCGGCGTTCTTCTGGATGTTGCTGCTCCCGACGGTGTTGGCGTTCGCCGAGGGGGACATCCACTCGTGGGGCGGGTGGGCGATCGTCGTCCTGGCCGGCGTGAGTTCGGTCGGGCTGGCGGTCATCGCCTACCGCGCGATGGGGGAGCGGGCCAGGATCGAGCGCGCCATGACGGACGGGCTGGGCGAAGGGTGGCGCGACGCGGTCGATGCCGACCTGGCCCGGGGGCTGCGGCGCCGTCCCCCGCTGGCGCGCATCGTGTTCCTGCCCATCCTCCGGCGCCGCCCGGACGTCCGGCGCGTGGCCAACCTCTCCTACGGCGACGCGGGCCGCCGCAACCTGCTCGACCTCTACCAGCACCGCTCGCGCCCGTCCGGCGCGCCGGTGATGATCCACCTGCACGGAGGCGGCTACTCCGGGGGCCGCAAGAACAGCCAGTCGCTTCCGTTGCTCTACCACCTGGCGAGCCAGGGGTGGGTGTGCGTCAGCGCCAACTACCGGCTCCGGCCCCAAGCCCAGCACCCGGACCACCTGATCGACCTGAAGAAGATCCTCGCCTGGGTTCGCGAGCATGCCCACGAGTACGGCGCGGACCCCTCGACGGTGTTCGTCGCGGGCAGTTCAGCGGGTGGGCACATGGCGGCGCTGGCCGCGCTCACCCCGAACGACCCCGCCTTCCAGCCGGGGTTCGAGGACGCCGACACCTCGGTCAGCGGCGCCATCTGCCTGAACACCTGGTACGGCACCTACTTCGGCCAAGGCCCCGAGTCCTCACCGTCGGCTCACATCACGCCGGACGCGCCGCCGTTCCTGCTGGCGCACGGAACCCTGGACCCACAGGTGCCCTTGGCGGACGCCCGGGACTTCGCCGACCGGCTGCGCCGGACCTCGACCGCCCCCGTCGTCTACGCCGAACTCCGCGGCGGCAACCACTCCTTCGACCTGTACCACTCGGTCCGCTTCGAAGCGGTCGTCGACGCCGTCGAGGGCTTCACCGCATGGGTGAGATCACGGGAGAAAGCACCCCGCCCCTAGGCAGGCCTTCTGTCCTGCTGCGAGACATGAACCGGCTGGGTGCCGGTGTGAGCCAACGGTCGGACGCGTTGGGTAACCAGTACCCCGCTGACCGGTTCGTCCCCTGTCCCAGTAGTTTGTTACTTGCGAGTTCAAGCGGCTGTTCGGCGAACCAACGGTGTTCTCACCGGGTGCGTCGACGGCCCGGGCTCGGCCGGTCGGTCATCTCGCCGCGACGGCGGCTGTTGGTCAACGCCTGTGAATCGGAGACTGCCAGTGGAAGGCCGCGTGTCGTCGTTGAGCGACGACCGGGAGATGACGATGGACGTCGAGGAGTTGTTCTTCTCCACCACCGACCGGCGCGGGGTGATCCGTCAGGGCAACTCGGTGTTCGTCCGGGTCTCGGGGTTCTCGCAGGAGGAGCTGGCCGGGGCGCCGCACAACATCGTCCGTCATCCCGAGATGCCCGGCGGGGCCTTCCGCCTGGTCTGGGACAGGCTGGCGGCGGGCCGGTCGGTCGGCGCGTACGTGAAGAACCTGGCCCGGGACGGACGTCCCTACTGGGTGTTCGCGACGATGAGCCCCGTCCAGGACGGCTTCCTCTCGGTGCGGATGGCCGCGCACGCGCCCCTGTTCGACCTGGCCAGGCAGGTGTACGCGCAGGCGTCCGAGGTCGAGCGGACGTTCCCGATGAACCGCCGCGACGCGTCCCTGCACGGCATGGGCCATATCGAGGAGTCGCTGCGGCGGCACGGCTTCGCGTCCTACGACGCGTTCATGTTCGACGCGCTGCCCGCCGAGGTCTCGGCCCGGAGCCACCTGGTGTCGACGTCCTACGCCAGGCCCGGCGCGTCCGGCGCCATCGGCGAGGTGCTGGCCGGTGCGGCGGATGTGGACGACGTGCTCGGCGACCTCGTGGGACGCCTGGAGGCGTATCACGCGCTGTGCGAGCGGCTCGCCGTGACCTCGGGGAACGTGCTCGACATCAGCCGCCGGACGAGTCGCTCGGCGAAGGCGGCCCAGCAGGCCTCCGAGATGGTCGCCGACTCCGCGCCGGTTCTGGCGAACGTGGCCCGCGTGATGAACGCGCCGATGAGCAGGGCCATCGCCGCCCTGGAGCGGACGCGCGCGCACCTGGACCGGCTCCGCGCGGACGTCGCGGAGCTGCGGTTCCAGATCTCCCTGGCCCGGCTCTACAACACGATGGTCGCGGCCTTCGCCGCCGAGGTCGTCGACGACATCGCGCCGTCCGGATCCCTCGGCGCCGTGCCGTTGCTCTGCGACGCCGCGCAGTCGGGTTCGCTGGAGACGGCCGTCCAGGTGCAGCGCGTCAACGACGGCCTGCGCGGCATCGCCGACCTGGTGGAGGAGGCGCGGACCCTGCTGGAGGAGTTCCGCCGCTTCCTCGGCCAGTGGCGCAACCTCGTCCTGCGCCACCGTGCCGGGGCCTCGATGGTGGGCATGCTCGACCCGATCGACGCCGAGATCACCGCGAGCTGGGACTGGCTCGAGATGCTCCGGGAACTCGGCGACCAGTGCCGCACCGCCGTCATCCCGTTCGACGCCGACCTCCTGCGCACCCGCCTGAACCGCATGAGGATCGCCCCGGCCGCCGCCTGACGCCGATCCGTTCCGCGCTCCCTGCCAGAATCGGGAGGGTGAGACTCATCAGGCGCGACCGGGCCGGCCAGGTACGACCGTGATCCCCGACGTAGCGCTGCTGAGGCGGTGGATCCCGGTCCTGGCCGAACAACTCGAACTGCCCGTTGGGCTGAGCTTGACCGCGGGGACTTGGGACGCAAACGTCTCCGATTCTTCCGACGATCCCACTACTCGCAGCCGATCCTCTGACCGCCCCGGCGTTCATTGGCGCGCGAGGTCGGTGACCAGGGTTTCCACGTCGGCTTCGGTGGTGGCGAAGTTGGTGATGCAGGCTCGGAGGGCGGGGGTTCCCGCGAGGGTGGTGGGGGAGATCCAGGCGCGGCCGGTCTTCAGGACGCGTTCGGCGATGGACTGGAGGGCCGCTGCATCGGCGGGGGCGTCGTTGCTGGTGTCGGTGAAGCAGACCACCGGGAGCGGGGTGTCGTTGAGGACGTGCCAGCCCGTTTCGGTGAGTCGGCGGCGGAGGAGATCCCCGAGGTCGGTCTGGCGTTCGATCGCCTGGGCGTAGCCTTCGCGTCCGACCGCGGCCAGGGTGACGAACAGCTTGAGGCCGATCGCCCGGCGGGACCACTGGACGGACGAGGCGTAGGGATCGATCGTCCCGGAGATCTCCTCGGGCATGTACGCCGTGGAGATGCGGAAGGTCTCCTGGAGGCCTTCGGTGTCGGAGGTCAGGAAGGTGCCCGCGCCCATGGGCATCGACAGCCATTTGTGGGCGTCCACGGTCACCGAGTCCGCCCGTTCGATTCCGTCCAGGACGGGACGGAGCCGGTCCGACAGCGCGACGGCACCGGCCCACGCCGCGTCCACGTGGAAGCGCAGCCCTTCGGCGGCGGCCAGGTCGGCCAACTCGGGCAGCGGGTCGATCACACCGGCGCTGGTCGTTCCCGCGGTGCCGACGATGAGGAACGGGAGATGTCCCCGCGCGCGGTCGGCGGCGATGGTGGCGGCCAGCGCGCGCGGGTCCATCCGCAGATCGGGTGTGACCGGGACGAGCCGTACCGCGCCACGTCCCAGCCCGCACATGTGCGCGATCTTCAGCCAGGCCAGGTGGCTCTCGGAGCTCGCGTACAGGACGGGCCGTCCGGGGAGGGCGGCGACCCCGTCCTCCCCGACCTGGGGGAACATGCGGGTGAGGGCGAGCAGGACACCGGTCAGGTTGGCCTCGGCGCCGCCGCTGGTGAAGTGCCCGGCGACCGGATCGCCCGGCAGGCCGAGCCGTCCTCCCAGGTAGCCCACCACGTGCCGGTCGATCTCGGCGGCGGCCGGAGCGTGCGACCAGGCCGCCAGCTGCGGGTTGAACGCCGCCGTCAGAAGGTCCCCGAGGACGCCCATCGGCGCCGGGTTGGGGTTGAAGAGTCCGAAGTAGCCGGGATGGGTGGTGTGGACGGTCCAGCGCCGCAGCATCGCGGCGGTGTCGTCGAGCACGGCGTCCGGCTTCAGCGCGGCGTCGAAGTCGTAGCGCTCCAGGTGGAGGCGCACGGCGTGCGGATCGGCGTCGGGGGTGACGGGCAGGTCGCGCACGTCCTCGACGTGTCGTTCGATGAGGTCGAGGACGTGTGCGAACAGTCGGCGCCGCTCGTCCGCGTCCATCTCCAGTGCCGTGTTCGTGCCGGGGTTCGCCGGTGATCCGTCCATGTCTGGAAGGTACAGAGCGCGCATGTCTGACCTACAGCCACATTTCAAAGCAATCGGTGGCTTCTACTTTCGATTCTGGACGTAAGGTCTCCGCGTGGCCGCAGACTCGAAGCACGACCTGGACGCGACGGACTGGCGCATCCTGACCGAACTCCAGCAGGACGCCCGCATGAGCTTCAGTGAACTCGGACGGCGGGTGTCCCTGACGGCCCCGGCCGCCGCCGAACGCGTCCGCCGCCTGACCGAACGCGGCGTCCTGGAGGGGTTCTCCGCGCGGATCAACCTGGAGCGGGTCGGGCTGCCCATCCTCGCCTTCGTCATGATCCGCTTCCCCGGCAGCGACCACCGCGAGTACCTGCACCGCCTCGACGGCGTCGACGAGATCATCGAGTGCCACCACGTCACCGGCGACGACCGCTTCATCGCCAAGGTGGCCGCGCGCTCGATGCGCCACCTCGAGGAGGTCGTCGCCGGGCTCGCCCGCTTCGGATCGACCTCCACGACCGTCGTCTACTCCACCGTCATCAGCGCCCGCACGGTGACCCGCGACCTCGCCCGGGACGCATCGGCCGAGTAGCGCGGTCGCCTCGTCCTCGAGACGCGGGTTGGTGACCATGCGTCGGGGATATAACACATTCGGCAACCAAAGGGTGGCGAATGGGGGCAGGTCAGTGACGACCACGGACTCGCGCGGCGCGTCCGCCACGCCGACGGTCGCGGACCATGTCGTCCAGAGGCTCGCAGACCTGGGGATCGGCCACGCGTTCGGCGTTCCGGGCGACTACGCCTTCGCGTTCGACGACGCCATCGAGGCCAACGCGGACGTGGCCTGGATCGGCTGCGCCAACGAACTCAACGCGGCGTACGCGGCCGACGGGTACGCGCGGATCCGCGGCGCGGCGATCCTCTCCACCACCTACGCGGTGGGCGAGCTGAGCGCCCTCAACGGTGTCATGGGCTCCAAGGCGGAACGGGTGCCGGTGTTCCACCTCGTCGGCATGCCGAGCACCAAGCTGCAGCGCGCGCGGGCCATCACCCACCACACCTTCGGGGACGGCACGTTCGACCGTTTCGCGCACCTCTCGTCCCACGCCGTGTGCGCCTCCACGATCCTGACCCCGCAGAACGCGATCGCCGAGATGGAACGGGTCATCGCCGAAGCCCTGACCGAACGGCGCCCGGCGTACGTCTGCGTCCCGCAGGACCTCGCCCGGCTCCCGGTGATCGGCACTCCGGTGGCCGGGGTCCGCGTGGCCGACGTCGCCCAGCCGTCCAGCGACCCGGGGCAGCTCGAAGCGGCGGTGGCGGCGATCCTCGAACGCTTCACCGCCGCCGGCTCGCACGTCGTCCTCCCCGCCTACACCGTCGCGCGGTACGGGCTCCAGGGCCCGGTCGTGAAGATGCTGGACGCGATCGGGCTCCCGTACGCCACGACCACGATGGACAAGGCCGTCCTGTCCGAGTCGACGCCCGGCTTCCTCGGCATGAACTCCGGCACCAGTCCCAGCCCTGGGGTGAAGGAGGCGGTGGAGGGCGCGGAGTTCGTGCTCGACCTCGGCGGGATCGTCCTGTCCGACTTCAACACCAGTGCCTGGACCGCCGGCCTCGACCCGTCCAAGGTGGTCAGTGTCCTCACCGACCACGTCCGCATCGGGGACGAGATCTACGCGCCGGTCAGCCTTGCCGATGCCATCGCGCGGCTCACCGTCGAGCTGCCGCCCCAGGTCCGTGCCGTCGGCACTCCGTCCACGCCGCCACCGCCGACCGGATCGGACGCCGACCGGGTGTCCTCGGCGGGGCTCTATCCGCGCCTGCAGCAGTTCCTGCGGACGGGCGACATCGTGGTCGTCGAGACCGGCTTGGGTGTCGGAGGCGTGGCGGGGCTGCGGTTCCCCGACGGGGCGGTCTGCCAGAACCAGATGCTCTGGGGCTCGATCGGCTGGGCCACCCCGGCGGCCTTCGGCGCGTGCCTCGCGGCTCCGGACCGCCGCACCATCCTGGTCACCGGCGACGGTTCCCACCAGCTGACCGCCAACGACATCGGAGCGATGGGGCACCACGGAGCCAAGCCGATCGTGCTCGTCCTCAACAACTCCATGTTCGGCGTCGAGGAGGTCCTGAGCCCGAGGCAGGGACACGAGTACGACATGCTCGTCCCGTGGAACTACCACCGGCTCCCGGACGCGTTCGGCTGCACCGGCTGGCACACCGCGCGCGTCACCACCCTCGGTGAGCTGGACGCCGCCCTGAAAACGGCCGCGGCCCACGACGACGCCAGCTACATCGAGGTCGTCCTCGGCAGGGCCGACATCCCGCCGTCCGTCCCCGCCCAGGTCATCGAGCGTCTCTACCGCGACGCCCCTGGGGGTGGGTGAGGCCGGCCCTGGGGACGGGCCCGGTCAAGCGGTCAGGACGACCTTGCCGGTGACGGTTCCGGACTCGGCCAGGCGCAGGGCCTCGGCCGCCTGGGTGAGCGGCAGTTCGGCGGCGATGGGCGCGCTGATGTCACCGCGGCGCAGCGCGTCGAAGACCTCGGTGAGGTCCGCGCGCAGGTGGGCGCGGAAGCGGGCCGCGTGGAGCCTCTGTCCAGCCCAGATGTTGTAAAAGTGCGCGTGGCGGCCGTTCGGCAGGGCGTTCCAGAGCATGGTGCGGCCGAGGATCTTCAGGACGGGCCACTGCTTCGAGCCGGAGTCGTCGCGGGTGGACGCGCTGCCGTAGGAGACCAGGGTGCCGCCGGAGGCGAGCATGTTCCAGGAGTCGATGACGCCGCGTCCGCCGACGTGGTCGAAGACGGCGTCCACTCCGTCGGGGGCCAGCTCGCGAACCCGGGCCGGGACGTTCTCGGTGCGGTAGTCGATGGGCGTGACGTCCAGTTCGCGTAGTGCGTCGTGGTGTCGTGGCGACGCGGTGCCGATCACCTTCACCCCGGCCGCGCGGGCGAGCTGGACGAGGATCGATCCCACGCCACCGCCCGCGCCGTGAACCAGGACGGTCTGCCCGGCGCCCACCCGGGCCGTCCGGTGCAGCATCTGCCAGGCGGTGATGCCGTTGACCACCACGGTCTCGGCCTCGGCCGAGGTCAGGCCGTCCGGCACCTCGACCGCGTCCCGCGCGTCGACGGCCACGTGGCTGGCCCAGCCGCCGACCTTGACCAGCGCGGCCACGCGCCGTCCGGCCATGCCGGGGTCGACCCCCTCGCCGGTCGCCGCCACCCGGCCCACCAGGTCGTAACCGGGGACGAACGGGAAGGGCGGCTGGTCGTAGTACCGCCCGCGGCGCATCTGCTGCTCGGCGAACGAGATCCCGGTCGCCTCCATCGCGATCACGATCTGCCCCGGACCGGGCTCCGGCGCCGTCCCGTGCTGAACCCGCAGCCCCTCGGGCTCCACGATGCCCGGCAGGACGACCTGGACGAACGGGTGGCTGTTCACGGCCACCCTCCCCTCTGTAGGAGCTATAGCGTTCGTTAGAAGTTATAACACCGAGGATGGTGACGGTCAATCCCGTTCGTGAGACCTTCTAACCGAACAGTGCGAGAGATCCCGCAGAAACGTCGGACGCCCCGTCGGACCTGGGGGACAGGTTCGACGGGGCGTCCGAAGGGAGGGTGTTCAGAGGCGCGGCCGCGGCGGGGGAGTCGGCGGTCGGGCGGGCCCCTGTACCGCCCGGACCCGTCCGGCGGTGCCGGCCCCGGCACCCCACCACGTCACGGGGAGGGCGTGCGCCTCAGGGGAGCAACGCGTCCGGTCAGCCGGCGGCGTTGATCACGGCGGAGATGTCGGCGCCGCTGGTGACGAGCCGCTCGTACTCCGGGCGCCGCAGCTCGCCGCCCATGTAGGGGTACGGGTTGCGGTGGACGGCCGGGCTCGGCTCCGGGGCGAGCGCCGCGAAGTGGATCTCCTGGGCGCCGGTCTCGGCGACGACCCGGGCCACGTTGCGGTCGGTGATGCCGCCGCCCGGCATGATGACGATGCGGCCGTCGGCGTGCCGGATCAGGTCGGCGATCAGCGGCGCGCCCTCCAGCGCGGTCGTGTCCTGCCCGGAGGTCAGGACGCGGTCCACGCCGAGCTCGATGAGCGTGTCGAGGGCGGCGAACGGGTCGGCGACCATGTCGAAGGCCCGGTGGAAGGTGATCGAGAGGTCGCCCGCGGCCTCGATGAGCCGCTCGGTGACCGCGCGGTCGATCGTGCCCTCCGGGGTGAGCACGCCGATCACCACGCCGTGGGCGCCGGCCTCGCGGGCCACGACGACGTCGTCCTCCATCGCGGCGATCTCGTGCTCGTCGAAGATGAAGTCCCCGCCGCGCGGACGGATGATCACGTGCACCCGGATGTCCGAGACGGCGGCGAGCGCCGCGCGGACGGTGCCGAGGGTGGGGGTGAGGCCGCCGTCGAACAGCGCCGAGCACAGCTCGACGCGCTGGGCGCCGGCCTTCTCGGCCGCGATGGCGCCGGCGACGCTGTCGATGCAGATCTCGTGGGTGAGGCTCACTGCTGTCCTTCCGGGGTGATGCGGATCTCGCCGACGGGACGTCCGCCGCCGAGGACGGGGACGGCGCCGAGCGAGGCGGCGGGGGTGGTGTCGACGCCGAGCGCGGCGAGCGCGTGCAGGGCGATGGCGGTGGTGGCGCGGGGGCTGCCGTCGATGACCTTGACCGCGACGGCGTGGCCGTCCGCGGACGCGGCGACGAAGACGCCCTCGGCGCCGCCCTTGGCCACGCAGCCGGGGAGCAGCTGCATGAACTCGGTGTTGGCGTGGCCGGTGCCGCCGACGTACTCGGGGTGGGCGCGCATGGCGTCGGCGACCGCGCGATACGGGCCGTCCGCCTGGACGAGGGTGACCATCGCCCGGGCGAGCCCGGTCAGGGTGAGGCCGAACAGCGGGGCGCCGCAGCCGTCGATCGCGACCGGCGACGGGGCCTCGCCCGCGGCCTCGCCCATGATCCGGGCGATCTCGAGCTGGAGCGGGTGCTCTGGGTCGAGGTAGTTCTCGACCGGCCAGCCGTTGGCGACGCAGGCGGCGAGCATCCCGGCGTGCTTGCCCGAGCAGTTCATCCGCTCGCGGGACTCGCCCTCACCGGCCCTGATCAGCGCGGCCTTGGTCGGCTCGTCCTCGGGCCAGGTGGGCGGGCACTGCAGGGCGTCCGCGCCGAGACCGGCGTCCGCCAGCATCGACTCGACCGCCCGGACGTGGAAGTCCTCGCCGGTGTGGCTGCCCGCGGCGATCGCGAGGCGCTCGCCGGCCAGCGGCGCGCCCGCCGACAGGCAGCCGACGGCCTGGAAGGGCTTGGTCGTCGAGCGCGGCAGGACGGTCTCGTCCACGTTGCCGCGCGCGTAGGCGACGCTCCGGTCGGGGTTGAGGCCGACGACGCTGCCGTAATGGCGGCTCTCGACGAAGTCGTTGCGGACGACCTCGGCCAGCACTTCGTACATCGGACTCCTCATCAAGAATTCCCCCCGTCGGTCATGGCCGTCGGGACGGCCGCGGCGACGGCGTGCCGGGCGGCGCGGGACGGACGGTTGCGCTGCCGCGCCTCGAGCGTCCGCGCGAGCTTGGCCAGCGACGCGTTGATGACCAGGTAGATCAGCGCGATCACCAGGTAGGTCTGGATCAGCAGGTGGTTGAAGTTCGCCAGCACCTTGCCGCTGTAGAGCAGCTCGGCGTAGCTGACGACGTAGCCGAGCGAGGTGTCCTTCAGCAGTCCGGCGGACTGGCTGACCAGCGACGGCAGGACGCGCCGCGCCGCCTGGGGCAGGACGACCGTCCGCATGGCCCGGCCGCGGGTGAGGCCGAGCGCCAGGCCCGCCTCCATCTGCCCGCGCTCGACCGAGCGGATGCCCGCGCGGAAGACCTCGGCGAACAGGGCGGCGTTGGACACCGACAGCGGGACGACGAGCTTCCAGAACAGCGGGAGGTCGATGCCGTAGCGGGGGAGGGCGAACAGGACGATGTAGACCAGCAGCAGCGCCGGGATCGTCCGGACGATCTCGACGTAGGCGGCGGACGGGAGGCGCAGCCACCGGGACGGGGAGACCCGCCCGACCGCGAGCAGCACACCGGCCGTGGCCGAGATCGCGATCGACACGGCGGCCGCCTGCAGCGTGGACCACAGGCCCTCGAGCAGGTACCGCCACATCGGCCACGTCCCGTACGGACGCCAGCGGTCGGCGGCCATCTGCCCGTTGTCGGCGAACTGCTTCAGTGCGAGCGCGACCAGGACGAGCCCGGCGAGCACCGACAGCGCCGTGGCGACGCGGATGCGGCGCCGGGCGCGCGGGCCCGGCTCGTCGAACAGCAGCCGCGAGGACGGTGCGCTCATCGCAGGATCGCCCACTTCCGTTCGAGGACGCCGGTGACCAGGCCGATCAGCCCGGACAGCGCCATGTACATCAGGCCCGCCGCCACGAAGATCCAGAGCGGCTTCGCCTCGGCCAGGTTGACCCGGTTCGCGGCGGCGGTCAGTTCCACGACGCCGACCGCGGCGGCCAGCGCGGTGTTCAGCAGCGTCATGATCGCGATGTTGCCGAGCGGCTGGACGACGGTGCGCAGCGCCTGCGGCAGCACCACCAGCCGCAGCGACTGGGTGAAGGTGAGCCCGAGCGCGCGGGCGGCCTCGCCCTGCCCCGCCGGCACCGAGTTGATCCCGGACCGGATCGCCTCGGCCGTGTACGCGCCCTGGTAGAGCACGATCACGACGACCGCGGTGGTGAACAGTCCGGCGATCACTCCGATCTCCGGCAGCCCGAACACGGCGATGACCAGCCAGACCAGCAGCGGGATGTTCTGCAGGACCTCGACGTAGGCCATCCCCGCGGCGCGCAGGACGCGCACGGGCGAGACCCGCATCGCGGCCACCACGATGCCGACGACGAACGCGCCGGCCAGCGACAGCAGCGCCAGCTCGATGGTCAGCAGCAGGCCGTCGCCGAATTCGGAGAGATGGTCGGTGATGACGTTCATGGCGGGGCGAGGCCCCCTCCTACTCGAAGGTCAGGCTCACTCGGAGCCCGGAGCGGAACCGATCGCCGGGGGCGTCGGAGCCTCGCCGTCGACGACCGTCCCGATCGAGTTCTTCCAGGTCTTCGCCCACAGGCCGGACGCCTGGATCTGCTTCAGCCAGTCGTTGACGAACTGCTTCATCTGCGTGTCGTTGTGCTTGAGGCCGATGCCGTAGGGGTCGGCCGTGAACGGCTTGCCCTGGATCTTGACGCTCGGGTCCTGCTTGGCGGTGGCGAGCAGGAGCGCCTCGTCCTGGACGTAGGCGTCGCCGCGGCCCTGCTTGAGCGCCTGGACGCACTCGGGGTCGGTGCCGAAGGTGACGATCTTGGCGTCGGGGGCGACCTTCTTGATGGCCGCGATCGCCGGGGTGTTGGCGCCCGCGATGACCGTCTTGCCCTTGAGGTCGGTCGGCGAGGCGATGCCCGTCGTGTCCTTCTTGGTGGCGATGACCAGGCCGGAGCTGTAGTACGGCCCGGCGAAGGAGACCTGCTTGGCCCGCTCCGGGGTGATGGAGTAGGTCTGGAAGACGACGTCGACGGTGCCGTTGGACAGCAGCGCCTCACGGGTCTCCGAGGCCGAGTTGACGATCTTCACCTCGGGCTTGCCGATGATGTACTTGGCCAGCAGCCGGCCGAAGTCGGCGTCCAGGCCCTCGACCTTCTTGGTCCCCGGGTTCTGCTGGGACAGCAGCGGCGCGTCCAGCGAGCCGCCGATGACCAGCTGCCCGCGCTGCTTGATCTTCTCCATGGTGGAGCCGGCCGGCAGGTTCGCCGCGACCGGCGCCGAGGCGATCAGGTCGTCCTGCTTGCCGCCGCCCGCGGCGCCCGGGACGGACTTGTCGGAGTCGCCGCTGGAACAGGCCGAGAGGCCCACGGCCGACAGCGCGGCGATCGCGACCGGCACAGCCCAGCGCTTCCGCGCAGACGTACGCACCATGATCAACAACCTTTCTCGGGCGGCGCGCCGCGCACGGCGCGCCGGGGGTGGAACCGGGCCCTGCGTTCCCGTCTCGGGAACCGGGCCGGGAGTCATGGCCCCGGGACGGGGCCGAGATTCATGACCATGGGGGGTCTCGGCCCGGACGGGGCCGAGGTCTCCGCCTCGTGACGGGGCCGGGAGCTCGCGGCCCGGGTCCCGAGGCGGGACGGCTAGTGGCTGAGGACCTTCGCCAGGAAGTCCCGGGCCCGGTCGGAGCTGGGTGCCTCGAAGAACTCCGACGGCGTGCCGGTCTCGACGATCTCGCCGTCCGCCATGAACACCACGCGGTCGGCCACCTTGCGGGCGAACCCCATCTCGTGGGTGACGACCACCATGGTCATCCCGTCGCGGGCCAGGTCGGTCATGACGTCCAGGACCTCGCCGACCATCTCCGGGTCCAGCGCGGACGTCGGCTCGTCGAACAGCATCGCCTTCGGCCGCATCGCCAGGGCGCGCGCGATCGCGGCGCGCTGCTGCTGGCCGCCCGACAGCTGGGCGGGGAACTTCTCGGCCTGGGCGCCGATGCCGACCCGGTCGAGCAGCTCGCGGGCGTTCTTCTCGGCCTCGTCGCGCTTCAGTCCGCGCACCCGGACGGGCGCCAGCGTCAGGTTGTCCAGGATGGTCTTGTGCTGGAACAGGTTGAACGACTGGAACACCATGCCCACGTCCGCGCGTAGCCGGGCGAGCGCGCGGCCCTCGGCGGGCAGCTCGTCGCCGTCGATGCGGACCGCGCCCCCGTCCGGCGTCTCCAGCCGGTTGAGGCAGCGGCAGAGCGTCGACTTGCCGGAGCCGGACGGGCCGACCACGACGACCACCTCGCCGCGTGCGACGTCCAGATCCACTTCGTGGAGGGCGGTGTGCGCGCCGAAGCGCTTGTGCAGGCCGCGAACCTCGATCATTCGGTCATCCTCGATCCAACTTCCTTCGAAATCGAAGTCGAACTGGACATTAGCCGCACAAATCGATGGAAGTCAACGCATTGCTGTACCAAGTCGGCGCATGCTATCTATCTGGGGTGCGTAACAGCAGAGAGGACCAACCGGCCGCGCTCGTGCGCATGGTCGCCACCGGCCAGGCCGAGTCGCGGGCCGAACTCGCCCGCCTCTCCGGTCTCGCCGCCTCCAGCGTCTCGCTCCGGGTCGAGCAGCTCATAGGGGCCGGCCTGTTCGTCGAGGAGGGCGCCGGCGCGTCCCGCGGCGGCCGCCGCCCCCGCCGGATCCGCCTCGCGCGCGAGGCCGGGGTCTTCCTGGTCGCCGACCTCGGCGCCCACCACGCCCGCCTCGCCGCCGTCGACCTCGGCGGCGCGCTCCGCGCGACCGCCGACCTGGAGTTCGACATAGCGGTCGGCCCCGAGGGCACCCTGAAGGCCGTCATCGACAGCCTCCGCGCCCTCACCGGCGAGCACGGCCTGCGCGACGTCCCCATCCGGGGTCTCGCCATCGGGATGCCGGGCCCCGTCGACCCGGCGACCGGCCAGGTCGTCTCACCCTCGCGCATGCCGGGCTGGAACGACTTCCCCGTCCGCGAGTTCGCCGCCGAGCTGGCGGGCATCCCCGTCCTGGTGGAGAACGACGCCAACCTCATGGCCGTCGGCGAGCACCGGGCCTCCTGGCCCGACCTCGACAACATCATGGTCATCAAGCTGGGCAGCGGGATCGGCTGCGGCGTCATCGTGGACGGCCGCCTGCACCGCGGCCGCGGCGCGGCGGGCGACATCAGCCACGTCCGCATCCGCTCCGAGGCCACCGTCGACTGCTCCTGCGGTCACCCCGACTGCCTCGAGGCCCACGCCAGCGGCGCCGCCCTCGCCGCGACCCTCGCCGCCCAGGGCTTCACCGCCGACTCCCCGTCCCAGATCGTCGACCTGGTCACCGACGGCGTCCCCCAGGCCACCGCCGCCGTCCGCAACGCCGGACAGCTCATCGGCGACGTCCTCACCGCCCTGGTGAACTTCTTCAACCCCGACGCCCTGGTCATCGGCGGCAGCCTCTCCAACGCCGAACCCCTGGTCGCGACCATCCGCGGCGCCATCTACCAGCGCTGCCTCCCCCTCGCGACCCGCAACCTGGAGATCAGCGCCTCCCGCTCCGGCCGCGACGCCAGCATCCTCGGCGCCGGCCACCTCCTCCTGGAACAGTCCGACGAATGGATCGACCACGCCCTAACCCGCTGACCCGCCGACCCTTGGATCGCGAGCAGGGAGCAGCTTGGCGTGCGTCCGCTTGGTGTTGGGTGATGGCCAAACGTGGACCACTTTCCTCAATCGCCCCATCGGTGGTGGGTTCGCCTGTTAGGAATGCCCTTGAGCGCGTCCCTGGTGGACGAGCGCCCTTGGGCCTGTGCCCGGAACCCGGGTAGGGCTAGCCGACGTACCGCACAGTGCCGCCCTCCGGCGGCCCAGCGGAAAAGGCCTGGAGGGGCTCCCTCCGCACCGGACGGCCAGACCAGACCCTGCCGCACCTCAGCGGAACGCGTCTGTTCAGGCGGCGTCCCGTCCCCCATGGCCGGGAGCCCCTCCCGGCGGCCGGAGCGGCCGTCGGCTCACGGGGCCGCGCGGAACGCGCGTCGCCGCCACATGAAAAGGCAGGCCGCCGCATGACCGAATCCGATCACCCGTTCGTCGCACCGTCGACGAAGGAGTGGCAGCACAACTTCGTGGAGGCCGCGCTCGCGTCGGTCCACGTCAACGTCCCCCGGTCCGCTCTGGAGGCGATCGCTCCACTGATCGTCAGGCCGAAAGATCTGCTGACCAGGGCCACGACCGACCGGCCGGCGCAGCTCCGGGCCGTTCGGGAGATCAAGACCAGCGCCGGTCAGATGTACGTCCTGGACGTCCAGCTGATCGGCTGTGCCGGTTCCGTCTGGGAGCGGAACGAGCGGCAGAGCAGTGCGTGGGCGGCCCCGTCCGACCCCGGCTCCAGGAACAAGCATCCGCTCCCTCCGCTCACCCCGTGGGTCGATCCCGAGGACCAGCATCAGCCGGGCGCGGCGCTGAGCGTCCTCGTTAAGGATCCGGAGGAGCTGAGGTTCGTCGTCGAGAAGGCCGGCAACGAGCTTATGACTCAGGTGAACCAGCGCTCCTACGATCTCACCGAGGATCTCGCGCTCAACGGTCAACTCGAACCCTGCCTGCTCGTTCCCCAGGAGTACCGCTTCGCCGTCGGAGGCTCGGCGTGGGCCTGGCCCGCGGTCAGGGGGAACAATCGGACCAAGGCCCGGCAGGAGTTGTTCGGCCTGACGTCCAGCGAGATCATCACCGGTGTTCCGATGCAGAAGATCGGTCGGTCGGGCTCGGACATCGCCACGAACCCTTCGTTCTGGCTCAAGGCACTGGCGGAGAAGCTCAACGGCGAGTTCCAGAAGGCCATCGTCGACGACGACACCAGCGCCATGGCCTACCGCGCCCACCGGGTGGCCGTCGTCGAGGCGCAGCTCGTGGTCGGCACGCCGACGCCCGAGCGGCTCTATCAGATCGTTCAGACCAGCAACCGGCGCGACCATGTGCATCCGCCCCTGGAGTTCAAGCCCAACGACCGGGCGAGGGCCCTGGGCCGCAGCATCATCGGCGCGTACCAGGAGGGCGGGCTCCTCGACGAGACCACGGCCGGAGTCCTCACCGGTGAACTGCCGATCACCCGGCTGGCCGGAGTGCCCCAGGACGCCACCGTGTCGGCGCTCCGCGACCTGCGGTCGATGCGGCTTCTCGAGGAGTTCTTCCCGGTGGAGAGTGAGAAGGAGAAGCGGAAGGCCATCCGCGCGGCGCTCAGCGAGCCCTCGCCATCGCAGCTCACCAGGGAGCACGTCAACCAGCGGCTGCGTGCTTGGTCTGCGCTCACGTCGGTCAGCTACCCGGACCCGTGGAACCCACGCGTCGCGGACGTTCTCCCCCCGTCGATCGCCAAGGAGGGCTTCCGTTCCTCCGGGCGGTCGCTCGCGGATCTCCTGGCCACCGCTGAGGACGACCTGCCGGCCTTCGAGGAGCTCCTGATGTACCGGGCGGCGCATTGGCTGGCTGCCTATGACATCGTCGAGGCCGATCGCGGCTCGATGGGGGCGCAGACCGTCCGCGCCGCCGCCGGCGAGGACGAGGACGGCGAGCAGACCTCGCTGCGCATCCGGCGGAGCGTCACCAACTCGCTCAACGCGATGCGCGAGGACAGGCTCCGTGCCGTCGGCCTGCTGAGGGAGATCGCCGCCGCGATGGACGGCAACCGCCAGCCGCGGAAGGTCGACGAGGCCGGGACCACGGTGCCGCCCGAGGCGGACGATGAGGCCGTCGAAGCGGACCGGGACTGGTTCAACACCGTCTTCCCGAAGGTCGCGCCCAAGCGCGGACGCATCGTCATGAGGGCCTACGAGAGCCCGGAGGCCGCTCCGCCGCCGCCGGAGAGCGCCACCGACGCCGTGGTCCGGCTCACCATCGAGCTCGAAACGGTCATCGACAATCTGCACGAACAGGCCAAGCTCATCCCCGAGCTTGTCGAGCAGATGCGGTCCTACGCGGCGATCGCGGGCATCGGCCAGCCGCTGTCCGAGACCGCCGCCACGACGCTGATTATGAAGCTCGTCACGACGACGAGCGACCTCAGGGAGGCCCCCGACCTGATTCTCAAGCTCACCCGCGACGTCAGCTAGGCGGGTGGTTCAGAAGTCCGCCTCCGGGACGGGGTGAGCGTGTTCTCGTCCCGCTGGGGAACCCCAGCGGGACGAGCACTCGCTGCTTACCCTCACTCCTCCAGGAGCGGCTTCCGTGTCGCCATTGGTTCCATTGCGGGCCGTCCTGGTCGGTCAGCAGGGCACGTGTCGAGTGTTCCGGTTCGTTGCGGTGCGGCCGTGTCTGCGCAGGTCCTGGGCGTGGCGCTTGTGGGGCGACACGTTTTCTGGGCCGGTCGAATGGGCCGCTTGGGGGTGTGATCTTGCGTCAGCATGGGGCGGGTGCTGATGCGGATCATGCTCTCGGTGGCCCTGGCGCCTGTTGCGTCACCTGTGCCCTATGTGCGGGTCTCTCCCGGTGTCGTTGTTCGGGACGTGCGGTACGAGCAGGTCACCGGGACGCTGCTGGACATCGACCTGAAGAGGGTGCGGGTCGGGTTGTTGCGCCCGCCGCCCGGTGTCTCGCGAGCTCGGGTGTCCGACATGGTGAACGCGGCGCGCGCAGTCGCGGGGGTCAATGGTGACTTCTTCGACATCTCTGAGAAGGCTCATCCTGGTGTGCCCGCCACCTTCGCGCCGGACGGGCCGGAGGTGTTCGAGGGGCAGGCGGTGCGTGCCGCCGTCCCGGACGGTCAGCGGTTCGGTCCGGCCGCGCCGCCGGGGACGTCCGGCATGGTCATCGGTGTGGACCGGCGCGGCGCGGGACGGATCGCCCGGCTGTCCCTGACCGGGAAGGTGCGTGCGGGCGCCCAGACGATCCAGTTGCGCGGCCTGAACCAGTTCGCCTTGCCGGTCGACGGTGTCGGCCTCTACACCGCGGCCTGGGGTCCGGCCTCGCGCGCCCGCGCGTTCTGCGGCACCGACCTGATGCGCAATGCGCCTTGCTCCTTCGACACCGCCGCCGTTCTGGTCCGCGACGGCAAGGTGGTGGGTAGCGCCGATCCCGGCGGTCAGCTTCCGCCCGATACCAGCCTGCTGCTCGGCCGGGACGCGGGCGCGGCTGAGCTTCGCGCACTGAGTCAAGGCCAGAAGGTGCAGATCTCCACTGCGCTGACCGGCTCCTTCCGGTTCCGCCACGCGCTCGGTGGCCTGCCGCTGCTCCGCGGCGGACAGCCGACGTTGGGCCTGGACGCGCGCTCCCGCAGCCCCCGCACCGCCGTCGGGCTCGCTCCGGGCGGACGCCGAATGTACGTGGTGGTGCTGGACGGCCGTCGCGAGACCGGCTCCGGCGAGACGGCCGCGGGCATGGCCGAGCTGCTGCTTCGCATCGGGTCCCGCGACGCGCTGCTCCTGGACGGCGGGGGTTCGTCCACCATGGCCGTCCGCCTGCCTGGAAAGCCGGCCGCCACCGTTCGCAACAACCCGTCCGGTGGTCACGAACGCTCCGTCCCCAACGGCCTCGCCATCTACAAATAGCTCCACCGAAGAAGCAGCCTGCTGAGCCCGCGGCGGTCGGTCAGGCTCAGCAGTGACTCACGGCTGATATTGTGAATGTCATGCAGATCGAGGTCGACAGAATCTAGCCACCGAACTGCCGGTGGCCTTCACCCGGCGGGCGACGCCCGCACCGGTGATCGACTGTTCCCTCTCGCAGAAGCGTGAGTCCGCTCGTTCGAAGCGTTGACACCTCTGCGTGAATCTCACTGGCATGTTCGCACCGCGCAGACCTCGGTCTTGAGTTCGTGCCTGCGAACGCGCGCGCCCTCGATCTCACCCCTACGCGTCCACCTTTCCGTCCGGCATTCGGGCGGCGTCCAGAGTGTTCTGCGTAGATGGGTTTCTTAGTCATGGCCCGTGGTCGGTTGTCCCGTCAGTTCCGCTGACATTTCGCAACCATTCACGAAAGGCCACAGCCATGCAGCACCGCACATCGCGCTCCCGCACCCGCCGCCGTCGCGCCCAATGGAAGGCGAGCGCGCCGACGTTCACCACCTGCACGAATCCGGCCTGCGGCAAGCCCACCCTGCCGCACCGGGCCTGCCAGCACTGCGGCTTCTACCGGGGCCGCGAGGTCAGTTCCCCCTCGGGCGGTGACGCGTGAGCGCCGTCCTGGCCACGAGAAGCCGCTGGTCACACATCCACGACCACCTCGCACAGACCGGTGCTCCCGCGTTCCGGTTCCGTCAGCTCATCGCCGCCTGGCAGAGCTCGACGGCCGAGACCTTCGCCGACGTTCATGCACTACCCGCCGCTCTGCGCGCCGACCTCACGGAGCGATTCGGTCCGCAGCTGCACCCTCTGACTCCTCTGGAAGTCCAACGGGACGAACAGGTGGAGAAGGTGCTGTTCTCCTCGGAGAGCGGGGCCCGCATCGAGACCGTCGTGTCGCACTACCGGGCCGGATGGGACTCCATGTGCGTCTCGTCGCAGTCCGGCTGCGGCCTGGGCTGCACGTTCTGCGCCACCGGCGCGGTCGGCCTGGTCCGCAACCTCACCGCCGACGAGATCGTCGCCCAGGTGATGCACCCGCACTGGACCCGCGAGGGGCTGTCCCGGCCGGCGAGTGTCGCCTTCATGGGGATGGGCGAGGCGCTCGCCAACCCGCACGTCTTCAACGCGCTCACCCTTCTGACGGACGCGGGCTACGCGGGGATCTCCGCACGCCGGGTGACCGTGTCGACCGTGGGCTTCGCCCCGAACCTGGCCCGCCTGGTCGACGAACATCCGCAGGTGACGGTCACCCTTTCCGTCCATTCCCCGTTCGCGCGGCAGCGAGCCCGCATCATTCCCCTGGAGGACCGCTTCCCGCTCGCACAGAACCTCGAGATCCTCGACCGGCATGCCGTCGTGAGCCGCCGGAAGGTCTATCTCGCCTATCTGCTGATCGCCGGTGTCAACGACAGCGACGACCACCTCGCCGCTCTGGCCGAAATGGCCCGCGCACGGTCGCGTCCTGAACTGTTCCACGTCAGCGTCATCCGCTATAACGAGGCGTCGGGTGCCTCACCAGACTACCGGGCTCCGTCTTCCACCCGAGTGGACGAATTCGTGGACGGCCTCACCTCCCGCGGCGTCCACGCGACAAGGCGACGCCAACTCGGAACGACCATCGACGCCGCCTGCGGCCAACTCCACGCCAAGTACCTCACAGCGTCCCCCGGTCCGGATGGATCGGTCAGAGGGGAGGATCCCACTCCCCAATAGCAGCCGCATTCAGCCGTCTTGCGGCTTGGCCTTGGCCAGGCCGCAAGACGGCCTTCGCGTGGTTTCAGGAGACGAGGCCGTTGCGGTAGGCGTAGACGACGGCTTGGACGCGGTCGCGCAGGTCGAGTTTGGTGAGGATGCGCGACACGTAGGTCTTGACGGTCTCGTGGCTGAGCACCAGCGTCGAGGCGATCTCGCCGTTGGAGAGGCCGTCGGCGATGAGACGGAGCACCTCCAGTTCGCGCGGGGTCAGCGGGACGTCGTCCGCCGCGTCCGGGGCGGGACGGATCCGGGCCGCGTACCTGCCGACGAGCCGCCGCGTCACCTCGGGCGCCAGCAGCGCGGCGCCGGTCGCGACGGTGCGGATGCCGTGCAGGAGCTGCGCCGGAGGAGCGTCCTTGAGCAGGAACCCGCTCGCGCCCGCGCGCAGCGCCTCGTACACGTACTCGTCCAGGTTGAACGTCGTCACCACGAGCACCTTGACCGGGTCGGCGACCCCGGCGCCGGCCAGCAGCCGGGTCGCCTCGATGCCTCCCAGCACCGGCATCCGGACGTCCATCACCACCATGTCGGGGTCCAGGCGGCGGGCGAGGTCGACTGCGGACCGCCCGTCCCCGCACTCGCCCACCACCTCCAGGTCGGGCTGCGCGTCGATGATCGTCGTGAACCCGGTGCGGATCAGTGCCTGGTCGTCGCACACCAGCACCCGGACGGGTGCGCTCACGACCGGCTCCCGGTGGGGATGCGCGCCCGCACGACGAAGCCGCCGCCGGCCTGCGGGGCCGCGCTGAACTCGCCGCCGAGGGCGTCGACCCGTTCGCGGAGCCCGGCCAGGCCACGTCCGCTCCCGCCGGGGGACCTGGTCCGTCCTCCGGGACCGTCGGTGCCGACCTGCACGGTGATCTCCTTTTCGCCGTAGCGCACCCGCGTGACGGTGCGGCTGCCGCGGGCGTGCTTGAGCGCGTTGGTCAGCGCCTCCTGGACGACCCGGTACGCCACGAACTCGGCGCTGCCGGCGGACTCCGCCGGGCTGCCCCCCTGGACGAACTCCACCGGCTGCCCGGCCTGGCGCGCCTGCCCCACGAGCGCGTCCATGTCGCCTGCGGACGGCGTCCAGGCCTCGTCCCCGCTCGTGGCACCGTGCCCGGGGTTGAGGAGGTCGAGCAGGTGCCGCAGGTCGGCGATGGCGCGCCGTCCGGTGTCGCCGATCACGCTCAGGGTCCCGTCGAGGCGGTCGGGCGCGGCGGTCAGGTAGCGCGCCGCCTCGGCCTGGACGACCATCGCCGTCACGTGGTGGGTCACGACGTCGTGGAGCTCGCGCGCGATGCGGGTGCGTTCGGCGGCCCGGGTGGCCTCGGCGAGCCGGAGGCGGCGCTCGGCCTCGGCGGCACGCGTGGACCGCAGCCAGGACCCGATGCCCCAGGCCACGACCAGCCCCAGGTAGAACGCCAGGTACCCGTCCAGCCGCTCCGTCCCGCCGAGCCGGTGGAGTGCGACCGCCAGCGGCACGTACGCCGCGGACAGGCGACCACGGTGGCACGCCTGTGATGCCCGAGATGGACGCCCGTGCTCAGCAACGCGACGGGCAGCGCCGTCCCCGCGACCATGTGGTAGCCGCGGAGCTGGGCGACGACGAAGCCGAGCGACACCAGGGCGAGGCAGGCCATCGGCCACCGCCGGCGCACGGCGAGCGGGAGGCACAGGAGGGCGAGCGCCACGACCGCAAACGCGTCGAAGGGACGGGCCGGAAGCTCGCCGACCTGCGTCTCATGGCCGCGGAACGTCGGCAGGAACGAGACGGCGGCGAGCAGCGCCGCGAGCGGGAGATCGCGGACCGTCACATCCCGGCGCCGCCACATGGCCGGGACCCGCGGCAGAACGATCACCGGCCGAGGGTAGCGGTCCCGGCGGCGGAACCGCCGCGCCTCAGGATGAACCGGCCGGGGCTCGCCCGGGGATGGGGGACGCATCGACGCGGGCACGGACGACCGGCCGGCTGCCGGTCGCCTAGTGGGCGGCCTGCGCGGTGACACGCTGGATGGCCTGGACGGCGACGTCGGGCCGCTCGAGGTAGATGTAGTGCCCGCTCCTCGCGACGGTGCTCAGCCTGCTGCGGCTGGACAGCGCGAGCCACTTCCGCTGCCCGGCCGACCACGCCTGCTCCAGTTGCGGCCCGTACTCGGGGACGGCGGCGAGGTACTGCTTCCCGTGATGGAGCACTTCCACCGGAATGTCCCCGGCGGACTGGACTGGTCCATCGGTGATGACGAGCCGCTCCGGATTCTGCCCCTGGAAGATGGCCAGGTTCTGCGCGCGGACCGCGGCCCCCGGCCCCTTGGCGGACTCGGGGATCACCGTGGAAATATCGTGGATCATCGTCGGCGGCGTCGCGTCCATCAGGACGAGCCCCTTGACCCTGTCCTGGTGGCCGGGCGCGTACCGGGCGGCGAGCAGCCCGCCCAGCGAGTGCCCCGCCAGGACGGCCGGGCAGTCACCGGCGATCCGGTCGAGGACCCCGGTCAGGACCTTCCCGCTGCCGGCGAAGTCCTGCGGACCGTCCGGCCGGTCGCTCTTGCCTGCGCCGAGCCTGTCGTAGGAGCAGACCCGGTTCCCCTCGCTCAGCGTCTTCTGGACGGCGGCCATCTTGTCCAGACTGTCGCCCCCTCCGTGCAACAGGACGATGACCGGCCTGCCCTTCGCCAGGTCGCCCGAACACGACACGTTCACCGACTTTCCACCGACGACGACCTTCTTGGTTCCGGAGAATGGATCGGCGGCGGCCTTGCCCGCGCGAGAACGGCCTCCGTCCGCCGCCGAGTCGTCCTCACAACCGGCGAGGCCCGCGCCGACGGCGGTGCAGCACACCGCGGCGACGGCGGCCGTCTTGATCTGGCGAATCATGGTCTTCTCCAGGGAGCGAATCGCCGCCGTGACGCACACGGCGGCGGTATACGAGAAAGCAGCTCGAGCGCTGCAGCGACCCCGGAAACGCTAGGGAGTTCACTGCACGCGAATCGTCACCATTGAGTGGACATTGCCCGGTAGCTCGCACGGGGGACAAGAACACCCCGCCGACTTCGAGTAGTGGCGCTCGAGAACATGTGGCCGAGGCCAGCACGCAGGGAACTCTTGTCAGCCGCATGACCCGATCGCGTCGTGCCCTTGTCCCTCACTGCTGGACGCGACGGCTCGATGACCGCCGGAGACGCACCCGCACATGGTGCCGGAGCTGGAGTACGCGAAGTGTTCAGGGACGCGGTGGGCGGCTGAGTGAACCTTGCAACCCGCTCAGGAGGCCCGGCTGGACGAGGCAGGGCGCAACCCGGTCCAGCAGTGCCTCCTCCGCGTCAAACCGTGCGGGTGATGACGCGGACGGTGCTGACCAGGGCGGTGAAGGCTCCACGCGAGAGGGAGATGACGGGCCCGGACGCGAGCTTCGAATCGCGTACGACGATGACCTCGTCCTCGAACTCGGCTACCTCAACGCAGTCGTTGCTGCTGGTGGACCGGCTCGACTTCCGCCAGACAGGGGCCGTGTGAGGGGCGGTAGGCATCGGCACCCGCTACTCCTTGGCGTAGGTCTCGATGAGGGCGACCGACTCCTCCGGGGAAAGCGCGGTCTCGAGCAGACGCTCGAATGTCACCTTACAGCGGGTGACCTGCTCCTGGCTTTCGACGTAAATGCAACCGGTCATGCCTTCGGAATAGGCGACATCGGGGTCGGACGTCTCGAAGGACAGCAGCACGAACGGTCCTTCGGCTCCGGCGAGGCTCTCCGATTCCGTCGAGAGCACCCTGATCGTGACGTTGCCGCCCTGGGACGCCCCGATGAGGGCGTAGAGCTGTTCGCGCATCACTTTCGTGCCGCCCAGCGGACGGCGCAGCAGCCCCTCGTCCAGGACGACCACCAGCGCGGGTGCGTCGCTGCGGGCCAGTAGGGACTTGCGGGCCATCCGAGCCTGCACGCGGCGGTCGACGGCCTCAGGAGAGTCGGGGCGGCCCGCTGAGATCACGGCACGGGCGTAGTCGGGTGTCTGGAGCAGGCCTGGGACGAATTGGACCTGGTACGACCGGATCAGGGACGCCTCGTCCTCCAGGCCGACATAGGAGCCGTCCCAAAGGTCTGCGTAGTTCGTCCACCAGCCGCGTTTCTGCACGTCGCGGGCCAGTTGGACGAGCGCGTCCCGGGCAGGGCTGTTGACGCCGTACAAGTCGAGCGCCGCAGTCACGTCGGCAACGCCCGGTCGTGTCCGCCCGTTCTCGATGCGACTGATCTTCGATCGACTCCACCCGAGTCTGGTGACCACCTGGTCTGGGGTCAGCCCGGCGTGCTCTCGATGCTGTCGCAGCTCTCGTGCGAGCCGACGTCCCCGGACCGACATCGCCAACTGTTCTTGGCGGACCGCCCACGCTGGTGCCATTCGCGCCGCGGCGCGTTGCGCCGGGTGTGGAGCGGAAGCCGGTGAGGGTGCAGGCCGAGCCGTCCGCACGTCCGGGCAAATGCTGCACAACGGCTGCGAGCAGCGCGCAGGGCCTGCGGGGTGGGGCATGCTGAGCGGTGAAACGCCCGTCCTGGTGGCCGGGGAGGCGAGGGTGTTCCCGCTGCCGCAGGACCGGACGTGCGCGTCGGTGGCCCGGTCGGCCCTCTCGATCGTGATGCGCGAGGTGGGCCTTCCGGCCGGCCTGATCGACGACGGAACGCTGGCGGTGTCGGAGCTGAGCACGAACGCCCTGGTACATGCCCGTGGACAGGCCGCCGAGCTGTGAGTGTGGGTGCGCACCGCACCTTGCCCTGCCTTGGTGGTATCGGTGTTCGACGCCGACCCCGGCGAGTTGCCCGCGCCGGTATGCGAGGACCTCCTCGCCGAATCGGGAAAGGGGCTCGCGATCGTGGCCGCGCTTGCCGAGGCGACGGGTACGCACCGCAGCCGGTCGCGGCTGCGGCCGGTCCCCGTCAGCGGCAAGGTGGTGTGGTTCTCGCTGGCACTGCCGGACGGATGGCCGGTTTCGCGCGAGGTGCTCACTCCTTGGCAGGCCGGGCGTCTCCTCTTGTGCGAGTTGTGTATGCGGGGCTTGTTCGCCGCGCACATCAGCGACCTCGGTGTCTCCACGGTGGTGACGGTCGAGGAGCTGCGCGTGGAGATCACCAACACCCACTACACCCGGCGCGGCGCGGACGACGAGTTGGTGCGGGTACCGCTGGCGGAGACCCAGGACGCGATCGAGGGCATCACCGCGCGCATCGACAGCCCCTGAATTCCGCAGGTCAGCAGGGCTGCGCTGCACGCGAATCGGTCCCGTCCGCCGCAGCCCTGCCTCCTTCGCGACTGACCGGCCCTGCGGCGATCGATCCTCAACTCGTCCCTGTCCTGGACGCTGGGCATCGGTGGCTTTCTGGTTTCTGGGGAGCGCCTTGGTGTGCTGTTGGCCGTAGGGCTGGAGCCGGCTGGGGACCTTCGTCCGTGGGCGGTCATGTGTGGGCCGGGACGGTCGCCGCAGGGGGTGCGAAGATGTGCTTGGAGCAGGTCGGCCGGGTCGTCTCGACCGGTGACGGCACGGCCACGGTGGTACGCGGGGAGACGCGGACCGGGGTCTCCCTGGTGATCCTCGACATGGAGGGTGTCTCAGTGGCGACGGGTGACTGGTTGGTCGTGCACACCGGTATCGCCGTCCGCAGGATCTCCGCGGAAGAGGCCGCGGAGCTGGCGGCGGTGCGTGACGGCACGAGGGGACGCGAGCCGTGACCGGGCACGCGCGCGGGATCGCGTTCGCGTCCGGCACCGCGGTGATCAGCGGTGTGGCGATCTTCCTGAACGCGCGGGGAGTACGGGCCGCCGGGGACGCGACGGTCTACACGACGGCGAAGAACCTCGTCGCGGCCGGGGTGCTGGTGACGGTCGTCCTCGCCGGATCCGGAAGGCTGCGGAGGGACGACCGGACGCTGTTCCCGGTGCGGGGGAGGACGGCCGCGGGGATGCTCGCGATCGCGGTCATCGGCGGCAGCGTCCCGTTCGTGTTGTTCTACGAGGGGCTCGCCACCGAGTCGTCCACGCACGCGGCGTTCCTGCAGAAGACGCTGGTGGTCTGGGTGGCGCTTCTCGCGCTGCCGCTGCTGGGCGAGCGGGCCGGGGTCCTCCAGGCCGCCGCCGTCGCCCTGCTGGTGGCGGGGCAGGCGTTCGCGGACGGTGGGCTGCCGGTGTTCCGGTTCGGAACGGGCGAGCTGATGATCCTCGCGGCGACGCTGCTGTGGTCGGTCGAGGTGATCGTGGCCAGACGGCTGCTGCCGCGGGTCGAACCGCTGGTGCTCGGAACGTCGCGAATGGCGCTGGGAGCGGTGATCCTGGTCGCCTGGGACGCGGTGAGCGGCCGGTGGCGCGTCCTGACGGGCCTGGACGGACGGGCCTGGGGGTGGGCGGCGCTGACCGGCGCGATCCTCGCCTGCTACGTCGCCGGTTGGTTCGTCGCGCTGTCGCTGGCGCCGGCCGTGGACGTGACGGCCGTGTTGAGCGTCGGAGCCCTGGTGACCGCGGCGCTGTCGGCCCTGGACACCGGGAGCGCGCCGTCCGCCGCCGAGGCGGGCGGGCTGGCGGTGCTGTTCGCGGGGGCCGCCCTGGTGGTGGCGGCGACGCGGCGGCGTGAACGGGCGCGGGTTCCGGAGAGCGCCGCGGCATGACCCCGGGCCCGGTGCTGTTCGCCCGGTTCGCGTACCCGCCCAATGCGCTCGGGTACTGCGGACCGGACGACAGCACCGCGGTTCGGGACTACGCCGCCGCCGGGGTCGCCGACCGGGGCCTGACCGAGTTGGCCGGACGGTTCTGCGGGGCGTGGCCCTACCTCCAGCTGATCGCGGCGGCGTCGCGCGTCACCGATCCGCTGGACGCGCGGGTCGTGCGGGCCTACTGGATCGGCGGGCCGCCGCTCGAACGGGTCGGGGCGCGGCTGCTGGCCGCCCACCTGGACGACCGGTTCGGACGGCGGACGGGCCGTCACCGGGCCGACCTGGCGTCGCTGGCCATGGCCGGAGGACGTCCGCACCACAACTTCCACGTGTTCGCCGTCTACCCGTGGGTGGGGCTGCTCAGGGCGGGGTTCTGCGAGGAGGCGTTACGAGTTCTGGACCGTTGCCGTATCAGGTGGGGGCGTGTCACGTCCGTCCAGGACGGGACGGCGACGGTACTGTCGCGTCCGCTGGTGTGGGACGGTCTCGCCCTGACTCTGGGTGATCCCCGGGCGGAGACGGCGGGCCTCGGGCCCGGACCGGCCGTCGGCCCGGGTGACACGGTCGCCCTGCACTGGGACTGGATCTGCCACCGGCTCACTCCGTACGACGTGGTCATGTTGCGCCACTACACGGTGAGCCAGCTGGCCGTGGTCAACACCGCGGCGTGCCCCGCACCCGTACTCGACCGCGGTTCCCGAGCGGGAGCGACGCGGGCCCATTCCTGAGAGCAACGCGGACCCTTCCTGAGAAGGCGATGCGGACCCATTTCCCGAGAGGAGGCCGGGCCGGATGGGGGAGACCGACGGCGTCACGTCCGGCGTCCTGGCCGGGGAGCGCTTCTTCGCCGGTGTGCCCGAGCCGCACCTCGCCGCGCTGGCGGCCACCGCCGAGCCCGTGGGCGTCCCGGCGGGGCACCGGTTCTTCACCGAGGGCGGACCCGCTCAGAGGTTCTGGCTGCTGCGCTCCGGAAAGGTCACTCTCGACCTCCAGGTCCCTGGACGGGGCGCGGTCGTGGTCGAGTCCGTGCCCGCCCCGTCCGTGCTGGGCTGGTCGTGGCTGTTCCCACCGCACCGCTGGCGGTTCGGCGCCGTCGCCCCCGAACCGGTGACCGCCTTCAGATTCGACGGGGCCGCCGTACGGGAGCTGTGCGACGCCGATGCCCGACTCGGCCGCGACCTGGCCCTGCGGTTCGCGCAGGTGATGCTGGACCGCCTGGAAGCCACCCGGGTCCGGATGCTCGACCTCTACGCCCACCCCGAGGAACGCCGATGACATCCGCGGGCACGCCGGTGACACCGGCGGGTACGCCGATGGCGCCCGTCCTGTACCGGGTGACGGGACGGCACGAGGAGACGGTCGACACGGTCACGCTGACGCTGGAGCCCGTGGGGGAGCCCATCCAGACGCCGCTGCCCGGCCAGTTCACGATGATGTACGCGTTCGGCGTCGGCGAGGTGCCGATCTCGGTCAGCCGCATCGGACCGGACCCGGGGGCCGGCTCCGCGCAGGGGGCGGTGCTGGAGCAGACCGTCCGGGCCGTGGGCGCGGTGACCCGGGCCGTGTGCGGGACGCGGCCGGGCCAGGTCATGGGGCTGCGCGGCCCGTTCGGCGTCGGCTGGGGGATGGAGACGGCGCGCGGCGGCGACCTGGTCGTGGCCGCGGGCGGAATCGGGCTGGCGCCGTTGAGGCCGGTCGTGCTGCACGCCCTCGCGGACCGGGGCGCCTTCGGCCGGATCGCGGTCCTGATCGGTGCCCGCACCCCCGGCGACCTGCTGTTCGCCCGGGAACTCGACGAGTGGCGGGCGCGCGGCGTCCAGGTCGAGGTCACCGTGGACCGTCCCGTCTCCGGCTGGACGGGTCACGTCGGCCTGATCACGGCCCTGGTGTCCGCCGCGGACGTCGACCCGGGACGGGCCGTCGCGTTCCTCTGCGGGCCCGAGGTGATGATGCGCGTCACCGCGGAGGCGCTCACCGGGCTCGGGATGCGGGCCGCCGACGTCCGGCTGTCGCTGGAGCGCAACATGCGGTGCGGCATCGGCTGGTGCGGGCACTGCCAGCTCGGCCCGCTGCTGGTCTGCCGGGACGGGCCCGTCGTGCCGTACGCGCGCGCCGCGCCGCTGATGACGGTCAGGGAGCTGTGACGATGGAACGCCCCACGCTCGCCGTGTGGAAGTTCGCCTCCTGCGACGGCTGCCAGCTGGCCCTCCTGGACTGCGAGGACGAGCTGCTCGCCCTCGCCGGACGCGTCGAGATCGTCCACTTCCTGGAGGCGTCCAGCGCCGCCGGGGACGGCCCGTACGACGTGTCCCTGGTGGAGGGGTCGATCACCACGCCCGCGGACCTGGAGCGCATCCGGCACGTGCGCGCGGTGTCCCGCAGACTGATCACGATCGGGGCGTGCGCGACCGCCGGCGGCGTCCAGGCGTTGCGCGACTTCGGCGACGTCGCCGAGTTCGCCTCCGTCGTCTACGCGCGTCCGGAGTACATCGCCACCCTCGCCCGCTCGACGCCCATCGCCGCGCACGTGTCCGTGGACTTCGAGCTGCGCGGCTGCCCGATCGACCGCCGCCAGCTCGTGGAGGTGCTGGCGGCCCACCTCGCCGGACGCCGGCCCGACGTCCCGTCCCACAGCGTGTGCTTCGAGTGCAAGATCCGCGGAAACGTGTGCGTCATGGTCGCCCATGGCACCCCCTGCCTGGGCCCGATCACCCACGCGGGCTGCGGCGCGATCTGCCCAGCGTACGGACGCGGCTGCTACGGCTGCTTCGGCCCCTCTCCCGCCTGGAGCGGCACCCACCCCAACACCCGGGGGCTGCTGCCGTGGCTGGACATGACCGAGGACGAGACACAGCGGGTGCTGTCCACCTTCAACGTCACCGCCTTCCGTGAACCCCCGGGGACGCCGGGCGAATCGGGGGAACCGGAACCGCCGGAGGAACCGGGCGGAGGGGACGAGCGGTGACGCACCGCAACGATCGGACGCTGAAGGTCGGGGCGCTCGCCCGCGTCGAGGGCGAGGGAGCCATGTACGTCCGGGTCCGCGGCACGGACGTCGAGGAGGTGCGGCTCGACATCTACGAGCCGCCGCGGTTCTTCGAGGCGTTCCTGCGCGGCCGTGACCACACCGAGCCGCCCGACATCACGTCCCGGATCTGCGGGATCTGCCCGATCGCCTACCAGACGAGCGCGTGCCGGGCGATCGAGGACGCCTGCGGCGTGACCGTGGACGGCGCCCTGGCCGACCTGCGCAGGCTGCTGTACTGCGGCGAGTGGATCGAGAGCCACGCCCTGCACGTCTACCTGCTGCACGCGCCCGACTTCCTCGGCTACCCGGGCGCGGTCGAACTCGCCCGCGACCAGCGTCCGGTCGTCGAACGGGGCCTGAGGCTGAAGAAGGCGGGCAACACGGTGATGGAGGTCCTCGGGGGACGGGCCATCCATCCGGTGAACGTCCGGGTCGGCGGCTTTTACCGGACGCCCGAACGCGCCGAACTCGCCCCGCTCGCCGAGACCCTGCGGCAAGCCCGCGACGACGCGCTCGCCACCGTGGAGTGGGCGGCCGGGTTCGAGTTCCCCGACTTCACCCACGACCACGAGTACCTCGCGCTGACCGCCGACCGGTACCCGCTGGAGGCCGGCACGCTGCGGAGCACCGCCGGACGCGCCTTCCCCGTCGACCGCTTCGAGGAGCACATCGTCGAGGAGCAGGTCCCTCACTCGACCGCGCTGCACGCCCACTTCACCGATGGCGGCGCCTACATGACCGGGCCGCTCGCCCGGTTCTCCCTCAACCGCGACCGGCTCTCGCCGCTGGCGCTGGAGGCCGCGGACCGGGCCGGGCTCGGCGCCGAGTGCCGCAACCCGTTCCGCAGCATCCTGGTCCGCGCCGTCGAGATCGTCTACGCGGTGGACGAGGCGCTGCGCCTCATCGACGCCTACCGGCCGCCGCGCCGTCCGGCCGTGCCCGTCCCGGCCCGTGAGGCCACGGGCCACGGCGCCACCGAGGCCCCGCGCGGCACCCTCTACCACCGCTACGACCTCGGCTCCGACGGCCTGATCCGGGCCGCGCGGATCATTCCGCCGACCTCGCAGAACCAGGCCGCCATCGAGGACGACCTGCGCCGGTTCGTCTCGTCCCGCCTGCATCTGGACGACCACGCGCTGACCCACCGGTGCGAGCAGGCGATCCGCAACTACGACCCGTGCATCTCCTGCTCCACCCACTTCCTCGACCTCACCGTGGACCGGTCGTGACCCGGGAGGACGCGCCGGTGGCGACCGTCATCGGCGTCGGCAACGACTTCCGCCGCGACGACGGCGCGGGCCCGGCGGTCGTCGAGGCCCTGCGCGGCCGGGTGCGGGCGACGCTCGCGGTCACCGACGGCGAACCGGCCCGGCTCATCGGCCTGTGGGCCGGAGCCGACCTCGCGATCGTCGTGGACGCGGTGCGCGCGGACCCGCCCGACCCCGGCCGGATCCATGACCTCGGCATGCGGACGGCGGCGCTCGCCAGGCGCCCCGTCACCGGCCACGCCCTCGGGCTCGGCGACGCCGTCGCCCTCGGCCTGGCCGTCGGGCAGCTGCCCGTCCGGCTCCGCGTGCTGGCCATCGAGGCGCTCGACTTCGGCTTCGGCCGCGGGCTGACCCCGCGGGTCGCCGCCGCCGTCACCGTCGTCGCCGACCGGATCGTCGCCTCGCTGATCCGGGACCAGGCCGGCCCGCCGCCAGGGCACCCGTGACGCTAGGAGAACCGACCGCCATGACCACGCTGGAACTGCCCGGCCTCGGCCCGCTCCACGACGCGCTCCGCCGCGCCGGGTACACCGTCATCGGCCCGACCGTCCGCGACGAGGCCATCGTCCTGGACGAGCTGGACTCGATCGACCGGCTGCCGCACGGGTGGGGCGTCCGGCTCGCGCCCGGCGGCTACCGGATACATCGCAGACAGGACGGCGCCGCCTTCGCCCACGCGGCCGGGCCGCAGTCCTGGAAGCCGTTCCTGCACCGGTCGCGGGTCAAGCTCTGGGAGGCGGACCGGACCGGCGACGACATCGAGGTGCGGGAACAGCCGCCCGCCCCGGCCCGGCTGGCGCTGCTCGGCGTCCGGCCGTGCGACCTGCGCGCCATCGCCGTCCAGGACCGGGTCCTGATGGGCGGACGGTACGTCGACCCCTCCTATGCGGCCCGGCGGAACGGCGCGTTCATCATCGCGGTCAACTGCACCGAACCCGGCGAGACCTGCTTCTGCGTCTCCATGGGCACCGGCCCGGAGGCGGGACCGGGATACGACCTGGCGCTCACGGAGCTGACCGGCGACGACGGCCGTCCCCGCTACGTCGTGGAGGTCGGCACCGAGGCGGGCTCCCTCGTGATGGACGGCATCGAGGCCGGGCCCGCGGCGTCCGGCGACGTGGATCGAGCGCGGGCGGAGGTGGCCGCGGCCGCCGACCGGATGGGCCGGGCGATGCCCCCGGTGAACCTGCAGGAGCTGATGGCGGGCACCTTGGAGGCCGCCCGTTGGGACGAGGTCACCGAACGCTGCCAGAGCTGCGGGAACTGCACGATGGTCTGCCCGACCTGCTTCTGCACGACGGTCACCGACACCACCGACCTCACCGGCGACCACGCCGAGCGCTGGCAGGTGTGGGACTCCTGCTTCGATCCGGCGTTCTCCCACCTGCACGGCGGCGACGTCCGGGCCTCTCCCCGCAGCCGCTACCGGCAGTGGCTCACCCACAAGCTCGGCACCTGGCACGACCAGTTCGGGTCGTCCGGTTGTGTGGGCTGCGGCCGGTGCATCGTGTGGTGCCCGGTCGGGATCGACCTCACCGAGGAGGCCGCCGCACTGCACGCCGAAGCCACCGGGGACGCCCCGGACCCCGCGCAGGGAGATCATTCTTGATCGGCGCGGGAAGCGGGACGGTCGGCGGCCGCTGAGGTGGTCGGTCTGGCGGTTCGCCTTGGGGTGGACGATGATGGGTTCATGTGGTTTGTCGTGTTCGTTGGCGGGATTCTTGCCGTCCTGGTCGTGGTCACCCTGGTGTACGACAGGCGGAGCCGCCGAAGGGGGCACCGCGCGCACGACACCGAGAGAATGTTGAAGGCCTTTCGCAACAACCGCCGGGACATGAAGGCCTGGGACCGGGGCGCGGCGGGCAACATGGGTCAGGACCTCTCCTGGACGTCGCACAGGCGAGGCGGCCGCTGACGCTCCAGGACTTCGGGCGGCGTCGTGCTCAGACGTCCGGCCAGAGGGTCTCCCCGGGACGGGTCTGTCCGGGATGGAGGTAGACGTCCAGGAGCCGCAGCCGGGTGGCCTGGAGCCGGTCGAGCATGACCTCGGCGAACCGGCGGGTCAGCTCGTGCCCGAGTTCGGGATCGGCCGCGCACAGCGTCCGGACGAGCCTGCCGTCGAACTCCATCGCGCTCACCGGTTCGAGGGCGCGCGCTCCGAACCGCCACTGGTAGGGCGGGAACAGCCACGACCAGCCCAGCACCGAGTCGCGTCCGAACGTCTCGATCACCACCAGTCCGCGCCCCGGAATGTGCACGTCCAGCCCGACCCGACCGGTTTCGACCAGCCAGAACCGGTCGGCGTGTCCGCCTTCGTCGAAGAAGCGGTGCTTCTCGGGCATCTCGACCCGCCTGGCCGCCGTCGACAGCCGCTGCAGGTGCGGTTCCCGCAGGTCCCGCAGGAAGGAATGGCGCTCCAGCGAGGACGCCAGGACAGGGGTCATCTCACCCACTCCTCAATCAGGGCCTTCCGACCGGCCACCGTGTCCCCGTCGGCCCGCGGCCCCTGGACGAGCCGTTCCGCTCCCAAGGACGGCGACACCTTCGCCGCCGCGCCGGCTTTCCCAGACCCCTTCGCCATACCCCAAGTCTCTGCGCCGGGCGGCGACCCCGGCAGGGCCGAGAGTCGGGGGCCGATGGGACCTTCGGCCCCCGGCGATTCAACGCCCTGGCCGCCTGCCTACGCGTGCGCGCGGGACTTCCGGGCCGTCCAGGCCGCGTGTGGCCGTCACTTCGGGGACCTTCGGCACGTGAACACCGGCGACCGACCGGAGACGCTGGTGGCAGGAGCCGGATCCGGCGCGGTGGAAGGCCGCCTCGCGGCGCGGCCGACCGGACCGGTCGAGGAGGTCGTCATGGGATACCCGGCGAAGGCGCTGGTCGAGGAGGTCATGACGCGGCGCGTGATCGCCGTCGCGCCCGACACCCCGTTCAAGACGGTGCTGCTGGCGATGCGGATGAACCACATCAACGCGATGCCGGTGGTGGACGCCGCCGGGGCCGTGCACGGCATCGTGTCGTCGGCCGACCTGGTGCTCAAGGAGATCCCCGGCCTGCGCGCACGACGGCTTCCGGGCCTCGGCCGGCGCGGTCGCGAGCACCGCCGGGCGGTCGCCGCGACCGCCGCCGAGCTGATGAGCGGCCCTGTGCGCACCGTGCTCCCGGGACAGACCGTCGGCAAGGCGGCCGACCTGATGCGCCGCCATCGGGTGCACCAGTTGCCGGTGGTGCGCGCGTCGGACGGCCGCATGGTCGGCATCGTCACCCGCTCGGACCTGCTCCGCGTCTTCGCCCGCCCCGACACCGACCTTCACCGCCAGATCGCTCGCGAGCTGCTGACCGACCTGCCGCACGTCCGGATCCAGGTCGACCAAGGCGTGGTGACGCTGCGCGGCACGGTGCCGACGCACGCGGCGGTCGAGCGGCTGGTCCGTGCCGTCGAGGACGTGGAGGGCGTGGTCCGGGTGGACGCGCGGTCGCTCCGGACCGCCGACGAACGGTACCCGGTCGCGCAGTCCGACCAGTGAACCCCCTGGAGGCGCCGCCCCTTCGTGACCGACGCGTCCGATCCCCCCGGTGACCAGGGTCGTTGTCCTGTCAACGGGTCCCGGCCGCCTCCGCTCGCGGACCGGGGCTCCGACTAGTGTTGACGGCATGGACCTTGGCCGATCCAAGGAGCGTCCATGAGCGGTGGGGAGCAGGATCCGCGCACGATCCGGGTCTTCCTGGTGGACGACCACGAGGTGGTCCGCCGGGGCGTGGCGGCGCTGCTGTCGGCCGAGCCGGACCTGGAGGTCGTCGGCGAGGCGGGCACCGCGGACGGCGCCATCGCCCGCATCCCGGCCGTCCGGCCGGACGTCGCCGTGCTGGACGTGCGGCTGCCGGACGGCGACGGCGTCACCGTCTGCCGCGAGGTCCGGTCGCGGGTGCCCGGGCTGGCCTGCCTCATGCTGACCTCCTTCGACGACGACCGGGCGCTCATGGACGCGGTGATGGCCGGGGCCGCCGGATACGTGCTCAAGCAGATCCACGGCTCGGACCTGGTCGGCGCCGTCCGGACGGTCGCCTCCGGGCAGTCCCTGCTCGATCCGCGGAGCACCGCCCGCATGCTCGATCGCGTCCGCCGCCGCCAGGAGCGCCGCGACCCCCTGGCGGGCCTGACCGATCAGGAGCGGGAGATCCTCGACCTGATCGGCGAGGGCCTGACCAACCGGGAGATCGGCGACCGGATGCACCTGGCGGAGAAGACCGTCAAGAACTACGTCTCGAACCTGTTCGGCAAGCTCGGGATGAGCAGGCGCACCCAGGCCGCCGCCTACTCCGCCCGGCTCAAGGCGGACGGCGCCGATCCCGGCGACGACTCCTGACGTCCCCTTTCGCCGGGACGAGCGGGCTCATTCCCTCGGGACCGCTCTGCCGCGTCGGAGGGGGGTCTCCCAGCAGGCGCCGGGCTGGATGAGGACGTCCTCGTCGCCGAAGACGATGCGGATGGGCAGCGCGGCGGCGGGGCGCAGTGAGACCTGGAGCAGGTCCTGGCGGCAGGTGAGGTCGACCCCCCAGTGTCCGCGGAAGCGCAGCCCCAGCCGGAGTTCGCCGATCGCCGAGGGCAGGCGGGGCTCCAGGTGGAGCGTGCCACCGCGCGTGCTCAGCCCGGCGTAGCGGCGCTGGACGAGGTCCACGGTGCCGGCCATGGCGCCCAGGTGGATTCCTTCGGCCGTCGTGCCGTGCTGGGCGTCCACCATGTCGCACTCGAGCGCCTCCCGGAAGACGCGCCAGGCCTCGCCGTCGCCGGTGCTGTCGCCGTCGCCGGCGAGGATCCAGGCGTCCACGAGGAAGCTGAGGGTGGATCCGTGGCAGGTCCGCGGCAGGTAGTAGGCGGTGGTGCGCGCCGCCAGGTCGGGCCCGTGCTCGTAGCCGAGGCGCTGCAGGACGTCGTCGAGCTCGTGGGGCGACAGGACGTGGAAGAGCATCAGGACGTCGGCCTGCTTGGACGCCTTGTAGCGGTTGGGCGTGTCGCCCTCGGCCTCCAGGATCCTGTCGAGCCTGCGGATGTCGCCGTAGCGCTCGCGGTAGCCGTCCCAGTCGAGCTCCTCAAGGTCGCCGTAGCCCTCGAACTGGCTGATCACGCCGTCGTGGAAGGGGATGTGCATCCGCCGCCCGACGTCCTCGAAACGGCTGAGCTCCTCGCGGGTCAGCGCGAGGCGTTCGCGCAGTTCGGTGCGGCGGTCCTCGGGGATGAGGGCCAGCGCGTCCAGGGCCCTGTGCAGCACCCATGCCGTGAGGACGTTGGTGTAGGCGTTGTCGTCCAGGCCCGGCTCCTCGCGGCCGGGGTAGGCGTCGTGGTACTCGTCGGGGCCCATGACGCCGAGGATCCGGTACCGGTCGGCGGAGCGGTCGTAGCGGGCCAGGTCGGCGAAGTACCGCGCGATCTCCAGGATCATCTCGGCGCCGTACTCGGCGAGGAACTCGGTGTCGCCGGTCGCCTCGTGGAAGCGCCAGACGTTCTGCGCGATCGTCAGCCCCACGTGCCGCTGCAGGCGCGAGTGGTCGGGCAGCCAGCGTCCCGACCGCGGGTTGAGATGGACGAGCTGGGTCTCCTCGCGGCCGTCCGCCGCGCTCTGCCACGGGTACATGGCGCCCCGGCGGCCCTCCGCGGACGCCGCGCGCCGGGCCGCGGGCAGCCGCCTGTACCGGTACATCAGCAGCGCCTTGGCGATCTCGGGGAACCGCATGTTCAGGAAGGGCAGGATGAACAGCTCGTCCCAGAAGACGTGGCCGCGGTACGCCTCCCCGTGCAGGCCGCGGGCGGGCACGCCGACGTCCAGGTCCACGCTGTGCGGCGACACCGTCTGCAGCAGGTGGAACATGTGCAGGTTGAGGATCCGCTGCACGTCGGAGTGGTCGAGCCTGAGCTGGGCGCGCCGCCACAGGTGCGCCCAGGCGAGTTCGTGCCGTTCCAGCAGGGCGTCGAAGCCGTCCGCCCTCCGGACGGCGGCCAGCGCCGCCTCGCCGGGCTCCTCGATCGCGCGGTCCCGGGAGGTGAGGACGGCCACGACCTTCTCGACCGTCACGGGCTCTCCCGCCCTCGCCTCGAAGCGGAGGTCCTGCGCCGTCCAGCCCGGCCTGGCGTGCCGGGACCGTCCGGCGGGGACGGACGCCCGGGTGCGCGCCGCCACGGCGATGGTGATCTTCGACGAGATCGTCGTGGTCGTCACCGACGACAGCTCGGGATGGTCCGATTGGTCGGGATTCTCGCGGATGAGGTGTTCCTCGGGCAGGCTCCGGTAGCGGGCGACCCCCGTGTTGGCGACCCGGCCGTCCAGCGCCGAACGGATCTCCAGCGTGCCGGTCCAGTCCTCCGGCACGATCGTGGTCTCCAGGGCGGCCAGGTGCGGATCGTCCATGGAGACGATCCGGCGCTGGGCCAGGCGGAACGTCCGGCCCGCCGCGTCCCGGCAGCGCAGGAGCCGGGTGAGGACCCCGCGGCGCAGGTCGAGCTCCTGCTCGTACGACAGGAGCCGCCCCTCCTCGGACGCGCGATCGAGGTCGAACCACTCGTCCCCGGCGGCGCGGAACGTCAGCGGCAGCCAGTTCGGGACGTTGACCATGTCGGCGTTGTCGGCGTGGTGTCCGTCCACCTCGGTGGACCGGCGGTCGTAGCACCCCGCGACATAGGTCCCCGGGTGGTGCACGTCGTCCGAGGACGACTCGGGCGCGGCGCCGCGCGTGGCGAACCGGCCGTTGCCCAGCGTGCAGAGAGCCTCGCGCAGGCCCTCCGAGGCGGGGTCGTAGCCGTCATAGGCCAGGATCCACTGGTTCATGGGTTCTCTTTTGCCTTGTCGCTCATCGCCGCTTCTCCGAGGATTCCCATTTCGGCACTGGGTATTTAGGGGGTGCAGTCTCGGGGAGGGGCGGGAATGGTCGGACTGGACAGGACCCAAAGGCCGCAGGTGCTGCTCGGCTATGACGCCTCGGAGGACAACGAGCCCGCCCTGCGGTGGGCGATCGAGGAGGCCCGCCTGCGCGGACTGGAGCTGGTCCTCTGCCACTGCTGGCACTGGCCCTACTCCGCCTCCTACGTGGACGGCGACGTCGAGGCGATCGTCAAGCGCGCGGGCGAGATGCTCCTGGAGGAGGGGGAGCAGAGCGCGCGGCGGCTGGGCGCGCCGGGGACCGTCGTCAAGCGGCTGAGAGCCGAGCCCGTGGCGGACGCGCTGGTGGGGGAGTCCGACGAGGCGGAGCTGATCGTGATCGGCTCGCATGAGCGGCACCACCTGCCGGTCGGATCCACCGCGGTGCAGTTGCCGGCCCGGTCGCGACGTCCCGTGGTGGCCGCCCGGCGGGACGGCCTCGGCCACGGCCGCGTGGTCGCGGGGGTGGATGGGTCCGCGGGCGGTGACGCGGCGCTGGGCTTCGCCCTGGAGGAGGCGCTGCTGCGCGGATGGAGCGTCCGGGTCGTGTTCGGGGTCTGGGAACCGGGGGCCGTCGACGAGTCCGAGCTGCCCCTGTTCACCGACAGGGAACGGCTCGTCCGCGTCCGCACCGAAATGCTGGAACGGGCCGTCGCGCCCTGGCGTGAGCGCTTTCCGAAGGTCGACCTGCGGCTTTCGGTGGTTCCGGACCGGCCGCGCGAGGCGTTGCTGGAGGCCGCGAAGGACGCCGATCTGCTGGTGGTCGGAGACCGCGGCAACGGGGGCCTGGATCCCCTGCTCCTCGGGGCGACCAGCTCGGCGATGCTCCAGCACGCGCCCTGCACGGTCGCGATCGTCCCGTCCGCCATGATCGACGAGCCCTGACCGGACCTCTCCGACCTGGGGATCGGGGGTGGGCTCGCCTCGGATGCGGGATCGCGGTCGGCGATACTGGAGGCGTGACCGACGAGTCCGGGCCGGGAGGGGACAGGGCCCGGTTGATCCTCCCTCAGCTGCGGCTGGACGACCTGCTGGCCGAGGTCCAGACGCGGCTGGAGGCGGCGCGGGCGACCCGTGACCGGGTGCACGCGCTGCTGGAGGCCGTGGTCTCGATCGGCGCCGAGCTGGACCTGGAGACGGTCCTCCGGCGCATCACCGAAGCCGCCGCCGAGCTCGTCGACGCCCGCTACGGCGCGCTCGGCGTGATCGGGGACGAGGGGGAGCGGCTCGTCCGGTTCGTCACCGTGGGGGTCGCCGAGGAGGAGATCGCGGCGATCGGCCACTGGCCGCGCGGTCACGGCATCCTGGGCCTGCTGATCAAGGAACCGCGGCCGCTGCGGCTGGCGGACCTGTCCAAGCACCCCGAGTCCTCCGGCTTCCCGGCGGGCCATCCGCCGATGCGCACGTTCCTGGGCGTCCCGATCCGGGTCAGGGGGGAGGTTTTCGGCAACCTTTACCTGACCGAGAAGGTGGACGGCGGCGCCTTCGAGGAGGAGGACGAGGTCGTCCTCACCGCCCTGGCGACGGCGGCCGGGGTGGCGATCGAGAACGCCCGCCTGTACCAGGAGGCCCGGCGGCGCGAACGGTGGCTGGAGGCGTCCGCGGAGATCTCCACGAGCCTGCTCTCCGGGACGGACTCGCACCAGGTCACCTCCCTGGTGGCCGAACGCGCGCGGCAGGTCGCCGACGCCGCCCTCGCCATCGTGGCGCTGATCGACGAGGCGGGCCGCGAGTTCACCGTGGAGGCCGCGGACGGCGCGGGCGCGGACCGGATCCGCGGGGCGCGGCTGCCCCGGGGGAACTCGATCGCCGGGAAGGTGTTCGAGGAGGGCGCGGCCCTGCGCCTGGCCGACGGCGCGGCGGTGGTCCGCGAGGTCGGCGCCCCGGCCGACCTGGAGATCGGCCCGCTCCTGGTGGTCCCGCTGGGCGTCGGCGCCTTCGCCCGCGGCGCGCTCACGGTCGTCAACGCGCCCGGTGCGCCGACCTTCTCCGAGGGGACGCAGCGGCTGCTGGAGGCGTTCGCCGGACAGGCCGCGGTGGCGCTGGAGCTGGCCGACCGCCGCCGCGACGCCGAGCGCCTGGCCCTGCTGGAGGACCGCGACCGGATCGCCAGGGACCTGCACGACACCGTCATCCAGCGGCTGTTCGCCACCGCGATGTCGCTGATGGCCGCGATCAAGATCACCCAGAGGCGGGAGGTCGCGGTGCGGGTCCAGCACGCCGTGGACGACCTGGACGCCACGATCCGCCAGATCCGCTCGTCGATCTTCGCGCTGCAGGCGGAGGGGGACGAGGACTCCCTGCGCGGCCGCGTCCACACCCTCGTCGACGCCGCCGCCGAGCACCTGGGGTTCTCGCCCTCGGTCCGGCTCGACGGCCACCTCGACACCGACGTCGACGAGGAGCTCGGCGAGCAGCTGCTCGCGGTCGTCCGCGAGGCGCTGTCGAACGTGGCGCGGCACGCGCGGGCCACCGAGGTCCTCGTCGCCGTCGACGCCGGCGGCGATCTGACGCTCCGGGTCGAGGACGACGGTGTGGGCATCCCCGAGGGCGGCCGGCGCAGCGGCCTGCGCAACATGGGCGAACGCGCCGAGGCGCGCGGCGGCTCCCTCTCCACCCGGCCGCGACCGGGCGGCGGCACGGTCCTGATCTGGCGCGTCCCCCTCCAGGACGGCTGAGTCGAGGGCCGAAGGTCCCTCGAAGTGGTGACCATGGGGAGGTGACTCGCGGCCCCCGCCGCCGGAGGCTGGGACTATGACGACACGAGCGGCCGGCGGCCCGGTGTACGCGTTGCTCACCGACGGTTCGCAGGTCGAGATCAGACGGATCACCGCGGCCGACCGCGACGCGGTCGGCGCGCTGCACCGCGGGCTCGGCGACGAGAGCCTCTACCGGCGCTTCTTCGGGGTGAACCGGGCCATGGCGGACGAGATCGCCGGTCAGATCTGCCGTCCGCGCGGCTCCGGGCACGCGGCCCTCGGGGCCTGGCTCGGCGGCGAGCTCGTCGGGGTCGCGGAGTACGAGCCGTCCGAGGCGCCGGACGAGGCGGAGATCGCGATGGTCGTCGCCGACCGGATGCACCACCGCGGTGTGGGCACCCTGCTCCTGGAACACCTGGGCTCGCTGGCCCGGGAGAGCGGGGTCGTGGCGTTCCGGGCCGACACCCTCGTGGAGAACGGCCCGATGCTGCGGGTCTTCGCCGACGCCGGGATGCCCGCCAAGCGCCGCGCGACGGCGGGCGTCGTCGAGGTCACGATGCCGCTGGTGCCCGACGAGCACTATCTGGACGTGGTGGCCGAGCGGGAGCGCGGCGCGGACGTGGCCAGCCTCATGCCGCTGTTCAGGCCCCGGAGCGTCGCCGTCATCGGGGTGAGCCGCCGAGCCGGGACGGTGGGGGCGGCACTGCTGCGCGCCACCAAGACGGGCGGTTTCGCCGGATCCCTGCACGCCGTCAACCCGCACGCCGCCGGTACCGACCTGCACGGGGTGCCCTGCGTGGCGTCCCTGTCCGACCTGCCCGAACGGGCCGACCTCGCCGTCGTCGCGGTCCCCGCGGGCGCGGTGGCGGACGTCGCGGCCGAGTGCGGAGAGCACGGCGTCCGCGCCATCGTCGCGATCACGTCCGGCCTGACCGAGCAGCAAGGGAACGAGCTGCGGGAGGTCTGCCACCGGCACGGCATCCGTCTGGTCGGCCCCAACTGCCTGGGAGTGGCCGACACGGTCGGCGCGCTGGACGCGACGTTCGCGGCCCGCCGTCCCGCCGCAGGGGTCGCCGGGGTCGCGGTGCAGTCGGGCGGCGTCGGGATCGCCCTGATCGACCACCTCTCCCGCCTGGGCATCGGCGTGTCGTCCTTCGCGTCCCTGGGGGACAAGTACGACGTCAGCACCAACGACATGCTCATGTGGTGGGAGTCGGACGAGACCACGCGGCTGGGCCTGCTGCACGTGGAGTCCTTCGGCAACCCCCGCAAGTTCGCCCGCACGGCCCGCCGGGTCGCCGCGCGGATGCCGTTGCTGACCGTCCTCGCGGGACGGTCGGAGTCCGGGACGAGGGCGGCGGCGTCGCACACGGCCGCCGCCGCCACGCCGGAGGCCACCCGCCGGGCGCTGTTCGACCAGGCGGGCATCGTCGCGACCGACGACCTGGGTGAGCTGGTGGACGCCGCGGCGATGCTGGCCGGCCAGGAGCCACCGGCCGGGCCGCGCGTGGCGGTGGTGTCCAACGCCGGGGGCGCGGGCGTCCTCACCGCCGACGCCTGCGGCGACGTCGGCCTGACGGTTCCCGGCCTCGACGCGTCCACCCGGAGCGAGCTGGCCGCGATGCTCCCGGCAGCCGCCGCGGTGACCGATCCCGTGGACACCACCGCGGCCGTCTCCGCCGAGGACTTCCAGAAGACGACCGACCTGGTCGCCGCGGATCCGGCGGTGGACGCCGTCATCGCCGTCGTGGCGCCGACCGCCCTGGACGATCTGACCCGCGCCCTGGCCGGTTCCACGAAGCCGGTCGCCGCCGTCGTCCTCGGCCAGCCGGAGAGCGTGCTGATCTCGGACCGGGGCGTTCCCATTTACGCCTACCCGGAGAACGCCGCTCGCGCGCTGGCGCACGCCTGGTCCTACACGCGATGCCGCGACCGGGTCCGCGGCCTGCCGCCCGAACTGCCGGGTCTGCGCGGCGGCGAGGCGACCCGCCTCATCAACGAGTTCCTGAAGGACACACCGGACGGCGGCTGGCCTCCGCCCGGTCAGACGTTCGCCCTCATGGAGTCCTACGGGCTGCCACTCGCGCCATGGCGGGCGGCGCGCACCGAGCACGAGGCGGTCGCGGCGGCGTCCGAGCTCGGCGGCCCGGTGGCCCTGAAGGCCGACGTCGAGGGCGTCGTGCACAAGACCGCGGCCGGCGCGCTGCACCTCGACCTCCGCGGGGCCGAGGACGTCCGCGACGCCTACCGGACGCTGGCCGGCCGCTTCGGAGACCGGCTCCGAGGGGTGATCGTGCAGCTGATGGCGCCCCAGGGCGTCGAGGTGCTGTGCGGCGCCGTCCAGGACGACGTCTTCGGCCCGGTCGTGATCTTCGGGTCCGGCGGCGTCGACACCGAGGCCCTCGCCGACCGCGTCGCCCGGCTGGCGCCCCTCACCGAGCGGGAGGCCGACGAGCTGGCCGCCGGGACCCGCGTGTCGGCCCTCCTGGTGGGGCACGCCGCCCGGCCCGCCGCCGACCTCCCGGCACTGCGCGACACGCTGCTCCGCCTCTCCCGGCTCGTGGCCGACCACCCGGAGATCGCCGAACTCGACCTCAACCCCCTGATCGTCCGCCCGGACGGCGTCATCGCCGTCGACGCCCGCGTCCGCCTGGCCCCGCACGGCGTCTGGGACCCCTACCTACGCCGCCTCCGCTGACCCGGTGGAACGGCGCTGGACGCCGAGTGGGCTGCCCGGCCGTGGTGAACGGCCGGGCAACTCGTCGGGGTCGGCCGGTGATGCTCGCGGGGGTCACCGCGCGGACGTCGGGGCGACCGCGGTTGCGACGATCCTCATCGCTCACGGGGCTGGAGGTGTGGGAGGTTCCAGGAAGGCGAGCATTGCGTCCCGGAGCCTTTCATCGGGCTCGGCCGCCGCGGCGACGCTGATCCAGTCCCGGAGTCGGCTCGGCCGGGACTCCGGCGGCCAGCCCGTCAGGGTCTTGCAGGCGCTGTTTCGAACGTTGGTGACCCGGCTGGACAGGGAGGCCCGCAGCAGATCCAGGCCGACCCCGGGGTGTTCGCTCAGGCCGTCGACGATGGTCCACAGGACACGGTCGGGTGCGCGATCGGGGCCGAACCATGTGCCGTTGGCCGGTCCGCTGGTCAGCGTGTCCAGGGGGAGCAGCCGCGCGGCCAGCGTGAGCACAGAGGTGATGGTCCGGCTGTCGGAGTGCTGGACCGCCCACTGCCAGGCGTACTCGTCGGGGGGGTTCTGTTCGAGGTGCCGGAGCACCGCGGGCATCACCGGCATCTTCATACGGCCGGCGCATGAGAGGGCGATGTTGAAACCATAGGGGTGCGGCGTGCGGCTCGGATCGTTCAAGCACGTGAGCGTCACCTCCCGCCAGACGGGCCGGGCCAGCAGCGCGTCGTAGCGGCGTATGAGGCCTTCGGGTTCGCCCTCGGGCCAGGCGACGCCGCTGTTGCGCTTCAGGACACGTCGTCTGATGGTGAGCAGGTGGTCGAGCATCACCACGGTCGGCCGGGCCATGCTGACGAGTTCGGCGTAGCGGTGCATGGTGGGAACGGCTTCGTCGTAATGGGTCACGTCCTTGGACGGCCCGCCGCGGGCGAGCGCGTTGAGGATGTCGCCGGCGCCCTCCAGCAGGGCGTCGTCCACGTCGGGTTCGAGGAGGGCGGAGTAGAGGTCGCCGGTCGTGGCGGCGAGGTGGGCGAGGTACTCGTTCATGATGTCGTTGCGGAATCCGTCGCGGAGCAGCCACGCCTTGATCTCGGGATCGCCGCACCCCCTCAGGCGCTCGACCGCGTGGATCCGTCCCCAGCCCTGCACCCGCCGGGCCAGTTCGTAGGCGGCGCGTTGCCGGTCGGGTTGCGTCTTCACCAGGGCCACCACGGCGTACAGGGTGAACTCCTCGAGCGCGCCGAGGAGAAGGAGGAGGTCGCGGTCGTCCTCGCCGCCGCATTCCCCCAGGAGCGCGATGCCGAGTTTGACCGTGTCGCGGGCCGAGCCGTGCTCGACCAGGTGCCGCGCGACCTCGTGGAGTGCGTGCTGGGGCAGACCACGTCCTCGCAGGTCCTTGAGCAGGACGTCCACGAGGTCGAGGGCGGACTGCCCGGCGAGGGTGTCGTGGAGTCGGGCCAGAGGCTCGGTACTGAGGGGCGCGGACGCGGCCGTTTCGAGAAGGTCGGCCAGTTCCCTGGCCGCCACCGGTTCGGGGTTGACGCCGAATCCGTGGGTCCGGACCCCGTCCAGCACCAGGCTGGTCAGGCGCGGACCGTCCTCGCCGTCGGGGCGAGGTCGTTCGTCGGGGAGCGGACCGCCGCCGTCCGGCCAGGGGCCGGGGCCGTGCAGTGCGCTCAGGGCCAGAGCGTGGGACAGGAACGTGGTCGGCTCATCGAGGGGACCACCGTCCGGCTCCCACTTGCCGGGGTTCACCGGCTGGGGCGCAGGACGCCCTTTCCATGAAGGATCATCCACCGATGATGGCACCCGGTCCGGGAGGACCGCAACGGGTCTGAGGCGGCTGGGATTCGAGGCCGGCCGCTCCGGGGGCGCCGGAGCGGCCGGCCGGTGGGGCTACTTGCCCGCCAGGGCGGGGGACGAGTCCGGGGCGGGGGTCGGGGGTTCGGCGTTCTTGCGGGCGAGGGCGCTCGGCCACCACATGTGCCGCCGGACGTCCAGGGTGAGCGCGGTGACGAGGACGGACCGGACGACCAGGGTGTCCAGGAGCACGCCGAACGCGACCGTGAAGCCGAGTTCGGCGGCGAACACCAGCGGCATCGAGGCGAGGGCGGCGAATGTCCCGGCCAGGACGAGCCCGGCGGAGGTGATCACGCCGCCGGTGGCCGACAGGCCCGCGAGGGCGCCGCGCCGGGTGCCCCGCAGTGCGGCCTCCTCGCGGACGCGGGTGACCAGGAAGATGTTGTAGTCGATCCCGAGCGCGACCAGGAAGACGAACGCCATCAGCGGGAACGAGGCGTCCATTCCGCCGAAGTGGAAGACGTGGTCGAAGACCAGCGAGCTCACCCCGAGCGCCGCGCCGAACGACAGGACGACGGTCGCCATCAGCAGCAGCGGGGCCACGATCGCCCGCAGCAGCGCGGCGAGGATGAGGAACACCACGGTGAGCACCACGGGGATGATCAGCTTGGAGTCGCGGGCGGCCGCGTTCTGCATGTCCAGGGTGATCGCGGTGCCGCCGCCGATCCGCGCGTCCGAACCGCCGATCCTGTGGACGGCCGTCCTCGCGCGCTTGACGGTGTCCTTGGAGGCCTTGCTGTTCGGCGCGCCCTTGAGGGTGGCCAGGATGAACGCGTCGCCGTCCTTCACGACCGGCCGCTCGACCGAGTCGACGCCGGACACGCCTTCGAGAGCGGTCTTCACCTGGGGCGCGGTGGGCGCTTTGGCGATGACGTAGATCGGGTCGCCGGACCCGGCCGGGAAGTGCGCGGCCTGTATCTCCTCGCCCGTGACGGCCTGGGTCTTCTTGGTGTACTGCTCCTTCTGCGGGATGCCGTCGGCCTTCATGCCGGCCAGGCCGAGCGACAGCGCGCCGAGCACCACGGCGGTGCCGATCCACACGATCCGCGGGCGTCCCGACATGGCCTTGCCGACGCGCGTCCACAGGCCAGTGCTCGTCGGCTCGGGCGAGCCGTGCGCGGGCCGCTTGGGCCAGAAGATCCAGCGGCCGAAGACGACGAGCAGGGCCGGCATCAGGGTGACCATGGCGAGCAGGCCGACCAGGACGCCGATCGCGCAGACGGGGGCCCGAGCCCCTTGGTGGAGTTGAGGGTGGCGAGCATCAGCACCATCAGGCTGATCGCGACCGTGGCGGCGCTGGCGACGATCGCCGGGCCGGAGCGGCGCAGCGCCTCGGCCATCGCCGCGTGCCGGTCCCCGTGCCGCCGCAGTTCCTCCCGGTAGCGGGCGATGAGGAGCAGCGCGTAGTCGGTCGACGCGCCGATGACCAGCACGGCGAGGATGAACGAGGACTGCGCGTTCACGGTCAGCCCCGCGTGCTCGGCCAGCAGGTACACCACCGCCTCGGAGCAGGCGAGCGCGATGCCCGCGGTGATCATCGGGAACAGCCAGAGCATCGGGCTGCGGTAGGTGAGCAGCAGGATGGCGACGACCACCAGCATGGTGATCATCAGCAGCGAGTTCCCCCCGGTGAAGATCCTCGAGGAGTCCGCCGCGTACCCGCCCGCCCCGGTGACGTGCATCCCGAGGCCGTTCGAACCGGCCCTCCCGATGTCGATCATCTGGTCGGCGGCCTTGGTGGCCGCCGCCCAGCCGCCGGAGCGGGTCTCGACCTTCACGAACGTCTGCAGCGCCTTGCCGTCCTTGGACGGGATGGGGCCGCGGACGTCGGGCACCACGTTCCTGACGCCCTTGAACGCGGTCGCGTCGGCCTTCGCCTTCGCGATGTCCGCGGGCGTGACGCCGCCCGGCCGGTCGTAGACGACGACCGTCGGCAGAGTGTCGCCCGGCTGGAACTTGGCCGCCCTGTCGAGGACCTTGGTGGCCTCGGCGTTCTTGGGCAGCCAGGCCGACGAGTCGTTCTTCTGGACGTCCCCGAGCTTCCCGGCGAACATCGCCGCGGGGACCAGCAACGCGATCCAGAGGGCAAGGACGATCCATTTGGCCACCCTGCCGGCTGGCAGCGCGGTGATTCTGCGGGTGTGTTCGACCATGCCCCCAAGAGGCTCCGGCCCGGTCGGAAGTGACACTTAGTGGTGCACGTCACATGCGGTCTTAGTTCTGGGCGGCGGGGCCGTAGGGGGTCACGGTGAGGAAACGCGGCGAGCGCAGGCGCTGGTACAGGCAGGCCCTGGTGATGGCCGTGCGGATCGGGCCCAGGTCAGCCGCCCGGACCAGCAACAGGGCCGGACGGCCCGGACCGTCCCAGATCATGCGGCCGCCCAACGCGCCCGCGTCCAGGGCGGCGGTCACCACCGTGCGCTGTTCCCTGGACGGGACGCCCGCCTCGCACAGCCGGGTGTGGGCGGCGGTGAACTCGGCGCCCAGGACGGCCAGGTCGCCGCTGCTCAGGCGCGACGCCACCTCGCGGAGAGGCGTCCGTTCCACGACAGGGCTGAGCGGTTCGGCGCGCACTCGGGTGTCGACCAGGAGGAGCCGCAGCCCGGCGGCCTCCAGGTCGAGCGGGACGAAACCGACGTCGGATCCCTCGTCCAGGCGCAGCGTGCCCTGACGTGCGAGCAGCGTCGCGCGGCACTGGTCCGCTTGGTGGTCGTCCGCCGCGCCGAAGGCGCGCAGACCATGGGCGACCAGTGTGGACAGGGTGTCCAGCGGGAGGTACGGCGCGTACAGGTCGCGCAGGGCCAGCGCCACCGCGCACGCCGTCGCGGTGGAGGCCCCCAGCCCGGTGCCGTCGGGCAGGTCCACGCCCGCCAGCAGGGTCGCGCCACCGATCGGGCTCGGGCACCCGGCCACCTGCAAGGCCCAGGCCGCGCTGAGGGCGGCCGCCGCCCACGGCTCGGTCGCGCCGGGACGAAGGGCGCCGAGGTCGATCCGTTCGCGGTCGGCGGGCCTGTTCATCAACGCCAGCTCGATCGTGTCGTCCTCACGGGGGGACGCCGCGACGATCGTTCCCCAGCGCGCCGCCATGGACAGGCTCGCCCCGTGATCGGACAGCAGCGTCACCGAGCCGGGCGCACGCCAGACCCCCTTCGCCCCGTACCCGTAGGTCTCGTGGAACGCGGCCGGGACGAGCCGGACCTCGGGCGCGAGGTCCAGCCGTCCCGCGAGGGCGTCCCCGTGGCGCGGAGCCTCACCCATCGGCGGGGTCGTCCTTGCGCGCCAGCACCCGGTAGGCGTTGCCGGTGCCGGTCCGGCGTGACGCCAGGGCGCCGAACGTATGGTCCAGCAGAAGACCGGTGAGCACGGCCGGAACACCGACGGTCCAGACCAGGCCGCGCCACACCCGCCACGTCGCCGTGCGGCGCTTCGCCGACCACGGCAGGTTCCGGTCGGGGGCCAGGTGCGCGAACCACTGGTACGCCGCGAGGACGAAGTCGTTGCCCTGGTGGGCGGCGGCGCGCTCCTCGGCGACCGGGGTGAGGCCGCGGTCGGCGAGCGCCCGCTTGAGGTTCCCGATCGGCATCATGTGCTGGTGCTGCGGCTGGAACCACGGCACCCAGTACCGGCCGAACAGCCGCCCGAGCCGCCATTCGGGGTCGGGCAGCTCGATCAGCAGGTGCCCACCGGGCGGCAGGACCCTCGCCGCGGCGTCCAGCTCGGCGAACGGGGAGCGGGTGTGCTCCAGGTAGTGGTGCATGCTCACCACGTCGTAGACGCCCTGGATCTCGTCGGCCAGGTCGGTGAACATCCCGCGGTGCGCGCGCTCGATCCAGCCGCGCCGGACGGCCTCCTCGATCTCCGCGCCCCAGTCCAGCCCGTCGAAGACGGTGTCGGGCCAGACCTCGCGCGCGGCGGCGCAGAAGTGGGCGTGCCCGGCCCCCACGTCCAGCCAGCGCTTCGGTGTCGCGGCGGATTCCAGCATCCGGGCGCGGCCCAGGTAGTCGTGCGACGACGTGGTGAAGATGGTCTCGGCGGTGGCCGCGCCGATGCCGTCGTAGAAGTCGCGGTAGTAGAAGTCCAGGCCGTCCGGGGTCAGCCGCGGGTTCTGGAAGATGTGCCCGCAGGCGCCGCATCGCTCCAGCGTGAAGTCCCCGGGCTTGTGGTAGACGAGATCCTTGCCGCGCAGCATGACCGACAGGTCGTCCGCCTCGCACCAGGGGCAGGTGTCACGCCGCGCCTCCAGGAAGCGTTCGACGCCCTTGGCCAGCTCCGCTTCGTAGTTCGGCCGCGCGTCCGTGCGCATGGCGGCGTCCCGCTGATCGGTCTCCGAGGTCCACCGGCTGGTCGCCGTGCGCACCCACACGTACGGCTCGTACAGCGGACGCCCCAGGGCGGCCAGGTGGAGGCCGCTCGGACGCAGCGCCGTGCCCGCGAAGACGAGGTACGGCTGGAGGCAGTAGACCGCCAGGCACGCCAGGGCCAGCGGCCAGGAGACGAACGCCTCGACGACGAGCAGCGCGAAGGGGATGGCGGCCAGCGCGAGGTCGATCGGGACGATCGTGCCGCTCGCGCGCAGCCGGGACCGGCGCCGCTCCAGATCGCCCGGCGCCGGACGCAGCGTTGGGGAGACGACCAGGGAGTCGCGGTCGCGCGCGAACTGCTTCAGCCGCCGCGCCAGGACGATCAGGTCGGGCGGGGAGATCGTGTCCGGCACGTCGGCCTCGGCGCGTTCGAGCACGTCGGCGGTGACGAGCAGGGCCGCGCCCGGGCCGCGTCCGTTGTCGGGGCCTTGGGCGTCCGGCGGTGACATGTGCCGGACGAGGTCGCGCGCGGCCGCCGCCGGCAGGGTCCGGGGGACGAGGTCGACGAGGTCGACGTCGTGCCGGCGGGCGTGCGCGATGGCGGCCAAGCGGCTCTCCTCGTCCAGGACGACGCCCTCGGCGACCAGGAAGCGGAGGCCGTCGTCACCGCCCTGAGAACGCTCGGCACCGTCCGGCGAACGCTCGGGGGCGTCGCCGGGCGCTCCGAGCGCGGACAGGGCCGTCGCGCGACCGCGCATGCGCAGCACGTTGAGGAGCAGCCCCGCGATGAGCAGGACGGCGAGGGGGATGGCGATCACGGCAGTTCCTCCAGGTGGTCTGCTGCCGTCGCGGCGCCGCCGGCGGCCGCGAAGGAGTCTCGGACGCGCTCGGCGGCGGCGCGGAATGAGGGGGTGTCGAGCACCGCGGCCAGCGCCGCGCGCAGGTCCGCCGGACGGACCCGCCCGAACCGGAGGCGCGTCCCGGCCCCGGCCGCGACGACCTGCCCCGCGATGATCGGCTGGTCGTCGCGGATCGGGCACACGACCAGCGGAAGCCCGTGCGCGAGCGCCTCCGACACGGTGTTGTGGCCGCCGTGGGTCACGACCGCGTCCAGGTGGGGGAGCAGGGCCAGTTGCGGGACGTGGCCGGTGACCAGGACGTGCGGCGGCGGCTTTTCGAGCATGCCGGGAGGGGCGACGACGATCGCCTGCACGTCGGATTCCCACCCGTCGAGCGCCTCGAGCGCGGCACGGTAGAAACGCTCGCCCGCCGGGCCGTTCAGGGTGCCGAGTGAGATCAGCACCTTGCGGCGGCCGGGGTCGAGCCAGTCCCACGGGAACTCGCCGCGGTCGGGACGTCCGGCCAGCGCGGGGCCCGCGAAGACCCAGTGGCCGGGGAACCGCGACACGTCACCGGCGAGCGCGGCGGTCGTGAACACCAGGACGAGACGGTCGGAGAAGCGCAGGTCGACGGGGTCGTCCAGGCCGGACGCGGTCTGGAAGCCGTCCATGAGCGAGGAGATCCAGGCCTCGACCTTCGGCATGCCCGCCAGCGGACGCAGCACCTCGGCGGGCGTGCTCGCCGAGGTCGCCCAGGCGATCCCGGCGCGGCGGGCGGCGACCGGCCCGGCGAGCGCCTGCTGGTCGGCGACCAGCACGTCGGGGGAGAAGTCCGCGATGGCCGCCTCCACGCCGGGGAGCATCGCGTGGCCGAGGGGGACGATGAACTCCTCCCACAGGAACTTGAGCTCCGCGGCACCGCGCAGCGCCATCCACTCCGATCGCTTCTCGCGCAGCCGGTCGTCGAGCGCGTCATCGATGACCGGGAGGACGCGGGCGCCTGTCGGTAGCAGTGGTTCCAGCGTGCCGGGGTGCCCGGCCCAGGCCACCTGGTGGCCGCGCCGGGCCAGTTCCGCGCCGACCGCTGCGGTCGGGTTGATGTGGCCCGCCAGCGGCGGCGCGGTGAACAGGAATCGGCTCACGCGCCCTCCAAAGCAGGGTGTTCCGCTGTCCGGACGCGCTGCTCGGCGAGCCAGGAGAGCAGGATGTCGCGGAGCACGCCGGTCGCCTCGCGCAGGACGGTGTGCGCCAGGCCCGGCAGGATCTCGACCGTGCAGTCCGGCACATGGCGTTCGAGCTCGGCGGCCGCTCCGACCAGCTCGGACCGCTCCCCGTACACCGCGAGGACAGGGCAGCGGATCGCGGCCAGCTCGGCGTCGCGCAGCGGGCGCTCGGCCGCCACGTCGTCCACCAGGCTGGTCTGGTTCAGCAGACCGTCGACGTGCCGGACGAGGCGTGCCATGCGCCGCTGCCCGGCCTTCGCGTACTGGTCGCGTGCCCCGTCGTGCTCCAGCCGCAGCGCGGTCACCGACAGCGTGTTGGCCATGTCCTCGAACCAGGCGGCGGCGCCGGGGCCCGAACAGCTCGCCTCGATCAGCATCAGCCCCGCCACACGGTCGGGCGCGGTCACGGCCATGCGCGCGGCGAGGACGCCGCCGTAGCTGTTGCCGACCAGATGGACCGGGCCGGTGACGCCGAGCGCGTCGAGCAGCGCGCACAGGTCGGCGACGCCGTCGTCGGCGGTGTAGCCGCGCTCCGGCCGGTGCGAACGGCCGTGTCCGCGCAGGTCGTAGAGGATCACGCGGGTCCCGGCGACGGCGGCGGGCCCGGCGAGGGTGTAGTAGAAGCTGGACAGGTTGTCGGTGACCAGGCCATGGACGAACACGACCGTCGGGCCGTCCGGCGCGCGGTTCTGGGGCTCCATCACCTGCGCGTTGAAGCGCAGGCCGTTGGCGTGGACGTCAGCCATGCGCCACCTCGGCGCGCGCCGGTCCCAGGAAGCCGGTGACCAGGGCGGTCACCTCGTCGGCGTGGCTCACGTGGATCTCGTGGCCGCCGGCCAGCTCGTGCGCGCGCACGTGGGGGCAGGCTTGCCGGACGCGGTCCACCGAGGAGATGAACGGGGAGTTCCGTCCACCGATGACCAGGCACGGGCCGCCGTCCAGCGACCGCAGGTCCGCGTCGGTCACCGGCGGTTCCGCCGCGAGGTCGGTCAGCACCGTGGTGGTGTCGGCCAGCGCCCGCATCCGCCGCTCCGCCGAGCCGTTCCGCAGGCGCCCGGACGGCTCGCCCCGGACGGCCCGGAGGCCTTCGGAAAGACCGACCTCGTTGAACGGGGGCTCCACGAGGACCATCCGCCGGACCCGTCCCGGGACCGTCTGGAGGAAACGCAGCGCGACCAGGCAGCCGTAGCTGTGCCCGACGATCGCGAAGGGCGGCAGGTCGGCGGTGAGCGCCTCCAGGTCGGCGGCCATGGACGCGGTGCCGTACCCGTTGGGCGTGCGTTCGCTGAGGCCGTGCCCGCGCCAGTCGACGAGGCGCACGCGGCGGGTCGCGGAGATCGCGGGGGCCGCCGTCAGGTACCAGGAGGCGATGCTGCCGGTGAACAGGCCGTGGAGCATCACCACCGGCTCGCCGGGCCGTCGCGGCGCCAGGTCCGCGATGTGGAACCGCGCCCCGCGGACGTTCGTGTACGGCATCAGCGGGCTCGGTCTTCCCACGGGACGGGCGTCGTGCGCCCCTGGACATAGTCCACCAGCGTGCCGACGTCCATCGACATGATCTCGGTGAGGTCCATGTCGGCGATGAAGGCGGCGAAGTCGATCCGGTCGCCGTAGTGCTGCTGGAGCTTCTCGGCGAGCGCCACGAACTCGATGCTCTCCAGCGCGAGGTCCTCGCTGAACGTCGTGTCCCCGGTGATCTCGACGTCGAGCAGGAAGTCCTCCCCGACGACCTCGACGAGCATGCGGGTCACCTCGGCGAGGACCATGTCCGCCGTGTCCGCCGCGTCCGCTGTGCGTTCCTTGTTCACTGAGCGTTCCCTCCGTGCGTCCACGCCACGGCGTATCGCGCCGCCCCATTGGTGATCACTGTGCTGCCGGCCGGGTGCACGCCGCCGTCGGGCGCGGTCACCTCGAACTCCGGGCCTGCGTCGCCGCCGCCGGTATCGGTTGCCGGCCGTGTCTCGAAGGCGTGCGGCCGACCTTCGAGTTCGAGGCCGAGGGACTTGGCGACGGCCTTCTTGGCGGTCCACATCCGCGTGAACCGCTCGTCCCGGTCGGCGCCGGTCAGGCCGTGGAGCCTCCCGCGTTCGGCGGCGGTCAACGCCTCCTCCTCCGCGGCGGCGTCGCGTTCGACGACCGGCGCGATGTCGATGCCGACCCGGCCGGGCCCGGCCAGCGCCACCGCGATGCCGGGGTCGCGTCCCCGGCCCGCGCACTGGGCCAGCGAGACCCGCGGCGCGCGGAACGCCCCGGCCGCGCGCGGCCGTCCGTCGGCGTCGTCCTCGACCGCGATCTCGGCCGGGTAGAGGGGGCCCGCGCCGAGGTCCCACAGCCGCCGCCGGACGGCGTCCTTGACGGCGATCCGGCCGAGCAGCCAGGGACGCCGCGCGTCCGGGGCCAGCGCCTCGTAGCGGGACCGCTCGGAGGCGCCCAGGTGGCGGCGCATGATCAGCTCGCGCGAGCCGGTGTCGGGCCAGTGCTCGCGGACGGCGCACCAGCCGCCGGGGTGCGGCTCGGACAGCGTCTGGCTCTGCGGATGGAACTTCACCGCCCAGATCCGCTCGTCGGTGGCGAAGCGCCGGGTCGTCCAGCCGTCGATCCGGCACCAGACGCGTCCGTCGCCGTCGCGGAGCTCGGCGTCCGCCCGCGCCTCGGTGTCGGTGATCTCCCGGATCCACGCGGCGCACTCGATCCGCGCGCCGGCCTCGGGCGGCGGCCCGTAGAACCGCACCGCGCGGATGCCCGTCGGCAGGACGGTCTGGTCGACGGTCAGGGTGACCTGCATCCAGTGGCCGATGAGCTGGCCCGCGCCGTCCAGCAGGGCCCCTTCGGCGGGCAGGTTGGCCAGGCTTCCGGTGATGCCGTCGGGTCCGACCCCGTCGATGCCGGCGACGCTGGCGAACCGGGGTCCGTGGAACATCCAGTTGCCGTCGTACAGCTCCCGCGCGGAGACGGGTGGGGGCCGCAGTGCCTCGGGCGGCGTTGGGGACGGTTCGGGGGCGGGCGGATGGCCGTCCGCGCGCAACCGCACGACGCCGCTCGCGTAGCCCTCGATCTGCACCTTGACCGGGATGTCGCCGTCCGGCGTGGTGGCGCCGCGGGCGACGTGCGTCGCGGCGTTCGTCTCGGGGGCGGTGCAGATCCACCGCAGCGCCCTGACCTGCTCGATGGCGACCACCGTCGCGTCCGGGACCAGCTCGCTCGCCGCCCGGGCCATCACCTCCAGGATCGTGGTGAGCGGGACGACGGGGAACCGGTCGGTCATGTCGGGCCAGCCCGGCGCCTGGGGGAAGATGCAGTGGTCGGCGGTGTCGGGCATCGTCGCCAGCGAGAACACCTGGGTCAGGGTGAGGGAACGCGGTCGCTCCGCGGTGCCGTCCGCGGGCGCCGCGCCGCCCACCGCGACGGGCATCGCGGCGGCTCCGGTGCGCCAGGCGTCGCCGACGTCCCGCGCGGCCGCGGTGGTGTCGGCGAGCACGGCGCCGAGTTCGCTGAGCACCGGGGAACCGCCCTCGAGGGCCGTCGGAGGAACCTCGGCGGTGGCCACGCCGAGCAGGCCGCTGAGCTCGGGCAGCCGGACCATGGGCGTGCCGAGGCGCAGCCGCACCGACCGGTCCGGGGCCGCCGTCCGGTCCGGGCCCGCGGGACGGGCAGGGGTCGCCGACCGCCCGGACGGGGCGGGCAGCCGGGCGAAGTCCGGGTCCAGGCCGTCGGCCCACAGGGCGGCCGCCACCCGGCGCAGCTGGTCGAGCCCGTCGCGGGCGGACACGGCGGTGCTGATCGTCAGATGGTCGCGGTCCCGCAGGGTGTCCTCGGTGAAGCCGGCCAGGCTGCCCTGCCCGACCTGGACGAACGCGCGGATGCCCGAGTCGTGGAGCAGTTCGGTGAGGCGGCGGAACCGCACCGGCTCGACCAGGTGGCGCAGCACCAGGTCGCGCACGCCGCCGGTGTCGTCCGGGAAGGGCGCGAGCGAGGCGGCGGACCACACCGGCACGGTCGCCCGGCTCACCTCCAGCCGCTCCAGCATCGCGCGGGCGGACGGCAGATACCGCGTGTAGGCCGGGGAGTGGAACCCGGTGCGGAACGGCATGGTCTGGGTTAGCACGCCCTGCCCGCGCAGGCGGTCCACGAGCTGCGCGACCTGGTCGGCGGGACCGCAGACCACCGCCTGGTGCGGGCAGTTGTCATGGGTGAGGTGCACCTGGTCGAGACCGTCGAGCTCCCCGACGACGCGCTGGGCCGACGCGCCGAACGCCGCGTACACCAGGTCGGGCACCTCGACCATGCCCGGCCGCATCGAGGCGATGAAGTCGTCGACCCGCGGGTAGATCCGGCCGACGATCATCGCGGTCCACTCGCCGAGGCTGTGTCCGGCCAGCGCCCCGGGCGTGACGCCGATCCCGGCGAGCGCGGCGGCGTACAGGCGGCTCACCGCCACCACGTCGAGGGCGTGCTCGAGAACGTCGGCGCCGCCGGACAGCGCCGGGGCGGGCAGGCCGAGGTGCTCGGCGAGGGAGGCGACGCGCGGGGTGAAGTCGGGCTCGAAGCCGGGGAACAGGAACGCCACCTGCTCCGGTCCCGAGAGCAGCGGCCGGGGGGTGAACCACACATCGCTGCGGCCCCGCCAGGGCCGTCCCCTGGAAACGATCTTGCGTGCGAGCGCGAGCCGGCGGGCGTCCGGAGCGACGATCGCGAGCCGGCAGTCCCCGTCCCCGGGCGGCACCGTCCCACCCGCTCCCTCGATCAGCTCGGCGTCAGGGGCGTCAAGGATGGTCGCGATGTCGCGGGGGTCGGCCCTGGCGACCCGCAACACCGGCTCCCCCTCGGGTCGGCGGTCCGTCGCGGAGACGCGCGGCATCCGTTCATCGCCAGGTCGGCGGTCGGTTGCGGCGCCGTGCAGCATCGGTTCATCGGCGGGTCGGCGGTTCGCGGAGGACGTACGTCCGGCAGCGGCCAGGGGTGCCTCCTCAAGGACGACGTGGGCGTTGATTCCGCCGAAGCCGAACGCGTTGACGGCCGCGCGGCGCGGCGCGTCGGCGGGACGGTCCCACGGCGCGGCCTGGAGGACGGGCGTGAACCGCGTGCCCGCCAGCGCCGGGTGCGGCTCCTCGATGTGCAGGGTCGGCGGGAGCGTCTCGTGGTGCAGGGCGAGCGCCGCCTTGATCAGGCCGGCCACCCCTGCGGCGGGCATCGTGTGGCCGATCATCGACTTGACGGTGCCCAGGCCGATCGGCGGGCCGCCGGAGCCGAACGCGCGTCGCAGCGTCTCCAGTTCGGCGGCGTCTCCGGCGGACGTCGCGGTGCCGTGCGCCTCGACCAGCCCGACCGCGCCGCCCTCGGAGGGATCCACACCCGCGGCCCGCCAGGCCTGCTCGACGGCGACGACCTGGCCGTCCGAGGAGGGGTTCATCATGCTGGACGAGCGCCCGTCGCTGGCGACGCCGACGCCGCGGATCACCGCGTAGACGCGGTCGCCGTCCCCGAGCGCGTCCGCGAGGCGCTTGAGCAGCACGACCCCGGTGCCCTCCGACAGCAGCGTGCCGTCCGCCCGGGCGTCGAAGGGACGGATCGTCTCGGTCGGGCTCAGCGCGCGGAGCTGGGTGAACACGCTCCAGAGCGTGGTGTGGTGGCAGTGGTGCACCCCGCCCGCGAGCACCGCGTCGCAGCGCCCGGACGCCAGGTCGCGGACGGCGTGGTCGACCGCCAGCAGCGACGACGCGCACGCGGCGTCCACGGTGTAGGCCGGGCCGCGCAGGTCGAACCGGTTGGCCACCCGGGACGCGGCGAAGTTCGGCACCAGCCCGATCGACTCCTCCGGCCCGAGGGCCTTCTGGAACGCCTCGCGCGCGGTGGCCAGCCGGTCCGCGGAGAGGCCGGGCGCGAGGTCGCGCAGGACGGCGACGAGCTGGTGGGCGGTGTGGACGCGCTGGTCGAGCCGGGCGACGCCGGGGGTGAGGTAGCCGCCCCGGCCGATGACGACCCCGACGCGGGAGCGGTCGGGGAGCCGCTCCTCGCCGCCCGCGTCGGAGATCGCCTCGGCGGCGGCGCGCAGGGCCAGCAGCTGGTCCGGTTCCGTGCCGTCCACGGCGGCGGGCATGATGCCGAACCTCGTCGGGTCGAAGTCGGCGAGCTCGTCGACGAACCCGCCCCGGCGGCAGTAGAAGCGGTCCGGTGCGGCCGCGGCCTCAGGGGCGTAGTAGACGTCCGGATCCCAGCGGTGCGCGGGCACGTCCGAGATCGCGTCCACCCCGGTCCGGATGTTGTGCCAGAACGCCGTCGCATCCGCCGCGCCGGGGAACACCGCGCCGACGCCGACGATCGCGACGTCCTCAGGCATCCTCGGCCTCGCCGCACATGTAGACGACCTGCGCGTCCCGGCCGTGGGACAGCTCGCGCAGCAGGCAGTCGACCCCGGCGTCCGGAGTGATCAGGGCGATGCCGCGCCGGGCGTACTCGCGTTCCAGCTCGGGCGAGACCATGCCGCCGCCGGCCCACGGCCCCCAGTCGATCGCCACGACGCGTCCGGGCAGCCGCGCGGCCCAGGCGTGGCCGAGCGAGTCGAGCGCGTCGTTCGCCGCCGCGTAGTCGGTCTGGCCGCGGTTGCCGAACACCCCGGACACGCTGCCGAACGCGACGACGAACCCGGGAGGGGGCGTCGCCTCGCCACCGGACGCGAGCGCGTCCAGCAGCGCGCGGAAGCCGTCCACCTTCGTCCCGTAGACGCGGTCGAACGAGTCGGGCGTCTTGTCGGCGAGCAGCCTGTCCTCCAGCACCCCGGCGCCGTGGACGACGCCGTCCAGCCGTCCGTGCCGCGCGCGGATGTCGGCGACGACGGCCCGCACGGCCTCGGCGTCGCGGACGTCGGCGACGTGGTAGCGGACCGACGCCGCGGCGTCCCGCAGGTCCGCCAGCGTCGTCCGGATCTCCCGCTCGGCGAGGACGCGTCGCGCGGCCGCGTCGATCTCGGCTGGTGTACCGCCCTGGCGGGCCAGGACGCCGCGCAGGGCGGTCATGTCCGCGGCGGGCACCGTGACCGGGTCCTCCGGGCCCGACGGGGGCGGGGTGCGGCCGATGAGCTCGACATGGCAGCCGGTGCGGCGGGCCAGGGCCCGTGCGGCGGTCGCGGTGATGCCGCGCGCGCCGCCGGTCAGCAGGACGACCGACCCGGCGTCCAGGCCGGGCGGCGCGGTCGCCTCGCCGTCGAGGTCGGCGCGGCGGACCCGCGGGGTGGTGCGGGTGCCGTTGCTGTACCCGACGACGGTGCGGCCGTCGCCACCGGCGAGCTCGAGCGCCAGGTGCTCGGCGATCTTGCGCGGGTCCTCCTTGGGGTCGACGTCGACGGCGCGCGCCACCGCGTCGGGGAACTCGCGCGCGAGCGCGCGGACGAGCCCGCGCAGGCCGATGTCGGCCGTGCCGGTGTCGGCGTCGTCGCCTTGCCCGAAGCGTCCGGCCGTCGCGGTGGCGACCACCAGCCGGTCGGCGCCGCTGAGCAGCGCCTGGCGGATCCCTTCGAACGCGCCGGGGAGCACAGGCCCGGCGCCGGGGCCCAGCGCGCCCAGATGCACGAGGGCGTCGGCGGGTTCGGACTCCGGGGCCGCCACGACGCGCGGGACGGCGCCGCGCCGTTCGAGCACGTCGGCCAGCGCGAGCGCGACCCCGCGGCCGTCGTCCACGATGACCACCCGGCGGTCGGCGAGCGGGTCGCCGTCACCGTCGGGGGCGGGGACGACGACGGGCTCGACCACGAAGCGTCCGGGCTCGACCGCCTCCACCCGGACGGGTCCGGATGCGGGCGCGGTCGCCTCGGCCGGGGTGGCCGCTTCGACCCGTCCGGAGAGGTGGCCGCCGAGCCAGTCGGCGATGCCGCCGATGGTCTTGATCCGGGCCAGTTCGGCGACGACGTCCTCGTCGAGGGGCGCGTCGCCGCCGGCGAGCCCGAGCTGGTCGGCGAGCTCCCCGATGATCTCCGTGCGCTTGATCGAGTCGATGGACAGGTCGCCTTCCAGGTCCAGGTCCGTCCCGAGCATGTCGGCGGGATAGCCGGTGCGGGCGCTGACCGTGGCGACCACGACCTCGCGGACCTGCCGCGGGTCCCTCGGCCCCACCTCCGGTTCCGGCGCCGTGGACGCGGGGACGGGAACCGGCGAGGGCTCGGGGACGAGCGCCGGGACCGGAGACGCGGGCGCGGCCGGGAGGACCGGCGCGGACGGCGTGGTCCCCAGGTAGCCGAGCATGACCTCGCGCTGGGTCGCGACCAGCTCCCGTGACGTCCGCAGGAACTCCATCACCGCGGCGTCGCGGCCCGCACCGTTGCCGTTGTCCATGGACTCTCCTGTCAGGTTCGGACCCACCTGGGGCGCTTCGGTCGCGGGCCGCAGCCCGCCCGGCACGCACTCTCCGGACGCGGTGCGGACGAGCTGCCCGTCCACCAGCCAGCGCGGACGCCCCGGCGCGGCGGAGGCGGCAGCGGCGGCGGGATCGGCACGTCCGGCGAACAGCGGGCGCAGATCGACCGGGACCCCGGCGGTGGCGAGCGCGGCGAGCGCCTCCAGCAGCCGGACGATCCCGTTCTCGCCGGGCACGTCGCACGGCACGACCGTGTGCGGCCGGTCGCCCAGGATCCGCCCGACCAGCCCGGTCAGGACGCGTCCCGGCCCCGCCTCGACGAACACCCGCGCGCCCGCCGCGTACATCGCCTCGACCTGCTCCACGAACCGCACCGGTTCGGCCACCTGCCGGGCGAGCAGATCCCGGACGCCCTCGGCCGTGCCGGGATAGGGAGCGGCGGTGCCGTTCGACCAGACCGGACGGGCGGGAGGCCGCACGTCGTGGCCGGCGAGCGCCGCGGCGAGCGTGTTCGAGGCCGAGGCGACCAGCGGACTGTGGAACGCGCAGGCGACCGGCACACCGCGCGCCCGCATCCCGCGCTCCTCGAGCGCGGCCACGGCGCGCTCGACCGCGACCGTCGGACCGGAGATGACGGCCTGCGCCGGAGCGTTGTCGTTGGCGACGACCACCTCGTCGCCGAGGCCGAGTTCCTTGAGCGCCGTGCGCACGTCGGCGGCGGTCGCCGTGACGGCGGCCATGGTCCCCGGGTCCTCACCGGCCGCCGCGAGGATCGCGCCCGCGCGGCGCTCGCTGAGGGCCATCAGGTCGTCCTCGCCGAACGCCCCGGCCGTGCAGAGCGCGACCAGCTCCCCATAGCTGTGGCCGCCGGCCATGTCGGGACGGACCCCGAGCGTGCCCAGCAGCTCGGCCATGGCCAGTCCGGCGATGCCCAGGACGGGCTGGGCGACGCGGGTGTCGGTGATCGCGGCCTTCTGCCGGGCGGTCTCGGCACGGTCGAACGCGGCCGGCGGGAACATGGCCGGCGCGAACCGTCCGTCCGCCAACCGGAGCAGGCGTTGCAGGCGGGGGAAGGCGGTGAACAGGTCGGCCAGCATCCCCGGCCGCTGGCTGCCCTGGCCGGGGAACAGGAACGCCAGCCCGCCGGTCGCGGCCTCGTCCGGCGCGAGGTGGACGCCCCGTCCGGCCTTCCCGGCCCGCAGGTCCGCCAGCTTGGCCGTCAGGTCGTCCCGGCCGGAGGCGACGATCGCGGCGCGGACCGGGGCGTCGGGGGCGCCGCGCAGGTGGGCCGCCGCCAGCTCGCGCAGCTTCGTGTCCCCGTCGGCGTCGAGCGCCTTGGCCAGGCGGTCGGCCTCCCGGACGATCCCGTCCGGGCCGTCCCCGCGGAAGAGGAACAGTTCCGCCGGCCACCGCGGCAGGCCGTGCGCGGGCTCGTCCACCCCGTCGTAGCCGCTGAGGACGGCGTGGAAGTTCGTGCCGCCGAAGCCGAAGGCGCTCACCCCCGCGTACCGGCGTCCCGGCGGCGCCTCCCACGGCGCGGAGCCGAAGGCGAACGGGCTGGTCTCCGGCGACCAGAACGGGTTCGGCTCGGTGATGTGCAGGCCGCCCGGACGCGTCCCGGTGTGCAGGGCGTAGGCGGCCTTGATCAGTCCGGCCAGGCCGGCGGCGCACTTGGTGTGCCCGATCTGGGACTTGACCGACCCGATCCGGCAGCGCGCGGGCTCCGCGCCGGCCTCGGTGAACAGCTCGGTGAGCGCGGCCAGCTCGGTGCGGTCGCCGACCACCGTTCCGGTGCCGTGCGCCTCGACCATCCCGACGTCGGCGGGGGAGACCCCGCTCGCGGCGTAGGCGCGCTCCAGCGCGCGCCGCTGGCCCTCGGGACGCGGCGCGGTCAGGCCGAGGGAGCGTCCGTCGCTGGACCCGCCCACGCCCTTGACGACCGCGTAGATCCGGTCGCCGTCGCGTTCGGCGTCCTCCAGGCGCTTGAGGACGACGCAGGCCACGCCCTCGCCGAGCACGATGCCGTCGGCGGCCGAGTCGAACGTGGCGCACCTGCCCCGGGACGACAGCGCGCGCACCGAGGCGAACAGCAGGTAGTCCTGGACGTCGTTGTGCAGGTCCGCCCCGCCGCACACGACCATGTCGCTGCCGCCGGCGGACAGCTCCTTGCAGGCCAGGTCCAGCGCGGCGAGGCTCGACGCGCAGGCCGCGTCCACGGTGAAGTTGGGGCCGCCGAGGTCCAGCCGGTTGGCGATCCGCCCGGCGATCACGTTGCTCAGCACGCCGGGGAAGGAGTCGTCGGTGAGCTCGGGCAGGTGCCGGTCCAGGGCGGGCGGGACCTCGCCGGTGTAGGCGGGCAGCGCCGCGCGCAGGCTGTAGGCCGCCGACAGGCCGCTGCCCGCCTCGGCGCCGAAGATCACCGAGGTGCGCTCGCGCTCGAACTCCCGCTCGGCGTACCCCGCGTCGCGCAGCGCCCGCGCCGCCACCTCCAGGGCGAGCAGCTGGACGGGCTCGATGCTGGCGAGGGACGTGGGCGGGATCCCGTACTCGAGCGCGTCGAACGGCACCCGCGGGATGAAGCCGCCCCACCTGGAGGGCGTCCGGCCCTCGGGCCGCGCGCCCGCCTCCGCGTCGTGGTACCGCTCGACGTTCCAGCGTTCGGCGGGCACGTCGGTGACCGCGTCGACGCCGTGGACGATGTTCGACCAGTACTCGCCGAGGTCGCTCGCGCCCGGATACACGCAGGCCATGCCTACGACGGCGATGTCCAGCGGCGTCGCCGGGGTCTCCCGCTCCTCGGCGTCCGGCTCCGCGAACGAGGCGAGCAGACGGGCCGATCCGTCCGCGACGTCCTCGTGCAACTCGGCGACGGTCGTGACGTCCGAACGGAGCGTGGCAACCTGGCCGAGCATGTACATGCCCTCGTCGAGCTGCTCCCGCCCGTCCACGGTGCGCAGGCCGTCCTCCGTGCGCCGCAGGCCCTTCGAGGCGATGCGCAACCGACCGAGGTTGAGCCCCTCCAACTCCGCCCAGGCGTCCTGGACCGTGGCGCCGCCGTCGAGGAGGCGCTGCCGCGTCTCCTCGAACGCCGCCACGTACGGGGTGTCCGCGCATCGGGTCACATGGCCGGGCGAGGTCTCCAGCAGAGCCGTGTCCCGGCACTCCAGGGCCGTCCGCTGGTACCCGGCCAGGATCGCCCCGGAGTCGACCGCCTCCCGCGTGAACAGGTAGGCCGTGCCCATGAGCACGCCCGTCGCCGCGCCGCGCTCGGCGAGGGGACCGCAGAGCGCCGACACCATCGCGCCCGATCGCGCGTCATGGACGCCCCCGGCGAACAGCACGCTCATCTCGGGCAGCGCGTCGCCGTGCTCGAGAAGGCAGTCGATCTGGGCCTGCCAGAGCGGGAAGCTCGCGCGCGGGCCGATGTGCCCGCCGCACTCCGACCCCTCGAAGACGAACCTGCGGGCGCCCTCCTTGACGAACCGCGCCAGCAGGCCGGGGGAGGGGACGTGCAGGTAGGTCGCGACGCCCTCGGACTCCAGCGCCGCGGCCTGGGCAGGACGCCCTCCGGCGATCAGCGCGTACGGCGGACGCACCGCCCGGACGGCGTCGAGCTGAGCGGCCCGGATCTCCTCCGGGGCGAAGCCGAGGACCCCGACGCCCCACGGCCGGTCGCCGAGCAGTTCGGCGGTCTCGTCCAGCAGCCGGCGCGTGTCCTCGCCGTTGAGAAGGGCGAGCGCGACGAACGGCAGGCCGCCGCCCTCGGCCACCCGCGCGGCGAAGGCGGCGCGGTCGCTGACGCGGGTCATCGGGCCCTGCGCGATCGGGTAGCGCGGACCGCGCGGTTCGCGCGCGATGCCCCGCCCCGGCGCCAGCGGGGCCTGCTCCCTGCCCGCGGCGATCCCGGCGCCGATCGCGGCGCGGATCGCCTGGACGACACCGCCCGCGGTCCTGTGCCGCCGGGCCAGGGAGGCGGCGAACGCACCCTCCTGGCCGATGGGCAGCAACTGCTCGCGCAGGTCGCGGCCGCCGAGGCGGTCTGGGACGCCGCGCTCTGCCAGCTCAGAGATCGGCAGGTCCGGACGTGTGTAGACGCGATGGCCGTCGACGATCGTCGTCTCGCTGCCGTCCATCGCGGTGATCGCCGCTGCGACCGTCTCCGGGAGGTCCATCTCGGCGGCCAGGGCCAGCTGGGAGTCGAGCACCACGCCGCGGGCACCGCCCGCCACCGCCGCGGCGGCGGTGGCCGTGCCGATGCCGCCCTGCGCCCAGACCGGGACGTCGAGCTCGGCGACCAGCCGCTGGAGCAGGACGAACGTGCTCGGCTCCCCGACCCGTCCGCCCGACTCCGCGCCCTTGGCGATGACTCCCGCCGCTCCCTGCGTGACGGCCGCGCGAGCCTCCGCCGCCGAGACGACCTCGACGAGAACCCGGCGGCCTTCGCCACACCACGGCAGGACGTCCAGTCCCGCTTCGAGGACCACGAGGTCGACCGGGGGAGGCAGGTGCTCGGCTGAGAGCGGGCATCCAGCCGACACCCGCACCCCGAAGGCGCCGTCCCAGCGGCGCGTGACCCGTTCGAGGTGGTCACGTGCCAGGGAGGCGTCCCGGCCGAGGTCCAGGACACCGAGCCCTCCGGCCCGTCCGACGGCCACGGTGAGCGGCGCGCTGGGCTCGTGAAAGGGCGTCAGGCCGAGTACCAGGTCGCGGCCGTGCAGGTCAGTCGTCATCTGCGTCTTTTTCATCCGAACCTCGGAAGGGGGCCTTCGGGCATGGCGGTGCCCTGGGGTGGACGTTCGAATCGCAAAGAGAAGGGAGCGCCGGGGCAGGGGTGAACAGAGTGCGGCAGACTGGTGCTATCACAGCGCTGTGTCCGCTGTCGACAATCTCTCACCAGACGCTATGGCCAATGTGGAGATAAGTTCCTGGTCAGATGCGCTCTGAAAGAGTTGAATCTTTTATCTCTGGCCAAAAGTGGACGCTCAAGGCGAGGACTTCACGGGCGCACGCACGGGCGCGGACGTCCAGGCCCGCACCGGCCCCCGTTGTGGCCTCGAAAGCCAAGCCGTGCGGCCTGAGCTGCACATTCAGAGATTTCTCTGAGCCCCCTCAGAATCCGGACCCGGCTCTGGTGGCCCGACGCTCCATCAGCTTGGGGCGCAGTGCTCCAGAGCGCGGCACCACGTCCGACGACACCGCATTCGAGGCCGTATGCACCGATGGTCACATGCTTGTAATGGGGGTGATATGGGCGTATAGTCCAGCGTCCATGTAGGGGTTCCTCCCTTGGGAGAGCCATTGCCCTATTTAGCGCGCATGTGCCGTGACTGTCGTTCAATGTTCACGCGATGACCGTCCACGGCTCCCCGAATTGCGTGCGCCTCCAGGGTTGCCCAAAGCGACATCGGATTCACTCACCGCCATTGATGGCCTGTATCATTCGCCCGCCACTATTGGAACGATGTAATGGCGTTTCGTGACCGCCGGGGGTGAGGGACACCGGCCCGGCTAGGGCGCGTCGGGCGCGGTGCCACCGGCGAACTCGCGGATCAGGGCGCTCTCCGTGCCGGCGGGCCAGATCGGGGCGCAGACCACCGGGGGTAGGCCGGACACCGGCACCGTGACGACATGAGGGTTGTCCGGACGCACCGAGGCGACCGTCAGGTGGATCACGTCCCCCTGGGCGACCAGGACGACCGCCTCCTCGAGCGACGCGGACCTGTGCCGCGGCACCCGGCGCAGCGGGAGGCCGCCGGGGGTGGCGGGCGGCACCCACAGGTCGGCCAGGTCCGGCGGCATGCTGCTCGGGTACAGGACGTCGTGGTCGGCCAGCTCCTCGGCGTCGATCGTGACGTGCCGTCCCAGCGGGTGCCCGGTCGCCAGCAGGGCCGCCCTGTCCTCACGACGCCATGCCCGGCCCAGGCGGTAGCCCCTGGCCTCGATCGACGCGGGATCGCTGGGCAGCCAGCCGACGAAGACGTCCACCGGCCATTCGTCCGCCCACCGGGACGGTTCGGAGTTGGGGTGTGCGGAGCGCACCACGGCGCAGCGCGGGTGAGTCCCTTCGAACGCCTGGATCCTCGCCTCGACCACAGCGGTGGGCAGGCTGGTCGCGACGCCCACGCGCAGCACCCCGGTGCCGGTGCTGTCGCGTGCCTCGGTGAGCGCCCGTTCCATCCGGTCGTGCGCGGGCGCGAGTTCGGCGCGCAGCCGCTCGCCCAGAGGCGTCAGCCGCACCCGCCGGGTCGTCCGCTCGAACAACGGGGCGCCGACCCGGCGTTCCAGCGCGCGCACCGCCTGGCTCACCCGCGGGGTCGACACGCGCAGCCGCTCCGCCGCGCGGCCGAAATGCAGCTCCCGGGCGACCTCCAGGAACGCCTCGATCTCGCGCATCTCCATGCGCCCATTGTGGCGCGCGGCGAAACGATCATGGCGGAATAGGCGATTGATCACCCTCGCGCGTTCGACCAGCCTGGATGGACATGGGACTCGAGGAACACCTCCCCGGCGACTTCCTGCTCACGACCGTCGAGAAGATGGCCGGACTGGCGCGCCGGTCGTCGATGTGGCCGATGACGTTCGGGCTGGCCTGCTGCGGCATGGAGCTGATGGCGGTCGGCGACCCGCGCCACGACTTCGCCCGGTTCGGCATGGAGCGCGCCTCGGCGACGCCCCGGCAGGCCGACCTGATGATCGTGGCCGGACGGGTGAGCCAGAAGATGGCGCCGGTGCTGCGGCGGCTCTACGACCAGATGGCCTCACCCAAGTGGGTCATCGCGATGGGCGTGTGCGCGTCGTCCGGCGGCATGTTCAACAACTACGCCGTCGTGCAGGGCGTCGACCACATCGTCCCGGTCGACGTCTACCTGCCCGGCTGCCCGCCCCGCCCGGAGATGCTGCTCGACGCCATCGTCAAGCTGCACGACAAGGTCCAGAACACCAAGCTGGGCGCCCACCGCGAGGCCGAGATCGCCGCGGAGGAGCGGGCCCGCCTCACGCGGCTCCCGCTGATCGACGTCCGCTCCGGCCCCGAGTGAGCGCACCGGACGGCCGGGGCCGCGATCCGGGTCGCGGCCGGGACCGCCGGTCCGGTGGTCTCAGTTCCAGGTCAGGAAGCGGTAGTGCAGGCCGGTCGAGGACTCCTGCCACGGCTCGGCGGAGTCCGGTGAGCGGCCCGTGTCGGGGGCGTAGGTGTCCCCTTCGAACGACTCGCGGATCTCGGTGACCACGATCCGGTCGGCCAGCGGCAGCGCCGCGCGGTACACGGCCGCGCCGCCGATCACCCACACGTCCCCGCTCGCCGCGGCGAGCGCCCGCGGAAGGTCGGGGAAGGTCTCCACGCCGTCCTGGGGTGTGCGCGACAGCACGAGGTTGCGCCGGTTCGGCAGCGGCCGGAACCGCGGCGGCAGCGACTCCCAGGTGCGGCGGCCCATGAGGACGGTCGCGCCCGCGGTCAGGGCGCGGAAGTGCTTCATGTCCTCCGGCAGGTGCCACGGCAGCGTGCCGTCGCGGCCGATGACGCCGTTGGACGACTGCGCCCAGACGAGCCCGATCACACCGCCACCGGCGCCTTGATGCCGGGGTGCGGGTCGTACCCGTCGAGCGTGATGTGCTCGTAGGTGTAGTCGAACAGGCTCTCGGCCGGCTTCAGGCTCAGCGTGGGGAACGGCCGCGCCTCGCGGGCGAGCTGCGTGCGGACCTGGTCCTGGTGGTTGTCGTAGATGTGGCAGTCGCCGCCGGTCCAGATGAAGTCGCCGACGCCGAGCCCGACCTGCTCGGCGATCATGTGCGTCAGCAGGGCGTAGCTGGCGATGTTGAACGGCACGCCGAGGAACAGGTCCGCGCTGCGCTGGTACAGCTGGCAGGAGAGCTCGCCGTCCGCGACGTAGAACTGGAAGAACGCGTGGCAGGGCGGCAGCGCCATCCGCGGGATGTCGGCGACGTTCCACGCCGACACGATGATCCGCCGGGAGTCGGGGTTCTCACGCAGCGTGCGCAGCACCTCGCCGATCTGGTCGACGTGCCCGCCGTCCGGGGTCGGCCAGGACCGCCACTGCACGCCGTAGACCGGGCCGAGCTCGCCGTCCGGGGCGGCCCACTCGTCCCAGATCGTGACGCCGTTCTCCTGGAGCCAGGTGACGTTCGACTCGCCCCGCAGGAACCACAGCAGCTCGTAGGCGATCGAGCGGAAGTGGACCTTCTTCGTCGTGATCAACGGGAAGCCGTCCGACAGCCGGTAGCGCAGCTGGTGCCCGAAGACCGACCGCGTCCCCGTCCCCGTGCGGTCCTCCTTGCGGGCGCCCGTGGCGAGCACATGGCTGAGCAGGTCTTCGTACTGCGTATCCGGCATGCCGCAAGTTTATCCAGGAGATCAGGGACGGCTGACGCCCTCGGCGGCACCAGGCTCGGTGGCGGCGGGCCTGGCGGTTCCGGGGCCGGTGGGGCCGGCGGCCTTCCTCTGTGCGCCGAGGGCGTGATGGCGATGATCATGGGGACTGGTGCCGAAGGCGGCGCGGAACGTGCGGCTGAAGGCGGCGGCGCTGGTGAAGCCCCAGCGGGCGGCGATGGCCTGGACGGGACGTTCCCGCAGTTCGGGGGAGGAGAGGTCGGCGCGGCAGCGTTCGAGCCTGCGGCGGCGGATCGACGCCGCGACGCCCTCGGGCTCGCCCTCGAAGAGGGTGTAGAGCGTCCGGAGCGAGATGTGGTGGTGGTCGGCGATCATGCGGGGAGTCAGGGCGGGGTCGCCGAGGTTCTGGTCGATGAACGCGTCGATCCGGCGGAGCAGCCCGTGGGCGCGGACCTCGGCGGACAGCTCCCGGAGGCCTCCGAACCGCTGGGCGAGGCACGCGGCGGTCAGTTCCACCGCCATGTGCCCCAGGGCGGCCCGGCTGCCCGGACAGGCGTCGGGAGCGTTGGCGGTGAGTGAGAGCATGAAGTCCGACAGGACGGCGGGCAGCCCCTTCCCGGCGGGGATGCGCTGGGAGAGGAGCCGGGTGACCTGCTGGGACGGCATCGGCATCATGGCCTTGGGGATCTGCAGGACGACGATCTCGACGTCGCGGCCGTCCAGCCCCGAACAGGACTCATAGGGACGGGAGGTGTCCCAGAGCGCCATCTCCCGTGGACGGAGATCCGCCTCGGCCCCGTGCTGCGCGAACCACGCGTTGCCTTTGACGACCATGCCCAGCTGGTACTGCTCCGGGTCCCCGGCGCGGATCAGTTTCATCGTCCGGCGCGAGCGCAGCGGCGAGTAGGCGAACCAGGACACCTGGATCGCTCCAAGGTCCAACTGGGCTCCCTCGGCGTGGAACCTGCCATCCGAGTCCAGCGGACTGAACTCCGACGGCATCAACGCGCGCGACACCGCTTCGGTGAACCATTCGACCCCGTTCGCCGCCGAGTCGGTTGCGAACGCCCCGCCGCACCGTTCCAGCGACGCGTTATTCGCCCCGTTGTGCACGCGGTGCACGGTACAAGACGGCTCCGACGTGCCAAAAGTGCGTTTCTTGCCAGGTTTCGCCGCCGTCCGCTTGGCCGTCGTTCGCTTGACCGGCGCCCGCCGTCGGCGGCATCGGCGCACGCATTGCACAGCAGGACCGCATGCTTCGCACACATCGGCAGCACCCGCGGGCTCTAGGCTCCCATGTCGTCCATGTCGCTTTTTGCGACGTCAACGACAGAAGGGCCTCGAAGCACAGATGAAGATCAAGCTGGCCGCGGTCGCCGCGGCCACGCTGGCGACGGCCGCCGTGGCGGCCGCGGTGCCCGTCTTCGCCTCGCAGTCCGGCACCAAGGCCGAGGCGAGCGCCGCGAGCTCCGGCACCAAGGTCGACGCGAGCGCGGTGCGTTCGGTGCTCAAGTCCGGTCAGACCCTCAAGGCGGGGCAGTATCTGCGTTCGCCTGACGGCCGGTACAAGCTGGCCATGCAGTCCGACGGCAACCTGGTGGTCTACAAGGGTTCCAAGTCCATCTGGAGCTCCCACACCTGGGTCAAGGGTTCGGCTGCGACGATGCGGACCAACGGTGACCTGGCGGTCGCCAAGGGAACCCGTACGTACTGGAGGAGCCACACCGACGGTGACAAGGGCGCCTACCTGTCGCTGCAGAACGACGGGAACGCCGTTGTCTACAAGGGCAAGACCGCGGTGTGGTCGAGCTACCAGTGGATTTCGACGCTGTCGAACGGTGTGACGCTCTACCCGTACCAGAAGGTCGTCTCGCAGAACCGCGCCTACCAGCTGCGTCAGGAGCCGAACGGTGACCTGGCGCTGTACCGGTACGGCAAGCTCGCGTGGCACACCCGCACGTCGGGGCACCCTGGCGCGTACACGGTGATGCAGACCGACGGGAACCTGGTCGTGTACAGCAAGGCCAAGAAGGCGCTCTGGTCCACCCACACCTGGCACAAGAGCACCTGGCTCGCCGTCCAGAACGACGGCAACGTCGTGGTGTACACCGGCCACATGAAGGCCCTCTGGGACCGCTACCACGGCAAGCGCTGACCGCTGAGTCGTGATCGATGACCGGGTGCCTGAGGCGATGCCGAGGGCACCCGGTCTTTTGATTCAGTCCGTGTGGCTGGGTCAGTCCGTGTGGTCGAGAACCGCCGCGACGATGCTGTCGGTGTCGATCCCGTGCGCGCGGTGCACGCTGTCCATGTCCCCGGACTGGCCGAACGCCCTGACGCCCAGATGCGTCGCCGGGGTCCCGGTCACCCCGGCCAGGAAGGCCAGGGTGTGCGGGTGCCCGTCCAGCACCGTCACCAGGGGCGCGGCGCGATCGGCGGGGAAGAGCGTGTCCAGGATCCACGTCGGCGCGTCGTCCAGGCCGCGTCGCGCCTGGACCGCGCGGAAGAGCAGGTCGGGGCTGACGACGCAGAGCACGTCCACGGCCGTGCCGAGCTTCTCCAGGCGCTCCGCGGCCTCGAGGGCCTCGGGGACGAGGGCGCCCACGGCGACGATGGTGGCGTCCGGGGCTCCGGACGCGCGCCGCAGCGCGTAGCCGCCGGCGACCACCTGGCGCCGGCGGCGTTCGCGGGCGGCGGGGTCGGCGGGGATCGCCGCCAGCCGCTGATCGACCGGACGCGTCGACAGCCGCAGGTAGGCCGAGGATCCGCCGGGACGCCCGAGTTGTCCCAGCGCCGCGAGCAGACACCACTCGGTCTCCAGGGCGAACGCCGGCTCCCAGGTGGTGCATCCGGGCTGCTCGATGCCGATGGACGGGGTGACGATCGACTGGTGGGCCCCGCCCTCCGGAGCGAGGGTGACGCCCGACGGGGTGCCGACCAGGATCGACTGGCCGCCCGCGTAGATCCCGAACGACCAGGGCTCCAGCGCCCGGGTGACGAAGGGGTCGTACAGCACGCCGATCGGCAGCAGGGGCTCGCCCCAGCGGCTCCAGGTCGCGCCCAGCTCGCCGAGCAGGCCGACCAGGTTGCCCTCGGCGATGCCGAGCTCGATGTGCTGGCCGGCGGGCCCCTCCCGCCAGTGCAGGATCGTCTCGCGGTCGTCGGCGAACCAGTCGAGGTGCTCCTGGGGCGACCACACGCCCACCTTGTTGACCCAGCCGCCCAGGTTGGTGCTGGAGCTGACGTCCGGTGACACGGTGACGACCCGCGCGCCGGCCTGCGGGGCGGCGCGGTTCAGGTCGAGCAGGGCGCGTCCCAGCGCGGACTGGGTGGTCGCGGTTCCCGACGGAGTGCGCCCGAGGTCGGTGGGGACGGCGGGCGGCGCGGCGGGCGCGGTGACCGGACGGCGCAGCCGTTCGGCGGCCCCGGCGCACAGCACGGCGGCCTCGCTCCCGGGCGCGAACCGCTGCCACGGCGCGTCGGCGGACACCCCCGCACGCGCGGCGAGCTCCTCGACCTGGGGACCGGTCAGCAGCGCCGAGTGGTTCTGCGGGTGGCCCTCGATGGGCAGGCCGTACCCCTTGACCGTGTAGGCGATGATCACGGTCGGCCGGGTGTCGTCGATGGCGCGGAACGCCTGCCGCAGCGCGGCGTGGTCGTGCCCGCCGAGGCCGCGGACGGCCTCGGCCAGCCGATCGTCGTCGACACCGGCGAGCAGGTCGCGGATGGCCCCCGCCTGGGGCCCCGTGCCCGGGAGGAGCTCGCGCAGCCGGTCCGGAGCGTGGCGCAGCAGGCGCTGGTACTCCGGGTTGGTCATGGTGTCGATCCGCTCGCGCAGCGCGTCGCCGCCCGGCCGCCGGAACAGCTCCTCCAACTCCGCGCCGTACTTGACGGTGATGACCTGCCAGCCGGCCGCGGCGAACATCGACTCCATGCGGGTCGCGCCCGCGACGGGCACGACCCGGTCCAGGGACTGCCGGTTGAAGTCGACGATCCACACGAGCTCGCCGAGCTCGGCGACGCGCGGGTCGAGGACCGCCTCCCAGACCGCGCCCTCGTCGAGTTCGGCGTCCCCGACCAGCGAGTACTGGCGTCCGGACGCCTGGGGGGCGAAGTGGCCGCCGACGTACCGGCGGGAGATCGCGCCCCAGATGGGAGCGGTGGCGCCGATCCCGACCGAGCCGGTGGAGTAGTCGGCCGGAACCGGGTCCTTGGTGCGGGACGGATAGCTTTGCAGCCCGCCGAAGGCGCGCAGGGTCGTCAGATGCCGCTCGTCCAGCGAGCCGAGCAGGTACTCGATGGCGTGCAGGACCGGCGAGGCGTGCGGCTTGACCGACACCCGGTCGTCCGGCCGCAGGTGCTCGAACCACAGCGCCGTCATGATGCTGGTGATGGAGGCGCTGGACGCCTGGTGTCCCCCCACCTTGAGGCCGGTGGGATTGGGGCGGACGCGGTTGGCGTGGTCGACGATCGCGGTGGACAGCCACAGCACGCGCTGCTCCACTTCGCGCAAGGTGTCCAGGCTGGTGTCGGTCACGGGTGTGGAGATCTGATCAGTCATGGCACGGTCCCGGCGGTGACGTTGACGGTGGTGGTCCGAGCGGCGTTGGTGCGGGCACAGCGGTGGACGGCGAGAACGAGGCCGGGCCCGGGCCGGTCGCCGACGGTGGCGGCCGGTCCGGGCGGGGAACCGCGCGTGCCCCGTGGCTACGAGCGGCCCGCCTGGTCGGCGGCTTCCACGAGGGGACGGTCCGACTCCTGCCGTGTCTCTGGGGTGGCCTGCGCGGGGGCAGCGGTTGCGGAGAAGGATATCGAGTGGGGTGCGGCGAGGGCTTGGTCAAGGTCGGCGATGAGGTCCTCGGCGTCCTCCAGCCCGACGGAGAGCCGGACCAGGCTGGCGGCCGGACGGGCCTCCGGGGCGACGGGCCGGTGGGTCAGCGCCGCGGGGTGCTGGATCAGCGAGTCGACACCGCCGAGGGAGACCGCGTGGGTGAAGAGCCCGGTCGCCGCCGTGACGCGCTCGGCCTGCTCGTATCCGCCGTGGAGGTCGATGGAGAGCATCGCGCCGGTCCCGTGCATCTGCCGCCCGAGCAGCCCCTGCGGGTCCCCGTCGAAGCCGGGGTAGTAGACCCGCGCGACGCTCGGATGGGTCGCCAGCCACGAGGCGACGCGCTGGGCGTTCGCCTGCTGGGCCCGCACCCGCACCGGCAGCGTCGCGAGTCCCCGATGCAGGAGGTAGGCGCCCAGGGGGTGGAGCAGTCCGCCGGTGACGGCGCGCACGCGGCGCAGGGCGGCCGCCTGCTCCCGGCCGCAGGCGATGACGCCGCCGATGACATCGCCGTGTCCGCCCAGGTACTTGGTCGCGCTGTGCAGGACCATCGCGGCGCCGAGGTCGATCGGATTCTGCAGGACCGGGGTGGCGAAGGTGTTGTCGACCAGGACGGGGACGCCCTGGGCGGCCTCGACGACGGCGCGGATGTCGACCAGGTCCAGGGTCGGGTTGGCGGGCGTCTCGAGCACGACCATCGCGGTGTCGGGGCGAAGCCCGGCGGCGACCTGCGACGCCGAGCAGTAGGTCACCTCCGCTCCGAGGAGGCCCGAGGCGAGCAGGTGGTCGGTCCCCCCGTAGAGGGGACGCACCGCCAGGACGTGGCGGCGGCCGCTCTCGTTCAAGCTCGCCAGGATCGCCGCGGTCACCGCCGCCATGCCGGACGAGAACGCCACGGCGGCCTCGGCGTGCTCCAACCGCGCCAGCGCCGACTCGAACCGTGCCACCGTCGGATTCCAGAGCCGCGCGTAGACGGATCCGCCCTCGGCAATCGGCTCCCCTCCACCGGCCATGGCCTCGTAGGACAGGCCTCCCGCCTCGATGCTGGAGAGCGGGTTGGTCGTGGAGAGGTCGATCGGCAGCGCGTGGACGCCGAGCTCGGCCAGGTCCTCGCGGCCCGCGTGGACGGCGACCGAGTCGAGTTGCAGATGCGGCGAAGTCATGACGGAAGACTGGGCTGATCCACAGTGATCTGCAAGACTCCTTGATGAAAAATCGGTTATGCACGGATATCAGTGCAGATTCCGCAAGAGGAGGACGCGTGGCCGGGCAGCAGCCGAAGAAACCACAACCCACTCCGGCCCCTCTCGACGGCACGGACCTGGCGATCCTCGCCGCCCTCGTGGACGACGGGCGGATGACCAACGCCGCGCTCGCGACCCGGGTGGGCATCGCCGAGTCGACCTGCGCCTACCGCGTCCGCGCCCTGCGGGACTCCGGGGTGATCACGAGCATCACCGCCCGACTCGACCTCGGCGTCCTCGGCCACCCCATCAACGCCATCATCAAGGTGCGCCTGGGCAGCCACAGCCGCGACCACGTCCGCACCCTGTACGACCGGCTGGTCGACGTCCCGGGCGCCCTGACGGTCCTCCACGTCGCCGGCGACGACGACTTCCTCCTGCACGTGGCCGTGGCCAGCCCCCAGGAACTCAGGGACCTCATCCTCGAACACGTGACCGTCCACCCGATGGTCAGGCAGACCGAGACCCAGCTGGTCTTCGAAGTCCGGGACGGCCGCGGCGTCCTGACCCGCTGACCAAGCCCCCCCGACCGCTACGGGGCCGCGGGCATCAACGGGCGGCTCATCGCCGTCGCCGGCCGCGGAGGAGGGTGGCGATCAGCATCGAGATGATGATGACGGCGATGACCGTGAGACCGATGGCGGCGGCCCAATGGCCGTAGTGGGGGAGGCGGCGGGCGCCGTCGTAGGTGTTCAGGACGATGCCCGGAAGCGCCACAACAGCCGCTGAGCTGTGATTTTGCCAACGCATGGTGTTCGATTCCTCGCCCTGGTGAGGGGTGTTCCCTGATCGGGTGTCCCGGAACCCCCGCAGCGGATCAGCGCGCGTTCCCGCCCGCGTGCCGCCTGGGCGCAGCCCGCCGTCGGCGGCGCTGTGGAGGAACGGAGAGCGCCCGTATCGATACAGTTAGGGCGATATCGGGCGGGTCTTCAGCGGGACCAGACGGACATGGCATCCCGACGCACTGCCCGATGGCCGCTGACTTGGCCGCGCCGACGGATCCGGCGCCGAACGGGAGCGTAGACGGGCATGGGGACGCTATCTGGGGGCATGCCGCTGCTGAACCGGCATCGGGAGCGTGCTGAGCTGGATGGCCTGCTCGGGGATGTGCGCTCCGGACGCGGGCGGGCCCTGATGCTGCGTGGAGAGGCGGGCGTGGGCAAGTCGGCCCTGCTCCGCCACACGGTCGGACGGGCGGCCGATATGCGAGTCGTCCGCACCGTGGGGACGGAATCAGAGATGGAGCTGGCGTTCGCCGGCCTGCATCTCCTGCTCACGCCGCTCCTGGACCGGGTCGAGAAGCTGCCCGGCCCGCAGCGCGACGCGCTCGCGGTCGCGTTCGGGCTGCGCGAGGGGGACGCGCCCGACCGGTTCATGGTCGGGTTGGCGGTCCTGACCCTGCTGGCGGAGGCGGCGGAGGAACGCGCGCTGCTCTGCGTGATCGACGACGCGCAGTGGCTGGACCAGTCGTCGGCCCAGGTGCTGGCGTTCGTCGCCCGGCGGCTGCTGGCCGAGCCGGTGGGGCTGATCTTCGCGGCGCGCGAGCCGGGCCGGCAGTTCCGCGGGCTGGTGGACCTGGAGGTGCGCGGCCTGGCCAGGCAGGACGCGCAGGCGCTGTTGCGCTCGGTGGTCCGCTTTCCGCTGGACGAACGGATCAGGGACCGGATTCTGGCCGAGACGAACGGGAACCCGCTGGCCCTGCTGGAACTGCCGCGAGGGCTGAGCCCCGCCCAGCTGGCGGGCGGATTCGGGTTGGTGGAGGCCCAGGCGGTCCCGGCGCGGGTCGAAGAGGGCTTCCGCCGGCGGCTGGCGGCGCTGCCGGCCGAGACCCGGTCGTTCATGCTGGTCGCGGCGGCCGAGCCGACCGGCGATCCTGTCCTGATCCGGTGCGCGGCCGGGCGGCTCGGCGTCCCGGGGTCCGCGGCGGAGCCCGCGCAGGCCGACGGGTTGCTGGAGATCGGGACGTGGCTGCGGTTCCGGCATCCGCTGGTGCGGTCGGCGGTGTACTCGGCCGCGTCGCTGGCGGAGCGGCGGGCGGCGCACGCCGCGCTGGCCGAGGCGACCGACCCCGCGTCCGACCCCGAACGCAGGGCCTGGCATCGCGCGCTCGCGGCGCTGGAGCCGGACGAGTCCGTGGCCGGGGAGCTGGAGCGGCTGGCCGACCGGGCCCAGGTGCGCGGCGGCATCGCCGCCGCGGCGGCGTTCCTGAGGCGCGCGACCGAGCTGACGCCCGATCAGGCCAGACGCGGGGCGAGAGCGCTGGCCGCGGCTCAGGCCGCCTTCGACGCCGGTGCCCCGGACATGGCGCTGGAGCTGCTCGGCTCCGCGGAGAGGGGCCCGCTGACCGAACTCCAGAGCGGACGGGTGGCCTGGCTGCGGGCCCGGATCGTCCTCGCGCGCAAGCGCGGCGGTGAAGCCCTGCGGCCACTGCTGGAGGCGGCCGATCGCCTGTCCCACGTCGACGCGGGACAGGCGCGCGAGGCCTATGTGGACGCCATCGGATCGGCGGTCTTCGCCAGCAGGCTGGGCCGACCCGACCTCCTGCGAACGGTGGCCGAGGCCGCGAGCACGGCGCCCGCGGGGCCACTGCCGGCGCGGCCGGCCGACATACTGCTCGACGCGCTGGTGGCACGGTTCACCGAGGGCTTCGGCGAATCGGCGCCGCGGTTGAAAAGCGTGCTGCGGGTGTTCCGGGAGGGAGCCCGAAGCGATCCGGACGACAACATGCGCCGGCTCTGGCTGACCTACCTGGTCGCCGCGGACATGTGGGACGACGAGGCCCTGCATGACCTGGCCGAGTACGCGGTCCAGGCGGCTCGCGAGGTCGGCGCCCTCAACTTCCTTCCCCAAACCCTCACCTACCGCGCCGCCGTCCACGTCTACGCCGGCCGGTTCGACGCGGCGGCCACGTTGGTCGAGGAGTCCGACGCGATCTTGAAGGTGACCGGGAACTCCTACTTCGGCTTCGCCGTCAACCTGCTCCGGGGCTGGCGTGGAGGGGACGAGGCGCCGGCGCAGCTCGAGGCCGCCGCCGAGTCGGCGGGCGCCTGGGGTGAGGGGCGAGCGATCAACCAGAGCCTTTACCTGAGCGCACTGGTGTACAACTCGCTCGGCCGGTACCAGGAGGCCCTGGCCCGTGCGGAACAGGCGTGCGAACACGACGATCTGGGGGTCACCGGGTTCGCCCTCGTCGAACTGGTCGAGGCGGCCGCCTACGGCAAGACGCCCGAAGCGGCCGCGGCCGCGCTGAGGCAGCTCGACGAGCGCGCCACCGCCAGCGGCACCGACTGGGCCCTCGGCCTGCTCGCCCGGTCGAAGGCGCTGCTCTCCGACGGCCAGGCCGCCGAGCCGCTGTACCGCGAGGCCATCGAGCGCCTTCAGCGCACCCGGGCCGCCGTGTACCTCGCCCGCGCCCACCTGGTGTACGGCGAGTGGCTGCGTCGCGAGAACCGGCGGCTCGACGCGCGTGAACACCTGCGCACCGCCTACGGAATGCTGCAGGGCTTCGGTGCCACGGCCTTCGCCGACCGCGCCCGACGCGAACTCCTGGCCACCGGCGAGACCGTCCGCAAGCGCACCCCCGGCACCCCCGTCCGCAGCCTCACCCCTCAGGAGGGGCAGGTCGCCCGCTTGGCCCGAACGGGCCTGTCGAACCCGGAGATCGGCGCCCAGCTCTTCCTCAGCCCGCGCACCGTCGAGTACCACCTGGGCAAGGTGTTCGCCAAGCTCGCCATCACCTCCCGCCAGCAGCTCGCGGAAGCACTGCCCGACCCGGGCCACGACCCTGCGTGAGCGGGCCCGCCCGGCTCCCGGCCCGCCTTCGACCGCGACCACGAGACGATCGCCCTGCGCGCCGGCCGAGTCTCGCGACCTCAACGTTGAGATGATGTGGGCGACGCGGCGCCACAAATGGTCCGCGGGTCTTTCAAGACGGCATCTCGAAAGACCCGCGCCCCAAAACGTGCGCCTCAAGGATTCTTGGTCGGCATCTTGGTCTCATGAATCCGACCCGTCATCGGCTCCTGCGGCTGATGCTCGCACTGAACCCGCAGCGACCAGGTATCGCCGATCAACCGGCTGCTGGCTTGCCCGCACCGCTGCCGAATCCGGATTCCAGATATCGGCGGAGGGCTTCCCGTCCTCCCGGAACGAAGAGCCATTCGTCAGCGACTTCACGCAGTTCGTCCACTGCCATCCAGTCCTGCCAGGCGATCTCACCTGGGTCCGGGACCAAAGGGTCCGCCACGACAGCCTCGTGCACCCCGAACCACACGGGGCCGATCCCCTTCCGGCAAAGGAACTTGAACATGAAACGCACGGGCGCACGAACGCCCAGCTCTTCGGTCAGCTCGCGGAGTGCCGCCTGCTCATACGACTCGCCCACGTTCACGGCACCGCCGACCATCACGTCGTAGTAGCCCGGGAACCGGGGCATCGTCTCGGCCCGTCGCAGCACCAGGATCCGTCCATCGCGATCGCGGCAGATCGTCGTTGCAATGCGATGCGGCCAGCTCTCACGCACCGCCTCATCCCGGTCGACGACTCCCAGCACGCGGTCATGCTCATCGACATGCTCAACCAGTTCACCCACGGAGGCACGATCTCAGCCCCCACTGACACCTGCCCGACAAGCGCCCGAGCAAGCCACTTGTTCCGCTTTGTGGATGGCGGCGTCGCAACATGCTGCCCTGGACGCCTTTGGGTTGCCCCGCCGCGATACGCCGCTGGGGCGCGGGGTGGGGGCTGCTCTCGTTGCCCGTCGGTGGACCCGCTCGTCGTGATCAGGCGGGTGGTTCCTGCGTGGCGAGGTTGTCGATGAGTAGCCCGAGGGCGAAGTCGAAGCGCTGGTGTCCGGTGCCGGAGGTGAGTTCGGTCGCGTACCGCCTGGTGTTGGGGAAGGCGGCCGGAGGCAGGGCGTTGAAGCGGTCGACCACTTGGTCCCGGGTCAGGACCCAGGTCGCGTCCGGGCCCTTCTGCCGCTGCTGGACCATGGAGGTCTCCAGTGCGTAGCCGGCGACGTAGAGCGAGAGGGCGTCGATGGCCCACGCCGCGGTCTGCGGCTGGACGCCCCCGGTGAGCAGGATCGCGAGCATCCCCTCGTTCACCCGCAGGGTTTCCAGGTTGGTCGGGACCATCGCGAGCGCGGCCCGGGAGATGCCCGGGTACTTCAGGTACCGGTCGCGGATCTGGGCGCACACGTCCCGGATCTGCTCACGCCACCGCGCCGGATCGGGCTCGGGCATCACCAGCTCCGAGCACAGTCTCCCGATCAGCAGGTCGTCGATGTCGGCCTTGTTGACGATGTGCGCGTACAGCGACGACGGGCCGGTGCCGAGCACGGCGGCGACCCGTCGGATGGTCAGCGCGTCATACCCCTCGGTGGCGACGACCTCCAGGGCGGCGTCGGTGATCCGTTCGACGGTGATCGGCTTCTTGCGTGGTGCCGGCGCGGTGGCCTCCTCCGTGGGTTGGGCGTGGCGGGCTGCGCGGCGTTGACGGGGATCGGCGGACATGCCGGCCACTCTAGCGTTGACACGATCTAAGTTCGTTGAGTAGAACTTAGATCGTCAACACGATCTAAGTTCGTATCGATGTCCTGGGGGTGTGTGATGCGAGTTTCCATTGCCGGAGCCGGACTGGGAGGTCTGGCTCTCGCGCAGGGCCTGCGTGGCGCCGGTATCGACGTCGACGTGTTCGAGCGCGACCCCGGGATCGCCGCGCGGTTTCAGGGCTACCGGCTCGTGCTGAACCCGATCGGTTTCCAGGCGTTGCGCGACTGCCTGCCGACGCGCTGGCACCCGCTGCTGGACGAGATCGCCATGGACGCCTCCGCCGAGCAGCTGATCCTGGACCCGCGGCTGAACGAGATCGGCAGGCTCGGCGCGGGCCGGACCGGCATCGTGGTCGACCGGCAGGTGCTGCGACACCTGCTGCTGACCGGCCTCACCGTGCACACCGACGCCGCGTTGACCGGATACGACGTGCTGGCCGACGGCCGTGCCCAAGCCCGGTTCGCCCGGCGCGCCCCGGCCACCGCCGACCTGCTCGTCGGCGCGGACGGCGTCACCTCCACGGTCCGCGGCGCCTTGTCGCCGCGGACCACCCCGACCGACACCGGCGTCCGGTTCGTCATCGGCCGCACTCCACTGACCGACGAGTTCTCCGGCCTGTCCAAGGCCTACGGCTCGAAGATCACGGGCGACGGCGTCAGCCTGCTGCTCGGCGCGATGCGCTTCCGCACCCCGCCGAAGCGGGCCGCTGAGCGACTGGCCCCCGAAGTCACGCTGCCCGACATCGGTGACTACGTACGCTGGGCCATGATCCTGCCGCCGGACGGCTCGCCGGAGGGCCTGACCGCGCAGGACGCCGTGCTGTCCAGGACGGAAGGCTGGCACCCGGAGCTGCGTGCGCTGGTCGAGCAGGCCGATCCGGACAACAGCACGCTGCTGTCCATCCGGGTGGTCAAGCCCGGGGAGCGCTGGACGTCCGGCCCGGTCACGCTGCTCGGTGACGCCATCCATGCCACCTCCCCGACCGGCGGCAACGGTGCGAGCACCGCGCTGCGCGACGCCGACCTGCTGCGCCGCCGCCTGATCGAGGCCGACGAAGGCCGCCAGGATCTGCTCAGCGCGGTCGACGACTACGAGCGGCAGATGTTCGAGTACGGCGCCGAGGCCGTGCGCACCAGCCTCGAGAAGCTCCCCGCCTTCGCCCCGAGCGCCAGACTGTCCTGAGTCCGGAACCCACCCCGCGCGATCGGCCGGATGGAGAAGGCCCGGAAGGCGGCCCTGACGCTGCGGACGCTGGCGGGGCTCTTGCCGCAACGGCTGACCGCCGTCCTCGCGGGACCGGCCTGGACGGCTTCCACACAGCCTTCGCCGCCATCGGCGTCCTAGCCGGTCTAGGAGCCATCACCGCGGCAACCGGCTTCCGCGGCAGCACCTGACCCGCCCCACACCCGCGTCCAAATACCGGCAGGGCCTGGGTGAGGCCCTGCCGGAAGAGCGGCTCAGCTCACGTGAGTGACAACACCGCGCGGGCTGTGCGTTTCAGGAGGTGCGGAGAGCGTCGGTCGGCGGAATGTGGGCGGCGCGGAGCGCGGGGTAGAGGCCCGCGACGGCTCCGGCTGCGACGGCGACCAGCATGCCACCCCACAGTGCCTGCGGCGGGATCAGCACGGCCCACCCTCGGAAGTAGGCCATTCCGGCGGTGACGCCGACCCCGATGGCGACCCCCGCCGCACCGCCGAGGGTCGCCAGGACCAGCGCCTCGGTGAGGAACTGCGCGGCGACGTGCTTGCGGGTCGCTCCGAGAGCCCGGCGGAGCCCGATCTCGGTCCGCCGCTCCAGCACGGAGATCACCATGACGTTGGCGATGCCGATGGCGCCGACCAGGAGGGCGATGGCGCCGAGCCCGAGAATGAGCGAGCTGCCGTTCTCCTTGACCGCGAGCTGTGCGGTGAGGGCGTCGGACGGACGGCTGACCGAGACCTGGGACGGGTCCGGCGGGTTGGCGGTCGCGGCCAGCAGGGCCGCCACGTCCTTGACATGGTCCTTGTCGGCACGGAGGTAGACGCGGCTCGGATGGCCGGTGTACCCGAGCAGCCGGGTGGCGGAGGCGAACGACACGAGCGCGGACCGGTCGATCTCGGGGGCGAGGGGGAACGGCTTGAGGATGCCGACGACGGTGAACCAGTGGTCGCCCAGCCACACCCTCTCGTCCGTCCCGGCCTGGGACACTCCGAGGCTGGTGGCCGCGTCGTATCCGAGGACGGTCACCGGGTAGGGGCCCGGGTCGAGGAAGCGTCCGGTCAGGAGCCGGCCGTCGAGAGTGCTGATCAGGGTGGCGTCGCACGCCCGGACGGCCCTTCCGCCGGTCTGCCCGCCCGCGATGTGGTCGTTGCGGTAGACGTTGGCGGTGGCGATCTGGGCGGTCGGCGCCACGGCCTCCACATGGGGCACCTGGCGGACCATCGGCGCGGTGGCGACGGGCAGTTCGGCCTCCGTCCCCGACTGGTCCTGCCCGTTGACGACCGTCAGCATGTTGGTGCCCAGCAGGTCGATCTGGGCGAGCAGGTGGGACTCGCTGGAGCGGGTGACACCGAGCACCGCCACGATGGACGCGATGCCGATGGCGATGCCGAGTCCTGACAGCAGCGCGCGGACCTTGCGGAACCGCAGCCCGAGCGTCCCGGTCGGCAGTAGGTCGGCGGCGCGCAGCACGCTTCTCTGCCCGGGCTTGGTGGTCGTGTTCGTCATGGGCGGACCTGTCCGTCGGGTGCGCCGCCGCGGCGGTCAGGAGTTGTCACGGGGCACCTCGACCTTCTGCCCCTGGGCGAGGCCCTGGCCGCTGACCTCCGCCAGCCCGGTCGTCTCGTCGAACAGCCCGGTCTGGACGACCACGTGCCGCTTGGCCGTGCCTTCGATCACGACGACCTCGTACTTGTTGCCGGGGAGCGCCCGCAGCGCCGTGGTCGGCACCGCCAGGACGTTCTTGTGCGCCTCCACCGTGATCGCGACCTGCACCTGAGCCTGGTCGAGGAAGCCGCGGATGCGGTCCTTGACCTTGATGGTGACCGGCGCCGTCGACTGGGTCGCGGACGACGGGCCGGCTCCCGGCTGGTTGGACGAGCCGGAGCCGGAGCCGGAGCCGCCGGCCGAGGGCGTCGACGCCACCCCGCCGATCGCGGTGATCCACCCCGTGCGCGTCCGTCCGTCGGGCAGGGTCACCACGACCGAGTCCCCGACCCGGACGGTGGGGAGCTGCGCGGGGGAGAGTTGCACCGTGATGGCCGGTTCCTCGCTCGTCCCGTGGGCGACGAGGGTGCCGCGTTGCACCTGGACGCCCAGCTTCACGTCGTCGCCGCTGATGCGGACGGAGGAGGGCATGAAGACGACCTGCCCGAGCGGCAGGGTTCCCGTCACGGGCACGTGCGTGTCGGTCTGCCACCGCCGGATCGCCCAGGAGGTCGCCGAGGTGAAGTGCTTGTCCACGGTCAGGTCGTCGCCGTAGCCCAGGGCCTGGAGATTGGCCTCCAGCTCCTGGACGTCGCTGCCGCTGGTCATGCCGAGTTCGAAACCCCGCCACGCGGGGCGGCTGCCGTACAGCAGCGTCACCGGGACGCCGTTGACCTCGAACGCGGCGTCGCCGCGCTCCACCACCTGGCCGACCTTGGGCAGCCGGGTCAGCGCGCCCTGTCCCGAGGAGACCACGTCGAAGGTCCCGGCGTGCCCGAGGGTGCCGTTGACCTGCTGGCGTTCGGCGACCTCGGTGCTGGTCACCTCCGCGGTACCCGTCGTCACGCCGACTACCGGGGCCCTGCCCGAGTCGGCCTGGCCGTTCGCCACCGCGATGCCGACGGCGCCGGCCACCGTGGTCAGCGTGACGCCCGCTACGACGATCTTGCGCTTACGGCTCATGTCGCCTGCCACCGCGCGCCGCGATCCGGAGACGGCGGTCCGACCCGGTCGGCGCATCCATGCAATCGGTCATGGGCCCAGACTCACGTTCGCCGGACGCCCGCACCTCCCCCAAATGTGCCCGGCCCGGTACCCAATTTGGGGGGATGCCCGATGGATCGCGGGCCACCCGAATCGACGCCGCCGGCCGCCAACGATGTGAACGACTATCTCGCGCTGGAACCCTCCCTGGTCCAGCACAGATCCAGCGTCGTCGTCCTCGAAGGCGGCTTCGATCAGATCGTGCTGGACGGCATATCCTCAGACCATCGTGATGCCGGGAAGCGGGCTATCGAGCATCTTTCGCTGACCATCTACCCCAGTGAAGTCGTCGCGTTCCGTGAGTGAGAGGAATCCAAGAAGACCGCGCCCGCCAAGCTGGTTGCGGTCCTCTGCATTCGGCGCGAAGGGGCCATCAGGATCGACCGTGGCGACTCCGCGGAGATGAGTCTCAACGCCTGGCCGGATTCGGCCGTCCTGCTCTACCGGGACTTCATTCGCCATGCCTCCTCAAGCAGTGGCAGCCGATGGTTCTGACCAGGGTGTTCTTCCGGAGCGTCCCGGTGATCGTCCTTGACGAGCTCGACCGCCTCGCTGGACGTGCAGCCTGAGAAATCCCTCTTCGAGCGCGCGCGTGTTCTGCACGAGAAGAAGAACGCGCTGCTTATCTCACACAATTTCTCGAAGGTCCAGGCGGCCTCCTCGCCCTCAGCGAGGAGGAGATCGTCGAAGAGACGGGCGCATGCGAAGTCGATGACGCTCGACAGCCTCTACGTCAAGCCTTTCTCCATCCAGGGCAACGTATTTCTCGAAGAGGGATCAGTGATGCGGAAGATGTGAACTCGGCAGTGGTCGTTGATCGGTGACGCAGGCGCGAACGAGGATCGTCGGGTACTGTGATTCCACAACTTCGCGGCTTTTGTTGGTGGGGTCGGCCGATGTTCTCACGTCTTGGCCTGCGTTCTCGTATGGCGGTCTCCTATGTGATCGTCTCGGCGTCGGCGGTGGTGCTGGTCGAGGCGGTTCTGCTCGCCCTTTTCCTGCCGCGGATCCGGTCCGCCGACGACAGTCTGCGGGAGGCCCGGCAGCGGGCGGCGGCGGCCGACGCGCGGAACCTCCAGTCGAAGGTGGCGACGCTGGCGCTGGAGACCGCCTCCGCGACGGGCACCTCGGCCAGCCTCGCGTCCTCGGCGCGGCCCGGGCTCAGCGACCGCGCCATGCTCGCCTTCGCGGCCAAGCACGGGTTCAATGAGGACACGCTCGGCTCGCCGGGGCAGCCTCCGTCCAACGCGGTCAAAGCGCTGGCCACGCTGGACGGCCATGTGGTGGCGGTCGTGGGCATGGACGCCGCCGACGTGCCCGCGGCGGCGTTCGATCCACGGATCGGCAACGGGATGACCACGGTGGACGGCCAGTCGGTCGGATGGGCCTCGCATCCGGTGGAGATCGTGGACAGGTCTCCGGCCGGGCGGCGGACGATCGGGATCGCCTACCGGCAGCTGTCGCGACCCGGCTCCGTCGCGCCGGGCGCTTCGGAGAAGGCCACGGGCACCGGCCAGATCGTCCACGGGTTCGGATCGGTGCTGCTGCCCGGCCTGGTGATCCTCATCCTGCTGGTGCCCGTCGGCGCCCTGTTCGGCCTGTTCAGCACGGGCCGGCTGATCCGGCGCATCCGGCTCCTGTCGCTCGGCACCGCGAGGATGGCCGAGGGCGATCTGCGGTCCAGGATCCCGGTGTCGGGCCGCGACGAGGTCGGCCGGTTGGAGCAGTCGTTCAACTCGATGGCCGAGCGGCTCGAGTCCGCGGTCCGCAGGGAGCGTGCCGCGGCGGGGGCGGCGGCGCGGCGGGCGGAGCGGTCCAGGATCACGCGCGAGCTGCACGACTCGATCTCCCAGGATCTGTTCTCCGCGAGCCTGCTGGCGGGCGGCCTGCGCAAGGCGCTGCCCGACGGCTCGCAGCTGCGCCACCAGGCCGAGTCGATGGAGACGGCCCTGGAACGGACGATGCGGGAGATGCGGGCGATGCTGCTGGAGCTGCGGCCGATCAAGCTGGAGGACTCGGGCCTGGTGGCGGCGCTGACCGAGTTGTGCCAGGCCTACGAGGCCAGACTGGGCATCTCGATCTCCACCGACCTCGGTGAACTCAGGCTGGAGCCGCAGATCGAGCACGCGGTGCTGCGCGTGGTCCAGGAGGCGCTGGGCAACGCGGTCCGGCACGGGGAGTCCGAGAAGATCGAGCTCAGCGTGAACGAGACCGGCGGTCAGGTCGTGGTGATGGTGCGCGATGAGGGGCGCGGCTTCGATCCTCATCTGGTGGCGGGGCGACATGGAATGGGTCTGGAACTGATGCGTGAGCGGGTCGGTGAGCTCGGGGGCGTCTTCGAGCTGGTGAGTGCTCCGGCGCGGGGCACGACGGTGCGGGTGCTGCTGCCGGGGGGAACGAAGTGATCCGGATCCTGATCGTCGACGACCACGAGGTCGTCCGGCAGGGACTGCGGTTCGTCCTGGAGCAGGAACCCGACCTGGAGGTCGTCGGCGAGTGCGCGGACGGGAACGCGGCGCTCGCGGCGATCGGGGACGTCCACCCGGACGTGGTCATGCTGGACCTGATCATGCCGGGGCTCGACGGGATGGGCGTCCTGCACGCGCTGCGCGGGCGGGACGACACGCCCGCGATGATCATCCTGTCCTCCACGCCAGGTGAGGACGGCGCGCTGGAGGCGGTGCGCGCCGGCGCCTCGTCGTATGTGTCGAAGACGACCGGCACCGAACGCGTGGTGGAGGCGGTGCGGGCCGCCGTGGCCGGCGGCAGCGTGCTGGATCCGGGGGTGACCGCGCTCCTGGTGCGCCAGGTCCGGGAGAACAAGGACGACGGCCCGCTGGGCAGGCTGTCCCTGCGGGAACGGGAGGTGCTCGCGGTCCTGTCGCGGGGCCGCTCCAACCGGGAGATCGCCCGGACGCTGTCCCTCGGCGAGCAGACGGTCAAGTCCTATGTGTCCAGCATCCTGGCCAAGCTCGGGCTGCAGGACCGCACCCAGGCCGCCATCTTCGGGCTGCAGCAGGGACTGGTCCCCTTGGGCGACGCCCTGCAGCAGGAGGAGTGACACCCGCTTCAGCCGACGACCTGACCGTCGCTCATGACGATGCGCGAGCGGCAGGCGTCGGCCACGGCCTCCTCGTGGGTGACGATGACCAGCGTCGTGCCCTCGTCGTTGAGCTCGCGGATCAGCTTGAGGATCTCCGCGCCGTTCGTCGAGTCGAGGTTGCCGGTGGGCTCGTCCGCGAACACGATCGCGGGCCGGCCGACCAGGGCCCGGGCGATGGCCACCCGCTGGCGTTCCCCACCCGACAGTTTCGTGACCTTGTGCCGCACCCGGTGCCCGAGACCGACCCGCTCCAGCGCCTCGGCCGCGGCCGTGCGGCGGACGTCCCTGGACACTCCCCGGTACAGCAGGCCGGTGGCGACGTTGTCGATCGCGGTGAGCGACTCCAGCAGGAAGAACTGCTGGAACACGACGCCGACGCGGTGCGCGCGCAACCCGGCCAGTGCCCGGTCGTCCAGCTTCTCGACGGGCCGCCCGTCCAGCAGGACCGAACCGCTGGTGGGCCGGTCCAGGGCAGCCATCAGGTTCAGCAGAGTCGACTTTCCGGAACCCGACGCGCCGCGGACGGCGAGCATGTCCCCGGCCTCGACCTTCAGGCTCACCCCGCGCACCGACCTGACCGGTGGCTCACCCGGATAGGTCTTGTGGACATCGTGCAGCTCAAGAACGGGCACCGAAAACCCTGCCTTCCGCCTTGTGGAACGTCGCGTGTGCCCAGACCGTCCGGCCTGCCTGGGAGCGCCATACCGCCTGGGCTACTGCAGAACCATGTGCGCGCCGCCGGTGGGCTCGTACGGCTTGCAGGCCACCATCTGCTGCTTGAAGAGCCGCTTGCCGTTCGGCGGGCCCAGCCGGGGAGGTAGAACGAAGTAGCCGTTGGCGTTGGGGTCCGGCCAGTCCGTGACCCCCTTTTCCCGCATGCACTTGGCGAAGTCGCGCGCCTTGACGATCTCGCCGGCGGGGAGCGGTTGGTTGGTGCTGCCGGTCGCACCGCCCTGCCGCTTCATCTGCCTGACCAGCGAATCGCAGGGCGGCGGCACCTTCGGCTCACCGCCGCCGGTGTTGGGGATCGCCCAGTTGCCGCTCGGATCCTGGGTCGGGTCGGGGAAGCTCGGCTGGCCGTGCGCACGGAAGCACTTGGAGACCTGGAGCTGGATCGGCTCGTGCCCTGACCGCGTCGAGCCGGTGGGAGCGTTCGATGAGGCGCTGTTGCCGGAGCCGCCACCGCACCCCGTGAGCAGGACGGACGCCGCCGCGCCACCGAGGACCAAACGTCGAATCATGCGTCCACCCTGGCCGCCCGCGCCCGGCGGGCACTTCCCCCAAATGTGGCGTCAGAGGCACTCACTTTGGGGGACCGGGGGCGGATCCGGGGATGATGCGTGGGGAACGCCCGGTGTCACCGCTGACGGGCCAGGTCCGGGTTGCTCCGGGCGGTCCGTCGGGTGCGCCGCGCGGTGATCATGCTGTGGACGCCGGCGATGAAGGCGAGTACGAGGCTGGCGGCCATGAGGGCGTTACCGGCAACGGTTCCAGGGTTGTGGGAGGTCAGGTTGGGCGTCAGCTTGTCGGCCAGGGTGCCGACGCCGACGATCCAGAACGCCGTGAACACCCCGAAGACGGCGTGCCACCACCAGCGGGCGGTGAACAGCATCGCCAGACCGGCCGCGGCGACGAACAGGATCCCGGGCGGGAAGACGATGCCGTAGGAGCCTTCGGCCACGGTGAACTTCGATGGGTCGGCGATCGCCTGGACGACCAGGCCCGCGATACCGACGAGCAGACCGGCGAACGTGATGAGGGTGCTACGGCTCGGACGAGGCGGACGAAGCATGATCGACTCCTTCGCTCTGGGGTCAACGGGATGTGCGGTGGGCCTGGACGGCCGAGGTCACGGCGAAGATGGCAGCGGCGACGAAGCCGAGCATCTGCAGCCAGCCGGCGGTGAAGTCCAGTGCGTGGTCAGGGTGGATCAGGTGGCGCGTGAACTCCGGTGTGGCGAGTCCTCCGAAAAGGAGGAATGCGCTCACGGCGACGATGAGCAGCGGGGTGAACCGCCACCGGACCAGTGCCGCCGTCGCGGCGAAGGCGAGGTCGATGAAGGGTCCGGGCCCGTCGTAGCCGGTGGCTTCGTCGCCGATGGCGGCCAGAACCAGGGCTCCGCAGGTGGCGATCAAGAAGGTCCGGTGTGGGCCGCGGGCCCGTCCGATCGCGGTCCAGGCGGCCCTGCCGCGTCGGGGTGAAGTGGCGGAGTCCGGCAACGGGTGATCCTGGGATGGTGTGCGCGCTGTCACGAGACAGCCCTCCTTGTGCCGGTGGTGTCGGTCGAACTGGGAGGCGACGTCGTCCGCGACGGCCCCCGGCCCGGAGGCGTCCGAGGTGAAGGTGGTCGTGCCTGTCGGTGGCGGGGCCAGGGCGTCGATGCTGCTGCGACCTGCCGCGGGACGTCACGTCGCGTGCTCCTTGAGAAGGGGCCCGTGATTCCCGTCAGCGGGGCCGAGTGCATTCAGCTTGGCCACGCGGGCGCCGGGGCGTCATCCGTCACGGATCGACACAATCGGCTACGTCCCTCGTCGTAGGACCGGAGGAAAAGCGCCATGGCGACCGGCCCCGATGTGACTCCCGCAGCGGCATGCGGCGGCACGTAGCAGCGCGCAGCGGCACGTCGCGTCACCGCGGTGGACGCACCAGTCCCGACTGGTAGGCGAAGACGACGAGCTGGGCACGGTCACGCGCGCCCAGCTTGATCATGGCCCGGCTGACGTGCGTCCGGGCCGTCGCCGAGCTCAGGACCAGTTCGGTCGCGATCTCCTCGTTGGTCAGGCCCAGCGCGACCAGTGTCACGACCTCACGCTCTCGTTCGGTCAGCACCTCCATCGTCGGCGGGGTCAGCGCGGGCCGCACGGGACGGGACGTGAACTCGGCGATCAGGCGGCGCGTGACGCCGGGCGACAGCAGCGCCTCCCCGCGCGCCACCTCGCGGACGGCTCTGACCAGGTCCGCCGGCTGGGTGTGCTTGACGAGGAAACCGCCGGCGCCTGAGCGCAGCGCCTCGAAGACGTACTCGTCCAGCTCGAACGTCGTGAGGATGAGGATCCTCACTTCGGTGAGCGCGTCGTCGCCGACGATCCGGCGGGTCGCCTCCAAGCCGTCGATGCCGGGCATGCGGATGTCCATCAGCACCACGTCGGGCCGGAGCGAGGCGGCCCGCGCGATGACGGCGGCTCCGTCGTCGGCCTCACCGACCACCTCGATGTCGTCTTCCGCGTCCATGATCATCGCGAAGCCCGCGCGCACCAGCGGCTGGTCGTCGGCGAGCAGTACGCGGATCATGACCTGCCCTCCCACGTGGCCCGCACGACGAAGCCTCCCGACGGTGTGGGACCGGCCAGCAGGTGCCCTCCCGTCGACTCGGCCCTTTCCCGCATGCCCTGGATCCCGAGACCTGCCCCCATGGTGTCCCGGCATCGTCTCCGTCGGCCCGTCGACATGCAGCCGGACCCGCGGTCCGGAGTCGCGGGTCGCCTCGACGACGTGCACGATCTGATCGATCCTCGGCGCCGGCGCACGGTCGGCCGCGCCGGCGTCCCTCAGCAGCCGGAGCATGCCCGTCAGTTCGTCGAGCACCTCACCGCTGGCACGCTGGATGGCCACGAACGCGGTCTTGGCCGCCTCGGGACGGCGATCCACCACATGGGCCGCGGCGCCCGCCTGCACGCTGATGGTCGCCATCGCATGCGCCACGCTGTCGTGGAGGTCACGGGCGATGCGCAGGCGGTCTTCGGCGACGCGGCGGCGCCGAGGACGGCGCACAGCGCGACACCTCCCGTCAGCGCCGAGCGGCGATCGGCCCGCAGGCTCAGCGCCAGCAACGCCAGCCATCCGGTGGCGAGCATCGGCCCGTACGGATAGCCCCGTCCGATGTAGCAGCCGAGTGCGACCGTCACCACGCCGAACGCGACGCGCGGTCGGTGGCGGCACCACACCATCGCCGCACCCGCGGCCACCGTCAGGACGTATGCCAGCGGGCCGATGGCCCTGTCGCCCGCCTTCGGATGCAGATGACCACTGACGACCACCATGAAGATGGTCAGGCCTGCGGCGGCAACCGCATCGACGGCCCGTTCCCGTGCGGCGGTTGCGCGTCGCGCCGGAACGGCAGCCGCGCGCCTCATTCTGCGGATGCTACAAGGCGCCCGTGCCGAACACGTCCGCCCTGGGGCGCAGTCGTCGCGTACGTAGCCGGACGTACATTGCCGCGCCCGGCCGCGCAGCCTGCCTCTGGAAGCCGACAACCAAGCCGCGGCCCGTGTGTCGGCCCGTGTGTGCCCTGGGGCGAAGGACGTCGCCGGGATCCGATCCTTGAGGCGAAGGGCGACGGGACCCACCGCCGCTGTGAAGAAGGGACCATCCCGATGAGGGTGATGTGGCTCAAGACCGGTACGGCGGCCGTTCTGACCTCACTGACCGCGGCGGTGGGGCTGGTCGCGGTCGACCCCGCGGCGCAGGCGTCCGGCAACTGCTACCACTACGAGATCGCGGGCTGGGCGCAGGTCTTCAGCCAGCCGGGCTACAACGGCGACTGCTTCGAGTGGAAGCTGGGCACCTATACGGCTTTCCCGTCCTACATGTACCACCAGGACGCCTCCCTCAGGAGTTGGCCGCTCTGGTACGGCCAACGCGGAACCCTCTTCGAGTACACCTACAACAGCAAGTTCGAGTTCACCGCCGGGGTGGACTACGAGCAGTTGGGAGGCAACGTCGGCTACAGGATGGAAGCCGCGCAGTAGGCAGTAGTGGTCGTCGGGGCGCGCCAGGTGCCTTGGCGCGGCTCAGGTTCGGGCGGCCTCACGGCCGGTGCCGGGAGCGTCCGGCGCTGGATTCGGCTTCGGCTGGTGGTCGGGGGCGGCGACGTGCCGGAGTGTGGCGGTGAGCCGATCGAGGTCCTGGCCTTCGAAGTGGTCGACCAGGTTGAGGCGCACGCTGGCCAGGAACTCCGGCCAGGCCTGTTCGAGGCGGGTGAGGCCGGCGTCGGTCAGGGCGGCGTTCCATCCGCGTCCGTCCTCGGCGCTCTTGGCGCGCTCGACCCAGCCGTGCTTCTCCAGGCGGGTGACCACGCGGGTCATTCCGCTGAGGGTGATGTTGCAGGCGACGGCGAGCTCGCTCATCCGCATCGCTCTCCCAGGCGCCTCGGACAGGTGCATCAGGGGCGTGTACTCGGAGAGCGGGAGCCCGGCCGCGCGCACCAGGTCGGCGTCGACCGCGCGGGGCAGCACCAGCAGGACACGGCTCAACTCACGCACGAACGCTTCCTCGCTCGGGGTGAGCGGACGGAAGGGGCGCTGGTCGGAGGGCATCCGCTCACTATAACTCCTTGACTGGTCAAGGAGTTGCCCGGCGGCGATGGCATCCGGGGCCGTTCCTGGTCACCGCGAGAAGCTTGACGCGTCAAGCAGATGGCTGTGTACTTGCCTCGTCAAGCATTTACTTGACGAGGCAAGTACACGTTCGACTGCTCGATCAGCGGACGTCGCCCTCCGCGCGAGCGGGTTCGGCGTCGCGCATCCGCTGATCCGTCCCCCCGACCGGAGAGCCTGTGTCCACCGCCCAGCCCCCCGCGACCGCGTCCGACACTCCAACCGAAGCCCGCCTCTCGCCGCGCCAGGTCGCCGCGGCGTTCTATGCCAGCTACAACGAGGACCTGGCCGCCGGGTTCGAGCGGTACATCTCCAGAGATCTGGTGCTGCACGGATTCGACGGTCCGGACGAGCGCTCGGCGTGGATCGTGGGCGACCTGGAGCTGAAGGCCGCGCTCACCGGCTACCGCCTTCAGGTGAACGATCAGGTCGCCGAAGGTGACAAGGTGGTCACCCGCTGGACCATCAGCGGTGTCCACACCGGCACGATCCTCGGCATCCCCGCCTCCGGCCGGGAGGTGCGCCTCGGCGGCATCTCCATCGACCGGGTCGTGGACGGCCAGTCCGTCGAGCACTGGTCGGAGGGCAACTTCGGCCGATTCCTGGACGCCCTCCGCGGTGTCGACACTATGAGCACCGAGAGTTGACATCATCAGGGGCTTCTATGAGAGCCACACGCTCCGGGACCCTCCGGCCTCCTGACCACAAGATCATCGAGCACTGGTCGGACGCCGACCTCACCACCTTCGTCCAGAATCTGGCCGCACAGCCCGGTTGATGCGATCGCCGCTCCTCCGGGCGCTCCTTGCGGCGAACCGTTCGACAACGCCCACCCCTCACCCACGAAGGCGGGTTTCAATGTCCGAGACGGCGCGTCGGCGCGCCGTCTCCACCGGCTACGGCGACATCGTCACCTTCGTGAACGTCGACCTGGCGGAGTTCGACCCGGCGGAGTTCGACCTGTCAGGGCACGTCCCTGCCGGGAGCGGTGACGTTCGGCCGTTCGACGCGCTGACCGGCAGGTTCGTCCTGCAGTACCTGCCGGATCCGGCCGCCGCGCTCCGCCGCCTCGCCGGGTTCGTCCGTCCCGGCGGCCTTGTCGTCATGCACGACATGGACGTCTCGCGCCGGGACGTGAGTTTTCCGCAATGTCAGCTCTGGAACGACTGCTACGCCCTGCTCGGCGCGCTGTTCCGGGCCCACGGGATCGCTCCGGACTTCGGTCGGCGTCTCACCCGGGTGTTCCTCGACGCCGGACTGCCCTGGCCGGACGTGGACTCCGCGGCCATGACCGGCAGGAAGCCCAGCTCCACCGTCTTCACCTGGCTCGGCAGCGCCGTCCAAGCCGTCGAGCCGCTGCTTCTGCAAGCCGGCATCGCCCTGCCCGACGGTGTCGCCATCGACGGTTCCCTCCCGGCGGCACTGGAGCGGGCTGCGCGCGACAGCCGCAGCATGGTCCTGGGCAACACCCACTACGGAGCATGGACCCGTCTCGACGACGGCCCCGCCCGATCGGAGCGACCATGATCCACCCCCTCCCGTTCTCCCGGCCCCGCTTCCTGGCCGACATCGAGGCGACCGCCGCCGCGATCCGCGCCGGAGTCCTCGCCCCGGAGAACCCGCTGATCGAACTGATCTCGTTCTGGAGCGCGCCGTACGGCCGAGCCTCCACCGAACTCGTCGACTTCGACGCCGCTCGTGGCCTCGCCAAGACCTGGGTCTACCTGGGCGGGACGCGTCCGGTCGAGCAGGTGCTCGGCGCGCCGCACGTGCCGTCGGCGCTGCGCCGCCACGGCCCCTCTTCCGCTCCCTCGACCTGGAGGCGGTGCGGCATGTCGCCGTGGACCACCACGGCGGCAGCGCGAACCTCTACTTCCGGACGTCCCGCAGGATCAGCGCGGCCGAGACGGCGAGGCTGGTGGCCCTGGCCGGCGGTGAACCGCCCGAACCGTCCTTGTACGCCGACATGGAGGCCTTCACACCCCCGGACGGCTACACCTTCTCGGTGACCATGAACGTGTCCGACGGCGAGATCCAACGCGTCGGCATCTACGCCCTACCGTCCGCGAGCAGGGCAGCGGCGGCGATGTCCCGACACCGGCCGCGGACGAGGCGTGATCCTCGCCGCCCCCGGGGCCAGATCGCCAGGCACCCACATGCCCGCGGGGTGAGGAGCTGGTGGGTTCGGAAGGACCCGTGCCGCCCCCTCCGTGACGAACGGCCACCTACCGTCCTCCAAACGGTCGATCCCGTTCGCCAATAGGTGCAAAGCCAAGCACTCGCGGCGGCGGGCCTGGCCCCTGGGGAAGCCGAACCACCGGCCGTCTTCGGGGAAGAGCCAGCTTCGCCTGGGCGCCGGGTACGACCTTTCGTACGCCCATGGCCTGGAGCTGGTCTTCGGCGACCCGGTCTTCGTCATGTGCCCGGCGGACTTCCACGACCCGGTGTTCCGTGAGCCGACACCGGATGAGGTTCGGCTCGTCGACCGGCAGGTCGGCGAGCGCCCGCCGTGCTGGTCGCCTTCGAGGCCGATGCCGGCGGGACCGGGCCCGCCGGCGGCCTGATCGCGGCCGGACAACTCGACATCGTGCAGGGAACCGTCTTCAGGTACTGGCGTGACAATCTGTCCGCCGGACAGCGACTGGCCCCTTGGGTGAAGCCTCCAACGGCGTGACCGCCCCTGCCACGAGGCACGACCACCCGAACAGCTCCCGCCCCGCACAGGAATCACGACCATCGCCGACCCCATCCCGTCGAAATGGCACCCCAAGCCCGAACAGAAGCCAACCCTCCTGTTCGTCCCGATGTGCCAACACCCAGCTATACGCACTCGCCGCTGGCAGCTTCTCTCGGCGAAAATCACGATCGGCATGTACGAGGCCACGATCCACGAGGAGGGCAAGGGCTACACCAGAGCCAACTCCCTCGGCCTCCTCCCGAACGGGAAGCGCAACCGCGCTGAAGGGGCACACCAAGGACATCGTCAAGGCCAAGCTGGCGAAGCTTCACGCCTACATCGTCCTGAGCCTCATGACCGGCGTCCGCACCGAGGAGGCGCGGGCGCTCCGCTGGCCGCACGTCCTCGCGTGGGATGCGAAGGCGAGGGAGTGGCGTCCGGTCTCCGAGGCCGGATTCAAGCGCAAGTGCTTCGCCATCTACGTGTGGCGGTCGGTCCGCAAGCACGGCGACAGCAAGACCAGGAAGTCGCGCCGCACTCTGGAGATCCCGAAGGACGTCGCCGACGCCCTCAAGGTCCACCGCACCCGTCAGGCCGCGTGGAAGCTCAAGGCGGGAGAGGACTGGCAGGACGGCAACCTCGTGTTCTGCACCCGCTCCGGCCGTCCCCTCGACGCGGGCAACGTCCGGCGTGCGTTCCGAGCGGTCACCCGCCGCGCGGACATCGGTGAGAACTGGGTCCCGCGCGAGCTTCGCCATTCGTTCGTCTCGATCATGAGCGACAGCGGCGTTCCGATCGAGACGATCGCCGACCTGGTCGGCCACGCCGGGACGTCGGTGACCGAGAAGGTGTACCGCCACCAGCTCAAGCCCGTGATCACCCAGGGCGCGCAGACGATGCACGCCGTCTTCGGCGACGCCCCCGAGAAGAAGGCCCGACGTTCCCAGAGGCGTCCGGCTGCGTCCGCCTAGTCCGCGTGATGGTGGCTCCCCGTTTGGCTCCCCACCCGTGATCAGAAAAGCAAAAAGGCCGATTCCTTGATCGGAATCAGCCTCTGAGCTGGTCTGCAGGGTGGGCGATACTGGGTTCGAACCAGTGACCTCTTCGGTGTGACCGCTTGTTCCTGTTCGAATGAATGCAGGCCGCGGATCCGGTTGCTGGTGCGGTCGCTTCGGCGGCCAGGTCCTGGTCGAACCCGACCAGGACAGTCAGCTCGGTGGTGTGCCCGGTCGATCCGACATCACCAGTCGGTGACTACGCCCAGGCGGGATCACGGCCGGTCAGGCCGAGGATGCGGTCCAAGGTGGGGGCGTCGGCCGCCACCGCGACCTGCGGTCCGTACATGCCCATCTCCCGCCCCTGCTCCACGCTGGCGAACACCGTGTCATGCAGATGCGCCAGCAGGCCGCCGGGCAGTTCCAGCCGCTGCCCGGTCGCGACTGCCAGGTCCCAGCCGTGCATGGCCAGCTCGCCGATGATCATGTTGCCCAAGACGGGCGCGGGCAGCGTTTGCGGTGTGCCCATGTCCGTCTCGCCCTCCCAGGCACTCGGCGGCGCCCACGACGACGTGATGTCGTCCAGCAGGGCGAGTAGGCGGCCGCGCCAGTCGCCGGCCGCCAGGTCCACATCGGACTCGGCGGCCGCCGGCTGCGGAACGGACTCCTTGCGGCCGCCACCGGCGAGCGACGGCCCCCAGAACAGAAGGTGGTTGACCAGTGCCCGCACGTCGTACTCCGTGCACGGAGTCTTGTTGGCGAGCTGGTTGTCGTTGATGGTGCTGGCGACTGCGGCCATGGCCTCGGCAGCGTTGGACAGATGTGACATGGCAGCGACGCTAGATTGCCCGTGCCGGAGGGGTATTGAACAAAGGCGACATACACTTTGCCGTGTGGAGCGCGACGTTCGTGAGCTGCGCGGTGCGTGGACCAGGTATCAGCGCCACACGTTCCACGACCCGTCGCCGGCGCTCGCGCCATGGGTGGAGCGGTACTGGGAAGCTCGCTGGGATTACGCTGAGCCCTACCGGCAGAAGATCGTGCCGTACCCGAATGTGCACCTGTCGTTCGGCGGCGGTCGTGCGAACGTCAGCGGCGTGTGCAGCGGCTACCGGATCAAGGTCCTCGAGGGCCGTGGCCACGTCTTCGGCGTCGCGTTCCGGCCAGGCGGCTTCCGCCCGCTCCTTGGTGCCTCCGTTTCGACGATCACCGACCGCGTCGTCCCGGCGGCCGAGGTGTTCGGCCCGGACCTGCCCACGACGCTCGACGTGCCGACCGCGGACGCGTTCCTGCTGGAACACCTGCCAGACGACGACCCCCAAGTACGCCAGGTGGTGGCCGCGGTCGAGCTGATCGCCAAGGACAAGGCCGTGACCAGGGTCGAACACCTCGCCGGCGAGCTCGGGCTGAGCATGCGGAGGCTGCAACGGCTGTTCGCGGAGTACGTCGGCATCGGGCCCAAGCGGGTGATCCGCCGTTACCGCTTGCACGAGGTGACCGCACGCATAGCCGCCGGCGGGGCGATCGACTGGGCCGCGCTGGCGGCCGACCTCGGCTACGCCGACCAGGGCCACTTCATCCGCGACTTCAAAGCATGTTCGGCGAGCCACCGGCCTGGTACGCACAGCGGTATTAGACGGGCCGCAGGAGGCGCGGTCATCAGGCGCGTCATCCTGGCCTCACCTCCTCGGCCCGGAAACGCCGTGCCCGCGCCTGGTTCTCCGCCCGGACTTGTCGCAGCCTGTCCAACAGTCAGTGACGGAGTATGGGGCGAGGGGGGCGTGTGTGGCGGCCCGCGTACTCAGAGCCTGCATTTGGTCCTCCGCCCCGGCTTCCCGCAGCCGGGCGACAGCGAATGTGTCGTTCTCGACAAGCCATTCGCCGGCGCCGCCCTGTTGAGCCAGGATGCAGAGGGTCGGGGCGGAGGACCAGGTGCAAACTCTGCTGGACCGCAATCCCGCCGCAGTTGGCGGGCCTGCCCTGCCTGCCCATTCGATCGGCTCGGCGTCGGTCTCGGTCTCGGTCTTGGCCCGCCACTCGCGCGCCGACACCGCTTGGTCGAACAGCACCACCACATCGTCCAGCACATCCACCGCGGACTGGGCCCGCAGCGTCAGCAGGATCGGGTGGGCCGCCGCGGGTCGCGGGGCTGCATCGCCTGGTTGGTCGAGCGGCGCCCCACCAAGTCCAGGAACCGTCGGCGTTCGGCCGGGAGCATCGACACATCCAGCCGGTGCGTCCAGGCCACGCAGGAACGCCAGCTTCTCCAGCTCGGCCCGGACCACGCTTGCGGTCGGCACGGTCAGTGACCTCGAAGCCGTCGACGGTCGGGTCGAGGGCGGAAGGCTGCGGCGCTCGGGGATACGGCCGCGCCGTAACTGGGCGTTGTCGCAGGTCCTGAAGAAGTGACAGAATCTTATGGAAATCCTACATGTCGCCCTCTTCGGTACACAGCGTGGCGGAAACTGAGTACGGTCACGGACCGTGATCTCAACTTCGACGCCGTCCGCCGGGCGGCTCAGCGCGGCGTGCGCCGTCCTGCGCACCCCGTTCTTTCGGGATGTCCCGTGGTCTGGCTGATCTGGGCGGTGATGGGCGGGGTCCTGGCCAACGGCCTGCGTCTGCGCCGCAGGGTCACCGGCTTGTCCACGCTGTCCGCCCCGCAAGGATCCCTTGACGGGTTCACGGCCGTCACGGCCGACGACGCCGACGTCCCCGCGCCCGTTCTGCAGGCCGCCGCCGAGCACGCCCGGCGGGCGGGGACCGGGATGCTGGACCTGGTTCCGTCCGACCTGCCGGTGGAGCAGGCTCTCGACCTGGTACGGCACGTCGATCCGCGGTCCTACCGGGGACAGTGGTTCGGGCTCGGCCGGGGCGCCGGCTACGCGGTGCTGGTGGAGACGGGGGCCTTCCAGCGGGCGAAGCTCTCCCTGGAACGCTCCGACATCCCCCTGGACGCCTCCGGTGGAGCCACCGGGCTCGACGCCGGCGAGATGGGCGAGACCACGGGACGGCTCCGGTTCTACGTCGAGTCCGCGGACATGGTCGTCGCCCCGCTGCGCGCCGTCGACCGGACCGGGCAGCGGCGGGCCTGGCTGCGCTCGCTGGCGCTGTCGCTGCCGCCCTCGGTGGCGCTGCCGCAGATCTCCTACTTCGCCGGGGCCGCCTACCTGCTCGTGCTGTCCAGCCTGCTGATCGACGTCCGCTGGGGACTCGGGCTCGTCCTGCTCTACTGCCTGAGCCCCTACGTCGTGTTCGCCCGGGGCCCGCTGGCTCCCGCGGACCTGCACCTGGTCGCCTGGACCCGCCTGGTCGCCACGCCGCTGTCGATCTGGCGGACGTTGCGCGCGCCCCGCACCCGGTGGGAACGGCGGCTGCTGGACCGCCGGGAACGCTCCCGGGAGCGGGACTGGAAGGAGATCGAGGCGGGCGTCGAGCGCTTCCAGGGCGAGCGGCGCACCGAATGCCCGTGGTGCGGCTCCGCCGAGCTCACCCGCCACGTGGTGACCCGGGACGTCATCCTGGTGAAGCCGGGCCGGTTCCCCTTGGACCGCTGCAAGCAGTGCGGGCACATCTTCCAGAACCCCCGGCTCACCCCGGACGGCCTGGACTTCTACTACCGCGACGCCTACGACGGCCTCAACGAGCAGACGACCGAGCTCATCCTCAGCTCCACCAACAGCGACTACCTCGCCCGCGCCCGCATGGTGCAGCGGCTAGGCACGCCCTACCGCTGGCTGGACGTCGGCACGGGCAAGGGCCACTTCTGCCGCGTCGCCCGCACCGTGCTCCCCGAGACCGCATTCGACGGTCTGGACATGGGCACCGGCGTCGAGGAGGCCGTCCGCCGGGGCTGGATCGACCGCGCCTACAGCGGCCAGTTCCTGGACCTCGGACCCGAAATGGCCGGCCGCTACGACGTGATCAGCATGAACCACTACCTGGAGCACACCACCGACCCGCTGACTGAGCTGGACCTGGCCGCCAAGGTCCTCGCTCCCGGGGGCCATTTCCTGCTGGAGATGCCGGACCCGGAGTCCCCGTTCGCGAAGCTGCTGCGCACGTTCTACCTGCCGTACCTGCCGCCGCAGCACCTCCACCTGATCCCCCTCGGCAACCTCGAGCGGGCCCTGCGCGAGCGGGGCATGGAGGTGGTCGCCGTGCACCGCCGGGAGGCCCGCCGCGGCGGAGACCTCGCGGGCGGTGCCGCCTGCCTGATCAACCTGATCGGGGTCGACCTGGAGCATCCGTGGCGGAGCCCGCACCGGCCCGGCGTCCGGCAGTACGCCCGCATCACGGCGGGCCAGCTGGTCGGCCTTCCCCTGCTCACCGCGGCGACCGTGCTGGACCTGCTGATCACGCCGTTCCGGCGCCGCAGCAACACCTACCGCCTCCTCGCCCGGAAGGTGCCCGCGGCCTGATGGCATAGTTGAGCTGCATCGGTCCGATCTCGGCGCGGAGCGACGAGCAGCGGTGGCGATGACGACGAGCGGTTGTAGGGGGCAGCGGCGGGCATCCTGCGGGGTGTTCGCCGCTGACGTTCATCTCGGGCATGGTCGTCTTCACCGCCGCGTCCGCCGTCTGCGGCCTCGCCCCGGACACCGCCACCCTCATCCTCGCCCGGGTCGCGCAGGGCGCGGGCGCGGCGCTCGCCCTGCCGTCATGGTGACGGCGGGACGCACCGACAGCAGCGCTCCTTCGGTGGCATCGCGTGGATCGGCGCGGCGTCCTGCGCCCTGGCGCTCGGCCCCACCATCGGCGGCGTCATCGTCCAGCAGTGGGACTGGCGCTGGATCTTCCTGATCAACATCGTCCCCAGCGTCCTCGTCATCATGCTCGGCACCGTCGTCCTGACGAACAGCGGGGAGTGTGACGGACGACGAATGGGCGCTGATCGAAGGCGGCCGCGCGGGGCGAGGTGGACCTCTGGATCCCGAACTCCTGGACGTACTGGAGAAGGCGGCCGACGGCGAAAAAGGGGCGGCGGCGGCGGGGAACAAATGCCGCAGAACAACGATAGAGACGAGCGCGACGAAGCCGTCCGCGAGACCGTCCGCGAAGCCGTCCGCCGCTGGCGACGGCGGCGGCTGATCCGGCTCAAGACCGCGCTGCTGGGACGCTCTCGGGGCGGGTTGACCACCAAGGCCCACCTTGCGGCCGACCGGCGCTGCCGCCCGTTGTCGTTCGTCCTCACCGCGGGGCAGGCCGCCGACAGCCCCCAGTTCCAGAAGGTCATCGCCCGCATCAAGGTCCGCGGTGCCAGGGGCCGGCCCCGCACGCGCCCCGACGCCATCGCGGGCGACAAGGCCTACTCCAGCCGAGCCAACCGCGCCCACCTCCGCACACGCGGCATCAAAGCCGTCATCCCCGTCAAGAAGGACCAGGCAGCCCACCGCAGGAACAAGGGCAGCGCAGGCGGCAGACCCCTCACCCATGACCCCGACCTCTACCGCGACCGCAACACCGTCGAACGCTGCATCAACAAGATCAAAGACTGGAGAGGTCTCGCCACACGCTTCGACAAAACCCCGGAAAGCTACCTTGCCGGACTCCACCTCCGCGGAGCCCTCCTCTGGATCCGCAGCCTCTCAACCACCTAAAGATCCAAAGCCAGAACAGGCCCTGACGGCGATGGCCGACGTACGGCCACTCACAGACGAGTCGCCGGTGGTCTCTGCAGTCCTCGATCAACTACTTTCGACGACTGTGCTCCCGTCCGGACGGCCCCTGGGCGTGGTGCGCTGCCTTGGGCAGGACAGCGCTGCCGAAGGCCGCTGCTCAGGCGAAACGTCCGGGCTCACCTTCGTGAACGGCGTCCGCGGACACGTCGCCGGCATCGCGATGACCCCGAGGCGGCTCTATCTCATGCCCGGATCAGATGGAACCCGGTGGAGCCGCCGGACAGGACGGGATGTGGAATTGTCAGCGCGAGCCCGAATACGGGCAGGCGACCCCGTCGCGTTCGGGGAGCTATTCGATGAGCACGCACGAGTGCTGTACCGCTATGCGGTCCGGGTCACCGGGGATTGGGCGACGGCCGAGGACATCGTGTCGCTCACCTTTCTGGAGGCGTGGCGCCTGCGGGAGAAGATCCAGCCGGAGGGCGAGTCGCTGCGGCCCTGGCTGTTCGGCATCGCGACCAACGTTCTGCGCAACGCGTCCCGGTCCGCGCGGCGGCACGAGGCGGCGCTGAACCGGATGCCCGCCCGGGACGTGGTGGCGGACTTCTCCGACGAACTGGTGGGCCGACTCGCCGACGCCGAGGAGCTGGCCGCCGCGCGCACCGCGCTCGACCGGTTGCGCAAGGCCGAACGTGAGGTGTTCACGCTCTGCGTGTGGGCGGGCCTGAACTACGCGGAGGCCGCCGCGGCGCTCGGCGTTCCGCCGGGCACGGTGCGTTCGCGGCTGTCACGGGCCCGTACCCGCCTCCGCAAACTCACCGACGCCGAACGGGAACCCGCGCCCGGCGGCGGACAGCTCATTGATGACGACCGCGCGAACGCGGTCCGGTCGAAGGCGAGGCACTCATGAACGGCACCCCGCGCGGACCCGAACCCGACGAGCTCGCCGAGCTCGTGCGGCTTCTGCCGCCGCCGGGCGACCCTGAGCTCCCCGACGGCCGGCGCCACCTCCTCAAGGAGCATCTGATGCTGCAGATCGAAGAGCCCGCGACCGCCCCGAACCGGCCCAAGCGCCGTCGGTTCGTCCTGCTGGCGGCCCCGCTCGCCGCCGCGGCCGTGGCGGCGGGCCTGTTCACCGGCCTGGACGGCAGCGGCGACACCCCGTCCACGCCCGCACCCCGGTCCGGCGACGAGAACAGCGCCACCGCGCTACTGGACCGCATCTCGCTCACCGCCGCGCACCAGCGCGTCCTGCCCGTGCGCGAGAACCAGTTCGTCTACATCAAGAGCAAGGTCGCGTGGACCGTCCAGACGGACGGCGGACCGCGGGTTCCGCAGCCGATGCGGGTGCGGGAGATCTGGCTGCCGCAAAGCCCGGGCCAGCGCGGCCTGCTCCGGCAGGCGGGCGAGAACGGGCCGCCGATCGTCGGTGAGAAGGACGACCTGACCTACCGGAAGCTCGTCGCCATGCCGACCGAGCCGGGCACCCTGCTGGCAGGCCTCTACGCGGAGTTCCCGAAGTCCGGCAAGACCGCCGCCCCGGCCGCCCGGAACGCCGCGGTCTTCCAGGAGCTCGGCCGGCTCCTCAGCGAGCAGATCCTGCCGCCCAAGCTCGCCGCCGCCATCTACCGCGCCGCCGCGAAGATCCCCGGAGTGCTCGTGGTGCCCGACTCGGTCGACGCGGCGGGCCGCCACGGCGTGGCCGTCGCGCTGGTCTTCGACGGTGAACGCAGCGAATGGATCTTCGACAAGAAGACGCTGAACTACCTGGGCGAACGCGGCTACATGGTCAAGGACACCAAGTACGCCAAGAAGGGCATGACCACCGCCGCCACGGCAGTCCTCCAACGCGGCGTCGTCAACAAGTCCGGCGAACTCCCCAACAAGCCCTAGCAAACCATCCCGGAAACCGCGCAGAAGAGTCTGACCCCACCAGAGGCGGACCTGAAAGCGGACGGGCGGCCCAGTACCTGAGCGAAGGCACCGATCTCAGACTCCTCGACCAGAACGACCCGGATCGGATCGCCACCAAGCTCAACGACCGTCCCCGCGGGATCCACGGTCATCGCGCGCTGAGCGCGGTTCACGCCGAGCTTTGCGCCCAGGTTGATGCAACGCCCCCTGCGACCGTCATCGGCTCTGCGACGGCGCCCTGTCTGCCCAGCGTCAAGGGGTGGCGGGCTTCCCTGCGCCGCCTGGGGAATCCGGTTGGCCAGGGTGTCCAAGGGGGGGGGCGACCAGCGGATGCGGCGGAGTCGGTTGCGTGCCGGTCATGACCGGCACGCAACACCGCCGTTGCGCCGCCGTCCCGGCGAACAATAACCCCCGGGGCCCCCGCGCCAGATAACCCAGGCGGGGTGGGC
>NZ_JBFAUU010000007.1:437597-441270 GCF_040679435.1 Spirillospora sp. NPDC052269
GTGTGCCCCGGGGGGGGCGCCCCCCCGGGGGGGGGGGGGGGGGGGGGGGCGGCCCCCCCCCCCCCCCCCCCCACCACCGCCGTTGCGCCGCCGTCCGGCCGAACATTCCCCGGCCGGCCCGCCGAGCATGAAACCGCTGGCGGGATGGCCGGTGTGTTCACAGCGGTGCCGGGGACTGGATCGGCGTCCACGTCGGCGAAACCGACCCTGACCTGACCCGTTCTCCCATGGCATCTCGTCGCAGCACATCTTCAGCGACGACCACTCGGCCAGTCCAGCGGGTGTCGCTCGTGTGAGAGGGGCGGCGGCCGACCATGCGGCGGCGCTGCGTGCGTGCGGGCGTTGTCGGCTCGTCTTCGCGGTTGCGGTGCTGGTTCTCGGCTACACGCCCGCGAGCAAACGGATCGTCCGGTCGGCCAGCGACAAGAACAAGAGCAAGGCATTGAAGAAGGCTGCACGCCAAGCTCCGCGACCGTGACGACGGACTGCCAGGGGAGGACACCAAGTACACGGTCGCCCAGGCCGTGCGGGACTGGCTGAAGCACGGCCTGGCCGGTCGGGAGGAAAGCACGGTCACGGGCAAGCGCATCCTTGCCGAGAAGCACGTCGTCCCCGAGCTGGGCGCGCGGAAGCTCCGCGAGTTGACGGCCGATGAAGTGGACGAATGGCTTGCCCGCAAGGCGGAGCAGGACAGCACGCGGACTCTGCAGGAACTCCGGTCCATCCTGAAGCGCGCGGTCCACCGGGCTCACAAGCTCGACAAGGTGAAGCGGAACGTCGTGCTGCTGTGTGAGCTGCCCAAGGGGCAGGAAGGACGGCCCTCCAAGGCCCTGACCGCCGCCCAGGCCGAAGCAGTGCTGAGGCGGCCCGGCCATGGCTGTGCGCCTACGTGGTGCTGTCGCTGCTGACCGGCGGGCGGACGGAGGAGTTGCGCCGCCTCACCTGGTCCCATGTGGTGGCTCACGACGTGGCGCGCGGTGCGTGGCTTCCGGTCACAGAAGTCGGCTGGGAGCACGACGAATTCGCGGTGTACGTCTGGCGGTCGGTTCGGGCGGGCGGATATACCAAGACGCCGCTCTCCCGTAGGACCTTGCAGTTGCCGCGCCGCTGCGTGTACGCCCTGGCCGTGCTGTGGGACGGCTTGGCCGCGCGCGGGGCGGAGCCCACATGCGATGGCCCCGACCGGCTGGTGTTCGGAACGCGGAATGGCACGCAGATGAGTGCCGGGAACGTGCGCCGTGAGTTCCGCCGGGTGATCATGCGCGCTGGGATGGAGGCGGCGGAGTGGACGCCTCGCGAGATGCGGCACAGCTTCGTCTCGCTGCTCTCGGACGGGGGATGCCTGTGGAGGACATCGCGCGCCTGGTCGGCCACAGCGGGACCGCCGTCACGGAGAAGGTGTACCGGATGCAGATCAGACCGGTGATGCAGCACGGGGCCACAGCGATGGACCGCATCTTCCCCAGTGATGATCAGGGACCGTCCGAGAAGCCGTAGCCAGGCAGTTGGTCAGGCAGCGGCTCTGAGTGGGCCCGAAACGCTCGGGGGGCCATTTCCGATGATCGGAAATGGCCCCCCGAGCTGCATCTATGCGGTGGGCGATACTGGGTTCGAACCAGTGACCTCTTCGGTGTGAACGAAGCGCTCTCCCACTGAGCTAATCGCCCCTGCTGGTCGGCCTTGCGGCGTTCCCGGCAAGAAGAACTCTAGCGCATGTCGGGGGGTGTTCGCGCATCGTCGGGGGGCGGTGTCGAGGGGGGCGGAGTCCCGGGCGCGGGAGCAAGCGGGAGGTTACGCTTGGGCGGGTTTGTCGATCCCTGATGCGTTCGTGGCTCGTGTCGGAGGTGGTGGACATGGCCCAGTTGGTGGACTTTTCCGGGCTCCCCGCTCGGCGGCGGAAGCGGCTGGCTTACGCGGCGACGGCGTTGCGGCCGTACGTGCCGGCGATCGCCGGGGAGGTGACGGCGTCGATCGGGCGGGAGATCCCGCAGTACGGGCGGCCGCAGGATCCGCGGGTCACGGCGAGGGTGAGCCGGGCGGTCGAGGAGCTGATCGGGCATTTCGTCGACCTGATGGAGCGGGACGTCTCGTCGGACGGGGTGCTGGCGTACGTCCGGGAGCTGGGCGCGGGGGAGGCCCGTGAGGGGCGGACGCTGGACGTGTGGCAGGCGTCGGTGCGGATCGGGGCGGGGGTCGCGATCGGGCGGCTGACCGAGGAGGCGGAGCGGCTGGGCCTCGGCGGGGAGATGCACGAGGTCGGGTACATCGCGCGGGAGGTGTTCACCTACACCGACCGGGTCATGGGGTCCGTCGGTGAGGGGCACGGCGAGGCGCGGGCGGAGGGGGATCGGCGGGGGCGGCGGCGGGCGCTGGTCGACGCTCTTCTGCGGGACGATCCCGATCTTGACGAGTTGCGGGAGGTGGCGGCGCGGGCCGGGTGGCCGCTGCCGCGGTCGGCCGCGGCGGTCGCGCTGGGATCGGCGGGGAGCCGGCCCGGGCTGCCGCCGGACGCGCTGATCGGGCTCCACCTGGACGAGCCGTGCGCGATCGTCCCGGACCCGGAGGGGACGGGACGGCGGCGTCAGCTGGAGATCGCGCTGGACGGCTGGCGGGCGGCGCTCGGGCCCGCCGTCGGGCCGGACAAGGTGGCGCGGTCGCTGTCCTGGGCGCGGCGTGCGCTCGGGCTGGTCGACGAGGGGGTCCTCGGCGCGGACGGGCTGGTCGCCGTGACCGAGCACATGCCGCTGCTGGTGATGTCGGGGGAGCAGCGGGAGCTGGTCGACCTGGTGGCCGAGCGGAGGCTCGCGCCGCTGCGGGAGGTCCGGCCGGCGCTGCGGCGGGTGCTGGCCGAGACGCTGCTGGAGCTGATCGAGTGCCGGTTCAACGCGACGGTCGCGGCGTCCAGGCTGAACCTGCACGCGCAGACCGTCCGGTACCGGCTGCGGAGGCTGGAGGAGCTGTTCGGTGAGGCGCTGCGCGACCCGCCCGTCCAGCTGGAGCTGCACATGGTGCTGCGGGCGCGGCTCGCGGTGGGCGCCATCTAAGCCTTCTGACCTGCGGTTTTGCTGAAACCGGAGGCGGGGATGGCGCGTCCCTTGTGGTCCTGTCCGGCGCGGATTGCGACGATCGTAACGATCAGTGACAGGAGGATCACATGGGTTCGCGTCTCAATCCGTACCTCGCGTTCGACGGGCAGGCCCGCGCGGCGATGGAGCACTACAAGAAGGTGTTCGGCGGGGATCTCAGCATCATGGCCTTCGGGGATTTCGGGCAGACCGACCCCGCGCTGAAGGACCGGGTCATGCACGCCAGGCTCGAGACCCCGTCGGGGTTCACGCTCATGGCGTCCGACACCCCGCCCGGCACGAGCGCGAGGCCCGCCGGGAACGTGTCGGTCTCGCTGAGCGGCGACGACGAGGGGGAGCTGCGGCGCTTCTGGGCCGGGCTGTCCGACGGGGGCGGCGTCCAGATGCCCCTGGAGAAGCAGGCGTGGGGCGACGTGTTCGGCATGTGCACCGACCGTTTCGGCGTCGAGTGGATGGTCAACATCGGTCAGCCGGCGTAGGCGTCAGGAAGGCGGCGGCACCCTGGTGAGGGTGCGCCGGTCCCCGCGGCCCGCGGCGGTGATCGGCCCGACCGACCCCGGCCCTCGGGTCGCGGCGTGGGAGACGGC
>NZ_JBFAUU010000007.1:441280-464327 GCF_040679435.1 Spirillospora sp. NPDC052269
TGGGACGGCTCGCGCCCGGCGTAGATCACGTCCCACCAGACGTCGCCGGTGAACCGGTCGGACGGCGCCGCCTCGTGCGTTAGTGAGCGGTTTTGGTACGTTAGTGAGCGATAGGGGGTGGATCGTGACCGACGGTACGCAGCCTCGGTTCGCCGCCGAGCGCCACGAGCGGCTGCTCCGGCTTCTGCGCGAGCGCGGGGCGATGCCGCTCCAGGGGCTCGCCGAGGCCCTGGGGGCGTCCGAGGCCACGGTCCGCCGGGACCTGCGCGCCCTTGAGACGCGCGGTTTGCTCGCCCGCAGCCGGGGCGGCGCCGCGCCGGTCGCCGGGCTGGCGCACGAGCCCACACAGCAGGACAAGTCGACCGTCGCCGTCGACGAGAAGGCGGCCATCGCGGAGGCCGCCGCCGGGCTCGTCGGGCCGGACGACGCGGTCGTGATCGGCCCGGGGACGACGACGCGGCAGCTCGCCCTCAGGCTCGCCGCGGTGCCCGGCCTGACCGTCATCACCAACTCGCTGGCCGTCGCCGAGGCGCTCGCCGACTCGCGCACCGCGCAGGTCGTGCTGACCGGCGGGACGCTGCGCGGGCCGATCCGGGCGCTGGTCGGGGCGGAGACCGAGCGGTTCCTGGGGACGATCCGCGTCCGGCACGCCTTCCTGTCGGGGAACGGGCTGACCGCCGGACGCGGCCTGTCCACCCCGCACATGGCCGTCGCCGGGGCCGACCGGGCGATCGCCGCGTCCGCCGAGCATCCCGTCGTCCTCGCCGACCACACCAAGATCGGCGCGGACGCGGTGTTCCAGACCGTCCCGGCCGAGCGGATCGCGCATCTGTTCACCGACGCCACGGCGGACGGCGCCGAACTCGCCGCGCTCGCCGAGACGGGCGTGACCGTCCACCGCGCCGACCCCTCCTGAACTCCCGAATCGCACCGAACCCCTGATGGAGCACCCCATGGCGGACACCGCCCGCACCTCGGTGACGCTCGCCGACGGCCGTGAGCTGATCTACTTCGACGACGTGCCGGGCCTGGACCGGACCGCCCGCGACCCGCGCGACCTGGCGCCGTCCGAGCCGCGTCCCGAGATCCGGTTCGACCCGGTCAGCGGCGAGCACATCGTGATCGCCGCGCACCGGCAGACCCGGACGTTCCTGCCGACCGCCGACGCCGCCGCGCGCGCCGCCTGCCCGCTCTGCCCGGGGCACGCCGACAGCGAGGTCCCGGCGGACGGCTACCACGTCGCGATCTTCGAGAACCGGTTCCCGTCGCTCGGCGGCCCGGCCGGCGGACGGTGCGAGGTCGTGTGCTTCACCGACGACCACGACGCGACGTTCGCGGACCTGCCGTCCGAGCGCCTCGCGACCGTCGCCCGCGCCTTCACCGACCGCACCCGCGAACTCGGCGCCCGCCCGGACGTCGAGGAGGTGTTCATCTTCGAGAACCGCGGTGCGGAGATCGGCGCGACGCTCTCCCACCCGCACGGTCAGATCTACGCCTTCCCGTACCTGACGCCGCGGACCCGGCAGGTCCTCGCGCACGACGGCTGCGTGTTCTGCGAGGTCGTCAAGCGGGAGGCGGACGGCGAGCGGGTCATCGCCGAGACCGCGAACTTCGTCGCGTTCGTCCCGTACGCGGCGCGCTGGCCGTACCAGGCGCAGATCGTCCCGCGCGAGCACGTCCCGGACCTCACCGCGCTCGGCGAGGACGAGGCCGTCGAGCTGATGGGCCTCTACGCGGACGTCCTCGGACGGTTCGGACGCCTCTTCGACAAGGACGTCCCGTACATGGCCGGCTGGCACCAGACCCCGCCCGCCGTCGCCCGCTACCGCTCCCACCTGTGGGTCGAGGTCTACACGCCGCAGCGGACGGCCGACAAGCTCAAGTACCTGGCCTCGGTCGAGACCGGATCGGGCGCGTTCCTCAACGACGTCCGTCCCGAGGCCGCCGCCGAGCGCCTCCGCACCGTCTGAGCCGCGCGAGGGGCGGCCATAGCCGAACGGGCGGTGCGGGCGGGAGGGCGGAAGCTGCCAAAGATCGGTGGCGGTGCTCAAAGACGCCATCAAACGTGCCGGGCGGTCTTCGCAGGGGGTTCGAAAGCGGGTTATAACCACCGCAGCGTCTCATTCGTCCCCCCGTCCCCAGGAGTCCTCCCATGGCCCCTCGCCGCACGCTGCTCTCAGCCGCCCTGTCCGTCACGCTCGCCGCAGGCGTGATGGCCGCGACCGTCCCCGCCGCGTCCGCCGCCCCTGCCGCACCGGCCGCTCCGGGTGCTCCCGCCGCGTCCGCCAACGGTCCCGAGCGGCACTGGCTCGGCTCGCAGGTCGTCAAGCACGAGCACTTCAAGAAGGCCCCCGAGCAGTACTCGATCGCCGCCACCCAGACGCCCGGCCTCGACGTGAGCGGGTGGCAGGGCAACGTCAACTGGTCGTCGGTGGCGGCCAACGGCGCGAAGTTCGCCTACGTCAAGGCCACCGAGTCGACCAACTACACCAACGCGTACTTCGCGCAGCAGTACAACGGCTCCTACAGCGCCGGCCTCATCCGGGGTTCGTACCACTTCGCGGTGCCGAACGCCTCGTCCGGCGCGGCGCAGGCGGACTACTTCATCAGCCACGGCGGCGGCTGGTCCGCCGACGGCCGCACCCTGCCGGGCATGCTCGACATCGAGTGGAACCCCTACGGCGCGTCCTGCTACGGCCTCTCGCAGAGCGGGATGGTGAACTGGATCCTGTCGTTCAGCAACGAGTACCGCGCCCGGACGGGCCGCTACCCGGCGATCTACACGGCCACGAGCTGGTGGTCGCAGTGCACCGGCAACCTGGGCGCGTTCGCGTCCACCAACCCGCTGGTGCTCGCCAACTACAACGGCAGCCCCGGCACGATGCCGTACAACTGGGGCTACCAGACGATCTGGCAGTGGGCCGACAGCGGCACCTTCCCCGGTGACCAGGACTACTTCAACGGCGACCTGAGCCGCCTCCAGGTCTTCGCCCGCAGCTGATCCGTCCAGGGCCGGTGACCGGGTGCCGCCGCCAAAGCGCGGCCACCCGGTCTCCGGCCACCTGGTCTCCGGCCGGTCGGCCGCCGGGCGCGACCACCCGGTCTCCGGTCAGGACTGGATGCGGCCGTTCACGTACACCCAGGCGTCGTCGTACCGGACGAAGCGGCTCACCTCGTGCAGGTCGCCGCGCTGACCGTCCTGGACGTAGCGGGCCCGGAACTCGACGACGCCCCGGGTGTCCCCGGCCGTCCCGTCCGACGTCCGGACGATCTCCAGCCCCTCCCAGCGCAGCCCCGGCTCGAAGTCCAGGCGCTCCGGACGCGTCGCCGGGTGCCAGCTCCGCAGCAGGTACTCCGCGTCCAGCTTCACGAACGCGGAGTACCGCGACCGCATCAGCCGCTCGGCCGTCTCGGCCTTCGCCTCCCCGCGATGGAACCGGCCGCAGCAGTCGGCGTAGGGAGCGGGCAGCCCGCAAGGGCAGGACTCGGAACGGCGTTTGGGCATGTCCCTATTCTCGCCGCTCAGCGAGGGGCCCGAGCCGCGGGGGATCAGCGGACGGGCTCGACCTTGCCGTAGAGGTCGCGAAGGACGCCGATCTCGGCCGAGTGGTGGACGAACTCGTCCAGCACGTGCATCGCGACGTCGAAGGCCGGGGTCCCGGCGTACCCGTGGAACGCCGGGCCGGCGGGGCGCCACCACTCCTCGGCGGTCAGTTTCCCGAGGGGCTCGCGCCAGTGCCGGTGGTAGGCGTTCTCCAGGAAGGCGATGCCGCCGTCCGCCGTGCCGGAGATCTCGAACTCGTCGATCGTGATGTTCCGGCCGTTGAACAGGCGTTCCCCGAAGTCGACGAACCCCATCCCGAAGTGCCCCATCCGCCACGCGATGGTCGGGACCGGGACGGGATCCGGCGCGGGGCCGCCACCGCCGTCGGCGTCGATGCGCCAGCGCCCGGACGCGTCGGGACGAACCGTCCAGCCGCCTGGAACGGGCTCCCAGAGGTATTCCGCGTCGGTGAGACCGACGAGCCGGTCCGTGGTGCGCGTCCAGGCGTAATCGAACAGGGCGATGAGCGATTCCGGAGCGGACGTCATACCCCATCATGACCGACACCCCGGAAATCGACCTACAACATTTCGACGTGCCCAACGTGCCTACCGCATGTCGACGGGAGAGCCGTCCACGAGGTCGTTGCGGGCGGCGTGGACGGCCAGCTGGACGCGGTTCTGGCAGCCGGTCTTGGCCAGCAGGCTCGCCAGGTGCGTCTTGACCGTGGTGACGCCGAGGTGAAGGCGCGCGGCGATCTCGGCGTTCGCCAGGCCCTCGGCGACCAGCGTCAGCACCTCGCGTTCGCGGTCGGTGAGGTCCGGCGCGGCGCTCCCGGGCTCGGCGGCCCGGGCGTCGCGGGCGGCGACGGCCTGCTCCACCAGGCGGCGCAGCGCGCGCGGGCTGAACGGGGTGTCGCCCGCGGCCGCGCGCCGCACCGCGTCCAGGAGCTGCGCGGGTTCGACGTCCTTGGCGAGGAAGCCGCGCGCGCCCGCCGAGAGCGCCGGGTACAGGTGATCGTCGTCGTCGAACGTGGTGAGGACGACCACGACGGTTCCGGGCCGGTCCCGCAGGATCCGCTCGGTCGCGGCGGTGCCGTTCAGCAGCGGCATCCGCAGGTCCATCAGGATCAGGTCGGGCGCGAGCCGGGCCGCCATCCGGACGGCCTCGTGCCCGTCCGCGGCCTCCCCGACGACCTCCAGGTCGGGCGCGGAGTCGCAGAGCATCCGCAGCCCGGACCGGACGAGATGCTGGTCGTCCACGATCATCAGCCGGATCACGCGGCGCCTCCCGCGGGCAGCAGCGCCGCCAGCCGCCAGCCGCCGCCGGACGGCCCGACCGTCAGCGTCCCGCCCGCGAGTTCGACCCGCTCGCGCATCCCCGGCAGGCCGTGCCCGGATCCCTCCGCGGACGCACCGCCCCGCAGGTCGTTCGCCAACTCCACGCGCACACGCCCCTCGTCGTCCGCCGCGACCTCCAGCCGCACCACCGCGCCCGGCCCGGCATGCTTCACCACGTTCGTCATCCCCTCCTGGACGAGCCGCAGCACGGTCAGGGCCCGCACCGCGTCGAGCCGCGTCAGATCCCCGCCGACCTCGGCGTCCACCTTCACTCCCGCACGTTCCGCCCGGTCGACGACCGCGGCCAGCGCGGCGGGCAGATCCCCGGGGTCGGTCATCAGCGCACCGAGGTCGCGTCCGGGGTCGGCGCGCAACGCGGCCAGCAGCCGCCGCAGGTCGGCGAGCGCCGTCGCCGCACTGCCGTGCACATCGTCCAGCACCTCACCGATCCGGGCATCCCCCAGACCCGCCCCCGAAGCACCGGGCTCCGTCCTGGCCTCCGAGAAGACGTGGCGGGCGACGCCGACGCGCAGGACGATCGAGGCCATGTGGTGCGCGACGATGTCGTGCAGCTCGCGGGCGATCGCGGTGCGTTCGGCCATCCGGGTCGCCTCCTCGGCCAGTTCGCGCCGCCGCTCGGCCTCGGCCGCCCGCTCGCGCGCGGCCTTCGCCTCGTTCTCCACCGAGCGCAGGTACGCGGCCAGCAGCACGGGGAGGGCGAGCATGACCGTGCCCTTGTAGGCGAGCGAGGCCACGTCCTGCGCCGCCTCCCCGGCCCACATCGCCGTGTATCCGGCGGCGAGCGCCGTGAGGGCCAGCGCGGCCTCCCGGCGGTCGCGCCGCAGGGTCACCTCGAACACCGCGATGCTGGCCGCGACCTTCTCCACGATCGGCGTCCCGGATCCGTACCGCGCGGCGAGGACCAGCAGGACGGGCTGGACGAACGCCGCGGCGAGCGGCCAGCGCACCGCGGCGACGAGCACGCCCAGCGACACCGACGCGATCGTCCACTCCGCGCCCGCGTGCGCCGTGCCGGGCCCGCGCAACAGCACCAGGTAGCCGACCGCGCAGGCCACCACTGCGAGGCGCGCGATCCGCGCCCGTCCCCAAGTCCCGCCCACAGAACGAGCCTAAACCGGACGGAACGGGCGCACGCTCCTCCACGTGGACGACCCGCCCTCCTCCGCCTGGCCGCGCCACCCGGACCGTCCGGCCGCGCGGGGCGGTCCGAAGGGCCGCCCGATCGGACAGGTGGACGGGCCGTCTGGGCGAGGCGCGGCCGGTACGCCGGTCGCGAGGCTGACCGGCATGAGTGAGCAGACGATGTTCGCCGCCCTGGGCCGGTTCGCGGCCCGGCGGCGGCGCTGGGTGGTGGTGGCCGCCGTCGGATTCGCGGTGTTCGCCGGGGTGTGGGGGACGGGCGTGTTCGGGTCCCTGACGGGCGGCGCGGGCTTCGACGATCCGAAGAGCGAGTCGGTCGCCGCCGACCGGATCCTCGCCGGACCCCTCGGACGGCACGCGCCGGACGTGGTCGTCCTGTACGACACGGGTGCGCGCGGTGTGGACGATCCGTCCGTCGCGGCGTCCATCCGCAAGGCCGTGGAGGCCGTGCCCCGCACCGGCATCGCGGAGCTGAGCACCTTCTGGTCGACCGGCGACCCGGCGTTCGTGTCCCGCGACCGGCGCGCGACGTACGTGACCGTGCGGTTCGCGTCCACCGACGACCAGGAGCGCGTCAGGGCGCTGAAGAAGATCGAACCGGCCTTCGCCGCGCCCGGGACCGAAGTCCGGTTCGGCGGGGTGACGGCGATGACCGAGCAGGTCAACGCCCGTGCGGGACGGGACGTCGCCCGCGCCGAGAGCGTGTCGATGCCGCTGCTGGTCGTCCTGCTGGTCGTGGTCTTCGGCAGCCTGGTCGCGGCGTCGCTGCCGCTGGCGGTCGGCGTGCTCGTCGCGCTCGGCTCGTTCGCCGTCCTGCGCGCGGTCACGTTCTTCACGGACGTCTCGACGTTCTCGGTCAACGTGGTCACGATCCTCGGGCTCGGCCTCGCGATCGACTACGGGCTGCTGATGGTGACCCGGTTCCGGGACGAACTGGGCAAGGGCGGCGCCGACCCCGACGGCGCGGACCTCGACGGCGCGGACCTCGACGGCGCGGTCGCCCGGACGGTCGCGACGGCCGGACGGACGGTGGCGGTGTCCGGCCTGCTCGTCGCCGTCTCGTTCGCCGGGCTGACGGTGTTCCCGTCGCGGTTCCTCAGCTCGATGGGCTACGCGGGCGCGGCCGTCGTGGCCTTCGCCGTCGCCGGATCCCTCACGCTGCTCCCCGCGCTGCTGCGCTTCGCCGGACACCGGGTGAACGCGCTGCGCGTCCCGCTGCCGCGCCTCCGCGACCCCGGCGCCCGCTGGCACCGGACGGCCCACCTGGTCATGCGCAGGCCCCTGCTCAGCACGGTCGGGCTGGTCGCGGTCCTGCTGGCGCTCGGCGCGCCGTTCCTCGGGGTGAACTGGGCGCGGCCGGGTGACTGGGTGCTGCCGTCCGGCGCGGACGCCCGGGTCGTCACGCGCGAGCTCGGCGACCGTTTCGCCGCCGACCCCGCCAAGCAGATCACCGCCGTGGTCCGGGGAGAGGCGGACCGTCCCGCCCTCGACGCCTACGCCCGCCGTCTCGCGGACGTCCCGGGCGTGCGCGGCGCGACCGTCACCGGCACGTCCGGCGACCAGGCCCGGATCTCCCTCGGCTACGCCTTCGACCCGATGTCGCGCCAGGCCGTCCGGACGGTGAACGACCTACGTGCCACCTCGCCCCCGCCGCACACCCGGGCGCTGTTCACCGGCATGCCCGCCTCGCGCGTGGACATCGTCCACATGATCGGCGTCCGCGTGCCGTGGATGCTGGCGTTCGTCGCGCTCGTGACGTTCGCCGTGCTGTTCGGGGCGTTCGGCTCGGTCGTCCTGCCGGTCAAGGCGCTGCTGCTGAACCTGCTGTCGCTGACCGCCGCGTTCGGCGCGATCAAGCTGATCTTCCAGGACGGGTGGCTCTCCGGCGTCCTCGGGTTCACCCCGGTCGGGGCGGTGGACGCCGACTTCCCGGTGCTGATCGTCGCGATCGCGTTCGGCCTCGCCGTCGACTACGAGGTGTTCCTGCTCGCCCGGATCCGCGAGGAGCGCGCCCGCACCGCCGACCCGTCCGAGGCGATCGCGTCGGCCGTCCGCCGGACCTCCACGGTGATCACCAGCGCGGCGCTGCTGATGGTCGTGGTGGTCGCCGGCTTCCTCGCGTCCGGCATCGTGTTCATGCAGGTCATCGGGGTCGGGCTGATCCTGGCGGTGCTCGTGGACGCGACCGTCGTGCGCGGGCTGCTGGTGCCCGCCGTCATGCGCCTGCTGGGGGAGTGGGCGTGGTGGACGCCAGGACGGCGCCCGCAGCGCGCAGCAGCGCGGCCGGCCGTCCCGGAGAGTCCGCCGGCCCGGACATGAGGACGGTCCCGGACGCGTCGACCAGCACCGCGTAGGGCGGCCACGGAACGCCGTTGGCCTCGAAGACGTCCGGATCGACGACCACGGGGAGACCGCTGCGGGCCAACGCGGCGGTCTCCCCGAACGAGGTCACCACCACGACCCGCACCTGCTCGGCCGCCTCGACGAAACCGGGCAAAGCGTCCAGGCACGTCCCGCAGGTGGGAGCGACCAGCGCGAACAGCGTCGTCTCACCCTCCGCCGCGACCCGGCCCGCCAGGACGAACCGCTCCCCGGCCCGAGGCCCGCGCGCCGCCGTCCCGACCGTCGGCGAGACGTCCACCGGCACCGGCCCCGGGCGCAGCACCAGCCCGAGCAAGGCGATGACCAGCAGGTATCCGAAGGCGAGCGGCAACCCCGAAACGGGCATTCCGGGAGCGAGCGTCGCCATGACCGAGAGCGCGAGCATCGCGCCCGCACGGGCCAGGCTGACCGGCCCGACCAAGGTCGTCCGCCCCGGACGGCCGAAACAGCCGCAATCCACCCGCAGCCCACGCCGGAGCACGGACGCCTGAGCGGCCAGCAGCCCGAGGAACAGCACACCCGAGCCGACCGCCCCGACCCGCCGCGTCCAGGGCAGGACGAGCAGCAACGCCATCACGGCCTCGGCGACGATCACCGTCCGTGCCACGGCCCCCGCCCATCGGGACGGCACCAGCCGGTATCCGGAGACGGCGAGCGCGAAACCGCGCGGATCACGCAGCTTGCCGGACGCCGCGACCACCAGCACCACCACCAGCGCGGGCCCGGCCGCCCCGAGAACGATCGTGCTCATCCCTACCCATCCCCTCCGGAACGGGTCATGCTAATCCAGCCTCCGTGAGCTGCCGTAATGTGAGGATCATGGACTCACCGGGGGACATCGAGGCCACCGCGGCGGACGCGGGGGCGTCGGATCCGTTCGTGCGCGTCCGGGGCGCCCGCGAGCACAACCTGCGGAACGTGACCGTCGCCGTCCCGCGCGACGCGCTCGTGATCTTCACCGGGGTGTCCGGATCGGGCAAGTCGTCCCTTGCCTTCGGAACGCTGTACGCCGAGGCCCAGCGCCGCTACCTGGAGTCGGTCGCCCCGTACGCGCGGCGGCTGCTGCACCAGGTCGGCGCCCCGGACGTGGACGAGATCACCGGCCTGCCCCCGGCGGTCGCGCTCGGCCAGCGCCGCTCGTCCCCGTCCTCCCGCTCCTCGGTCGGGACGGTCACGGCGGTGTCGAACTCGCTGCGGATGCTCCTGTCCCGCGCGGGCGACTACCCCGAGGGCGTCGGGCGCCTGGACTCCGACGCGTTCTCGCCGAACACCCCGGCCGGAGCCTGCCCGAACTGCCACGGGCTCGGCGAGGTCCACGACGTGACCGAGGCGTCCCTGGTCCCGGACCCGTCGCTGTCGATCAGGGAGGGCGCCGTCGCGTCCTGGCCGGGCGGCTGGATGGGCAAGAACCTCCGCGAGATCCTCGAGGAACTCGGCGTCGACACCGACAAGCCGTGGCGCGAACTGCCCAGGGACCGCCGCGACTGGATCCTGTTCACCGACGAGCAGCCCGTCGTGACCGTCCACCCGGTGCGCGAGGCCCACCGCACGCAGGGCACCTACCGGGGCACGTTCCACAGCGCCAAGCGGCTCGTGCTGCGCGCCTACGCCGAGTCGAAGAGCGAGAAGCGCCGCCAGAAGGCGGAGAGCTTCATGACCAGCGCGATCTGCCCGGTCTGCCACGGCAAGCGGCTGCGTCCCGAATCGCTCGCCGTCACCTTCGCCGAACGTGACATCGCCGATCTGGCCGCGCTGCCGCTGACCGACCTCGCCGCCGTGCTGCGCCCGCACGCGCACGGGGCGGGCCCGGCGGCCGTCCTGTCCCAGGACCTCATCGAACGCATCGAGGTGCTGACCGAGCTCGGCCTCGGCTACCTCGGCACCGACCGCGCCAGCACGACCCTGTCGGCGGGCGAGCTGCAGCGCCTGCGGATGGCGACGCAGCTCCGCTCCGGCCTGTTCGGCGTCGTCTACGTCCTGGACGAGCCGTCCGCCGGTCTGCATCCCGCCGACACCGAAGCGCTCATGAACAGCCTGCAACGGCTGAAAACCGCCGGAAACAGCCTGTTCGTCATCGAGCACGACCTCTCGGTGGTGCACCGCGCCGACTGGATCGTGGACGTCGGTCCCGGCGCGGGCGTCCACGGCGGGAACGTCCTGCACAGCGGCCCGGTCGACGCCCTGCGCGATGTCCCCGCGTCGGTCACCCGCCGCTACCTGTTCGGCGAGGCCGAACGTCCCGAGCACACGCCGCGCGAACCGTCCGGATGGCTGAAGCTGCGCGGCGTCACCCGCCACAACCTGCGCTCCCTCGACGTGGACGTCCCGCTCGGCGTGTTCACCGCGATCACCGGCGTCTCCGGCTCCGGCAAGACCAGCCTCCTGGACGCCATCGCCGACAGCCCCTCCGAAACCGGAACCGAGACCGCGGGACGCGCCGTCCGCGTCGACCAGAAGCCCATCGGACGCACCCCGCGCTCCAACCTCGCGACCTACACCGGCCTGTTCGACGCCGTCCGCAAGCTGTTCGCCGACACCGCCGAGGCCAGGGAACGCGGCTACGACGCCGGACGCTTCTCCTTCAACGTCGCCGGAGGCCGCTGCGAGAACTGCCAGGGCGAGGGCTACGTCTCCGTCGAACTGCTGTTCCTGCCGAGCACGTACGCGCCCTGCCCGGTGTGCGGCGGCGCCCGCTACAACCCCGAGACCCTCCAGGTCGCCTACCGCGACGTGAACATCGCGCAGGTCCTCGACATGACCGTGGACGAGGCCGCCGGCTTCCTCGCCGACGTCCGCCCCGCCGCCCGCTCCCTCAGGACGCTGCAGGAGGTCGGCCTCGGCTACCTCCGCCTCGGCCAGCCCGCCACGGAACTGTCGGGCGGTGAGGCGCAACGCGTGAAACTGGCGTCCGAGCTCCAGCGGGCCCGGCGCGGCGACACCCTCTACGTCCTGGACGAGCCGAGCACCGGCCTGCACCCCGCCGACACCGACGTCCTGGTCGGGCAGCTCAGGGCGCTCGTCGACGAGGGCGCGACCGTCGTGGTCGTCGAGCACGACATGGACGTCGTCGCGACCGCCGACCACGTCATCGACCTCGGCCCGGGCGGCGGCGCGGCGGGCGGACGCGTCGTCGCGCAGGGCCTCCCGGCCGCCGTCGCCGCCTCGTCCGGACGCACCGCGCCCTACCTCGCCGAAGCCCTCCGCGGCGGCCGCGGCAGCGGAGGCGGCCGCGCCGGTCAGTCGTCGTAGTCGACCGAGACCTCGTCGGTCTCCGGGAAGGACTGGCAGGTCAGCACGTACCCGGCGTCGACCTCGGCCGGCTCGAGCGCGAAGTTCCGCCGCATGTGCACCGACCCGGACGTCACCTTCGCCCGGCACGTCCCGCAGACGCCGCCCTTGCACGCGAACGGCAGATCCGGCCGGACGCGCTGCGCCGACTCCAGGACGGTCCGGTCGCGGGGGAGCGACGCGGTCGTCGACCGGCCGTCCAGCGTGACCGTGACCTCGCTGACCGGGCCCTCCGGCGCCGCGTCCTCGTGCCGCAGCGGCGTGACCGGCTCGTCCTCGGCGAAGAACAGCTCCCGGTGGACGCGCTCGGCGGGCACCCCGAGGCCGGAGAGGACGCTCCGGGCGTCCTCGACCATCCCGATCGGCCCGCACAGCCACCAGTGCGACGCGTCCCGCAGGTCCAGGCCGTCGACGAGCGCGGCGAACCGCTCCGCGTCGATGCGCCCGGACAGCAGCTCGGCCTCGCGCGGCTCCCGCGACAGGACGTGCGCGAGCTGGAACCGCGCATGATGCAGGTCCTTGAGGTCGGCGAGGTCCTCGGTGAACATCACCGTGTCGGTGCGGCGGTTGCCGTACAGCAGCGTGACCTGCGTGTCCGGATGCGCGGCCAGCGCGGACGCCGCGATCGACAGCATCGGCGTCACCCCCGACCCCGCCGCGACGAGCACGTGGTGCGCGGGCTCGCCGAGATCCGGGGTGAACGTGCCCGTCGGGCCCATCACCTCGACCTCGTCACCCGCCCGCGCCTCGTTGACCAGCCACGACGAGAACAACCCGCCCGGCACCTCGCGGACGCCGATCCGCGGCGGGGACCCGGCGGGCGCGCAGATCGAGTACGAACGGCGCTCGTCCCGGCCGTCCTCGATCCGCCGCAATGTCAGCGCCTGCCCCGGCCGGAACGCGAACTCCTCGGCCAGCTCGGGCGGCACGTCGAAGGTGACGGCGACCGCGTCCGCGCAGAGCCGTTCGACGCCCGCGATGCGCAGCCTGTGGAAGGTCCGGCGGCGGCGGACGGGGGCGGTGGTCGCCGAAACGGTCACGCTAGATCTCCTTGACGTGCTCGAACGGCTCGGAACAGGACCGGCAGCGCCACAGCGCCTTGCACGCCGTGGACGAGAACCGGGACGTCTCCTCGGTGTCGCCGGACCCGCAGCGCGGGCACTCCACCGCCCGCCGGACGGCCCCCAGCACCAGCGGGACCGGCCCGCGCGGCGCCTCACCGGGCGGCGCGACGCCGTACTCGGCCAGCTTCCGCCGGCCCGCCTCGCTGATCCAGTCGGACGTCCACGGCGGATCCAGGACGGTCGTGACCCGCACGTCCGCGAAGCCCGCCTCGCGCAGCGACCGCACCACGTCGGCGCGCATCTCGGCCATCGCCGGGCAGCCGCTGTACGTCGGGGTCAGCGCGACCGTGACCGAGCCGTCCGCGGCCTGCTCGACGTCCCGCAGGACGCCGAGGTCCGCCAGCGTCAGCATCGGCAGCTCCGGATCGGCGACCCGCTCGGCCACCTCGCGAGCCCTCATCGAAACACTCATCATCGGCCTCCGGACACGCTCACCAACTGGCTCCCGGGAGGGCACGGGCCACGCTCTGCATCTCGAACAGCAGCGGTGCCAGGCACGGCGTGTGCACCCCGTCGCGTCCGGAGCCGCCCATGGGCGCGAACTCCGGGACGGTCAACGTCGCCGCCTCCGCGACCTGCGCGAGGACGGCCCCGACCTCGTCCCGGACGTCCGGAACCGACGGCACCGCACGGAACAGCTCGTCGACGTACGGCGCGATCGCCTCCCAGCCCTCCCGCATGCGCTGGTGCGACTCGTCCGTGCCGTCCCCGAGCCGGACGACCCACTCGGCGGCGTACTGCCGGTGGTAGGCCAGCTCCTTGACGCCCTTCGCGGCGACCGCACGCAGCACCGGGTCCGGGTGCCCGCCCGCGAGCCGCTCGAACACCGCCAGCCGGTGCGCGGAGAACACCAGCAGCCGGGCCGTCGAGAACGCGAAGTCGCCGTTCGGCAGCTCCACGAGCCGGACGTTCCGGTAGTCCTCGGGCTCGCGCTGATAGGCCAGGTCGTCCTCGGTGCGCCCGGTGCCGTCCACCTGGCCGACGCGCGTGAGCAGCATCCGCGCCTGGCCGAGCAGGTCCAGGCCGATGTTCGCGAGCGCGACCTCCTCCTCCAGCTCGGGCGCGCGCGTGCACCACTCCGCGAGCCGCTGCGACGAGACCAGCGCGTCGTCCCCGAGACCGAGGCACAGCGCGGCCAGCCCGGCGGGGTCCACGCCGTCCGGGACGGTCGTGTCCACGCCGTGCAGCGGGTCCTCGAAGCCCGTGCCGAACGCCCAGCGGGAGTCGTCCTGCGCCTCCGCCAGCGACAGGTACACGTGATCGTCTTCGCGCATCGTCGCCTCCCTAGATGTGCGGGACGTCGTCGGGGATGTCGTAGAACGTCGGATGCCGGTACACCTTGTCGCCGCTCGGCTCGAAGAACGGGTCCTTCTCGTCCGGCGTCGAGGCGGTGATGTCCGACGAGCGCACCACCCAGATCGACACGCCCTCGTTCCGCCGGGTGTACAGGTCGCGCGCGTGCGTCAGCGCCATCCGGGAGTCCGCCGCGTGCAGCGACCCCACGTGGACGTGGTTCAGCCCGCGCTTGCCCCGGACGAACACCTCGAACAGCGGCCAGTCCTGGTTCATCGCGCCTCCCGCTCGTCCGGCCCGGCGGCCGCCGCCTTCTGGTCGGCCTCCTGGCGGGCGGCTTGCTTCCTGGCGTGCGCGGCCGCTGCCTGGCGGACCCACGCGCCGTCCTCGTGGGCGCGGCGGCGCCGCTCGACCCGCTCCTCGTTGCACGGGCCGTCCCCGCTGATCACGCGCTTCAGCTCGTCCCAGTCCGGGGTGCCGAAGTCGTGCCGTCCGCGCTCGGCGTTCCAGCGCAGCTCCGGGTCGGGCAGCGTGACGCCCAGCCTCTCGGCCTGCGGGACGGTCATGTCCACGAACCGCTGCCGCAGCTCGTCGTTGCTGTGCCGCTTGATCTTCCACGCCATGGACCGCGCCGAGTTCGGGGACGCCGCGTCCGGCGGCCCGAACATCATCAGCGACGGCCACCACCAGCGGTCCACGGCGTCCTGCACCATCGCCCGTTGGGCCGCGGTGCCGCGCATCATGGTCAGCAGCAGCTCGTAGCCCTGCCGCTGGTGGAACGACTCCTCCTTGCAGATGCGCACCATCGCGCGCGCGTACGGGCCGAAGCTGCTGCGGCACAGCGGCACCTGGTTGCAGATCGCCGCGCCGTCCACCAGCCAGCCGATCACCCCGACGTCGGCGAACGACAGGGTCGGGTAGTTGAAGATCGACGAGTACTTCTGCCGGCCCTCGATCAGCCGCCGGGTCAGGTCGGCCCGGTCCACGCCCAGCGTCTCCGCCGCCGCGTACAGGTACAGCCCGTGGCCCGCCTCGTCCTGGACCTTGGCGAACAGGATCGCCTTGCGGCGCAGCGACGGCGCGCGGGTGATCCACGCGCCCTCCGGCTGCATCCCGATGATCTCCGAGTGCGCGTGCTGGGCGATCTGCCGGACCAGGGTGCCCCGGTAGGCGTCCGGCATCCAGTCGCGCGGCTCGATCCGCCGGTCGTGCGCGATCACCCCGTCGAAGTGCGCCTGGAGGCGGTCCTCGGCCCCGGGCCCCGCGGCGGTCGTGGTCTGCGTCATCGGCCCCACTTCCTTACCGACCATTCGTTCAGTAATTAGTCTGAGGGATGACACCCGTCCACGGCAAGACACCCCGGAAGGACCCGGACATGACCGACACCCACGAAGGCCCTGTGCACGCGATGCTCGCGGCCGACCGGGCCTCGGCGGAACTCGGCATCGAACTGATCACCTGGGGGCCCGGCAGCGCCGACCTGCGCATGACCGTGACCGAGAGCATGGTCAACGGGCATGGCCTCGCCCATGGCGGCTACGTCTTCCTGTTCGCCGACACCGCGTTCGCTTGCGCCTGCAACAGCCACGGCCCGGTCACCGTCGCCGCCGGGGCCGACATCACCTTCGTCAGGTCCGCCTACGCCGGGGACGTCCTGCACGCCGAGGCCCGCGAACGCGTCCGGTACGGCCGCAGCGGCGTCTACGACATCACGATCAGGCGCGGCGACGAGATCATCGCCGAGTTCCGGGGCCGCTCCCGCGAACTCGCCGCCCGCGGAACCACCCCCGAGGCTGTGTCAAAGTGACCGATATGAGCACCCCACCGGTCACGGGAGGACGTCGCGGACGCCCCGGCTACGACCGTGCCCGCCTGCTGGACGTCGCCGTCGCCGCCTTCAACGAACGCGGCTACGACGGCACCGGCATGGAGGAGCTGTCGCGCCGCCTCGGCATCACCAAGTCCGCGATCTACCATCACGTGTCCGGCAAGGAGGAACTCCTTGACCTGGCCGTGAACCGCGCCCTGGACGCCCTGTTCGCCGTCCTGGACGCCGAGCTCGACCGTCCGGCGCCCGCCCCCGACGACGCCGCGACCACCCCCGACGGCCTGCCCCGCACCCCTGAGGGCCAGACCCGCACCCCGGACGGCCAGACCCCAACCCCGGACGGCCCGGCCCCCGCCTCCGAAACGCCGGATCCGGCGGTCACGGCCACCCAGCGCCTGGAACGGACGGTCCGGGGCGCCGTCCGCGTCCTGGTGGACGAACAGCCCTACGTCACGCTGCTCCTGCGCGTCCGCGGCAACTCCGACGTCGAGCGCCGTGCCCTGGAACGGCGCCGCGAGTTCGACCACCGCCTCGCGAGCCTGGTCGCCCAGGCCGCCGCTGAGGGCGGGGTCCGCGACGACCTCGACCCGGGCTTCGCCGCGCGCGTCCTGTTCGGCGCGGTCAACTCGCTCACCGAGTGGTACCGCCCGGACGGTGGCATGACCCGCGAGGCCGTCGCGGACGGCCTGGCCGCCCTGCTCTTCGACGGCCTACGCCGCCCCTCCTGACGCCCTGGCCGGAGCGGACCCGGTCCGCTCCGGCCCAGCGGCCGTTTCGCCTCAGCCGGCCCAGCACTTGGTGACGCGTCCACCGTCCACCGTGAAGTTGATCCGGCCCTGCCGGTACTCCATCGTGACCACCGCGTGGGGCTCCAGCGGCCGCACCGTCGTCCAGCCCCGGTCCCGCGCCCGCCGCTCCGCCTCGTCCGCCGAAAGGCCCACGTAGGCGCCCAGCGCCTCGTCCCGCTCCGGCTGCCCCAGTTCCATCCCGCCATGATCCGCCCGGTGTTTGCCGAGGTCAATCGGCCCCCGCCCGCGAGCGCCGGGAGGCCGGGACGATAGGTTCTCGGGCCTCGGCCCCGTCCCCTCGGCCGGGGCCACCACGCATGTCATTTACCTACCGTTCGAAAGGCAAGGCAGGCATGTCGGAGGAAGGCACGCGGAAGCACCCCGTGGACGAGGTGCTCCCCCTGCCCAAGCTGGCCCTCTACGGATTCCAGCACGTCCTGGCGTTCTACGCCGGAGCCGTCGTCGTCCCCATCCTGGTGGCGAGCGGCATCGGGCTGTCCCCCCAGCAGCTCGTGTACCTGATCAACGCGGACCTGTTCACCTGTGGCATCGCCACGATCATCCAGGCCTGGGGGTTCTGGAAGATCGGCGTGCGGCTGCCGATCGTGCAGGGCGTCACCTTCACCGCGGTCGCCCCGATGATCGCCATCGGGCAGGGCGCGGCCACCCCCACCGCCGCGCTCCTGGCCATCTACGGCGCGACCATCACGTCCGGGATCGTGATGTTCCTGGCCGCCCCCGTCCTCGGCCGGGTGCTGAAGCTGTTCCCGCCGGTCGTCACCGGCTCCGTCCTGACCATCATGGGCCTGCTGCTCATCCCGAACGCGCTCACCGACGCCGCCGGCGGCGCGGTGCTGAAGGGCAAGCCCGAGTTCGGCAGCTGGAAGCACCTGGCGTACGCGGGCGGGACCGTCCTGTTCATCGTCGTGCTGTACCGGCTGCGGCGCCCGTTCCTGTCCAGCGTCGCGATCCTGCTCGGCCTCGTCGGCGGGACGGTCGTGTCGTGGCTGCTCGGCGACACCTCGTTCGACCAGGTCGGGAAGTCCCACTGGCTCGGCGTCACCACGCCGTTCCACTACGGCGCGCCGTCCTTCCAGATCGGCCCCTGCATCGCGATGCTGCTGGTCATGCTGGTGACGGTCGTCGAGACCGTCGGCGACTCCAAGGCCACCGGCCAGATCGTCGGGAAGACCGTCAGCGACGACGACATCACCCGGGCGCTCCGCGCGGACGGCCTGTCGACCTTCCTCGGCGGCACCCTCAACGCGTTCCCGTACACCTGCTTCGCGCAGAACGTCGGGCTCGTCCGGCTGACCGGCGTCCGCAGCCGGTTCGTCGTGGTCGCCGCCGGGTTCATCATGATGATCCTCGGCCTGTTCCCGAAGGCCGCCGCCTACGTCGCGTCCATCCCGCCGGACGTGCTGGGCGGCGCGGCGATGGTGATGTTCGGCATGGTCGCCGTCGTCGGCATCCAGACCCTCGCCCAGGCCGACCTGAAGGACGAGCGGAACGCCCTGATCGTCGCCGTCAGCATCGGCATGGCGTTCGTGCCGTCCACCATCCCGGCGTTCGGCGAGAACATGCCGCGCGACGTCTCGTCCATCCTGAACAGCGGCATCGTCCTCGGCAGCCTCACCGCGATCCTGCTGAACCTGGTGTTCAACGTCCTGACCCGCAGGCCACCGGCCGCCACCGAGGAGTCCGTCCCCGCCACGACCGCCTGACCCACGGGTCGCCGCGGCCCCCGACATCGCGGTCGCGACGGCCGGGCCCTGTCGGTCACCTGACAGGGCCCGGCCGTTTTTCCATCCTTCGACACCTATGACCCAGCGGGCTCCTGATGTCACATTTCAGGGCACACGCCGGACGGCGCGGGCCGTCCGGCGGACCCGAGGAGGTCCAGGTGAGATTCCCACGCACCCTGGCCGTGTTCGCGGCGGCCCTGGCCACCGCGACGGCGACGCTCCCCGCCGGGACGGCCCGGGCGGACTCCGTCCCGCCCGAGAACGACGCCTTCTACCAGCCGCCCGTCCCGCTGCCCCCGGGCAGCCCGGGCGACGTCATCCGCTCCCGCGCCGCGAACTTCCCGCTGTCGTCGTCCGTGACGGCCACCCAGGTGCTCTACCGCTCGGTCAACGCGACCGGCCAGGACATCGCCGTCTCCGGGACCGTCCTGGTGCCCAAGACCCCATGGATGGGAGGCGGCAAGCGCCCGCTCGTCTCCTACGGCGTCGGGACGCGCGGCCTCGGCGACGAATGCGCCCCGTCCTACACGCTGTCCCGAGGCCTCGACTACGAGCAGCTCTTCATCAACGACCTTCTGAACAGGGGATGGGCCGTCGCCGTCACCGACATGGAGGGCCTCGGCACCCCCGGCGTCCACACCTACACGGTCGGCCGGTCCGAGGGACGCGCCGTCCTCGACATGGCCCGCGCCGCCGAACGCCTCCCGTCGTCCGGCCTCGGCACGGGCACGCCGGTCGGCCTCGAGGGGTACTCCCAGGGCGGCGGATCCGTCGGCTGGGCCGCCCAGCTCGCCTCCTCCTACGCGCCCGAGCTCCAGATCAAGGGCGTGAGCGCGGGCGGCATCCCCGCCGACCTCGTCGCCGTAGGCAGGTTCCTGGACGGAAGCGCCGGCATGGGCCTGGCGTTCCTGTCCGCCGTCGGCTTCGACGCCGCCTACCCCGAACTGAAGCTGGACGGCTACCTCAACGACGCCGGACGCAAGCTCCTCGCCGCCAACAAGGACGTGTGCCTGGCCAGCGTGGACGGCGTCGGCGCGATCGCCGGCACCGCGTTCCGCCACATCACCGACTTCACCACCGCCAACCCCCTGGACGCGCCCGCCTGGCAGGCCCGCTTCACCGAGAACAGGCTCGGCGCGGTCAAACCGTCCATGCCGGTCTTCCAGGCCCACGCCGGGTTCGACGAGCTCGTCCCCCTCGTCCAGGCGGACACCCTGCACAGGACCTGGTGCCGGGCCGGAGCGAACCTGACCTGGCGGATCTACCCGCTCGCCGAGCACGCCCTCGGACTGGTCGAGGCGGCGCCCGACATGGCCGGCTTCCTCAGCGACCGCTTTCAGGGACGGCCCGTCACGGGTAACTGCTGATGGACAGACCTGCCGTCACCCTCTGGAAGCGCAGGACACCGCACGCCTATGCTGCGAGCGCCTGCCGGAACAGAACACCACAAACCCGGCAGGCGCACAGCAAACGTCCAACCTGAGGAGGTGTGGTGGCGAGCCACATGACACCGGAGGAGTTCCGGCGGTACGGCAAGCAGGTCATCGACTGGATCGCGGACTACCACGAGTCGATCGCGTCGCGGCCCGTGATGTCCCGGGCGGAACCGGGCGACGTCCTGAACGCCCTCCCCGAGCACCCGCCGGAGAAGGGCGAGGGCTTCGACGGACTCCTCGCCGCCCTCGACCGGGACATCCTGCCGGGCGTCACCCACTGGCAGCACCCCTCGTTCTTCGGCTACTTCCCGTCCAACGCCTCCGGCCCCGGCATCCTCGGCGACCTGCTGTCGTCCGGGCTCGGCGTCCAGGGGATGATGTGGGCGACCAGCCCCGCCGCCACCGAGCTGGAGACCCGCGTCGCCGACTGGACGGCCGAGCTGCTCGACCTGCCCGCCAAGTTCCGCGGCAACGGCGTCATCCAGGACTCGGCGTCCAGCGCCTGCCTGGTCGCCCTCCTCTCCGCCCTGCAGCAGGCCGGCGGGGGAGCCACCGGACGCGACGGCATCGACCGCCGCTACACCCTCTACATCAGCTCGCAGACGCACTCCTCGCTGGAGAAGGCCGCCCGCGTCGCCGGCGTCGGCGCGAACAACGTCCGCGTCGTGGACGTCGACCCCGTCACCCTCGCCATGGACCCGGCCCACCTCGACGCCCTCCTCACCGAGGACGTCGCCGCCGGAGCCACCCCCGCCATGGTCTGCGCGACCGTCGGCACGACGTCCACCACCGCCGTCGACCCCGTCCCCGCGATCGGCGAGGTCTGCCGCGGGCACGGCGTCTGGCTGCACGTGGACGCCGCCTACGCGGGCGTCGCCGCCGTCTGCCCCGAGTTCCGCTGGATCAACGAGGGCCTCGCCGAGTACGCCGCGTCCTACTCGACGAACCCGCACAAGTGGATGCTCACCAACTTCGACTGCACCCTGCTCTGGATGGCCGACCGCGCCCCCATGCTGGACGCCCTGTCGATCCTCCCCGAGTACCTGCGGAACAAGGCCACCACCTCCGGCGAGGTCATCGACTACCGCGACTGGCAGATCCCGCTCGGCCGCCGCTTCCGCGCCCTGAAACTCTGGTCGGTCATCCGCTGGTACGGCGCCGAAGGCCTCCGCGAGCACATCCGCACCGGCTCCGGCCTCGCCGACGAGCTCGCCGCCCTCATCGCCGCCGACCCCGGCTACGAGGTCCGCCCCGACCACCCGTTCGGCCTGGTCTGCTTCCGTCCCAAGTGGGACGGCCTGGCCACCGAGGAGGCCAACATCGCCACCCTTGACGCCCTGCACCGGCTCAACGCGTCCGGCGACCTCCTCCTCAGCCACACCAAGATCGACGGGCACGTCCTGATGCGCGTGGCGATCGGCGCCCCCAGCACCGAACGCCGCCACATCCTCGCCGCCTGGGACCGCATCCGCGAGGAGACCACTCCCTGACCCGACGCGAACGGGCCGCCGCCCAGAAGGCGGCGGCCCGTTCTGCGACCGGTCGCTCGTAGGTGCGGTCAGGCCCTGTCGGCCCAGTGCCCGGCGACCGCAGCCGCGGCTGCGAGGCCCAGGACCTTCCCCGCCTTGGCGGACGGCACGCGGGTCTCGGGGGAGAGCGGGTCCGTCCCGAACGCCGCGACGGACGCCTCGTCCGCGAGGATCACGTCCACCACCGCCCCGCCGTTCCGCAGCGCCTCCACCTGCTCGTCCAGCGTCGGGTCGGTGAGCGGCGCCACGACCAGGACGCGCTCGAACCCGGCCGCCAGGTCCGCGTTCACCATGGACCGGATCCCGCCGTCGATGTACCGGACGTCCCCGATCGTCACCGGAGGCCAGATCCCCGGGACGGCGCAGCTCGCCGCCACCGCGTCCACCAGCGGAACCCCGGAGTCCTTCGTCCAGATCACCGGCTCACCCGTCGTGGCGTTCACCGCCGGCACCACCAGCGGACGCTCCGGCCACTCGTGCACCGGAAGCCGTCCCTCGATCACCGCGTACCGCTCCTCCTCCGGGACGGTCTCGGTGGCCAGCGCGAGTGCCCCCACCCCACGGCGGATCTCGGTGAGGTCGGTGCTGTCGGCCATGATCTGCCCCATCCGCTCCCACACCCGCTCCAGGGACACACCCGGCGGGACGAACTCGTGGTTCTGCAGAGCCGGATCCGTCTGCCGCGCGTACAACTCGTCCGGTGAGAGCCCGGCGCCCACCTGGGCCGCCACCGACGACCCGGCCGACGTCCCCACGAGGAGGTCGGCGCCCAGCACGTCCGCACCGCCCTCGGCCAGCCCCGCGAGCACGCCGATCTCCCAGGCGATGCCCGCGACGCCGCCTCCACCCAGCACCAGCGCCGTCCGTCCCGTCACGTGCTCCTCCTGAAGATCATTAGTGGCCATGACCGGGCAGCGTAGAACAACCCGGACGTATTCCACCCGCCTGGTTTGACAACCTCCTCCGGAGGACGTAGGTTCACTCCTCGTCCCCACGGGATGCCGGACGCGCGTTTCTCGCAGCGGCCGGACCGGGGGAGCCCCTTCACGATCATCAGGACATGGCGATTCTGTATGCCCTGTGTGTTGTGGCATGCCAGAAAGGCTCGATTTTGTGAATCGGTGCGGATCTGGTGAAATGGAAGTGCTGCAGGGAACGGCCGCGAAAGTGGACGGGAACCGCGGAATCGGGATCGGCCGGAAATTGACAAGCCGGGCGGAACTGATAAAGTAAATGAGTCGCCACGGAGCGAAGGCCGCAGAGAATGCGGACGGAGCGCGTGGGTGTCCGTTTCTTGAGAACTCAACAGCGTGTTAAAAGCCAGTGCCTTTATCGATCAGGCAGTTTTGTCTGATCGCCCCGTGCACTTGGACTTCGGTTCGGGTGCAGGGATTTCTTTGAGGCAAGCAATCTTGTGGATTGTTTTGCTGGGATCTTCGGATCCTCTTTCGGGTTTGATGGTTTCCGGGTTCGCCCCTGGGGATCGTCGTTTGGACCTTGATGGAGAGTTTGATCCTGGCTCAGGACGAACGCTGGCGGCGTGCTTAACACATGCAAGTCGAGCGGAAAGGCCCCTTCGGGGGTACTCG
>NZ_JBFAUU010000008.1:0-377368 GCF_040679435.1 Spirillospora sp. NPDC052269
GACTCGGACCCGATCCGGGAGCAGAACCCCGACGGCGTCCAGATCACGATGGGGCAGGACTCGCCCGAGACCGTCCAGCAGCAGATGGAGTCCGGCGCGGCCGACCTGTCCTGGGACCAGACCGTCCCGACCGGGCAGATCCCGAGCCTGAAGTCGAACTCCAACTTCAAGATCATGGACGGGTCGTCCAGCAACCCCTACATCGTGTTCAACACGCTCAGCCCGAACAACGGCGGGGCGCTCGGCAAGGTCGCGGTGCGGCAGGCGATCAACTACGCGATCGACAAGGCCGCGGCGATCCAGATCTACGGCGGCCCGGACGTCAGCAACGTGCTGAACCAGGTCATCCCGCCGCGCAGCGTCGGCTACAAGCCGTTCAACCTGTACCCGACGCCGGGCGACTCGGGCGACCCGAACAAGTGCAAGTCGATGCTGAGCGGCGCCGGGTATCCGAACGGGCTCACGCTGAAGTTCCCCTACCGGGTCTCCAGCAACCACCCGAAGATCGCCCAGTCCGTCCAGGCGAACCTCGCCAAGTGCGGCATCAAGGCCCAGCTCACGCCGGACACCAACGGCACGTTCTACAGCAAGACGCTGGTGACGCCGGCGGACGCCAAGGCCGGCAAGTGGGACATCGCCGGGCCCGGCTGGGTGCCGGACTGGTACGGCAACAACGGCCGCACCAACATCGTCCCGCTGTTCGACGGACGGCACTACGGCCCGAACTCCACCAACTACGGCGGCTACAACAACCCGGCCGTGAACAAGCTGATCGACCAGGCGCTGGAGTCCAAGAACGTGGACGCGGCCGCCAACTCGTGGGCGCAGGCCGACCGGCAGATCATGCAGGACGCGGCGGTCGTCCCGCTGATGAACCAGAAGTACCCGATCTACCACTCGTCCCGGGTGAAGAACGCCATGTACCTGCCGCAGTTCCAGGGCTACGACTACAACCTCGTCAAACTCCAGTGACCGCCGTCCCGGCCGGGACCGCGCCGCGCGGGCCCGGCCGGGACGCGGGCACGGCGGGTCCGCCCGGACGGCGAGGGCCGTCCGGGCGCGGCGGGCCCGGTCCGGTCGGGCGCGGCACGGGCGCGAAGGGGCGTCGATGAGTCTTCTCGAGGTGACCGACCTCCAGGTCTCCTTCCACACCGCCGACGGCGTGGTCCACGCCGTGCGCGGGATGTCGTTCTCGGTGGACCGCGGCCGCACCCTCGGCATCGTCGGGGAGTCGGGGTCCGGCAAGAGCGTGTCGACGCAGACGCTGATGCGGCTGTCCCCCGGCGCGAAGGTGTCCGGCACCGCCCTGTTCGAGGGCCAGGACCTGCTCACCGTCAGCGACGACCGGATGCGCGAGTTGCGCGGCGCCGAGATCGCGATGATCTTCCAGGACCCGCTGTCCAGCCTGCACCCCCTGTACAAGGTCGGCTGGCAGATCGAGGAGATGATCCGCGCGCACGACCGGAGGATCTCCAAGGACCAGGCACGCAAGCGCGCCGTGGAGATGCTCGGCCTGGTCGGGATCCCCAAGCCGGACAAGCGGGTGGACGACTACCCGCACCAGTTCTCCGGCGGCATGCGGCAGCGCGTGATGATCGCGATGGCGCTGGCGCTGAACCCCAAGCTGATCATCGCCGACGAGCCGACCACCGCCCTCGACGCGACCGTCCAGGCGCAGATCCTGGACCTGATGCGGCGGCTCCAGGCCGAGTTCGACACCGCCCTCATCATGATCACCCACGACCTCGGGGTGATCGCCGACATGGCCGACGACGTCCTGGTCATGTACGGCGGCAAGCCCGCCGAGAAGGCCGAGCGCCGCACCCTGTACTACCGGGGCCACCACCCGTACACGATGGGCCTGCTGCGGTCGGTGCCGACGGCGGCGGGCGGCGAGCGGCTGCGGCCGATCCCCGGCCAGCCGCCGAGCCTGATCAACCTGCCGAGCGGCTGCGTCTTCCACCCCCGCTGCGAGTTCGCGATGGACCGCTGCCGCGTCGACGAGCCCACCCTCGACCCGGCCGGGCCGCCGGCGGGCGCGGACGGCCACGACCCCTCGCACACCTCGGCCTGCTGGCTCCCGCACGAGGCCGTCGGCCTCGGCGAGGACGCCCAGGCCCGCCGCCTCGCCGCCGCCGAGGCCGGACGCAAGAACAAGGGCGCCAAACCCGCCGAGCCGCCCTCCGGCGCGAAGCCGGAAACCGGCCCCGGCACCGGCCCGGAAACCGGTCCGGAGTCGCAGAAGCGGGAGGCGCAGGGACCGGAGCCGCGAGGGACGGAAGCGGAGGGGCCGGACGCGGGGCCGGGACCGCGGGGGCAGGAGCCGAAGGGGCCGGGCGCGCCGGACGGGGGGACCGAGTGACACAGACCGGCGGGCACGACGTGCTCGTGTCGGCGGAGGGCGTGTTCAAGCACTTCCCGATCCGGCAGGGCATCGTGTTCAAGAAGGAGATCGCGCGCGTCCACGCGGTGGACGGCGTGGACCTGACCGTCCGGCGCGGGGAGACCCTCGGCATCGTCGGCGAGTCCGGCTGTGGAAAGTCGACCCTCGCGCGCTGCCTGGCGGCGCTGCACCCGGTCACCCGGGGCCGGATCCTGTTCGAGGGCACCGACATCACCACGATGTCGGCGGCGGCGCTGAAGGCGTTCCGCCGCGACGTCCAGATGATCTTCCAGGACCCGTACGGGTCGCTGAACCCGCGCCGCCGCGTCGGCTCGATCATCGGCGACCCGTACGCGATCCACGGCCTCGCGGACGGCGCGGAGCGCAAGAGCCGCGTCCAGGAGCTGATGGAGCTCGTCGGGCTGAACCCCGAGCACTACAACCGGTTCCCCGCCGAGTTCTCCGGCGGGCAGCGGCAGCGCATCGGCATCGCCCGCGCGCTGGCGCTCAAACCCAAGCTGATCATCTGCGACGAGCCGGTGTCGGCGCTGGACGTGTCGATCCAGGCCCAGGTCATCAACCTGCTGAAGGACCTGCAGGACGAGCTGGGCCTGACCTACGTGTTCATCGCGCACGACCTGTCGGTCGTCCGGTACGTGTCGGACCGGGTCGCGGTCATGTACCTCGGACGGGTCGTGGAGAACGCCGCCGGGAACGAGCTGTACGGCGGCCCGCGGCACCCGTACGCGGCGGCGCTGCTGTCGGCGGCGTCGATCGCCGACCCGGACGAGGCCGAGCGCGCGGAGCGGATCGTGCTGGCCGGGGACGTGCCGTCCCCGATCGACCCGCCGTCCGGCTGCCGGTTCCATCCGCGCTGCCCGAAGGCGCGGGACCGCTGCGTCACCGACGACCCGGAACTCGTCGCCCGCGAGGGCGACGCGGCCGACCACCTGACCGCCTGCCACTTCCCGGTGGGACGCGGCGAGAACCTGGCGGGCGAGCACGCCGCCATCGCCCAGGTCTCCACCGAACCGGACCTGCCGGAGGCGACCCCGTGACCAGCCTGTCCGAACTCGAACCCGAGATCGTCCCGGCGGACGCCGCGGAGCAACGGGTCCGGGGCCGCTCGCCGCTGCAACTGGCGTGGGCCCGGTTCCGGGGCGACAAGGTCGCGCTGGCGTTCCTGGTGATCCTGGTGCTGATCGTGGTGTTCGCCCTGATGGCGCCGCTGTGGGCGTCGTGGACGGGCCACCCGTACGCGGCGACGTTCCCCAAGACGGGCCTGAACGCCAGCGGGCAGCCGATCGGGCCGTCCAAGGACTTCTGGCTGGGCGCCGACCAGCTCGGCCGGGACGTGCTGGTCCGCGCCTCCTACGGGGCGCGGATCTCGCTGCTGGTGGGCGTCGCCGCCTCGGCGCTCGCGTCGCTGGTCGGCGTGGTCGTCGGGGTGCTCGCCGGCTACGTGGGCGGCGCGCTGGACGGGGTCCTGGCCCGGGTCATGGACATCACCCTCGCCCTGCCGTACCTGCTGATCGCGATCACCCTGGCGGTGACGTTCCAGGTGCAGTCGGTCGCCGGGAGCCTGACGATGACGATCGCGGTGATCGCGTTCTTCTCGTTCGCCGCGACCGGCCGGATCATCCGAGGCCAGGTCATGTCGATCAAGCAGAAGGAGTTCATCGAGGCGGCCCGGTCGCTGGGCGCGAGCCGCTGGCGGATCATGTTCGTGGACGTGCTGCCGAACCTGGTCGCGCAGATCACGGTGCTGGCCTCGCTGCTGATCCCGACCTCGATCGTGTTCGAGTCGACGCTGTCGTTCCTCGGCGTCGGGGTGCGGCCGCCGATGCCGAGCTGGGGCGCGATGCTCGGCGAGGGCAGCGAGGTGTTCCAGACCGCCTGGTGGCTGCTGGTCGTCCCGGCCGTCCTCCTGCTGCTGACCACGCTGTCGTTCAACCTGCTCGGCGACGCGATCCGGGACGCGATGGACCCGCGCGCGGACCGCCAGTCCGGGGGGAAGTGACCCATGCTCCGTTACGTCATCCGCCGCCTGCTGTACGCGATCCTGGTGCTGTGGCTGGTGTCGACGCTGGTCTTCGTGTTCCTGCACCTGTCGCCGACGTCGGTCGAGCGGACGATCGGCGGGCCGCGCGCGTCCACCGAGACGCTGGAGCAGATCCGCCGGAACCTCGGCCTCGACAAGCCGGTGCTGGTGCAGTACTTCTCCTGGCTCGGGAATCTCGTCAAGGGCGACCTCGGCCAGTCGTACCTGAACGGCACGTCGGTCGTGTCCATCATCGGCAACCGGCTGCCGACGACGCTGTGGCTGGTGGCGGGCGCCGCGGTGATCTGGTTCGTCGGCGGCGTCGCGTCCGGCGTGTACTCGGCGACGCACCCGCGATCGGGCTCCGACCGGATCATCACGGTGACCGTGCTGATCGGGCTGTCGCTGCCGTCGTTCGTGATGGCGCTGGTGCTGCTGTACGTCTTCTCCACGAAGCTGGGCGAGCTGGGCATCCACTTCTTCGAGGCGGGCCCGCCGCTGCAGGAGCACTTCTTCCGCCGCATGATCCTGCCCTGGATCGGCCTGGCGTTCCTGATGGTCGCCACCTACACGCGGCTCACCCGCGGCTCGATGCTGGACGTGCTGGGCGAGGACTACATCCGCACCGCGCGGTCGAAGGGCATCTCTGAGCGGCGGGTGATCTTCCGGCACGGCCTGCGGTCGGCGCTGACGCCGGTCGTGACGCAGTTCGGCATCGACGTGGGCGCGCTGATCGGCTCGACGATCGTGATCGAGCGGGTGTTCGGCCTGCAGGGCGTCGGTCAGCTGGTGTACCAGTCGATCAACCTCGGCGACACCCCGGTGATCATCGGCGTGACGCTGATGGTGACGCTGTTCGTGGTGATCGCGAACCTGATCGTGGACATCGGCTACTCGTTCCTGGACCCGCGCGTCCGCCTCTCCTGAACCCCGGCCGGGCCGTCACCGGCCGACCGGGGGATCAGCGTCCGGTCGAGGCGTTCCGCGCCCAGCCCTGCCGCAGGAAGTCGAACCCGGCGGGCAGGGCGCGGGTGACGAAGTCCCAGTCGTGCTCGCCGGGCAGCACCTGCAGTGTCGCCGGGACGTGCGCGGCGTCGAGGAGCCGCTTGAACTGCTGGGAGCTGCCCTCGACGACGGGGTTCCCGTCGTCCTGCCCGACGGCCATGAAGATCCGGACCTGCTTGGCGGCGTCGAGGTGCCGGTCGGGGCTGTTGGCGGCCTCGAGGTCCTCGCGGCCGCCGAACATGTGGTCCGGGTCGTCCACGCCGTAGTACCCGGCGAGCGACACGACCTGCCCGAACAGGTCGGGGTGGCGCAGCCCGAGGTTCAGCGCGCCGTACCCGCCCATGGAGAACCCGGCGATCGCGCGGTGCCCGGCGTCGCGCGGGCGGTCGCCCTCGACGGCGGGGATGACGGCCCTCAGCAGCCGCGTCTCGACCCGGTCGGACCCGTCGGCGGCGTCGGCCCACTCGGTGTCGTCGTGGTGGTCGCCGTTGCCGTCCGGGACGGCCAGGACGAACGGCTGCCCGCCCCTGGCGAGGTACTTCCTCAGCTCGTCGACCAGCCCGTCGTCCACCAGCGTCCGGGGGTCGCCGGGCACGCCGTGCAGGAAGTACACCACGGGCAGCTTGGACGAGTCGGGCACGTTCGGCCGGTACACCACCAGGTCGCGGGCGGTCTTCTCGTCCGGCAGCCGCACCTTGGAGGTGTAGGCGCCGACGTGCGCGGGGAGGGCGGGCGGAGGCTCGTCGGGCTCGGCGGCGGTGTGCCCGCCGGTGGCCAGGCCGTGCCGGACGCGGCCGACGCCGACCACGATCGTGGCGGTCAGCAGCAGCGCGACCAGGACGGCGATGCCGCCGTGCGCCGCGCGGGGCAGCCCGCGGCGCTCAGGCGACTTGCGATGGCGTGCCATGGACTCGGTCGGACTCCGTTCCACCCGTTCGGGGGGTTGCGGGGACAAGGGAGGACGGTCGGGACGATCTCGGTGTCAAGCTATCCGGACCGCGCGGATAAGGTTCAATCATGCGATCGTGGCCCGCTCCAGAAGTTCCCAGTCTCCCCGAATTCGGCCTGGCCGGCGGCGCCGGTCCGCTGCGGCTGCACGACACCGGCACCGGGGAGGCGCGGGCCACCGACCCCGGGCCGACCCCGCGGATGTACGTGTGCGGGATCACCCCCTACGACGCCACGCATCTGGGCCACGCCAACACCTACCTCGCGTTCGACCTGGTGAACCGCGTGTGGCGGGACCAGGGCCGCCGGGTCCACTACGTGCAGAATGCCACCGACGTCGACGATCCGCTGCTGGAACGAGCGGAGCGGGACGGCCTGAGCTGGCGCGAGCTGGCCGACCGGGAGATCGAACTGTTCCGCGAGGACATGACGGCCCTGCGGGTCCTGCCGCCGGACCAGTACATGGGCGCGGTCGAGGCGATCCCGCTCGTGGTGAAGATGATCGAGGAGCTGCGGGCCCGGGACGCGGTGTACGAGGTCGACGGCGACCTGTACTTCCCGATCGCCTCCGACCCGGCGTTCGGTGAGGTCAGCCGCCTGGACCGCGATCAGATGCTGTCGCTGTTCGCCGAGCGCGGCGGCGACCCGGACCGTCCGGGCAAGCGCGACCCGCTGGACGCGCTGGTGTGGCTGGCGCAGCGTCCGGGCGAGCCGGGCTGGGACTCGCCGTTCGGCAAGGGCCGTCCGGGCTGGCACATCGAGTGCTCGGCGATCTCCGTCGAGCACCTCGGCATGGCGTTCGACGTGGAGGGCGGCGGCTCGGACCTGGCGTTCCCGCACCACGAGATGGGCGCGGCGCACGCGCAGGTCGCGACGGGCGAGCGCCCGCACGCGCGCGCCTACGTGCACGCGGGCATGGTCGGCCTGGACGGCGAGAAGATGTCCAAGTCGCGCGGGAACCTGGTGTTCGTGTCGACGCTGCGGCGCGGCGGCGCCGACCCGATGGCGATCCGGCTGGCGCTGCTCGCGCACCACTACCGGTCCGACTGGGAGTGGACGGCGGGCCAGCTCGACGAGGCCACCACGCGGGTCGCGCGCTGGCGCGCCGCGGTCGCCGCGCCCGCCGGCCCGTCCGCCGGGGACGTGCTGGAGACCGTCCGCGAGCGCCTGAACGACGACCTGGACGCGCCGGGCGCGCTCGCCGCGATCGACGCCTGGGCCGACGCGGCGCTCGCCGGCATCGGCGACGACGCCGAGGCTCCGGCCCGGGTCCGCGCGATCGCCGATGCGCTGCTGGGCGTCGAGCTGTAGGACGTCCGAGAGCGAGCCCCGTCCGGCCGGTTCCGGACGGGGCTCTCTCATGCCGTCCGCCTCATACCTTTCGAGGCTGCCCGGCCTGCCCGGCCTGCCCGGCCTGCTTGGCCTTCCGGGCCTTGCGCGCGAGGCGTTGACGGGACCGCCACAGGATGAGGGGGACGCCTGCGCGGCGGAGCCGTCCGGGGACGAGCCGGTAGGAGACCGCGCCCGTCCGCAGCAGGATCCACAGGCAGCGGTCGCGGCGCGGCCCCCACGGCAGCCCGTACTGGACGCGGACGGGCTCGGGCAGCAGGCCGGTGGTGACGAACCGGTTGAACCACAGGGCTGGCCCGAGCCAGCGGAGCCTGCGCGACCACAGGACGGCCCGCATGACCTCGCGTCCGGCGTCGGTGACCTCGAGTGAGGCGACCGTGGCGTCGAAGTAGCGGCGGAACGCGTCGCGGTCGGCGGGCTGCGCCTCCGGCGGGCAGCCGAGCACCTCCGCGACCAGGCGGGCCTGGTCGACGTAGGCCGCGCCGAGGTCGCCGCTGGGGGAGCGCAGGATCTCCTCGTACACGTACAGGGCGGCGTCGGTGAGGGTGGCGTTCACCCATGCCTGCAGGTCGGGGTCGTTGCCGGAGTAGCCGGGGCCGGTGATCCGGTCGTGCAGGCGGCGCAGCCCGCGGCCGAGCCGGGCGGCCTCCTCGTCGGTGCCGAACGCGACGATGGTGAGGAAGTCCAGCGTGCCGAACAGCCGGTCGAGGGGGCGGTCCCGCAGGTCGCTGTGGTCGGCGACACCCTGCGCGATCTTCGGGTGGGCGACCTGGAGGAGCAGCGCGCGGCCCGCGGCGAGCATCACGGCGGGCTCGGCGGCGAGCAGCCGCAGCGCGTCCCGGTCGCGGGCGGCGGCGGGGGCCGGGGAGGTCACGGGGGACTCCTTGCGCCGGGGTCGGGACGGCCGTCCGGGAGAGGGATGCGGGGGACCGGACGTCCGGTAAGTGAATGCTTGCGCAGGTTCGACCCGGTCCGCAACCCCCTACCGCAGGTGAGTGCGCCGTCGCCGAGCGTTCACCGTCGCCTGTCCGGGAGCGGACGGCCTCCTCGGGCAAGCCGAAGGCCCTTGCCGACCACCGGTCGGCAAGGTCCTCGACATGCCTTGCGTGAGCGCCGCCGTTCCGCGCGCGCTCCGCGGGGATCAGCCCGCGTCGCGTCTCCGCAGGTACCGCTCGAACTCGCGGGCGATCGCGTCGCCGCTCGCCTCGGGCAGCTCCGTCGCGTCCTTCTGCTCCTCCAGCGTCCGGACGTACTCGGCCACCTCGGAGTCCTCCTCGGCGAGCTCGTTCACGCCGTTCTCCCAGGCGCGCGCCTCTTCCGGCAGCTCACCCAGCGGGATGGCGACGTCGAGCAGGTCCTCGACGCGGCGGAGCAGCGCGAGGGTCGCCTTCGGCGACGGGGGCTGCGCGACATAGTGCGGCACCGCCGCCCACAGCGACACCGTCGGCAGCTCGGCCTTGGCGCAGGCGTCCTGGAGCACGCCGAGGATGCCGGTCGGGCCCTCGTAGCGCGCGGGCTCCAGGTTGAGGTCGGTGACCATCGCCGTGTCGTTCGCCGCGCCCGTCACCGGGACGGGACGGGTGTGCGGGGCGTCGGCGAGCAGCGCGCCGAGCAGCACCACCTCCCGCGCGCCCAGCTCGTGGATCTTGTCGACGATCTCGCGGCAGAACGACCGCCACCGCATGTTCGGCTCGATGCCGTGGATCAGCACGACGTCCCTGCCGGTCGGGAGCCGGGCCCGGGAGATGCGGGTGGTGGGCCAGGAGATGCCGCGGGTCTCGCCGTCGATCATCTCGACCATCGGCCGGGTGACCTGGAAGTCGTAGTAGTCGTCGGGGTCGAGTTCGGCGATCGGCGTCGCGTCCCAGGCGCCCTCCAGATGGGTGATCACCCCGCTGGCCGCCTCCCCTGCGTCGTTCCACCCTTCAAAGGCGGCCACGACGACCGGATCGACGAGGTCCGGAACGCCTTCAAGCTCGATCACGCGCTGCCTCCTTCCGACGCCCTGTACAGCGTCACCGGGGGACCGTCCATTCCCGGGGTTCGGGGGCCCCGCTCATGATCGGTGGCTGTCAGCCTACGTCCTGTCCCAGAACTACCCCACCCCTCGCCGCCCCAGACCTGACCGAGGGTCGCGCGGGGCCCTGCCGTGTCACGATCGGGTCACTTCCCGTCCGTGGTGTGCACGATCAGCACGTCGACGGGGGAACGGTGCGACAGGTTCGCCGGGACCGAACCGAGGATCCGCCCCGCGAGGCTGTTGAGGCCGCGGTTGCCGACGACGACCAGGTCGGCCTTGCGGTCGCGGGCGATCCGGGCGATCACGTCGACCGCGTCGCCCTCCAGCGCGACCTGGTCGATGTCGGTGGCGCCCTGCGCGACGGCGCGCTCGCGGGCCGCCCGCAGCGCGTCGTCGGCGGGGGTGGAGCCCTGCACCTTGTAGGCCAGGTCGCCGAGCTGGTCGGCGGCCGACAGCCGCTCCCGCTCGGGCATGGGGGTGTAGGCGGTCGCGAGCAGCAGCGTCGCGCCGGTGGCGGCGGCGAGCGCGGCGGCGCGGTCGACCGCGCGGAACGAGGTGTCCGACCCGTCGGTCCCGACGAGGATGGTGCGGTAGGCGCTCACGGCCGCTCCCTGCTGTCGTCGCCGGGGCGCGTGTCACCCTCGGCGGTCGTCTCGTACTGCTCCGTCTCGTACTGCTCCGTCCGGGCGGCGCGTCCGGGGGCGTCCAGGGCGCGTTACCCGTTGGTAGACAGGGCGAACGTTAGCCTTCCGATCACCCATCCGTCACGGGGACGGCCGACGGGCGCCGGTGTCCGGCCCGATAGGGTTGGTCCCCATGAGCACTCCCACCGCGGCTTCCCTGCGCCAGGCCCTGAAAGAACGCGTCGTCGTGGCCGACGGGGGCATGGGGACGATGCTCCAGGACGCCGGCCCCACGCTGGACGACTTCCAGGGGCACGAGGGCTGCAACGAGATCCTGAACGTGACCCGGCCCGACATCGTCCGGTCGGTGCACCGCGCCTACTTCGAGGCGGGCGTCGACTGCGTCGAGACCAACACCTTCGGCGCCAACCTCGGCAACCTCGGCGAGTACGACATCACCGAGCGGATCTTCGAGCTCGCCGAGGCCGGCGCCCGGCTGGCCCGCGAGGTCGCCGACGAGTACACCACCCCGGACCGCCCGCGCTGGGTGATCGGCTCGGTCGGCCCCGGCACCAAGCTCCCCACCCTCGGGCACGTGTCGTTCGCCGAGCTGCGCGACGCCTACCAGCTGAACGCCGAGGGCCTCATCCAGGGCGGCGCGGACGCGATCCTCGTCGAGACCTGCCAGGACCTGCTGCAGGCCAAGGCCGCGCTGATCGGCGCCCGCCGCGCGATCGACGCCGCCGGCACCGACACCGTCCTGATCGGCCAGGTCACCATCGAGCAGAACGGCGCGATGCTGATGGGCTCGGAGATCGGCGCGGCGCTCACGGCGCTCGAGCCGATGGGCCTGGACCTGATCGGCCTGAACTGCGCCACCGGCCCCGCCGAGATGAGCGAGCACCTGCGCTACCTGGCCCGCAACGCGCGGATCGGGCTGAGCTGCATGCCGAACGCGGGCCTGCCCGAGCTGACCTCCGACGGCGCCCACTACCCCCTGACCCCGGACGAGCTGGCCAACGCCCACGACACCTTCACCCGCGAGTTCGGGCTGTCGCTGGTCGGCGGCTGCTGCGGCACGACGCCCGAGCACCTGGCGAAGGTCGTCGAGCGGGTCCGCGGCCGCGAGGTCGCCCCGCGCCGCCCCCGGCACGAGGCGGGCGCCGCCTCGCTGTACCAGCACGTCCCGTTCCGGCAGGACACCTCCTACCTGGCGATCGGCGAGCGCACCAACGCCAACGGCTCCAAGGCCTTCCGCGAGGCGATGCTGGAGCGCCGCTGGGACGACTGCGTGAAGATCGCCCGCGACCAGGCCCGGGACGGCGCGCACATGCTCGACCTGTGCGTCGACTACGTCGGCCGGGACGGCGTCGCGGACATGAAGGAGCTGGCGTTCCGGTTCGCCACCGCCTCCACGCTCCCGATCGTCCTCGACTCCACCGAGGTCGACGTGATCATCGCCGGGCTGGAGATGATCGGCGGCCGCGCCGTGATCAACTCGGTGAACTTCGAGGACGGCGACGGCCCCGACTCCCGGATGGTGCGGCTCATGCCCGCCGTCAAGGAGCACGGCGCGGGCGTCGTCGCGCTCACCATCGACGAGCAGGGCCAGGCCCGCACGGCCGACAAGAAGGTCGAGATCGCCGCCCGGCTGATCGGGTACCTCACGTCCGAGTGGGGCATGGACGTCGGCGACATCATCATCGACGCCCTGACCTTCACGATCGGCACCGGGCAGGAGGAGTCCCGCCGGGACGCCGTCGAGACGATCGACGCGATCCGCGAGCTGAAGCGCCGCTACCCCGACGTCCAGACCACCCTCGGCCTGTCGAACGTGTCCTTCGGCCTGAACCCGGCCGCCCGCATCGTGCTGAACTCGGTGTTCCTCAACGAGTGCGCCGACGCCGGGCTCGACTCGGCGATCGTGCACGCCTCCAAGATCCTGCCGATGAACCGGATCCCGGAGGAGCAGCGCAAGGTCGCGCTCGACCTGGTCTACGACCGGCGCGGCGACGGCTACGACCCGCTGCACCGGTTCATGGAGCTGTTCGAGGGCGTCGACACCGCCGCGATGAAGGCCGACCGCGCCGCCGAGCTGCTCGCGCTGCCGCTGTGGGAACGGCTCAAGCGCCGGATCGTGGACGGCGAGCTGGACGGCCTGAACGCCGACCTGGACGAGGCGCTCACCCAGCGCCCCGCCCTGGAGATCGTCAACGACGTCCTGCTGGACGGCATGAAGACCGTCGGCGAGCTGTTCGGCTCCGGCCAGATGCAGCTGCCGTTCGTCCTCCAGTCGGCCGAGGTGATGAAGACCGCGGTCGCCTACCTCGAGCCCCACATGGACAAGCTCGAGGGCGACGGCGGCAAGGGCCGCATCGTGCTCGCGACGGTCAAGGGCGACGTCCACGACATCGGCAAGAACCTGGTGGACATCATCCTGTCCAACAACGGCTACGAGGTCGTGAACATCGGCATCAAGCAGCCGATGTCGTCGATCCTCGACGCCGCGCGGGAGAACCGCGCCGACGTGATCGGCATGTCCGGGCTGCTGGTGAAGTCCACGGTGATCATGAAGGAGAACCTGGAGGAGCTGAACAGCCGCGGCCTGGCCGAGAACTGGCCGGTGCTGCTCGGCGGCGCCGCCCTCACCCGCGCCTACGTCGAGCAGGACCTCGCCGACCTGTTCGACGGCCAGGTCCGCTACGCCCGCGACGCGTTCGAGGGGCTGCGGCTCATGGACGCGTTCATGGCGGTCAAGCGCGGCGTGGACGGCGCGACCCTGCCGCCGCTGCGCGAGCGCCGGGTGCGCAAGGGCGCGACGCTCAAGGTCACCGAGCCGCAGGACATGCCGGCCCGCTCCGACGTCGCCGCCGACAACGCCCTGCCGAGGACGCCGTTCCTCGGCGACCGGATCGTCAAGGGCATCGCGCTGGCCGACTACGCGGCGTTCCTGGACGAGCGCGCCACCTTCATGGGCCAGTGGGGCCTGAAGCCCGCGCGCGGCGGGGACGGGCCGTCCTACGAGGAGCTCGTCGAGACCGAGGGCCGGCCGCGGCTGCGGATGTGGCTCGACCGCATCCAGACCGAGGGCCTGATCGAGGCCGCCGTCGTGTACGGCTACTACCCGGCCGTGTCCGAGGGGAACGACCTGGTCGTCCTCAACGACGACGGCTCGGACCGGGAGCGGTTCACCTTCCCGCGCCAGCGCCGCGACCGCCACCTGTGCCTGTCGGACTTCTTCCGCTCCCGCGAGTCGGGGGAGACCGACGTGGCCGCGTTCCAGCTGGTCACGGTCGGATCGAAGATCGCCGAGGCGACCGGGGAGCTGTTCGCGAAGAACGCCTACCGCGACTACCTGGAGCTGCACGGCCTGTCGGTGCAGCTCACCGAGGCGCTGATGGAGTACTGGCACACCCGGATCCGCGCGGAGCTGGGCTTCGGCGGGGACGACTCCGCCGACGTCGAGGACTTCTTCAAGCTCGGCTACCGGGGCGCCCGCTACTCCTTCGGCTACGCCGCCTGCCCGGACCTGGAGGACCGCACCAAGCTGGTGCGGCTGCTCGAGCCGGAGCGGATCGGGGTGACCCTGTCGGAGGAGCTCCAGCTCGCCCCCGAGCAGTCGGCGGACGCGCTGGTCGTCCACCACCCGGAGGCGAAGTACTTCAACACCTGATCCGGACCCGGACCCGCCGGACCGCGCGCCGCTCGAGCCGCGCCGGTTCGGCGGGACGCGCCGTCTGACCTAACCTGGACGATCGTGGACAGAGGAGGTCAGGCGGCGTGACACGGGGCGTACAGGGAGTTCCGCAGGCGGTGCTGTTCGACATGGACGGCACCCTCATCGACTCCGAGCGGTTGTGGTTCGAGGTCGAGAGCGAGGTGATGGAGCTCCTCGGCGGCGTCTGGACGCACGCCGACCAGGAGCACCTGGTCGGGGGGAACCTGGCGATCGCGTCCGCCTACATGGTGGAGCGGTCGGGGAGCGACGTCCCGGCCGAGGAGGTCGGACGGCGCCTGCTGGACGGCATGATCGAGCTGATGCGGACCAACGTCCCGCTGCTGCCCGGCGCGAAGGAGCTGCTCACCGAGGTCCGCGCGGAGGGCCTGCCGTCCGCGCTGGTCACCTCCAGCCACCGCGCGCTGCTCGAGCCCGCCCTGGACGGCATCGGCCGCGACCACTTCGACCTGACCCTGGCCGGGGACGAGGTGTCCCGGACCAAGCCCGACCCCGAGCCGTACCTCACGGCGTGCGCGCGCCTCGGCGTCGAGCCGGCGCGCTGCGTGGTGCTGGAGGACTCCCCGAGCGGGCTGGCGTCCGCCGAGGCGGCGGGCTGCCGGACGATCGCGGTGCCGGGCGTGATCGCGCTCGGCGAGGCGCCGGGCCGGACGGTCGTGACGTCCCTCACCGAGGTGGACGTGCCGTTCCTGCGCTCCCTGTTCGCCTGACATGCGCTTTTCGCCCGAACTTGTCCCTCCGTTCGTCCGCGTGGCTTCGAACGGCTGAGCGACGCTCTCAGCGCCTCGTTCGGCGGGGACGACCCCAGGGGGAACCCTGAACGGCCCCTGGGGTGGATCACGCGCGAGGAGGAGGCCTGATCACGGGCAAACCGTTCGAACGGAGGAGCCCCATCCGCGTTCGGGCGTGTGAGGATGGGAGCCGAGAGCAGCACGATCGACCTGGGGGCCGTCATGAGCGACGCAGCAATCTTCGCGATCAGCCTGGGGGTGACGCTCGTCGGCCTGGTCGCCAGCTGGGGGGTCTACCGGCGGCGCGGGGCGGCGTCCGGCGCGCGGGGGGCGGCGCTGTCGCTGGTCCCGCTGGCCGCGTCGATGACCGGGGTGACCAAGTTCCTCGCCGACCTGGTGTTCAGCCCGATGAAGTGGGCGGGTGTGGCGGTGGCCGGCCTCGCCGTCGTCCTGTACCTGACGTCCGGCGCGGCCCTGAGCCGCCGCTCGGTGACCGAGGGTGAGGAGGGCAAGGCCCGGCGGAAGGCGCCCAAGGTCAAGCGGGCGGGCGCGGGCAAGGCGCCGAAGGGCGCCGTCGGCGGCGCCGCGCCGACCGCGGGCGACCCGGACCTCGCCGACATCGAGGACATCCTCCGCAACCGCGGGATCAAGTAGCCGGACCGCGCGGGCGGGCCCGGACCGTTCCGGGCGCCCCCGCGCGCGGTGACCCGGCCCCAGGGCCGGGTGTGACCGGCGTTGTTCGTGTGACCTGCGTGTTCACGGCGGATCGTGACCCCTGAGGGGTCACGGTCCGCCGTTTTCACGTCCCAGGAGTCCAGATCGCGGACGATTCATCTCAAAACGGACTCGGTCCGATAAAGCTTGCCGGTCGGAGCCCTGTTCCGCTTGCCTGCACCCGTGGGTGGAATCGTACGATCTGGGCACTTTCGTCCGATGTGTTGTCCATCTCACGTGTGCCCTAGATGACGACGAGATCACAAGTCAGATACGGGTACTGGCATCGGCGGCTTCACGGATGGACAGTCGTGGCCGAAGCACTAGTTTTCCCTCCAGCAAACGCGGTGTAACGGGCACGAACAGTGGACGATCTCCGCTGCCGCGCGGCACACGCCGCGGGCGTGTGGCCCATTAGTAGGAGGTACGGAGCGTGACCGCACCGATCGAGGCGACCGGGGCGCAACAGGAGGCCCAGCCGGAAAGCGTCCTCGCCGGCGTCGAAGGCAAGGCGATCCAGGGCCGTTCCCTCGGGCAGATCGCCTGGTTGCGGCTCAAGCGCGACAAGGTGGCACTGGCGGGCGGTGTCATCATCGTCTTCCTGATCCTGCTCGCCGTCGTCGGGCCGTTCCTGGTGTCGGACCCCCTGGCCTACCACCAGAGCCTGGTCGACCCGACGTACAACCGCCCCAAGAACGGCATCTGGCACTCCGGCATCAGCGCCAGCCACTGGCTCGGCGTCGAGCCGGGCAGCGGCCGCGACATGCTCTCCCGAACCGTGCACGGGGCCCGGATCTCGCTGCTGGTGGCGTTCTTCGCCACCGTGCTCTCCGTGACGATCGGGACGATCATGGGCATCACCGCCGGATTCTTCGGCGGCTGGGTCGACACCCTCATCAGCCGGACGATGGACGTGTTCCTCGCCTTCCCGCTGCTGCTGTTCGCGATCGCCCTGGTGGGCGTCGTCGGCACCGGCTCGGCGTTCGGAATGCAGGGCAACAACCTGCGCATCGGAGTGCTGATCTTCGTGATCGGCTTCTTCAACTGGCCGTACATCGGCCGCATCATCCGCGGGCAGACGCTGTCGCTGCGCGAGCGGGAGTTCGTGGACGCCGCCCGCAGCATGGGCGCCAAGCCCGGCTACATCCTGTTCAAGGAGCTGCTGCCGAACCTGGTCGCGCCGATCCTGGTCTACTCGACCCTGCTGATCCCGACCAACATCCTGTTCGAGGCGGCGCTGTCGTTCCTCGGTGTCGGCATCAACCCGCCGACCCCGTCCTGGGGCGCGACGCTGTCGCTGGCGGTGCCGATCTACTCCGCGGACCCATGGTTCATGGTCGTGCCCGGCATGGCCATCTTCATTACCGTCCTGGCCTTCAACCTTCTTGGTGACGGGCTCCGGGACGCTCTCGACCCCCGGGCTAAGTGACACCGGGTTTAACCCTCAAGTGAAGGGGTGCGCCTGCACATGAAGAAGATCAGACCACTCGCGGCAGTCGCTGTCGGCCTGGTCGCCACCTCTGGCCTCGCCGCCTGCGGCGGCGGCTCGGGTAGCGGCTCCAGCAAGGGCGCCGGTTACAACGCGGCCGTCGACAAGGTGATCAACGCGTCGGACACCAAAGGCGGAGAACTCCGCATGGCGATCTCCGACGACTTCGACTCGCCGGACCCGGGTAACACCTACTACGCCTGGTCGCAGAACTTCGCCCGCCTGTACGGGCGCGGCCTGCTGACCTTCAAGCCGACCGCCGGCGCGGACAGCAACACCGTCATCCCTGACCTCGCGCAGGGCCCGGGCACGACCCCGGACAACGGCAAGACCTGGACCTACAAGCTGCGTTCGGGGGTGAAGTTCGACGACGGCACGCCCGTCACGTCCAAGGACGTCAAGTACGCCGTCGAGCGCTCGAACTTCACCAACGAGCTCCAGCTGGGCCCGAAGTACTTCAAGACCTACCTGATCGACAACAGCCCGGCGTACAAGGGTCCCTACAAGGACAAGAGCCCCGAGGGCCTGAAGTCCATCGAGACCCCGGACGACAGCACCATCACGTTCAAGCTGTCGAAGCCGTTCTCGGAGTTCGACTACCTGGTCGCGATGTCGCAGACGATGCCGGTGCCGCAGGCCAAGGACACCGGTCTGAAGTACGAGCAGAAGATCGTTTCGTCCGGCCCGTACAAGGTCGACTCGTACGAGCGCGGCAAGTCGATGATCCTGTCCCGCAACCCCAACTGGGACAAGAGCACCGACCCGATCCGCAAGGCGCTGCCGGACAAGATCACCCTGCAGCTCAAGCAGTCCGGTGACGACATCGACAACCGCCTGCTGGCCGGTTCGCTCGACGTCGACGCCGCGGGTGTGGGTGTCCAGGCCGGTACGCAGGGCAAGCTGCTGACCGACCCGGCCAAGAAGGCCAACACCGACAACCCGCTGCAGGGCTACCTGCGGTTCGCGTCGCTGAACGTCCACGTCAAGCCGCTGGACAACGTGCACTGCCGTCGCGCCGTCCAGTACGCCACCGACAAGGTCGCCATGCAGTCCGCCTACGGCGGTCCGCTGGCCGGTGGTGACGTCGCCACGACGATCCTGCCGCCGAGCATCGTCGGGTACCAGAAGTTCGACCAGTACCCGCAGCAGTACAAGCAGGGTGGCGGTCTCGACGACGCGACCATCGCGAAGGCCAAGTCGGAGCTGCAGCAGTGCGGCCAGCCGAACGGCTTCAAGACCAAGATCGCCGGCCGTTCCGACCGCGCGAAGGAAATCGCCATGGCGCAGGCCATGCAGCAGGGTCTGAAGCAGGTCGGCATCCAGACCGACATCGTGCAGTACCCGGCCGGTGACTACTTCAACAAGTACGTCGGCGCCCCCGAGTTCGTGCACAAGAACGGCGTCGGCATCATGCTGATGGCGTGGTCCGCCGACTGGCCCACCGGCTACGGCTTCCTCTCGCAGATCCTCGACGGCCGGGCGATCAAGCCCGCCGGCGGCAACAACCTGCCTGAAGAGGACAACCCGCAGATCAACAAGGCGTTCGACGACGCGATCGGTAACACCGACCCGGCGACCCGCGCCAAGCTGTACGGCCAGATCGACCAGATGGCGATGACCGACGCGGTCGACATCCCGATCATCTACGCCAAGGCTCTGCTCTACCGTCCGTCGAACCTGACCAACGTGGGCATCACCCAGGGCTACGGCGGCCAGTACGACTACCTGAACATGGGTGTCAAGAAGTAGTAGCGGCCCCGCTACTCGAAGTTCCTGAAGGCAGGTGAAGGCGACGCCCGCCGACCGGAGGTGACCCACCGGTCAGCTCTGGTCGGCGGGCGGTGCCGCGCATTGTGTTCGCATATCTCATCAGACGCGTCATCGGGGCCGTCCTCATGCTGGTGATCGTCAGCATGGTGGTGTTCGGCATCTTCTTCGGCATCCCGAAGCTCGCCGGGCAGAGCAACGACCAGCTCGCCGCCTCCTTCGTCGGCAAGGCCCCCACCGCGGAGGCGATCGCACAGACCAAGCACCGGCTCAATCTGGACAAGCCGATCTGGGTCCAGTACGGCAAGTGGGTCAAGGGTGTCGTCATCGGGCAGGACTTCAACAACGGCCCGTCCGTCGAGCACTGCTCGTCCCCGTGCTTCGGCTACTCGTTCAAGACCAACCAGGCCGTCCTCCCGCAGCTGGAGGACCGCGCGCCGGCGACCCTGTCGCTCGCCGCGGGCGCCGCGGTGATCTGGCTGATCTCCGGTGTCTCGATCGGTGTCCTGTCGGCGCTCAAGCGCGGCAGCATCTGGGACCGCATCACGATGGTGATCGCGCTCGGCGGCGTGTCGCTGCCGATCTACTTCACCGGCCTGCTCGCCCTGGCGATCTTCTCCTACAAGCTCGACCTGCTCCCGGGCGGCGGCAGTTACGTGCCGTTCTCGCAGGACCCCGCGACATGGTTCCAGTCGCTGATCCTCCCATGGACGACGCTGGCGTTCCTCTACGCGGCGACCTACGCGCGGCTCACCCGCGCCGGCATGCTGGAGACGCTCGGCGAGGACTACATCCGCACCGCGCGGGCCAAGGGCCTGCCCGAGCGGACGGTCATCACCAAGCACGCGCTGCGCTCCACCCTGACCCCCATCCTCACGATCTTCGGCATGGACATCGGCCTGCTGCTCGGCGGCGCGGTGCTGACCGAGCACACCTTCGGCATCGCCGGGCTCGGGCAGCTGTCCATCGACGGCATCACCGGCAACGACCTGCCCGTCGTTCTCGGCGTGACCCTGATCGCCGCGCTGTTCATCGTGCTGGCGAACCTGATCGTGGACCTGCTGTACGCGGTCGTCGACCCGAGAGTGAGGCTGGGCTGATGAGTGACGCCAAGCGTCCCGCGGAGACCCTGAGCGGCGGGCCGGCGGAGGTCGCGGCGGGTTCCGCGCCGTCCTCGGCCTTCCTGGAACTGCGCGACCTGAAGATCCACTTTCCGACCGACGACGGCCTGGTCAAGTCCGTCGACGGCCTGTCGTTCAAGCTGGAGCGGGGCAAGACCCTCGGCATCGTGGGCGAGTCCGGCTCCGGCAAGTCGGTGACCAGCCTCGGCATCCTCGGCCTGCACAACCGCCGCAACGCCAAGGTGTCCGGCGAGATCTGGCTGGACGGCACCGAGCTGGTGTCGGCGTCGGAGGAGCAGGTCCGCAAGCTCCGCGGCCGGAACATGGCGATGATCTTCCAGGATCCGCTGTCGTCGATGCACCCCTTCTACACCGTCGGCGCGCAGATCATCGAGGCGTACCGGGTGCACCACAAGGTGTCGAAGTCGGTCGCGCGCAAGCACGCGATCGACATGCTCGGCCGCGTCGGCATCCCGAAGCCGGACAAGCGGGTGGACGACTACCCGCACCAGTTCTCCGGCGGCATGCGGCAGCGCGCGATGATCGCGATGGCGCTGTCCTGCGACCCGGAGCTGCTGATCGCCGACGAGCCGACCACCGCGCTCGACGTGACGGTGCAGGCGCAGATCCTGGACCTGATCCGGGACCTGCAGCAGGAGTTCAACTCCGCGATCATCATGATCACCCACGACCTGGGTGTGACGGCGGAGCTGAGCGACGACGTGCTGGTCATGTACGGCGGCCGGTGCATCGAGAAGGGCACCGCGAACGAGGTGTTCCACGAGCCGGAGCACCCCTACACCTGGGGCCTGCTCGGGTCGATGCCGCGTCTGGACCGGGGCCGCAGCGAGCGGCTCCAGCCGATCCCCGGGTCTCCGCCCAGCCTGATCAACCTGCCGTCGGGGTGCGCGTTCAACCCGCGCTGCCCCTACTCGGACCAGACCGACGGGCTCAGCACCAGCGAGCGGCCGGAGCTGCGCGAGAGCGCCACGGGGCACCTGGTGGCCTGCCACCTGCACGCGGACCGGCGGCGGCAGATCTTCACCGAAGAGATCCGGCCGAAGCTGTGACCCCGCGCATGGCGCACGCCGGAGCCGAACCGGCCCGGCGTGCCCTGCTCGTGGAGACCGGCGCACACCCGGGGGACCCGCTCCCCCCTAGCAAGATCGCGGAGACATCGTGAGCACATCGCAGAGCCCAGCGGGCGCCGGGGACGCCGCGGCCGCGCCGGGCGCCAACGCCAAGCCCGTCCGGACGGGCGAGCCCCTGCTCGAAGTGACCGACCTGCGCAAGCACTTCCCGGTGACCGCCGGGCTGCTGCGCCGGCAGGTCGCCACCGTCAAGGCGGTCGACGGGGTGAGCTTCTCGGTCCACAAGGGCGAGACGCTCGGCCTGGTGGGGGAGTCCGGCTGTGGCAAGACCACGACCGGCCGGATGATCATGAAGTTGCTGGAGTCTACCTCGGGGAAGATCAACTTCGAGGGCCACGACATCACCAAGTACTCCCAGGGCAAGATGCGTCCGCTCCGGCGGGACATCCAGATGATCTTCCAGGACCCCTACTCGTCGCTGAACCCGCGCAAGACGGTCGGCGCGATCGTCGGGGCCCCGTACCGCCTGCAGAACATCGAGACCGAGAACGGCGTCAAGAAGGCCGTTCAGGACCTGCTGGAAATGGTCGGGCTCAACCCCGAGCACTACAACCGGTACCCGCACGAGTTCTCCGGCGGTCAGCGGCAGCGCATCGGCATCGCCCGGACGCTGGCGCTCAAGCCGAAGCTGATCGTCGCGGACGAGCCGGTGTCGGCGCTGGACGTGTCGGTGCAGGCGCAGGTCGTGAACCTGCTGGAGGACCTCCAGGACGAGCTCGACCTCACCTACGTGGTGATCGCGCACGACCTGTCGGTCGTCCGGCACATCTCCGACCGGGTCGCGGTCATGTACCTCGGCAAGCTGGTCGAGATCGCCGACCGGGACGACCTGTACGAGCGCCCCATGCACCCGTACACCACCGCGCTGCTGTCGGCGGTGCCGGTGCCCGACCCCGCCCAGCGTGAGGGACGGGACCGGATCCGCCTGCAGGGCGACGTGCCGAGCCCGCTCGACCCGCCGCCCGCCTGCCGCTTCCACACCCGGTGCTGGAAGGCGCAGGACATCTGCAAGCAGGTCGAGCCGCCGCTGGTCGAGCTGTCGCCCGGCCACATGACGGCGTGCCACTTCCCGGAGAACACCACGGTGTCGGAGACCGACGTGGTCGCCAAGGCCGCCGTGGTCTCCCCGGAGGTCGACTGACGGTCCGCGGGACGGGACGACCGGGAGCTCGTCCCGTCCCGCACCGCCCCGCGGACACGGCAGGCGCCACCCGCACAGAAGCGACCGGCCCGTACGGATCCCCTCCGTACGGGCCGGTCGCTTCTCTGCTGTTCCCTATCCCCGCGGGGTCAGTCGGTGGAGATCGCCTTGAGGACGTCCATCCGCCCGGCGCGCCACGCGGGCCACAGCGCCGCCAGGACGCCGATCACCGCCGCCACGACCAGGTACCCCACCAGCGTCCCGACCGGCACCGACAGGACGTTCAGGCCGTCCTTGCGCAGCGCGTGCTGCAGCGCCGCGCCGAACGCCACCCCGATGCCGATGCCGAGCACCGCGCCGAACACCGCGATCACCACCGACTCCGCGCGGATCATCCGGCGCAGCTGCCGGCGGCTGATCCCGATCGCGCGCAGCAGCCCGATCTCCCGGGTCCGCTCGATCACCGACAGCGCCAGCGTGTTGATCACACCCACCGCCGCGATGATCACCGACATGACCAGCAGGATCGTCAGGAACGTCACGAACCCGTCGACCTGCTTGCGCGCGTCGGCCTTCAGGCCCGCCTGGTCCTGCACCTTCACGTCCGGACGCGCCGACAGCGTCCTCAGCAGCGCGTCCTTGGTCGCAGCGCCCGCCTTGTCCGCGTTCACGATGATCACCTCGACGGACGGGTCCGTCGTGTGCGCCAGGTAGGCGCCCTGCGAGATCACCCGTCCGCCCAGGAACTGGTTCTTGGCGTACACGCCGCCGACGCGCAGCGTCTCGCTCTTCCCGTCCGGGAACAGCATCGGCACGGGCGACCCCACCGACAGCGAGTTCTTCTTCGCGGTGTCCTCGTCCACCAGCATCCCGTCACGGCCGACCGTCCCGGACCCCGACACGATCTTCGCGCGGGTGCCGCTCAGCATCTCCGCCGTGTCGCCGGCCGCGTACCGAACGCGCTTCCCGGAGACCTTCGCGCTCCCCGAGTACATCGCGCCAGCGTCCTTCACGCCGCTGGTCGCCTTCACCTTCGCGACCAGGTCCGTCGACAGGCCGCCCGCGCCGGTCGGCTCGATCACGTAGTCCGCGCCGAACTGCGTGTCGACCTGCGACTCCACCGACGACCGCATCGACGACCCGAGGACGTTCACCGCCGTGATCAGCGCCAGGCCGATCATCAGCGCGGACGCCGTCGCCGCCGTCCGCCGCGGGTTCCGCAGCGCGTTCTGCCGCGCCAGCCGGCCCGGCGTCCGCAGCAGCCGCGCGAACGGCCACCCCAGCACCCGCACCACCGGCTTGCTGATCACCGGGGCGAGCAGCGCCACCCCGAGGAACACCGCGAACGCGCCCACGCCGACCAGCACCGCCGCGTTCGAGGCGTGCCCGGACAGGCCGAGGCCCATCAGCGCCGCGCCCGCCAGCGTCAGCAGCGACCCGATCGCCAGCCGGATCCGCATCGACCGCTGCGGCAGCGCCACGTCGTCGCGCATCGCCGCGACCGGCGGCACCTTCGCCGCGCGCCGCGCCGGGAAGTACGCCGACACGACCGTCACGACGATCCCGACCACGTACGACCAGATCACCGGCGTCGCCGTGAACGTCAGCTTGCCGCCGCCACCGGTCGTGGACTGCAGCAGCTCCGCCAGCCCGACACCGGCGGCGAGGCCCAGCGACGACCCGACGAACCCGACCGCGACCGCCTCGCCGATCACCGCCCGCGTCACCTGCGACCGGCCCGCGCCGATCGCCCGCAGCAGCGCCAGCTCACGCGTCCGCTGCGCCACCAGCATCGAGAAGGTGTTGAAGATGATGAACGCGCCCACGAAGATCGAGATCAGCGCGAACACCAGCAGGAACGTCCGGAAGAACCCGAGGAACGACGCCACCTGGGACTTGTTCTCGTCCCGCAGCTTGGTGCCCGTCACGGCCTCCGTGCCGCTCGGCAGGACCTTCGCGACCCGGTCCCGCAGCGTCACCTCGTCCGGGCCGGTCGACCCCGCCCGGATCTCGGTGAAGTAGCCCGGCTTCAGCAGCAGCCGCTGCGCGGTCGGGGTGTCGAACGCGACGAGCGTCGACCCCATCATGTCGCCGATGTCGGCGGTCCCGACCAGCGTCGCCCGCTGCGGCCCCGACTTCACCAGCACCGTCACCTGGTCGCCGACGGCGAACCCGGCCTTCTTCGCCGACGCCTTGTCGATCACGACCTCGCCCGCGGCCGCCGGGGCCCGCCCCGACGCCAGCCGCGCGATCCCGTCGCCCGTCCAGTTCGTGCCGAGCTGCGGCGGGCCGTTCTGGCCCGACCCGACGATCTTCCCGTTCTTACCGACCAGCGCCGCGTACCCGTCGACGGTCCCCACCGGGTCCTTCACACCCGGCACCGACCGCACCCTCGCCAGCACCGACGCCTGCAGCGGCGGCCGCGCGTCCTGCCCGTCACCGCCCGAATCCACCACCTTCGCGGCCCGGACGTCCACCGCGACGTTCTTCCCGATCCGGTTGAACAGATCGTCGAACTTCCCGTTCATCGTGTCGGTGAACACCAGCGTCCCCGCCACGAACGCCACACCGAGGATCACCGCGACGGCCGTCAGCACCAGCCTGATCTTGTGCGCGGCGAGGTTGCGCAGCGTCACCCGCGCCATCGGAACCGAATTCATCGCGCCCCGACCCCCGGCAGCTCGAAGCCCTTCATCCGCTCCAGCACGCGCTCGGCCGTCGGCTGCTGCATCGTGTCGACGATCTGCCCGTCGGTCAGGAACAGCACCTGGTCGGAGTACGCCGCCGCGGACGGGTCATGGGTGACCATCACGATCGTCTGCCCCATCTCCCGCACCGAGTCCCGCAGGAACGACAGCACCTCGGCCCCCGACCGCGAGTCCAGGTTCCCGGTCGGCTCGTCCGCGAAGATGATCTCCGGGCGGGACGCCAGCGCCCGCGCGCACGCCACCCGCTGCTGCTGGCCGCCCGACAGCTCCGACGGACGGTGCTTCAGCCGCGGCCGCAACCCCACCGTGTCGATCACCCGGTCCAGCCACTCGGGGTCCGGGCGGCGGCCCGCGATGTCCATCGGCAGCGTGATGTTCTCCAGCGCCGTCAGCGTCGGCACCAGGTTGAACGCCTGGAAGATGAACCCGATCTTGTCCCGGCGCAGCCGCGTCAGCTGCTTGTCCCGCAGCTTGGTCAGCTCGGTGTCCCCGATGAACACCTCGCCCTCCGACACCGCGTCCAGCCCCGCCATGCAGTGCATCAGCGTCGACTTGCCCGACCCCGACGGCCCCATGATGGCCGTGAACCGGCCCTTGGGGATCCCGACGGTCACACCGTCCAACGCGATCACGCGGGCGTCGCCCGAGCCGTACACCTTGGAGATCCGGTGCGCTCGCGCGGCGAAGTCCCCCGCCCCGGGCGCGGGTGCCGCGTCGCTTGTCGAGCGGGCGGAATCAGTCACGTGAACTCCTCCTGAGTCATGTGGCGGCACCGTCGCGGAACCGGCCATGGACGGACCGGCGAGGTGGTGATCCGGCCCACACGAAACAGTAGAAGTTACAGCGCTTCGGAGGATGACCCGACGGAACGGACTTTCGACTCCACCCAGGGCAGGAGGCGTCCACCCACCCTCGTCCGTGGGGAGTAGACCACCCTGAGACGCACCCGGGGGAAACCGATCAGGGACATCTCAGGGGCACCTCGCCAGGACGAACCGGACGAGCACGCCGATCCGCCCCGGACGGCCCCCCTCACACCACGGTGGCACCGCCGCGTGACCCCGCGGTGGCACCGCCGACGGGCCGGAGGACCACCGCTGACCGAGCCGGAGGGCTACTGCTGGCCCGGGCGGCTCATGCCCGTCTCGTACGCGTACACCACGGCCTGCACCCGGTCCCGCAACCCCAGCTTCGCCAGGACGTTCCCCACGTGCGTCTTCACCGTCGTCTCACTCACCACCAGATCGGCGGCGATCTCCGCGTTCGACTGCCCGCGCGCCACATGCGACAGCACCTCGCGCTCCCGCTCGGTCAACGTGTCCAGCCCCGGCGGGGGAGAGGCGTCCCGCACCGCCGGCAGCCGCGTCGCGAACCGGTCCAGCAGCCGCCGCGTCACACTCGGCGCCACGATCGCGTCACCCGCCGCCACGATCCGGATCGCCGTCACCAGATCCTCCGGCGGCGAGTCCTTCAGCAGGAACCCGCTCGCCCCCGCCCGCACCGCCTCGATCACGTACTCGTCCAGATCGAACGTCGTCAGGATCAGCACCCGCGGATCATGCGACGCCGCACCGTCCCGGATGATCCGCCGCGTCGCCTCGATCCCGTCCACACCCGGCATCCGGATGTCCATCAGCACCACGTCCGGCAGCAGCGACCGCGTCAGCTCCACCGCCGCCGCGCCGTCCCCCGCCTCACCGACCACCGCCAGGTCGGGCTCGGCCTCAAGGATCAGCCGGAACCCCGTCCGCAGCAACGGCTGGTCGTCCACCAGCAGCACCCGCACCGTGCTCACGCCGCCACCGTCCCGTCCCTCAACGCACTCCACGATCCCGCCACCTTACGCGCCGTCACGCCGACAGCGGGAACCGGGCCCGCACCCCGAAACCCCCGCCGACCCGCGGCCCGATCCGCAGCTCGCCCCCGTACAACGCCACCCGCTCGTACATCCCCACCAGCCCATGCCCCGGCTTGTCGCCGTTGTCCGCCACGATCGTCGCCGTACCGCGCCCGTCATCCTCGATCTCCACCGTCAGGTCCTCCGCCGAGTACCGCAACCGCACCCACGCCCGCGCCTGCGGACCCGCGTGCTTCAACGTGTTCGTCAACGCCTCCTGGATCAGCCGGAACGCCGCCACGTCCACCCCCGGCGACGGCGTCCGCGCCTCACCCTCGATCCACAACTGCACCGACAGGCCCGTCTCCCGCACATGGTCGAGCAGCTCCCCGAGATCACCCAGCCCCGGCTGCGGCGCCAGCTCACCCTTCGCCAGCTCGTCCCGGTCCGTCCGCAGCACCCCCACGATCCGCCGCATCTCGCTCAGCGCCGTCCGCCCGACCTCCTCGATCGTGGACATCGCCTCCCGCGCGCCCCCCGGATCCCGGTCGATGATCCGCCGAGCCGCCCCCGCCTGCACCGTCATCACGCTCACATGGTGTGCCACCACGTCGTGCAGCTCCCGCGCGATCCTGGACCGCTCCTCGACCCGCGCCGCCCGCGCGTCCGACCCCCGCGCCCGCTCCAGCCGGGCCGCCCGGTTCTCCAACTCCGTGAAGTACGCCCGCCGCATCCGCAGATTCCGGCCCAGCGACCACACGCCGACCAGCAGCGCGTTGTTCGTCAGGAACTCCAGCAGCGTCGGCTGCATCGGGAACGTCAGCAACAGCCCGTTGAACCCGACGAGCGCCACCACCCCGCCCAGCGCGCTGTGCGCCAGCGCCCGGTGCGCCGCCACGCTGTACACCGCGACCATGAACGACACCGTGTCCGGGATCGACGGCACGTACCGCCACGTCGCCAGCAGGCACTCCCCGGCCAGGACGATCCCCAGCGTCGTCAGCGGGAACCGCTGCCGCAGCACCAGCATCGACGTCACCGCCGTCACCAGCACCGCCTGCCGCGCGTCCGGCGCGGCGAACAACCGCAACTCCGTCGCGGAACGGTCCGTCAGGAACAATTCCGGCAGCCCCACGGCCAGCAGCGCGAGCGCCAGCACGGCGTCGGCCGCCTGCGGCCGCGCCGCCAGCCAGGCACGGAAGGTGCGAAGACCACGGATGCGGGGTGACACGCCTCAACCCTAGGAGGTCACACCAGGTCGATTGCCCTCCTGAGCGGCGATCCGCACTCCTCCCCAAGAAGGAGGAACGACGCCCCGGCGCGGTACGCGAGGCTCAGACACCGCGCCCACACCGCCCACCGCCCGGGCACACCACGCCTCGAATCCCGGAATGACGCGCCTCGAGGCCGACGACGCGGGAAACGGGGCCCGCGACCGGGGATCAGAGATCGTCGAGACCCGGCGACGGCTCCGGCACCACCACGTCCCGCCGGGCCACCGGCCCCGTCGGCAGAGGCGGCGGCGTCCCCCCGAACTCCGGGCACCGCTGCCGATGATCACACCAGTCGCACAGCCTGGACGGCCGAGGACGCCACTCACCCGACTCCGTCGCCCGGCGGATCGCCAGCCACAGCGCCTCCACCTTCCGCTGCGTCGCCCGCAGATCCGCCTCGTCGGGCGCGTACCGCAGGACCTCGCCGTTCTTCAGGTACATCAACTGCAGCAACCGCGGCACCTCGCCCCGCAACCGCCACAGCACCAGCGCGTAGAACTTCATCTGGAACAACGCCCGCGCCTCGAACTCCGCGCGCGGCGCCGACCCCGTCTTGTAGTCCACGACCCGGACCTCACCCGTCGGCGCCACGTCCAGCCGGTCGATGTACCCCCGCAGCCGCAACCCCGAATCGAGCACCGTCTCCACGAACAGCTCACGCTCCGCCGGCTCGAGCCGACGCGGATCCTCCAGCGAGAAGTACGACTCCACCATCCGCCGCGCCTCCGCCAGCCAGCCCTCCCGCTCGGCGTCGCCCTCCGCGTCCGCCTCGAACAGGGCCAGCAGCTCCGGCTTCTCCTCGCACAGCCGCTCCCACTCCGGGCCCAGCAGCTCCAGCGCCGCCGCCGGGGTGCGGCCCGCCGTCGGCAGGTCGTACAGCCGCTCCAGGACCGCGTGCACCAGCGTGCCCCGCACCGCCGCCGGGCTCGGCTTCTCCGGGATCTTGTCGATCACCCGGAACCGGTACAGCAGCGGACACGTCATGAAATCGCCCGCCCGGGACGGAGACAGCGACCCCGTCACCTCGGGATCGACCGCCCCCGCGGGCCCGTCCACGACCACCGCCGCCGGCCCGCCCGGCTCTCCTTCCGGCTTCCCGCCCGCCGCGCCCGGATCCCGGCCCGGTGCCGCCTCCGGCGCCGCCCCGTCCGCCGTTCCCGCCGCGCTCGCCGTCCCGCTCCCGGCCCCGGTCGTCGTCATGCCCAGCAAGGGTAGGCGACCCCGCCGACGAAATCCCGCACCGCCCGGACGAGCGGAACCCCTTCTCCGGGGCCGTAGCATCGACAACGTGACTGACAGCGCACCCGTGACCGACGGCGGCAGCGGCCCCAACGGCTCCGGACCCTCCGGAGACCCCGTCGGCCGCCCCACCGGCGCCCCGGCCGACGGCCCGGCCCCCGGGCCCACCGCCCCGGCCGACCACGAGGCGGGCGGCCCCGACACCACCCCGCCCGGCGGCCCCGCCGGCGCTGCGTCCAACGGCCCCGGCGGCCCGTCCAACGGCCCCGGCAGCGCCCACGGCCCCTCAGACACGCCCTCCAACGACGGCCCCCAGGACGAACCGCCCACACGGCGCCCACCCGGCATCCCCATGGGCCGCCCCTTCGGCGTCCCCGTCTACGTCTCACCCAGCTGGTTCCCCATCGCGCTGCTCGTCACCGTCATGTTCGAAGGCCAGGTCCACGACGCCATCGGACGCCCCGCCAGCTACCTCGTCGCGTTCACCTACGCCCTCCTGCTCTACGGCTCGGTGTTCGTCCACGAACTCAGCCACGCCGTCACCGCCCGCAGCCTCGGCCTGCCCGTCCGCTCCGTCACCCTCAACATCCTCGGCGGCGAGACCTCCATCGGACGCGAAGCCCCCACACCCGGCCGCGAATTCCTCATCGCCTTCGCCGGCCCCCTGGTCAACTTCGTCCTCGCCGCCCTCGGCATCGCCGCCCACTACCTGCTGCCGCTGCCACCCGTCGCCGGACTCCTCGTCGACGCCCTCACCATCGCCAACCTCCTCGTCGGCGTCTTCAACCTCCTGCCCGGCCTCCCCCTGGACGGCGGGCGCCTCGTCCGCGCCGCCATCTGGAAGATCACCGGACACGCCCGCAGCGGAGCCGTCGCCGCCGCCTGGATCGGCCGTGCCGTCGCCGTCGCCTGCCTCCTCACCGGCGTCTGGCTCGCCTCCCTGCCCGGACGCGGCTTCGGCTGGCTCGCCCTGCTCTGGTCCGCCATGGTCGCCTCCACCATCTGGATCGGCGCCACCCACGCCCTCCGCGCCGAACGCGTCCGCGACCGCATCCCCCTGCTGTCCGCGCGCCGCCTCGCCCGCCGCGCCACCCTCGTCACCACCGACACCCCCCTCGCCGAAGCCGTCCGCCGCGCCCACGAGGCCCAGGCCGGAGCCCTCGTCGTCACCGACCACGACGGCCGCCCCCTCGGCCTCGTCAGCGAGAAGGCCGTCAACGCCACCCCCGAACAGCGCCGCCCCTGGATCACCGTCGGCGACCTGTCCCGCGGCCTCGAACCCGACCTGTTCCTCCCCGTCGACCTCACCGGGGAAGCCCTGATCAACGCCCTCCGGCGCGCCCCCGCCACCGAATACCTGCTCCTCGAACCCGACGGCGGCGTCTACGGCGTCCTCGCCATCGCCGACGTCGACCGCGCCTTCGCCGGAATCTGACCCCGCCGCACCCCCACCCGGACGCCCCGAGCGGTCCCGCGGGCCCGCTAGCCTTGACGTCCATGAGCGAACCCACGCCGCCGACCTCGGGCGACACCAGCACCACCTCCGCGCAGGCCCCGGCCACCGGCCGGATCCCGCACGGCCCCTTCCGCCCCGGCGACCAGGTTCAGCTCACCGACCCCAAGGGCCGCATCAACACCATCACCCTCCAGCCCGGGAAGCAGTACCACTCCCACAAGGGCAGCATCGAGCACGACACCGTCATCGGCAGCCCCGAAGGCAGCGTCTTCCGCTCCAGCGGCGGCGTCGAATACCTCGCCTTCCGCCCCCTGCTGTCCGACTTCGCCGTCCGCATGCCCCGCGGCGCCGCCGTCGTCTACCCCAAGGACGCCGCCCAGATCGTCGCCCAGGCCGACATCTTCCCCGGCGCCCGCGTCATCGAGGCCGGCGCCGGATCCGGCGCCCTCTCCTGCTTCCTCCTCCGCGCCGTCGGCGAACACGGCACCCTCTCCTCCTACGAGCGGCGCCCCGACTTCGCCGACATCGCCCGCGCCAACGTCGAGAAGTTCTTCGGCGGCCCCCACCCGTCTTGGAAGCTCACCGTCGGCTCCCTCGAGGACTCCCTCACCGAGACCGAGGTCGACCGCGTCGTCCTCGACATGCTCGCCCCCTGGGAGACCGTCGACGCCGTCGCCAAGGCCCTCATCCCCGGCGGCCTCGTCTGCGCCTACATCGCCACCACCACCCAGATGTCGCGCATCGTTGAGGAACTCCGCGGCCACGGCGCCTTCGCCGAGCCCTACGCCTTCGAGACCATGCTCCGCTCCTGGCACGTCGAGGGCCTCGCCGTCCGCCCCGACCACCGCATGATCGGCCACACCGGCTTCCTCGTCACCGCCCGCCGCCTCGCCGACGGCGTCACCCCGCCCCTGCGCCGCCGCCGCCCCGCCAAGGGCGCCCAGCCCGACACCGGCGCCCCGGACGGCACGCCCACCGCCGCGGACACCACCCCCGCGGCGAACACGACTCCCGCCACGCCCGGCGACGACGAGTCCTAGATCACAATCCGATCACCGGCGCCCCACCCGGCGCCCATCCCCCACCCGACACGCCCGCACCCGACACCACACCCGCCGAACTCGGCAAACACCCTCCCAAGCACCCTCCAAGCCGCCCCCGCCGTCGCGCACCGCGACCGGAACCACCCCGCCACGCCCCCGGCCCGCCCCCGCCCGGACGACCCCGGCACGACACGAACACCGAATGGGCAGGTTACGGAAGCCCTCCAGATAGGTAGGGTCTCAGTAGGTCGTCGGCTCTTCGTGAGGAGGTGACGGGGCGTGGCCGCTCGTGACGAAGCTGGGGCGCGCAAGGCGCAGCACGAAAAGGAGGTTCGAGACCTCCAGACGCAGGTGTCCTTCCTGGAGGAGGAGATCTCCGTGCTGCGCCGAAAGCTCGCGGAATCCCCGCGCCAAGTACGCGTACTGGAAGAACGTCTCCACGAGGCACAAGCAAACCTGGCCGCCGTGACAGGCCAGAACGAACGACTCGTGGCGACCCTCAAGGAGGCCCGCGAACAGATCGTGGCCCTCAAGGAGGAGGTCGACCGGCTCGCACAACCACCATCCGGATTCGGTGTCTTCCTGGAAGCCCGCGACGACGGAACAGTCGACATCTTCACCGGCGGACGCAAACTTCGCGTGAACGTCAGCCCGGCCGTCGAGGTCGACGAACTCCAACGCGGCCAGGAAGTGATGCTCAACGAGGCCCTCAACGTCGTCGAGGCCCTCGAATTCGAAGAGCAGGGCGAAGTCGTCATGCTCAAGGAACTCTTCGACGACGGAGAACGCGCACTCGTCATCGCGCACGCCGACGAGGAACGCGTCATCAAACTCGCCGAACCCCTCCGCGGCGTCCCGCTCCGCCCCGGCGACTCCCTCATGCTCGAAACCCGCAGCGGGTACGCCTACGAGAAAATCCACAAGGCCGAGGTCGAAGAACTCGTCCTCGAAGAGGTCCCCGACATCTCCTACGAGGAGATCGGCGGACTCGGCCCCCAGATCGAGCAGATCCGCGACGCGGTCGAACTGCCCTACCTGCACGCCGACCTCTTCCGCGAACACCACCTCCGGCCCCCCAAGGGCGTCCTCCTCTACGGCCCCCCCGGATGCGGCAAGACCCTCATCGCCAAGGCCGTCGCGAACTCGCTCGCCAAGCAGGTCGCCGACAAGACCGGCCAAGAGGGCAAGAGCTTCTTCCTCAACATCAAGGGCCCCGAACTCCTCAACAAATACGTCGGCGAAACCGAACGCCACATCCGGCTCGTCTTCCAACGAGCCCGCGAGAAGGCGTCCGCCGGAACCCCCGTCATCGTCTTCTTCGACGAGATGGACTCCATCTTCCGCACCCGCGGATCCGGAGTCTCCTCCGACGTCGAGAACACCATCGTCCCCCAGCTCCTCAGCGAGATCGACGGCGTCGAGGGCCTGGAGAACGTCATCGTCATCGGCGCCTCCAACCGCGAGGACATGATCGACCCCGCGATCCTGCGGCCCGGCCGCCTCGACGTCAAAATCAAGATCGAACGCCCCGACGCCGAAGCCGCCAAGGACATCTTCTCCAAGTACATCCTCCCCGGACTCCCGCTCCACCCCGACGACCGCGCCGAACACGGCGACAGCCCCGACGCCACCGTCGAGGCCATGATCCAGCGCGTCGTCGAACGGATGTACACCGAAAGCGAGGAGAACCGCTTCCTCGAGGTCACCTACGCCAACGGCGACAAGGAAGTCCTCTACTTCAAGGACTTCAACTCCGGCGCCATGATCCAGAACATCGTCGACCGGGCCAAGAAAATGGCCATCAAGCAATTCCTCGACACCGGCCAGAAGGGCCTCCGAGTCGCCCACCTCCTCGCCGCCTGCGTCGACGAGTTCAGCGAGAACGAGGACCTGCCCAACACCACCAACCCCGACGACTGGGCCCGCATCTCCGGAAAGAAGGGCGAACGGATCGTCTACATCCGCACCCTCGTCTCCGGAAAACAGGGCGCCGAAGCCGGACGCTCCATCGACACCGTCGCCAACACCGGCCAATACCTGTAGCACCCGCCGGCACGACACACACCGACGGCGCGGCCCCTCACCCGGGGACCGCGCCGTCGGCGCGCCCACCCCCGAAACGCCCACGACGCGTCCACCACCAACACGCCCACGGCCCCGCCCACAGCTCACCCGCCGCCCCGGACCCGAGCCGACCGAAACCCACCACGCCGCAACACCGGACCCCGGCCCCATGGCTCCACCCCGCCCACCCCGATAGGCTCGACGATATGAGCGTTCGGCGGGTGATGGGCATCGAGACCGAGTACGGCATCTCCGTACCCGGCCAACCAGGGGCCAACGCGATGGTGACCTCCAGCCAGGTCGTCAACGCCTACCTCGCGGCATCGGCGGCACGAGCCAGAAGAGCACGCTGGGACTTCGAGGAGGAGAACCCCCTCCGCGACGCCCGCGGCTTCGACCTCGCCCGCGAGGTCGCCGATTCCACCCAACTCACCGACGAGGACCTCGGCCTCGCCAACGTCATCCTCACCAACGGCGCCCGGCTCTACGTCGACCACGCCCACCCCGAGTACTCCGCACCCGAGACCACCAACCCCCTCGACGCCGTCATCTGGGACAAAGCCGGAGAACGCGTCATGGCCGACGCCGCACACCGCGCCGGCCTCGTCCCCGGCACCCACCCCATCCAGCTCTACAAGAACAACACCGACAACAAGGGCGCCTCCTACGGCTGCCATGAGAACTACCTCATGAAGCGGGAGACCCCCTTCGCCGACATCGTCCGGCACCTCACCCCCTTCTTCGTCTCCCGCCAGGTCGTCACCGGCGCCGGCCGCGTCGGCATCGGCGTCGACGGCCGCGGCGACGGCTTCCAGATCAGCCAGCGCGCCGATTTCTTCGAAGTCGAGGTAGGCCTCGAGACCACGCTCAAGCGCCCCATCATCAACACCCGCGACGAACCCCACGCCGACCCCGAGAAATACCGGCGCCTCCACGTCATCATCGGCGACGCCAACATGAGCGAGATCTCCACCTACCTCAAACTCGGCACCACCGCCCTCGTCCTCGCCATGATCGAGGACGGCTTCCTCACCGTCGACCTCTCCGTCGACATGCCCGTCGCCGCACTCCGCGCCATCTCCCACGACCCCACCTGCAAACACCTCCTCACCCTCCGCGACGGCCGCAAGATGACCGCCGTCCAACTCCAGATGGAGTACCTCGAACAGTCCCGCAAGTACGTCGAGGACCGCTTCGGCGCCGACGTCGACGACATGACCAAGGACGTCCTCGACCGCTGGGAATCGGTCCTGCACCGCCTCGGCGACGACCCCATGCAGCTCTCCCGCGAACTCGACTGGGTCGCCAAACTCGAAATCCTCGAGGGCTACCGCAACCGCGACGGCCTCGACTGGTCCCACCCCCGCCTCCAGCTCGTCGACCTCCAGTACACCGACATCCGCCGCGGCAAGGGCCTCTACAACCGCCTCGCCGCCCGCGGACGCATGGAGCACCTCATCACCGAGGACCAGATCCGGCACGCCGTCGAGGAACCGCCCGAGGACACCCGCGCCTACTTCCGCGGCCGCTGCCTCAGCCAGTACGCCGACTCCGTCGCCGCCGCCTCCTGGGACTCGGTCATCTTCGACGTCCCCGGCCGCGAGTCCCTCCAGCGCGTCCCCACCCTGGAACCGCTCCGCGGCACCAGGCAGCACGTGGGCGCCCTGCTCGACCGCTGCCGCACCGCCGCCGACCTCGTCGCCACCCTCACCGGACACCGCTGACCAAGCCGGACGAAAGGCCCTCCCGGACGATGTCCGGGAGGGCCTTTTCGCATGCTCCGCAACCCGTCCTGCGCGGCGTCACGGAACGCCGTCGACCGACGCGGATTCGTGACCGGTATGCCCGTTTCAGTGGTTGCCGGACGGGCGATAACCCCACCAGGCCCCCCGCGTCGGCCGCCCGGCCTGACCTGGGCGTCGGTGCCCGCTCGCCGCCAGTGATCGGGGATAGGGTTGGGGGTACCGGCAGAGTGGAGGTACGGGACATGGCCACGAAGGACACCGGCGGTCAGAAGCAGACCACCCACCGCACTGAAGAGGTCGAGGAGACCCAGGCGGCCCCGGAAAGCGACGTCCAGGAAAGGCAGGAGAAGCTTTCGGACGATGTCGACGCAATTCTGGACGAAATCGACGAGGTCCTCGAGGAAAATGCGGAGGAATTTGTCCGTGGCTTCGTCCAGAAAGGCGGGGAGTGATCCGCATTTGTCCGATTTGCGACTCGGATGATCCGAAGTAACTAGAGTGGTCGAACGTGTGAGCCGTTAGAGTCGAACGCGACGACGGTTCCACGTTTCGATTTCGGGGGTGCCCCCGGGGTGGGTGGGAGTGGTGAACAAGGCCAAGGTGTGTCGCGACTGCGGTCAGGCGAAGCCGGTCTCCGAGTTCTGGAAGCGCAAGGCGTCCAAGGACGGTCTTGCGCTTTATTGTCGGGACTGTTTCGCCCTGCGGAACGCCGGCTCGCATCGGAAGAAGGCGGCCGCCGAAGGCCGGGAGGTGAAGGAGTTCCAGCGGCGTCGGATCGTTCCGGACGGTATGAAGTACTGCCCCCGCTGTGAGCGGACCAAACCGGTCGAGGACTTTGCCCGCAACCGTGCCAGAAGTACGGGGATCGCCCAGTACTGCAAGCCCTGCTACAACCGGATCATCAAGGAGAACCGCGAACGCAACCACGGGAGTGGGCGGAACTACCTTCTCAAGCTGCGGTACGGGATCACCGAGAGCGAGGCCGATCGGCTCCTCGCCGCGCAGGGCGGAATCTGTGTCATCTGCCTGGGCCAGCCCGCCTCGCACGTGGACCACGACCATGACACCGGGCAGGTCCGGGGCATGCTCTGTTTCAAGTGCAACAACGGCATCGGGCAGTTCGAGGATGAGGTCCGCCGGCTCGAGGAGGCCGCCGACTACCTGGAAGGGCGCAGTTCGCATTCGCGGAGTCTGTGGCTTGAGTTCGGGTCGACGGCGATCCTGGGACAGTCCCGGCGGCATTTGGAAATGCGGCGCGGAGTGAAGCGGGCGGACCACACGGGTTCGGCGCGGCACTACAAGCTTCGTCTGAAGTACGGGATCACGGAGGCCGAGGCGGACGCTCTGGTGGAGTTGCAGCGCGGTCTGTGTGCGATCTGTAGCGATCGGGAGCCGGAGCACATCGATCACTGTCATGACTCGGAGGCGGTGCGGGGTGCGCTGTGTGTGGGCTGCAACTCGGGGATGGGGCTGCTCGGGGACGATCCGGGGGTGATTCGGCGGGCGGCGGCGTATCTGGAGGGTTCGCTGATCACGGAGGTTCCGGGTGCTGGGGGAGGGGTGCGGTTGTCGTTCACGCTTCCGGATGTGGATCCGGCCGGGGTCGGGGCGGACGGCTGGGGGCGCGTCCGGGACGCGGATGTGCGGCATCGGAAGGCTCTGCGGGACGTGGTGTGGGAGGCGGAGTGGTGTTTCGGTGGCCCGTTCGCTGATCCGTTCGCGCTGGCCGTGGCGGGGCGGTCCGGCTGAGTGGGCCGAGAGGCCGAGGTCGGGCTGGGGTGAGGAGGCCGGGTGGTCCGGGTGGGCCGTCCGGCCTTGGTGTGTGTGGCGGGCGGCGGGCCGGGCCTGGTGGTGTGGGCCTGGTGTGTGGGGGTTCGCCGTGGGCGGAGCGGGTGGGGGCTTTCGGGGTATGCGGTGGGCGCGGGGTGAACAGTAGGGTCTAGGTGTCCGCGCCGGTGAGGTCGTGTTCGCGGGGCTGGAGCCGGTGCCGTGCTGGAGGGAAGGAGTCGCGTGGCGTCGCAGGATGCGGTTGGCGGGCGTCTGCCAGGGTTGTTCGGGAGTCCGGACACCTCGTCGTTCACGGAGTTCCTGGGGGCGTACGCGCCGGACGCGCTGCCGGGGCGGCGGGTGCTGCCGCAGGTGGCCGCCGGGGCGGAGGAGATCCCGCACGGGACGACGATCGTGGCGGTGACGTTCCCCGGCGGTGTGGTGATGGCGGGGGACCGGCGGGCGACCGCGGGTCATGTGATCGCGCAGCGGGACATCGAGAAGGTGTTCCGGGCGGACGAGTTCTCGGCGATCGCGATCGCGGGGACGGCGGGGATCGGCCTGGAGCTGATGCGGTTGTTCCAGGTGGAGCTGGAGCACTACGAGAAGCGTGAGGGGCGGACGCTCTCGATCGAGGGCAAGGCGAACCGGCTGGCCGCGATGGTGCGCGGGAACCTGGGCATGGCGATGCAGGGGCTCGCGGTGGTGCCGATGTTCGCGGGGTACGACGAGGTGGAGGACCGGGGGCGGATCTTCTCCTATGACCCGGCGGGCGGCCGGTACGAGGAGCGGGACTTCCACACGATCGGTTCGGGGTCGCCGTTCGCGCGGGGTTCGTTGAAGAAGTTGTTCCGGGCGGATCTGTCGGTGGAGGACGCGGCGCTGGTGTGCGTTCAGGCGTTGTACGACGCCGCGGACGACGATTCGGCGACGGGTGGTCCGGATCTGACGCGGGGGATCTTCCCGGTGGTGGCGTCGGTGACGGCGGACGGGTACCGGAGGCTGGGCGAGGACGAGGTGGGGGCGCTCGCGCGCAGCGTGGTCGAGGGTCGTTACGAGGCGCCGGGCGGTCCGACCGCCCCGCTGCGATAGAAGGGATGCAGGCCGGTGTCCATGCCGTTCTACGTGTCGCCCGAACAGCAGATGAAGGACAAGGCGGACTATGCGCGTAAGGGGATCGCGCGTGGCCGCAGTGTGGTGGTCCTTCAGTATGAGGATGGGATTCTGTTCGTGGCGGACAATCCGTCGCGGGCGTTGCACAAGATCAGTGAGATCTACGACCGGATCGCGTTCGCGGCGGTGGGGAAGTACAACGAGTTCGAGAATCTGCGGCTGGGTGGTGTGCGGTACGCGGATGTGAACGGGTACCAGTACGACCGCCGGGATGTGACGGCGCGCGGGTTGGCGAACGTGTACGCGCAGTCGCTGGGGACGATCTTCACGGAGACCAACAAGCCGTACGAGGTGGAGCTCGTGGTGGCGGAGGTCGGTGAGTCGGCGGATCTGGATCAGATCTACCGGTTGACGTTCGATGGTTCGGTGGCGGACGAGCACGGGTTCCTGGCGATGGGCGGTCAGGCGGACGCGGTGTCGCAGGCGTTGAAGGAGCGGTTCGGGGAGGGTCTGCCGCTGGCGGAGGCGTTGCGGGTGGCGGTGCGTTCGCTGGAGGCTCAGGACAGCGAGCGTCGGCTTGAGGCGCGTTCGCTGGAGGTGGCGGTGCTGGACCGGAATCGGGAACATCGTCTGTTCCGGCGGTTGGCCGAGGCGCGGGTGTCGGCGTTGTTGTCGGAGGAGCCGGGTGCGGCCGCCGTGGACGACGAGGGTGAGGGCGAGGGTTCGCCGGAGTCCTGACGCGGGTCGTCGGTTGTTGTGGGGAGGGCCCGTCGCGGGTTGCCGTGGCGGGCTCTTTCCGCGCCATTAATTGATCTACACCGTAAAGGTCGAGGCCCCGGAGGGACGGGAGCACGTTCGGTCCGGTGAATCAAGGGGCGGCGGAGGCTGCCAAGTCGGCGTCCGGACGCATAGGCTCGCTGTGTGGACAGGCGCATCTTCGGGCTTGAGAACGAGTACGGCGTCACCTGCACCTTCCGCGGTCAGCGGCGGTTGTCACCGGACGAGGTGGCTCGCTATCTGTTCCGCAGGGTCGTGTCGTGGGGCCGCAGTAGCAACGTGTTCCTCCGCAACGGCGCTCGGCTCTATCTGGACGTGGGCAGTCACCCCGAGTACGCCACGCCGGAGTGCGACAGCGTCGTCGACCTGGTGACGCATGACAAGGCCGGTGAGCGGATCCTCGAGGAGCTTCTCGTGGACGCCGAGCGGCGGCTGCGGGAAGAGGGCATCGCCGGCGACATCTACTTGTTCAAGAACAACACCGACTCGGCCGGGAACTCCTATGGCTGCCACGAGAACTATCTGGTGGGGCGGCACGGGGAGTTCGGGCGGCTGGCGGACGTGCTGATCCCGTACCTGGTGACGCGGCAGATCATCTGCGGTGCGGGGAAGGTGCTGCAGACGCCGCGCGGTGCGGTGTACTGCGTGTCGCAGCGGGCGGAGCACATCTGGGAGGGTGTGTCGTCGGCGACGACGCGGTCGCGTCCGATCATCAACACGCGGGACGAGCCGCACGCGGACGCCGAGCGGTTCCGCCGGTTGCACGTGATCGTCGGGGACTCGAACATGTCCGAGTCGACGATGCTGCTGAAGGTGGGCGCGACGGACCTGGTGCTGCGGATGGTCGAGGCCGGGGTGGTGATGCGGGATCTGACGCTGGAGAACCCGATCCGCGCGATCCGCGAGGTCAGTCATGACATGACGGGCCGGCGGAAGGTGCGGCTGGCGAACGGCCGGGAGGCGAGTTCGCTGGAGATCCAGAAGGAGTACTTCGGGAAGGCGAAGGACTTCGTGGACCGGCGCGGCGGCGATCCGGTGGCCAAGCGGGTGCTGGACCTGTGGGAGCGGACGCTGCGCGCGGTGGAGACCGGTGATCTGGATCTGGTCGGCCGGGAGATCGACTGGGTGACGAAGTACAAGCTGATCGAGCGGTACCGGCGCAAGTACGATCTGCCGCTGAGTTCGCCGCGGGTGGCGCAGCTGGATCTGGCGTACCACGACGTGCATCGGGAGCGCGGGCTGTACTACCTGCTGGAGAGGCGGGGGTCGGTGGCGCGGGTGGCGCGGGACGTGGAGATCTTCGAGGCGAAGTCGGTGCCGCCGCAGACGACGCGGGCGCGGTTGCGTGGTGAGTTCATCCGGCGGGCGCAGGAGAAGCGGCGCGACTTCACGGTGGACTGGGTGCATCTGAAGTTGAACGACCAGGCGCAGCGGACGGTGCTGTGCAAGGACCCGTTCCGTTCGGTGGACGAGCGGGTGGACAAGCTGATCGCCGGTATGTGACGGCGAGTGGACGGCCCGCGGGCCCGGCTTCCCAGCCGAACCCGCGGGCCGTTCCGCGTCCGTGCTGTGTTCGCGTCGCGTGCGCCGCGTGCGGGCCGCGTTGGCGCCGGTGGGCGGCGGGGTGAGGTGGCGCTTGCCGGGAGGTGACCGGCCGGTAGGGTGAGCGGCCAGTCTGGATGTCGTGACGCCCCCCGTGAAGGACCCCCTGTATGCGTCGTCGTGTTTCCGCCGTGTCCGCGGCCGTGGTGTTGGCCGCTCCGTTGTTCCTCGCCGCCGGGTGCGGCGGGTCGGACGTGCAGGTGTCGGTGAAGGGGACGGCGGGGCAGCGTCCCGAGGTGAGGATCCCGAAGGGGACGCCGAAGGACGGGTTCGCGACGAGGACCCTGGCGAAGGGGAAGGGCGAGGTGGCGCGCAAGGGCGATCTGGTGATCGCGGACTATGTGGGCTACCGGTGGAGCAAGGACGGCAGCAAGATGCTGGCGTCGAGTTACCTGACGGGGCAGCCGGAGGCGTTCCCGACGTGGGACATCGTGCCGGGGTTGGCGAAGGCGTTCGAGGGGGCGCGTCCCGGGGCGCGGGTGGTCGCGAAGATCCCGCCGAAGCAGGGGTACGGGGACGCGGGGGACCAGGGTCGGCAGATCGGCCCGGACGACACCCTGGTGTACGTGCTGGACGTGCGGGGCGTGTTCCGGGCGTCGGCGATGGCGCAGGGGAAGAGCCAGGCGGTGAGCGACGCGTCGTTGCCGCAGGTGGGGGACGGCGGTGCCGGGCAGGCGCCGTCCATCACGGTGCCGAAGCGTCCGGCGCCGAGGTCGCTGCAGGTGCGGACGCTGGTGCAGGGCGACGGCGCGCAGGTCCGCAAGGGGCAGCTGCTGGCGCTGCAGTACAAGGGTGTGTTCTGGCGGAACGGCAAGGAGTTCGACTCGTCCTGGACGGGGAGGCATCCGCACGCGGTGACGATCGGGACCGGTCAGGTCATCAAGGGCTGGGACCAGGCGCTGGTGGGGCGGAAGGTGGGGAGCCGGCTGCTGCTGGTCGTCCCGCCGGACCTGGCCTACAAGCCGCTGGGAGGGCTGCCGCAGGCGGGGATCCGCGCGGACGACAGCCTGGTGTTCGTGGTGGACGTCCTCGGGGCGTTCTGAGGCCGCGACCGGCCCGCGCCGAACGCCCCGGGGGCGGGACGTCCTAGAGGAGTGCGGCGGTGTGGCGGCCGGCGGCCGCGGCGGTGAGGAAGTAGGCGAGGTCCTCGTCGAGCTTGCGGCCCATGGTGGACATGCGGACGCCCCAGTCCTTCTCTGCGGCGGCGCAGACGTCGCGCAGGTCGGTGACGCCGGTGGGGACGAGGGTGTGCCGGTCGCCGAGGGTCGCGGCCTGGGCGGCGACGCGTTCGCCGAAGGGGCCGCCGAGTTCGGGGACGGGGATGTCGGCGCGGGCGAGGGCGACGCGTCCGTAGGCGGTGAGGCTGTGGTGGGAGACGCCCTGGTGGCGTTCGCGGGCGTCGCCCTCGCTGACGCGGAGTGAGCCGACGGGGCGTCCGGACAGGATGGACGCGGCGTTGACGGCCTCTCCCGCGGAGACGCCGGAGAAGCCCCAGCGGGTGCCGGTGCCGAGGTTGCCGGGGCCCTGGGCGAGGACGGCGACGTCGGCGTCGAGGACGAGGCGGGCGGCGAGCAGCCCGGTGTGGACGGTGACGGCCTCGAGGTCGCCGCCGAACGCCTGCCCGACGGTGACGGTGGCGGTGAGCGCCCCGGCGTCCTTGAGTTTGGCGATGGACATGGAGAACCAGGCGGGGAGCGCGCCGCCGTCCGGCATGACGTAGACGACGCGGGTGCCGGGCCGGTCGGCGAGGAGACCGGCGAGGATCGGGGGGAGCGCGGAGTGCAGGTCGGCGACGATCACCGGCATGCCGGTGAGGGAGTCGGCGTCCTCGAGGAGGGCGTGGTGGGGGGAGTCCTGCTCGTCGACGCCGAGGACGGTGGCCTGCAGCGGGGTGTAGCGGGCCTTGACGAGGTGGCCGGGGCCGGTGGGGTCGGGCGGGAGGCGGTCGGGGATCGCGGTGACCATGGCGTAGCCTCCGGTCCCCAGACCCATCGCCAAGGCCGTAGTGTTGAGCAGGACGGTGTCGCCCGGTTCGGGTCTGCCCACGAGCGCGGGGTAGGCCAGGGCGCGGCAGTCGCCGTCGCCCCCGACCGTGACGTCCAACTCGACCGCTCCGGGCCATTCACGCCGGATGCCTCGTACTGTGCCTTCGCGCCATCGGATCACACCGGAGACGGTAGCGTCCTCCTGGGGGCGGCGACGAGGCGGCGCGCTCGTGCGCCGGCTGCGGCGTCGCGGGGCGCGTCCACGGCCGGTCGGCCGGTGCGCGCGCCCGCTGGGCGAGGGATTCGGACGCGGAAGAGGTGGTGGCGAAGTGTCGCGGCGCAAGACCGAGCGCCTGCTCAACCTGGTGGTCTGCCTGCTGGCCACGCGGCGCTACCTGACGGCCGAGCAGATCCGCCGGGCCGTTCCGGGGTATCCGGACGGTGACGAGGCGTTCAAGCGGATGTTCGAGCGCGACAAGGAGGAGCTGCGCGAACTCGGCGTGCCCCTCGAGGTCGGCAGCGACGCCTCCGGTGGCGGCGGTGAGGAGATCGGGTACCGGATCCCGCAGCAGGCCTACGAGCTTCCGGAGATCCACCTGTCGCCGGACGAGGCGGCGGTGCTGGGTCTGGCGGCGCGGGTGTGGCAGCAGGCGAGCATGGCGGAGGCCGCGTCCGGCGCGCTGTTGAAGCTGCGCGCGGCGGGGGTCGAGACGGACGTGCCGACCGCGGTCGGTGTGGAGCCGCGTGTCGACACCGCCGATCCGGCGTTCGCTCCGCTGTGGGAGGCGGTGCGGGACGGCCGTCCGGTGACGTTCGAGTACCAGGGTGTGGGGCGCACGCACGGCGCGCGCCGGCACCTGGAGCCGTGGGGTGTGGTGAGCCGGCGGGGCCGCTGGTACGTGGTCGGGCACGACCGCGACCGGGGTGAGCCGCGGGTGTTCCGGCTGAGCCGGATCGCCGGTGAGGTGCGTCCGGACGGCCCGGTGGGCAGTGTGACCGTGCCCGAGGGTGCGGACGTGCGGGCGATCGCGTTCGACCGGGACGACCGGACCGCCGAGCCGCGTCCGGCGACGGTGCGGCTGCGGGCCGGTGCGGCGCACGGTCCGCGCCGGTGGGCGCGGGATGTGCGGCCGGTCGGCGACGGCGCCTGGGACGAGGCGGAGCTGACGTTCCGCGACCTGGACCGGTTCGCGCCCTATCTGGCGCGGTTCTCCGCCGACGTGGTGGTTTTGGATCCGCCGGATCTGCGGGACGCGGTGATCGGGCATCTGAAGGCCGTCCTGGCGGCGAACGAGACGGCCAACGAGACGGCGGGCGCGGCCGCGGGCGTCGACGCGGGTGTCGATGGCGCGGCGGCGCGGGCGGGGGAGCGATGAGCGGTATCGGCATGGGGGCGCCTCAGGAGGAGGCGTCCCAGGACGTCGCGGCCCGCGGCGGCGCGGCGCGGGGTGACGCGCCGAAGCGGCCCGGTGCGACGTCGACGGGGCGGCTGGCGCGGCTGCTGGCGCTCGTCCCGTATGTGGTGAACCGGGACGCGGTGGCGGTGGACGAGGCGGCCGCCGCGTTCGGGGTGACCGAGAAGCAGCTGATCGACGACCTGAACATGCTGTGGTGCGTGGAGCTGCGCGCGCCGGACCCGTACTGCCCGATCGACCTGTCCTACGAGGGCGGGGAGATCACGGTGACCGACGCCGAGTCGATCGCGCGGCCGCTGCGGCTGAAGGCGGACGAGGCGGCGTCGCTGCTGGTGGCGCTGCGGATGCTGGCGGGCCTGCCGGAGCTGCACGACCGGGACGCGCTGTCCCGGCTGATCGCCAAGCTGGAGGACGCGGCGGGCACGGCGGCGCAGGCCGCCGGAAAGGTCGCGGTGGAGGTGGAGACGCGCGGCGACACGCTCGCGCGGGTGCGCGCCGCGATCGACGCCCGGCGCCGCGTCCATCTGACCTACTACGTGCCGACCCGCGATGAGAACACCGAGCGGGACGTGGACCCGATGCGGGTGCTGGTGGTGGAGGGCACGACGTATCTGGAGGGCTGGTGCCGCCGCGCCGAGGCCGTCCGGTTGTTCCGCCTCGACCGGATCGCCGATCTCGCCGTGCTGGACGCCCCGGCGGACGTGCCGGACGGCGCGGAGCCGATCGACGTGGACGCCGGGCTGTTCCGGCCGTCCCCGCGGGACGAGGCGGTCACGATGGAGCTGACGCCGCGCGGCCGGTGGGTCGCCGACTCCTATCCGTGCGAGTCGGTCACCGAGCTGGGGGAGGGGCGGCTGCGGATCGTGCTGCGGACCCCCGACACCCGGTGGGTGCGGGCGCTGGCGATGCGGCTGGGCGACCAGGGGCGGATCGTGTCGCCCGCGTCACTCGCCGGGGCCGTCCGGGGCGAGGCCGCGCGCGCCCTCGCCCTGTACGACCTGGCGTGAGGGGGCGGCTACCGTGAGTGGGATGACGTGGACGGCGATCGCGGTGACGCTCGGTTTCGCGGGGCTGGCGGTGCTGGCCTGGTGCTCGTTCCGCGTGTGGCTGGGCGTGCGGCGTCTGGCGCGTGAACTGGAGCGGACGCGCCGGAGGCTCGAGCCGAAACAGTCGGCGCTGAATGCCGAGGTGGGGGACCTGCGGGACTCCCGTGCCCCTGCGGGCTCCGGTGAGGGCGTACGATCGTCGTGAGTACCACCTGCTGAGAAGGACTGACATGGCTGGACTGGGCACCTCCGAGATTCTCATTCTGCTGCTGATCGTCGTGCTGATCTTCGGCTCGGCGAAGCTGCCGCAGCTGGCGCGGTCCCTCGGCAAGTCCGCGCGCATCCTGAAGGCCGAGACCAAGGGCCTGGTCGAGGACGACGACGACGAGCCGAAGCCCGCCGCCGACAGGGCGCAGGCCTCCGCTCCCGCCGCCCCGGCCGACGACGCCCGTGATCGCGCGGCCCGGCTGCGTGAGGAGGCGGCCCGGCTGGAGCGTGAGGCGGCCGCGGCCGAGCGCCGTCCCGGCGCGCTGGCGTCCGGCGAGCCGATCGAGGGTGTGCCGGTCGAGCGCGGCCAGTACCGCGCCAACGGCTGACCGTCCCGGCCTCCACGGCTTCCGCCCGGACCGGCCGAGCGCCGCTCCCCGACCCCTGAATGCCCACCATGAAGATGAAGAGGCAGCCCGTCGACCCCGAGGGCCGGATGCCGCTCATGGCGCATCTGCGTGAGCTGCGCAACCGGTTGATCAAGGCGATCCTGGGCCTGGCCCTCGGCACCGGAGTCGGGTGGCTGTTCTTCGGCCCGATCTGGACCTTCGTCACCGAGCCGTTCACGCGGATCGACCCCAAGCACTGCATCAACCACAAGTGCGATCTGGTCGTCCACGGCATCTTCGACGGTTTCTTCATCCATATGAAGGTCGCGCTGCTGGCGGGCGCGGTGATCTCCTCCCCGATCTGGCTGTACCAGCTGTGGGCGTTCGTCGCGCCCGGCCTGTACAAGCGGGAGAAGCGGTGGACGTACGCGTTCATCGGGGCGGCGGTGCCGCTGTTCGTGGCGGGCGCGGGCCTGGCGTACGTCACGATGGACAAGGGCCTGAAGATCCTCATCGGGCTCGCTCCGGGCAATTCCACGGTGCTGGTCGGCGTGGAGTCCTACCTGGGCTACGCGCAGGCGATGCTGCTGATCTTCGGACTGGCGTTCGAACTGCCGCTGTTCGTGATCATCCTGAACATGGCCGGGGTGCTGCCGCACAACACGATCCGCCGGTTCCGGCGCATGATGATCTTCGGGATCTTCGTGTTCGCGGCGGTCGCCACGCCCAGCCAGGACCCCTTCACGATGCTGGCCCTCGCGATCCCCACGGTGGTGCTGTTCGAGGTCGCGGAGCTGCTGGCGTACTTCAACGACCGGCGGCGGGCCAACGCCCCCGACCCCTACGCGGGCCTGTCCGACGACGAGGCCGCCCCGCTCGACCTGGACCGCATCGACGCCGAGTTGGAGAGCGGCGGGCGCGGAGGGCGCGGCGAGGGCCGCTAGAAGCGGAACCGCGGGTAAAGCCGGAGCGTTGAAGAGAGAACAGCGGGTCAAGGCTGGGACCGCCGGTAAAATCGGAGGCGGGCGCGTGTCCGATGCGGGAAGATCGTCCGAGTGAAGATGTTGAGCCCCGAATGGGGAATCCGGGCGGGCGAAACCGTAGGCTCGGAGACATGAGCACCCCCGACACGCGGTCGGCCGAGCAGTCCCCGGCGGAGCGGTACCGGGCCTTCCGGGCCCGCACCGACGGGAACGGGCCCGCCCTGCTGGACTTCCGGACCCTGTACGACTTCGAGCTGGACGCGTTCCAGATCGAGGCGTGCCGGGCGCTGGAGGGCGGCAGCGGCGTCCTGGTGGCCGCGCCCACCGGTTCCGGCAAGACCCTGGTGGGGGAGTTCGCCGTCCACCTGGCGCTGCTCGGTGGCGGCAAGTGCTTCTACACGACCCCGATCAAGGCGCTGTCGAACCAGAAGTACGCCGACCTCGTCCGCCGCTACGGGCCCGAGAAGGTCGGCCTGCTCACCGGCGACAACAGCGTCAACGGCGAGGCCCCGATCGTCGTCATGACGACCGAGGTCCTGCGGAACATGCTGTACGCCGGGTCGCAGACCCTCGCCGGGTTGGCGTTCGTGGTCATGGACGAGGTGCACTACCTCGCCGACCGGTTCCGCGGCGCGGTCTGGGAAGAAGTGATCATCCACGTGCCGGAGTCGGTGCGGCTCGTGGCGCTGTCGGCGACGGTGTCCAACGCCGAGGAGTTCGGCGAGTGGCTGCAGGAGGTCCGCGGCGACACCGCCGTGATCGTCGACGAGCACCGGCCCGTCCCGCTGTTCCAGCACATGATGGTCGGGACCCGCCTGTACGACCTGTTCATGGAGCAGGGCAAGGGCGAGGGGCGTCGCGCGAAGCTGAACCCGCAGCTCACCCGGATGGCCGTGGAGGAGGTGCGGCGCGCGAAGGTGAACCAGGGCCGGCGCACCGGGCGGCGCCGGGCGCCGCGTCCGCAGCGTTTCCGGCCCCCGCTGCGTCCGGACGTCGTGGAGCGGCTCGAGCGGGCCGGGCTGCTGCCCGCGATCACGTTCATCTTCTCCCGCAACGGCTGCGACGCGGCCGTCCTGCAGTGCCTGCACGCGGGGCTGCGGCTGACCTCCAAGGAGGAGGCGGAGGAGATCCGCGCGCACGTGGAGCTGCGCACCTCCGACCTCGACCCCGCCGACCTGCACGTCCTCGGCTACCACGACTTCCTGGCGGCGCTGGAGCGGGGCATCGCCGCGCACCACGCGGGGATGCTCCCGACGTTCAAGGAGATCGTCGAGGAGCTGTTCACCCGCGGGCTGATCAAGGCCGTGTTCGCGACCGAGACGCTCGCGCTCGGCATCAACATGCCCGCGCGCACCGTGGTGATCGAGAAGCTCGACAAGTGGAACGGTGAGGCGCACGTCGACCTCACCCCCGGCGAGTACACGCAGCTCACCGGGCGTGCCGGACGGCGCGGCATCGACGTGGAGGGCCACGCCGTGGTGGTCTGGGGGCCGAGCGTGGAGCCCGCGTCGGTCGCGGGGCTCGCCGGAGCCCGCACCTACCCGCTGAACTCCAGCTTCCGGCCGTCCTACAACATGGCGGTGAACCTGGTCGGCGCGGTCGGGGCCGAACGCGCCCGCAACCTGCTGGAGCAGTCGTTCGCGCAGTTCCAGGCCGACCGGGCCGTCGTCGGGCTGGCCAAGCAGGTCCGCAAGAACGAGGAGGCGCTCGCCGGGTACGCCAAGGCCGCCGAATGCCACCTGGGCGACTTCATGGAGTACGCGGCTCTGCGCCGCCGCCTGTCGGACCGGGAGGCCGAGCTGTCCCGGGAGCGGTCGGCGTCGCGGCGCGCCGAGGCCGCCCGGTCGCTGGAGCACCTGCGTCCCGGTGACGTGATCCTGGTGCCGTCGGGGCGGCGGTCCGGCCTGGCCGTCGTCCTGGACCCGGGCCTCGGCCGCCGCTCGGACGGGGCCGCGCCGCTGGTGCTGACCGCCGGGGCGTCGGTGCAGCGGTTGTCGATCCACGACTTCTCGCGGCCGGTGGAGCCCGTCGACCGGATCCGGGTGCCGAAGTCGTTCAGCCCGCGCAACCCGCAGATGCGCCGCGACCTGGCGTCCACGCTGCGGAACAAGGTGTCGGGCGACGCCGCGGACCGGCGGCGCGTCCGGGACACCCCCGCCGGGGACGACGCGGAGATCGGCCGGCTGCGCGCCGAGCTGCGCGCGCACCCCGTGCACGGCTGCGACGAGCGTGAGGACCACGCCCGCTGGGCCGAGCGGTTCTTCCGGCTCGAGCGGGAGACCGAGCTGCTGCGCCGCCGCGTCGAGGGCCGCTCGCAGGTGATCGCCCGCACGTTCGACCGGGTCTGCGCCGTCCTGGAGCAGCTCGGGTACCTCGACGGTGAGGGCGTCACCGACGAGGGCCGCCGCCTTGGCCGCATCTACAACGAGCTGGACCTGCTGACGGCCGAGTCGCTGCGTGAGGGCCTGTGGGAGAAGCTCGACCACGCCGAGCTCGCCGCGTGCGTGTCGGCGCTGGTGTACGAGTCTCGGCAGCCGGACGACGCGACGACGCCCCGCACGCCCACGGGCGCCGCGCAGGACGCCCTCGCCGGGATGGTCCGGCTGTGGGGGCAGCTCGACGCGGTGGAGAAGGACAACCACGTGTCGTTCCTGCGGGAGCCCGACCTGGGGTTCGCGTGGACGGCGTACCGGTGGGCGAAGGGCGACGAGCTGGACGAGGTGCTGTTCGACGCCGGCATGACCGCCGGTGACTTCGTCCGCGCCGTCAAGCAGTTGCTGGACCTGCTCGGGCAGGTCGCCGACGCGGCCGAGCCCAACAGTCACATCCGCAAGACCGCGCGGCGTGCGATGGACGCGATGCGCCGTGGCGTCGTCGCCTACACGTCCGTGACCTGACCGGCTCCGCCTGATCTGCCCGGTGGGTGGCCATCACACGCGAGTGCCAAGCGTGCGATCGCCACCCACCGAACGTTCGGGGGCGCCCTGTGAAGGAGCGCCCCCGGTAATGATCTACAGCGTAAAGGTGGTCACTCGAGGTCGTCGGCGGGGCGGCGCGCGAACTCCAGGAGGCCGGGCAGGTCGACGACGGTGATCCGGCGCCAGCCCGTGCGGACCAGGCCCTCCTGGCGGAGCCGGTTCAGGCCTCGCGCGACGGTCTCGCGCGACGCGTCCATCCATGAGCCGAGCTCCTGCTGCGACAGGGGAGGGGCGATGTCGACGCCGCCGTCCGGCGCGGGTGACGCGTGCCGGGCCGACAGCTCCGCCAGGTGCGCCAGGAGCAGGGCGAGGCGCTGGTCGCCGCGCACCGCCACGTGCGCGCGGGCCCGCTGGTCCGCGTCGTCCAGGCGGCGGACGAACGTGCCGCTCACCAGTCGCCACACGCGTGGGTGCGCGTCCAGGAACGCGGTGAAGCGGGCTGCCGGCACCACCCGCGCCCGCACCGTCGACAGCGCCGTCACGGTCGCCGACCGGTGCCGCGCGCCCAGCACCGCGCTCTCGCACACCAGGTCGCCCGGCCCCCGCACGGCGAGCACCACGGCGTGCCCGTCCTCGGTGGACGAGGCGACCTTCACCCACCCCGACTCGATCACGATGATGTGGTCCGACTCGTCGCCCTGCAGGCACAGCGGCGTCCGGGCGGGGAACGACCGGGGCCGTGCCACCGCCCGCAGCGCATCCCGCTCTGCGGTCGTCAGCGCGCCCCAGAAATCATCGGGACGCACCGGGATTTTCCTCTCGATCAACGGGGGTCCGTTCTCCGAGCCTCCCGGGGAGGGGGCTCGCGGTGTCGGGACGGAAAGACCGGCGCCCGCGGCGTTTGGGGGGAGTGGGGCGTTGAGGCCCGAGCCGCGGGCGCCGGCCGCTTCTACCGGTCGCCGCGGCGCAGCCGGTGAACCGTCGTTCCGCGCCGGAGCGCGTTTCTGCGGCACCTGCCTGCCAACCTCCCACGACGACTCGGTGACCTTCTCGGGGCGCCCCCGGGCGCCCGCTCCCCCTCAGCAGACACCCCGCCCGTCCCCGATGCTGCCCCTTCCGCCCCATTCCGTCTGCGTCTTCTGACTCACACAGTCAGCGTCCTCCACGAACGAATCGGCGGCCTTGGGCGCCTGGACCTTGCCTGAGCTGTGCGGACGCCCCGACGAACTGCCCGTGCCGCCACGGACACTTTCGTCACGGACGGGCAGGGGCGTGAACGTGCCATGTTCTGCCGGGGCAGAGCGGAGGGCCATAGGTCTGGCGCTGTCCTCGCGGCGAGACGACGTCCAGGCTCTCGTTCTCGCACCGGCGGCCGCGGAGCGGCCAGGGGTGGGTGTCCCGTAGCGGACTTTCTGGCATGTGGAGCTCCCAATCCGTCCGCTGGGGCGGGTTGCCTAGCGCGTCAGGTCGTTGAGGGGGTTGGTGGGTTGCCAGGAGACGGGGAGTTGGACGTCGACGTTGTCGTGGCGGGCCAGGGGGAGGAGTTCGGCGATGGCGGTGTCGATTCGGTCGGCGTAGCGGGCCATGGGACGGAGGGGTTTGTTGAGACCGGTGAAGAAGTCGTCCCAGTGGACGAGGACGACCCGTTGCGCCTTGGTGGCGCGAACGACTTCATCCCAGTAGCGGTGGACGAAGTCGAGGGATTGTCCGCCCAGGGCTCCGATGCTCAGGTAAACGACGTCGGCGCGGTGTCCGGTCAGCATTCCGGGCCGGAAGTTGGCGCTGGCGTGCAGCAGGATCCGGCCGCTCGGGTGGGTGACCAGTACGGAGAACGCCTCGCCGGTCTGCCAGGCGCCCGCGCGTGCTGGTGGGACCAGGGGTTCGGTGACGGTCCCGGGGAAATGGTCACCTGGGCTGTGCGCCGACTCGACGAAGGTCAGCTCGAACCGTCCGTAGGTGACGACGTCCCCGTCCGCGACCACGCGCAGGGACGATGCCGGGACGCCGAGACCGCGTCCGATGTTGGCGGTCGACTCCGAGCCGATCAGGTCGGCGCCGGTCTCCAGGGACCAGACCGGCGCGTCCAGCGCGTGGTCGTAGTGGGAGTGCGCGCAGAACACCGCGTCGAGGGAGTGCGCCTTCAACCGGTCGATCGCGCTCCGGACCAGCGTCCGGTCCGGGGCGATCCTCCCCAGGCCGACCCGCAGCAGGCTCGGCCTGGTGACGAAGCCGTCGCAGAGGAGTGTGGTCTCGCCGTCGGACAACAACACCGAACTCGTGCCCAGGAAATGGGCGGTCAGCCCGTCTGGCGAGGTCGCGCGAGGTTGCTTGTGGGCGAGATACGGGCGGAGCGACGGACGACCGAACGGGGTTCTCATACCGGCATGCTTCCTTGCCGAGGGGTGTGGCGCCATACGGCTCGAGCGTCGGGCGGGGTGGTGGTTCTCCGATTGCCACCACTGAGGGGGGCACTGGCCGGCCCGCCGCCTGTCGAGGAGCGTGAGGCCGACGGAATTCGGCCCTACAGCTGAGAGGTCGGCCACTCCTCATGAGCGCACCCACCGAGACCGTCGGCGTCGTGGACGCCGGCCGGGCTCGATTCTCCGGACGCCAGTTCTGGTCGCTGGTGGTCATCTCGTCCGCGCTCGGGCTGGACCAGAGCGACCTGACGGTCGTGAACGCGGCCCTGCCCGACCTCGGCAGGGACCTGTCGATCTCGGCGGCGACCCTGCAGTGGACGGTCACCGGATACGCGGTGACGTTCGGCGGCTTCCTGCTGCTCGGCGGACGGCTCGCCGACGTGTTCAGCCGGAGCGCCGGCCTCGGCGCTCGCGCCCGAAGCGGGCTCCTTGATCGTCGCGCCGCGCCGTCCAGGGGATCGGCGCGGCGCTGTCGGTGCCCGCGGCCCTGGCCCTGCTGACGCCGGTGTTCGTGGGGTGGGAGCGGCGCACCGCCGAACCGCTGCTGCCCATGGAGCTGTTCCGTTCGCGGGCGGTGCGGGCCTCGACGGTCGCGGCCGTCGTGTTCTTCGGCGTGGTGATCGCGCTGCTGTTCTTCTCCCCGCTGTACCTGCAGGGTGTCCTGGGGTTCACGCCGCTGGAGTCGGGGCTCGGGCTGGTGCCGATGGGCGTCACCGTCATCGTCACCGCCAACCTCGCCGGACGGCTCCTCAGCCGCGGCGTCAGCGCACGGGCCCTGATGGCGGCGGGCACCGTCACCCTCGGCGCCGGGCTGCTGGTCTTCACGCTCTCCCGGGCGGACGTAGCCGGTGAGCGGATCGGCCCACCACCAGCCGAACGCGGTGTTGAGGACCAGTCCGGTCAGGACGGCGGTGGCCAGGACGCCGTCGACGAGCGTGACGCGGCCTTCCGCGCGCAGCACCGGATTCCCGAGCGCGGCGCCGGTGCGTGCCTTTCCTGCGGCGAGGACGAACATCACCGCAGCGGTGATCGCGGTCCAGGTGATGCCCGCGGGTGAAGGGTGAGGGTGGTACCCGTTCGCCAGGACCCAACTGGACTGGATCAGCAGGTAGATCGCCAGCGCGGCGAACGCCCCGCCGATCAGCCTGAGCGCGCGCCGCCGGCGGGCCCGCCCGGTGCCGGACAGCTCCCAGATCACCACGAGCGAGGCGCCGATCTCGATGAGGGAGTCGAGCCCGAAACCGGCCAGCGCCACGGACCGGGCGTTCCACGCCGTGACGGCCAGGACCACGATGCCGATCACGTTCCAGCCGAGCGTGACGTACTCCAGGGCGAAGCCGCGGCGCAGAAGGGCGGCGCGGCGTGCCGCCTCCGGGTCGGTCGTCACCGGGCCAGTCTCCCGAGGGCCGCCGCTGATCGCCAGCGCCTTCCAATGCATTCAGAGTAGTGGATATCATCGCCATATGGCGATTGATGGTGAGGGTGGACGGTGTGTGCGTGCCGACATCGCGGCGGGGATCTCCCCGGCGGCCGCGTTGTTCCACTCGCTGGCGGACGAGACACGGTTGCGCATCGTCCAGCGGCTGGCGCGCGGTGAGGCGCGCGTGGTGGATCTGACCGGCGAACTCGGACTGGCCCAGTCCACGGTGTCCAAGCACCTGGCGTGCCTGCGGGACTGCGGGCTGATCGACTACCGCGCCGAAGGACGCCAGTCGTTCTACGCGCTGACCCGCCCGGAGCTGATGGACGTGCTGGAAGCGGCCGAGCGGTTGCTGGCCGCGACCGGGCACGCGGTCGCGCTGCGCCCGGCCCACGGCGACGACGCGCGAAGCGGGAGCGCGCGGTGAGCGACGCCTGCGGTTGTGGCCGTGACGAGGCCGGGCCGGAAGGCCAGGCCGAGGAGCGCGAGCCGGAGCGGCTCTGGCAGGTGGGCGAGCTGCGCTGGGCCGCGCTCTCCGGCGTGCTGCTGCTCGCCGGTTACGTGTCCGGTTGGACGGGCGGGCCGGCGTGGTCGGTGCCGGGTCTGCACCTGCTGGCGCTGGCCGCCGGTGGGTGGACGTTCGTGCCGTCCACGCTGCGCCGCCTGGCCAAGGGCAGGATCGGCGTCGGCACGTTGATGACGATCGCCGCCGTCGGCGCCGTGGCGCTGGGCGAGGTCGGCGAGGCCGCGATGCTGGCGTTCCTGTTCTCGGTCAGCGAGGGGCTGGAGGAGTACTCCCTCGCCCGCACCCGCCGCGGGTTGCGGGCGCTGCTCGCGCTGGTGCCGCAGGAGGCGACCGTGCGCCGCGACGGCTCCGACACGGTCGTCGCCCCGGGTGAGCTCGTCGTGGACGACCTGCTGGTGGTCAGGCCCGGTGAGCGGATCGCCACCGACGGGATCGTCCGGTCCGGCCGCTCCGCGCTGGACGTCTCGGCCATCACCGGGGAGTCGGTGCCGGTCGAGGCCGGGCCGGGCGACGAGGTGTTCGCCGGGTCCATCAACGGGACCGGCGCGCTGGAGGTCCAGGTCACCGCCACCGCGGCGGACAACTCGCTGGCCCGCGTCGTGGCGATCGTCGAGGCCGAGCAGGCCCGCAAGGGGGCCGGTCAGCGGCTGGCCGACCGGGTCGCACGTCCCCTGGTGCCCGGCGTCATGATCGCCGCCTCGATGATCGCGGTCGTCGGCGGCCTGCTCGGCGACCCGCGGACCTGGGTCGAACGCGCCCTGGTCGTGCTGGTCGCCGCGTCGCCGTGCGCGCTGGCCATCTCCGTCCCGGTCACCGTGGTCGCCGCGATCGGCGCGGCCGGCAAGCTCGGGGTGCTGGTGAAGGGCGGCGCGGCGTTGGAGGCGCTGGGTGCGGTCAGGACGATCGCCCTGGACAAGACCGGCACTCTGACGCGCAACCGGCCCGCCGTCCTCGACGTCGTCGCCGTCCCCGGCGCCTCGCAGGCGCGGGTGCTGGAACTGGCGGCCGCGCTGGAGGCCCGCAGCGAACACCCCCTGGCGCGGGCGATCCTGGCCGCCGCCCCCACTGACGCCGCCCCCACCGCCGAGGGCGTGGAGGCCGTTCCCGGCGCCGGCCTGACCGGAACCCTGGACGGCCGTCCGGTACGGCTGGGGCGTCCCGGCTGGCTGGAACCCGGTGCCCTGGCCGAAACGGTCACGCGAATGCAGCGTTCGGGCGCGACCTGTGTGCTGGTCGAGGACGACGGCCGGGTGATCGGTGCGATCGCCGTCCGCGACGAACTGCGTCCCGAGGCCGCCGAGGTCGTCGCCCGGCTCCGCGACACCGGCTACGAGGTCGCGATGCTGACCGGCGACAACCATGCCACTGCTCAGGCCCTCGCCGCCGAGGCGGGCATCGAAACCGTCCACGCCGACCTGCGTCCCGAGGACAAGGCCGCCGTCATCACCACGCTCCGCGAGCGGCGGGCGACGGCGATGGTCGGCGACGGCGTCAACGACGCACCCGCCCTGGCCACCGCCGACCTCGGCATCGCCATGGGCGCCATGGGCGCCGACGTCGCGATCGAGACCGCCGACGTCGCCCTCATGGGCGAGGATCTGCGCCACCTGCCCCAAGCGCTGCAGCACGCCCGGCGCGCCCGGCGCGTCATGCTGCAGAACGTCGGCCTGTCCCTGGCCATCGTGGTCGGACTGATGCCGCTCGCGTTGCTGGGCGTGCTCGGCCTCGCGGCCGTGGTCGCCGTGCACGAGATCGCCGAGATCGTCGTCATCGCCAACGGCGTCCGCGCCGGACGAACCCGGCCCCTGCCGGCTGCTGCCGACAACGCCCCGGCGTCCGTGCGCAGCATCGCGTTCCAGCAGGCCACATGACATGGCGGCGGCGTCCGCCGTGGTGATCGCTCTGGGGAGCCTTCACCGCTACGTCCAGGCCGCCTTGGCGAGGACGTTCTCCAGGCCCGGGGTCTGCCAGAAGTCCACGATGAGGATCTTCGAGTCCGGCAGGTACCAGAGCCGTTCGGTGTAGGCGGTGGACGTCCGCGCCTTGGGAATGCCGTCCTTGCTGTAGTCGCGCGTCCAGCACGGTACCGACCATTCGATGTACCGCGCCGTGTGGCTGCCGAGCCGGGCGGACCTGTCGACGGTCTTGCGTGCCCCGAGGTCCTTCGTGCCCGCGCGCAGCTTCGAGTCGGTGGGGCAGCTCATGCCCTCGTCCTGGCCGAAGCGCGAGGCGAAGGTGTCGTCCGGGGAGTACCTGTCGGCGACGTAGATGTCCGCGTGGTCGGCGAAGCTCGGTCCCATCACGACGAAACCCCTGCACCAGGGCAGCTGGAACGGACCGTACCCGCCCGCGCTCGCCCTCTGGCAGGGCCCGCCCAACGTGACGAAGTAGCTGTCGTTCTTCTGCCCGAGTGTGGGGTCCGGGAACGAGATCAGATGTGACTGCCAGCTCTGGGGTGTGCGGATCGAGATGCGGCCGACCGTCATCGCCCGTGTGGGCGACGCGGACGCGGCCGGCCGGTGCTTCGGCGGCCCGGACGGCTTGACGGCCTGGTACACGCCGTAGCCCCCCGCCGTCGTCGTGAGGACGGCCGCCGCCGCGATCGCCGCGGCCGCCTTGCCGCCGAGGACGCCCGCTGTTGCCGCTCCTGTCCCGGCCGTCCCCGTTCCCGCGCCCGCGGCGCCTGCTCCGGCCGCCCCCGCGCCCGCGCCTGCGGCGCCCGCACCGGTTCCGGCGCCTGCGGTGAGGGCGGCGAGGGGGAACAGGGATGCCAGCGCCATGGCGATGCCCGCGAGGAGATGGGCGCCACGGGATTCCCAGTCGGGTCCGTAGGCGGCTTGTGCGACGGCTTCGAGTTCGTTGACGAACGCGGCGGCTCCGGGTGGGCGTGACTCCGCTGCCTTGGCCATGCCGCGCTCGATCAGCGGGCGCAGTTCGTCCGGGACTTCGTCGGTGGGGACGGGGCCGGTGAGGTGTCCGTTGCGCGGGTCGTCGGCGTACGGGCGGTGTCCGGTGATGGTCTCGACGAAGACGCAGGTGGCGGCGTAGACGTCAGTGGTGGGCCCGGCCGGTTCGCCGAGCCATTGTTCGGGTGCCATGTACGCGGGCGTCCCGGAAGCGGACGCGGCGCCGGTCATGGTCGCGACGCCGAAGTCGATGAGTTTGCTCTGGCCGTCGGCCGGGACGATCACGTTGGACGGTTTGTAGTCGCGATGCACCACCCCAGCCGCATGCGCAGCGGCCAAGCCGAGTAGCGATCCTTTGAGGACGGTCAGCGCCGCCTCCGGCGCGAGGGACCTGTAGCGGGCGAGGATCTCCCGGAACGGAACGCCGTCGACGGCCTCCATGACCAGCGCGAGGCCCTGTTCGCCTTCGACCAATTGGTAGAGGCGGGCGACGTGGGGGTCGCGGACTCGGCCGAGCAGGACCGCCTCTTCCCGGAACCGCGTCCGGGCGCTGGACCCGGCGTTCCCCAGTAGGTACTTGACCGCCACCAGGTCACCAGAGGTCGCGTGCCTGGCCAACACCACCCGGACCTGCCCGCCACGCCCCAGCTCCCGGATCTCCTCGAACCCATCGATACGCCACTCCACGTCCCTATGGACGCCGCACACCCCCTCCAGGTTGCGCCGCACCCGGATCCGGGCACGTCCGGCTGTCGGACCGCAGGTACTCACCCGAACCTGAGTACCTGCACCCATGATCTCCCGGCGCTTCGACCCCAGAATCAACGTTTGTGATGACACGACAGCAGACGCTCTGGGGCGCGGCCACGGCCGTTGCCCTGGTGGTCGCAGCGGCCGGGCCGGCGGCGGCCGCTCCAGCAACGGCAACCGGCGCCACCCAGTGGCGATCGGTACTGAACTCACCGTCCATGCGGTTCTTCGGTCGGCTGGCGGGCGTGGACCGAGACAGCGCCTGGGCCTTCGGCGGGACCACCGTCGCCGACAGCACCGTGACCCCCACCGCGTTCCGGTGGGAGCGAGGCCGATGGCAGCGCGTCGCCTTTCCGGCGCCGAAGGGCGGCACGGTCAACGGTGCGGCCGTCGCCTCCGCGGGCGACGTCTGGGCGGGCACCGGCGGCAGCCCCGCGTCACCGGCACTGGTGATGCGCTGGAACGGCGGCAGGTGGAGCGTCGCCAAGCGCCTGCCCAAGTCCGCCTTCGTCACCGACATCGAGGCCGCCGGGCCCCGCGACGTCTGGACCTTCACCGGCAGTCCCGGTCCGGGTCCCGGTCCCGGTAGCTCCAGCGTGGCCTGGCATCACACCTCCCGCGGCTGGAGCAAGGCCACGCTGCCCATCGAAGTCCTTCAGGCCAGCGCGCGTTCGCCCCGCGACATCTGGGCGATCGGCTTCGCCGGAGCGGGGGCCTTCTCCCAACATCCGGCCCTGGCGCACTACAACGGCAAGACCTGGCGCACCGTCCCCCTGCCCAGGCTTCCGAGGCCACGGGAGCAGCACGGCCTGACGGGCATCACCGCCAACGCGCAGGGCGTCTGGATCACCGATTCGGTGGACGGCACCAGCAGGCCCATCCTCGACTCGGTCCTGCTCCGCCTCGACCCCAAGGGGCGCTGGCATACCGAACAGCTCTGGTCCAAGGTGGGCCGCTGGGGCGAGGGCGTGGCCCCCGTCGCCGATGGCAAGGGAGGCCTGTGGTTCCTGGGCTCCACCGACGTCAACGGTGAGGACTCGGCCCTCGTCCACCGATCGGCCACCGGCTCGTGGACCCGCGGCAGGATCAAGCCGGTCGCCGAACTCAGATCCCTCGCCCGCCTCCCCGGAACCACCCGGCTGTTCGCCACCGGATACCAAGCCGGACACGGCGTGGTTCTGAGCTACCAACCGCCGAAGTAGCAGCGACCGCCGTCAAGCAGGGCGGATCCAGGGACGCCCGCCCCCGCGACCGGCGGTGAGAAGCCGAGCCGCTCGTGTCCTGGCGGTGACGTCGCCGTCCCCGCCCTCATGTGCGTGTCAGAGCAGTCGGGCGAGGGCGGCTTCGGAGGGGCTTCCCGGCGCCGCCTGGTAGATGATGATCACTTGGTGCTCGGCGCCGCCGACGGTGAGCGCCTGGCGGCGGAGGGCGAGGTCCCCGGCGACCGGGTGGACGAACCGTTTGAGCTCGTCGCGGGCGGGACGGGCGTCGTGTCGTGCCCACAGGCGGCGGAAGTCCTGGTCCGCGTCCAGCTCGGCGATGAGCGACGCGGTCCGGGGATCGCGCGGGTCGGCCTCGGCGCGCAGGGCGGCGGCGGTCCGCGCGGCGATCCGCGGCCAGTCCGGGAACAGCCGGCGGGCCTGGGGCGTGAGGAACACGTCCCTGGCCAGGTTGTGTCCGGGTTCGTACATCGGGGCGAGCGCGCGTGCCCATTTGTTCGCGGCCAGGACGTCGAACCGCCGGTTGCGGACGTACGCGGGGCTGCCCGCCCATGTGTCGAGCAGCTGGTGGACCTCCGCGGTGACCTCGGTCTCCGCGGAACGTACGGGATCGGCGGCGAGGGAGAACAGGTACGCCGAGGTGTCGGCGTCCAGCTCCAGCGCCCGTGCGAGCGCCCGCAGCACCTGCGGGGACGGGTGCCGGTCGACGCCCTGTTCCAGCCGGGTCAGGTAAGGCTCGCTGATGCCGGCCAACCGGGCCAGCTCGTCCCGGCGCAGCCCCGGAACCCGGCGCCGGCCGGGGGCGGGCAGGTCCGCGCGCGTGGCCGGGACCCGTCCCCGCCGGGCCTTCAGGAACTCTCCCAGGACGTTGCCGGTCGCCATGTTCGCAGGGTAACCCTGCGGGGGTGCTGGCTGCGCGTCGGAGACCCGCGCAGGCTGAAGGCATGAAGACCTGGTTCATCACCGGCGCGTCCCGCGGCTTCGGCCACATCTGGGCCGCCGCCGCCCTCGCCCGCGGCGACCGTGTCGCCGCCACCGCGCGCGACCCCGAATCCCTGCGCCCCCTGGTCGAGGCGTACGGGGACGGCGTCCTGCCGCTCCGCCTCGACGTCACCGACCGGGTGGCCGCCACGGCCGCCGTGCGCCGGGCCGCCGACGCCTTCGGCCGCCTCGACGTGGTCGTGAACAACGCGGGCTACGGCCTGTTCGGGATGGTCGAGGAGACCACCGAGGAACAGGCCCGCGCCCAGCTCGACACCAACCTGCTCGGACCGCTGTGGGTGACGCAGGCCGCCCTGCCGATCCTGCGCGCCCAAGGCGGCGGGCACATCATGCAGGTGTCCAGCCTCGGCGGGCTCGCCGCCTTTCCCACCCTCGGGTTGTACAACGCCTCCAAATGGGCGTTGGAAGGGATGAGTGAGGCGCTCGCCCAGGAGGTCGGACCGCTCGGCGTCCACGTCACGATCGTGGAGCCCGGGCCGTACGGCACCGACTGGTCCGGCGCGTCCGCGGTGCGCACCGAGCCGCTCGCCGCCTACGAACCGATCCGCGAGGCGCGCAGGGCGGGCGCCGCCGCCCGCACGCCGGCGGATCCGCAGGCCACCGCCGAGGTCATCCTCGAGCTGGCCGACACCGACGATCCACCCCTGCGGCTCTTCCTCGGCGACTACCCCTATCCCATCGTCGAAGCCGCCTACCGGCAGCGGCTTGACACCTGGCACGCGTGGAGACCGCTGGCCACCAAGGCGTGAGCCGCGGATCGCGTGGAGGGGCCGGCCCGCCAGGTCCAGCGGCGCGGCCAGGCCCTCGTACCGGGTGCGGGCCTGCCGGGCCGCTTGCGACGAAGCAGGTGCGCGGAGTCGGGGACCGTCGTTGGCGCTGATCGTCCGTCCGCTTCGGCTTGGCAAGCTGTGCACGCGTATTCGAGGTTTCGGCTCACGGGTGGCCGGTTAGCCTCGCGGCCATGACGGACGATATGTGGTGGTTGGACGGGCCCGTGGTGGAGCCGACAACGGCGAAGGTCCAGGAGGTCCTGCAGCGCGCGGCGCGCGTGGTGATCGCTGAGAGATCGCCGGACGGGCCCGATTCCGCCGCGAGGGCACGGACGGTGGTGCGGGGAGACGACATCGCCGAGTTGGCGCGGCTGCTGGCGATCGTGGACGGCGGGACCGGCGACACGTGCCGGTGCTCAGGGTGGCCGACGATCGTGGTCCACGACGTCCGGGGCGACCGGATCGCCACCTGGACGGTGCATCACCGGGACGGCTTGCGTGGTGTCGGGTCCTGCGATGCCGAACTGCGGGACGGCCCGGCGCTCGCCGCCTGGCTGGCCGGACGCGGTCTGACCGGATTGCAGGAGCTCCGGGCGGAGCAGGCTGTGCGGCAGGCCCAAGCCGAGCAGCGCCGGGAGCGCTGGATCCAGGCCGCGCCGCCTGGGCTGTCCGGGGCCGCCGAAGCCGTGGCGCAGCGCCCGGCGACGGGCGATTGGTCGGAAGGTCTCCAAGCGGCCGAAGACCATCTCGCCGCGCTCCTGCACAGCCACTATTCCGACGGCGTCGAACGCGTCGGGGCGCTTCTGGCCTGGGCGGGGGTCACTGCCCGCAGGACCGGTGCCGAGGGGAGCCTCTGGTATGACACGACGGTGCGGGAGATGCTGCTGGCGGAACCGGACGACCTCGTCTTCGCCGCGCTCGCCGTCCAGACCGTCACCCCCGCCCAGCTCGACGGAGCGACCGACCTGTTCGGCTGCGCCGAGTGGAGGGCCACCCACGCCGAACATCTGCCCGAACCGTTGAGCGCCTCGCTGATCGCCCACATTCGAGCGACAGGCACCGACGTTATGAGAAGGCGACTCGAATGGGGCTACTACGGCGACCGAGACCCCGCCTGACAGCGCCGGATGGTGCGACCGACGGCGTTCCGGTCTGCGCGGGGGCCGGGGTGCGCTGGTCGGCGCCGGGGGATCGCGGAGGAGCGGCGATCTTCTGGTGATCGCATGGTCGGGGGTTGGGGGTGTCATGGGGGACGGGGCGGAAGAATCGGTGCGAGATGGCCTGTAAGGGACCGGACGCGGAGGAATCGGTCTGGTGTGCGGGGGAGGGGAGCCGGTCATGGAGTCCACGGGCGGGAGTGTTGCCGAGCGGGCGATCGAGGCCGCGGTGTGGGCGCCGTCGGTGTACAACACCCAGCCGTGGAAGTTCGGCGTCGAGGACGACCGGATCGCGGTGCGCGCCGACCCCGACCGGCAGATCGAGGTCGCCGATCCCGCCGGGAGGGAGATGCTGCTGAGCTGCGGGGCCGCGCTGTACACGCTCGTCCTGGCGATCCGGCACCTGGGAGGCGAACCGGACGCGCGCCTGCTGCCCGACCCGGACCGGCCGTACCTGCTGGCGAGCGTGCGGATCGGTCCCGGCGCCGGGGAGGCGGCCGCCGGTGACCCCGACCGGGAGCGGATGTACGAGGAGATCTTCCGGCGGCGGACCCACCGCGGGGCGTTCCGCGACGATCCCATCGCCGGCTCGGTGCTGGAGGCGCTGGGGCGCGAGGCGGAAGCCGAGGGCGCCCGGCTGCTCGTGGCGACCGAGGAGCACGTCCAGGGCGCGCTGGCCGGGCTGACCCAGGCCGCCGACCACATGGAACGCGCCACCGGCAAGTACCGGCAGGAGGTCGCCGGATGGGCGCCCCGGCCGGGCAGCACTCGCCGGGAGGGCATGCTGGACGACGCCTACCGGCGCGAGGACGTCCCCACCGAACCGCATTTCCCCGCCCGGGACTTCGCCCGCGGGCAGGGATGGGGCGTCGGTGAACCCGGCGGCGAAGGCGAAAGCGAGGGCAAGGGCGGCGGTGGGCACAAGCCTCCGGGTGAACTGTCCACCGGCCTGGTCGCGCTGCTGGTGACCGAGGACGACACGCATCTCGAATGGCTGCGCGCGGGCCAGGCCCTGCAACGGGTGCTGCTGCGCGCCGGGGTGGACGCCGGCCTTGCGGCGGCCTTCCACACCCAGGCCCTGGAGATCCCGGAACTGCGGGCCTTCATCGGCCAGCGGTTCTGCGACGGGGCCCACCCCCAGATGCTGATGCGGCTCGGTGTCCCGGCCGGGGAGCGGATGACGTCCGTCCGGCGGCCGGTGGAGGCGGTCACGAGAGCCGAGCCGTCGTCCGCCTGGTGAGGGCCCGGGGGCGGCCGGGGCGGCGGTGCGGCGCCGTCGGAGGTCCCTGGTCGACGGCCCCTCGCCCCCGCATGCGACTCTGAGGTGAGCGGCGTGCGATGGGAGGAACGAACCGGAAGGACGCATGATGAGCTGGGGTTCCTCCATTCTCGTCGGCTACGACGCCACGCCCGGCGGGGAACGCGCCCTGCGCTGGGCCGCGGCCGAGGCGAAGCTGCGGAGACTGCCGTTGAGCGTCTGCCACGCGTGGCGCTGGCCCTACCCGATCAGCTACGTCGACGTCGACGGCGCGGCGATCGTCCGGCGCATGGGGCAGCACCTGCTCGACCAGGGCATCATCCGCGTCAAGGACTTCGCCCCGACGGTCACCGTGAAGGGCCACCTCGCGGACGGCCCGGCGGACGCGGCGCTGATCCACCTGTCCGGCGAGGCCGAGATGATCGTGGTCGGGGCGCACGACCCGTCCGAGATGGGGCTCGGATCGACCTCGATGCGGCTGCCCGCCCGCGCCGAGCGTCCCGTCGTGGTGGTCCGTCCCGGTGGCGGCGGCGAGCACCGGCGCGTCGTGGCGGGCTTCGACGGCTCGTCCGGGTCGGACGCGGCGCTGGCGTTCGCGTTCGAGGAGGCGGCGGTGCGCGGGTGCACGCTGCGCGTGGTGTACGGCTGCTGGGAGCCGAGCGCCGCCCCGGCCGGCGAGCTGTCCCTGTTCGCCGACCGGGAGCGGCTGCGCCATGTGCGCGGCGCCGAGCTGGAGCAGGCGGTGGCGTCCTGGTCCACCCGGTACCCGCAGGTGGACGTCCAGACGGCCCTGACGATGACGCCGCCGCGCGAGGCGCTGTTCGAGGCGGCGGAGACCGCCGACCTGCTCGTGGTGGGCCGGCGCGGCGCGGGCGGCATCGACCGTCTCCACGTCGGCGCCACGACCAGCGCCATGCTGACGCAGGCGCCGTGCGCGGTCGTGGTCGTCCCGCCCGCCGCCGAACTCTGAGGCGGTGCGGGCCGGACGGTCAGCCCGGGTGGCCCTCCGAGTGGGACGGGGTGTCGGCGAGGACGAAGTAGTGCTCCTCCTCCTGCGTGAAGTGCAGGCGCAGGACGGCGGCCAGGTCACCGATCGCCCGGCGCAGCTCCGAGCGCGCGTCCGCGCGGCCGGGGTCGTCCCTCAGCTCGTCCCGTAGCAGGTCGATGCGCCGGGACTGCTCGGCGATCTCGGCGTGCGCGCGGCTCATCGCGCCCGTAGGGTCGGACCCGCCGAGCGCGGACGCCACGGCCGGATAGAGCAGCGTCTCGTCCCGGCGCTCGTGCTCGGCCAGGTCGTGGAGGAACGAGGTGAGCTCGGCGTCCGCGGACTCGCGGGCGGCGGCGTCGGGGCCGGTCAGGGCGTCCGCCAGAGCGGGCAGCCCCTCGATGCGCGGCCACAGCTCGCGGTGCTCCTGGTCCAGGTCCCGGACGAGCTCGGCGTCGTCGCCGTGCAGCCGGGGCCAGCGGTCGCGCCCGGGGCCGAGGGCGCGCAGCGCGGCGAAGATGGCCGCCAGGTCGATGACCTCCTGGACGACGGCGCCGATCGCGGGCGTGAGCAGCCCGAACGCGGCGACGACCATCGCCGCCAGCGACAGGCCCATCCCGCCCACGACGCTCTCCCGGGCGATCCGCTGGGTCCGGCGGGCGATGGCGAGGCTCTCGGCGAGCCGCTCGAACCGGTCGACGGTGATCACCACGTCGGCCGCCTCGGACGACGCGGTCGCGCCCCGCGCCCCGAGCGCGACGCCCACCCCGGCCGACGCCAGCGCCGGGGCGTCGTTGACGCCGTCCCCGGCCATCACGGTCGCGGCGTGCTCGCTCTCGGCGCGGACGACGGCGACCTTCCCGGCCGGGGACTGGTCGGCGTGGACCTCGTCCGCCCCGACCAGGTCCGCGATCGGGCGCGCCACGGCCTCCCGGTCGCCGGTCACCATCACGGTCCGGTCGATCCCGGTGTGCCGGAGCATCTGGAACGTGCGCGCCGCGTCGGGACGGATCCGGTCGCGCAGCAGCAGCGTCCCGGCCAGGCGGCCGTCGAGGCCGACGAACACGGTGATGGCGCCGCGCGCCGCCGCCCGGGACCGGACGCGGTCGAGCCACTCGTCGTCGCCGGGGCCCGAGCCCGCCCAGGAGGCCTTGCCTACCGCGACGGGCCGTCCGCCGACCAGGCCGCGCACGCCCTGCCCGGCCTCCTCGGCGACCTCGGCGGGCAGGGTCAGCGGCAGGTCGCGGTCGCGGGCGCCCCGCACGATCGCGGTGGCCAGCACGTGCGGCGACACCTGGTCCAGGGACGCGGCGGCGGCCAGGACCTCCCCGGGGTCGACCCCGTCGCGGGTCACGACGTCGAACAGCTCGGGCCGTCCGGTGGTGACGGTGCCGGTCTTGTCGAACAGCAGGACGCGCGCCCGGGCCAGCCGCTCCAGCGCGCCGCCGCCCTTCACGACCACGCCGCGCCGGGCGCAGCGCGACAGCCCGGAGACGTAGGCGATCGGCGCGGCGAGGATCAGCGGGCACGGCGTGGCGACGACCAGCACCGCGACCGCCCGGACCGGATCGCGCGCCGCCGCCCACGCCACCCCGGCCAGGACGAGCGTCACCGGCAGGAACAGCCCGGCGTACCGGTCGGCGAGCCGGATGAACGGCGCGGACCCGGCCGCGGCCTCCCGCGCCAGCCGGACGACCCCGGAGTAGGTGCTGTTCGAGGCGTCCGTGGTGGCCCGCAGCGGGAACGGCCCCCCGGCGTTGACGGTGCCGCCCCGGGCCTCCTCGCCCGTGTGGCGCTCGACCGGCAGGGGCTCCCCGGTGAGCGTCGACTCGTCCAGGATCGCCGGACCCGCCTCGACCCGCCCGTCCACCGGGACCACCTCGCCCGCCCGGACCTGCAGCCGGTCGCCGGGACGCACCTCGGCGACGTCGACGGTCGTGACGACCCCGGCCTCCTCGCGGTGCGCGACGCGCGGCGCCAGCGAGAGCAGCGCCCCGAGGTCCCGCTGCGCCCGCCGCCCGGCGCGGCGCTCCAGCGCCTGCCCGCCGGTGAGCATCACGCCGATCACCGCGCCCGCCAGGAACTCGCGGGTCGCCAGCGTCCCGGCCAGGGCCAGCAGGGCGATCACGTCGCTGCCGAGGCTGCGCCGCCGCAGCCCCTCCACGACCCACCACACCGACGGGACGAGCACCGCCGCCGTCACGATCGCCCAGAGGACGTCCGCGACGCCCCGCGCGCCCGCCCACCAGGCCACGCCGCCCGCGACGAGCCCGCCCAGCGTCAGGACCAGCGACGTCTCGTACCGCAGGTCCCACAACCTGCGGAGAACGGTCCGTTTCGGTGCCTCCATGGCCAGTCCCCTTCCGGCCGCCGGTACTTCTCCGTGACCTCATCATCGCCTACAGTGATCACCTGGATGCGGGCGGGCGCACCCCTGAGCGTGCGGGCCGACGGCGCGTTCTCCCTGGCCAGGGAGGTTCGGCCGGTCCTCGCAGGGCGGGACGGCCCGCCGGAGCGGACGGCCCGCCGCCCCGGATGTCCGGAATCGGACGACCGCGGGGACGGGGAGTGAGGCGCCTTGTCAGCGACGGAGGGGCCGCGCAGCATGGGTCGGTCGGGTGATCGGTTCACCCGTCGCGACCCACCGGGCTCCAAAGGAGGAGCATGAACAGAGCACGTCTCCCGGTCGCCGCCTCGGCGGCGGCCTTCCTGTGCGCGTCGCTGATCGGCGCCGCGCCCGCCCACGCCGGGCCCGCCCGCGCCGCCGCCCCGGCGATCCCGGAGCGGACGAGGGTGCTGATGGCGGCCGTGGCGAACATGCGGACGAACTACGCCAAGTTCGCCGCGGACGCGCCCGGCCCGCAGGACGTCTTCGACTACCGCGTCGATCAGCTGTGGAAGCGCGGCATCGACGGCACCGGCACCACCATCGCCGTCCTCGAGGGATGGGAGGACAAGAACGTCGCGAAGGTCGTCCACACCTTCGACCAGCGGTACGGCCTGCCGGACCCCCAGATCAAGACCATCTACCCGGCGGGGAAACTTCCCGCGCAGTGCCCGCCCGGCATGGTGAAGCTCGGCAGCTACGGCTCCTGCGACGCCTGGGCGGGCGAGCTGGAGCTGGACGTCCTCTCCGCCCACCTCATGGCGCCGTACGCCAAGATCGTCATCTCGGCGACGCCCGCCGACACCGAGATGAGCGACGACGACGCCAGCCAGGTCGCCATGCCCGAGATCATGAAGGCGGCCGGGTACATCGGCCGCCACCACCTCGCGGACGTCATGTCGGTCAGCGACGGCAACGGTGAGAGCAGCTACGGCCACGGCGCCCCGGAGATCCGGGCGCAGGATCCGGGCGCGCTCGCCGCGGCCGCCTCCGGCGTCCCGCTGCTGGGCTCCACCGGCGACTGCGGCGTCGTCCAGAACCTCCCGGTCGCGGCCGCGCAGTGCGGGAACACCTCGTCCACGCCCGACTCGGCCACCTGGGACGACTCGCCCTGGGTCACCGCCGTCGGCGGCTCGGTGCCCCACCTCGACAAGACCGGGGCGAAGGCCGGACCCGACCCGGTCTGGAACGTCAAGGGCTACACCGAGGGAGCGGGCTTCTCCAAGATCTACAAGCGGCCCCCGTACCAGGACGCCGTCGCGTCCGCCACGGGGAGCCCGATGCGCTGGGTGCCCGACCTGACGATGGACGGGCAGAACGGCACCTCGCAGTCCGCGCCGACGCTCGCCGGGGTGCTCGCCCTGGCCGCGCAGCTCAACGGCGGCCCGGTCGGGCCGATCAACCCGGCGCTGTACGCGCTGGGACGCGGCGGGGCCAAGGCCGGGATCGAGGACGTCGTCTCGGGCGACAACACACTGCACGCGAAGAACGGCAACGTCGTCCCCGGGTTCAGCGCGGGTCCTGGCTTCGACCGCGCCAGCGGCTGGGGGACGCTCGACGCCTCCACGTTCGTGCCCAGCCTCGTCCGGCAGGTCCGGCAAGGCGGCGAGACCGGCGCCGCGCGCCGGCAGGCAGGCCGTGAGCTGGGCGTCCTGCAGCGGGCGATCAAGTTCACCCGGAGCGGGAACAGTGTCACGCTGACCGCGTCCGGCTTCCTGCCCGGCCACCCGGTCGGCATGAGGATCGACGGCCGCTCCGCGGGCACGCTCACCGCCGGTGACTCCGGCACCGTCACGACGACCGTCGACGCGGGCAAGTTCGGCGCCGGACGGCACACCGTCGACCTCGGCAGCATGCTGATCACGGTCTCCGGACGGTTCTGACCGGCCCTGAGGAGAGGGGACGGGGGCGTCCACCGCACCGCACGCCCCACCCGCCCGGCGCTCGGCCGCATCGTCCCCGGGACCCGTCGCGTGACCGGAATGTCGCGAAATGCCGCGGTCCGATGGGAAGATCACTAACCTTCCCCGGATGAGCGATGCCTTTCCGCAGCACGTCCTGTGCGTCCTGGCCACCGGCCTGGAGCTCTCGGAGATCGAACGCGTCGCCGCCGAGTACGGCGGGTTCGTCCTCGACCACGAGTACTCCGCAGCCGAACCCGACGACCGGATGCCCGCGGCGTTCGCCGCCAGCGGCGCGTCGGTGTCCTTCGAGGACGCGGACCGGGCGGCGGTCGAGTCCCACGACACGGTCGGCTACCTGCTGTCCGCGCCGATGATGCGGGAACTCGCGGCCGACACCTCGCGGCGGCTTCTGGCGGCGACGGCCGCGCTGCTGCGGTCCGGCGCCACGGCCGTGAAGCACGAGGGCAGCCGCCTCACGCACGGGCGCGAACGCTGGCTGAGCATCGCGGACGACGCGTCCGACGCCACCGACGAGGCCCTGGCCGCCGCGCTCCTGGACGCGTGGGTGAAACGCCCGATCCGGGACGGCGAGGTGTCCCGCACCTGCGGCATGCACCTGCTGGGCGCGCCCGAGGTCGAGATCGAGGTCGGCGAGGACATGCCGGTGCGCGAGCGCCGCATCCACCTGGACGCCCTCGCCCTCTACCTGCTCACGGACCCGCGTGCCAAGGAGATCGAGGACGGCGAGGGCTTCCGCCTGACCGAGGACGGGCCCCGCTGGATCCTCCGCACCGGCGACTGCTACTTCGAGGACCCTGACGACCTCTCCTTCAACCCCTACGGCTACGTCCGCCTGACCCGCCCCTGAACCGGCGCCCCGCGCGCCCCGCCCCGGCTCTGACCAGGGGCGGGGCGGGCCCTCGGCCTCACTCCCGCTCTTCGCGGGCGAGCAGGACGAGGCTGGAGATCCGGCTCCAGCCGGCCACGCGCATCAGCTTCGCCAGATGCGGCGACACCGACCGCAGGACGAGCCGCCGGTTCCGGAGCCCGAGATGGCAGGCCGCGGCGGCCAGCGCGCGCAGGCCGGCGACGTCGATGAAGTCGAGCCGCTCGACGTCGACCCACACGTCGCCGGAGCCGTGCTCGAGCACGCTGCACAGCGCCGTCGTGAAGGCGGAGATCGTGGCCACGTCGACCTCCCCGCGGACCACCAGGCAGGGCGGCTCGAACACGCCGTCCAGCTGGAGCAGGGCACTGCGCACCCGCACGCCCTCGAGCACGAACCCCGAGCCCTGGCGCGGGGAGCCTGGAGTGGTGACCGCGGTGACCGGCGACCTCTGTTGAAGGACCATGATCGCCGGACCGCTACTCCACGAGCTTTCCGGCGGACGAGACCTCCCGCATGAGCGAGGCGATCTCCGCGGGAACCGGCGGTATCGGCTCGCGCGTGACCTGCCCGGGCCCGGACCACACCATGTTGACCCGCAGCGACGGGTCGAGGTCGGGATGGTCCGAGCGGTTGTGGCAGCCGCGCGTCTCGCGCCGCTCCAGCGCCGCGTCCAGGGTCGCGCGGGCGGCCAGGACGGTGGACTTCAGGTCGAAGGCGTGCACCAGGTCCTGGAAACCGGCGTTGTCGGGATGGACGCCGATGTCCCCGATCCGCGCCTCGACGGCGTCCAGCTCGGCCAGGCCGGTGCGCAGGCCCGCCTCGTCGCGGACGACGCCGCAGTGCTCGGTCATGATGTCGCGGACCGCGCGCTGCAGGGCCCGCACGTTCTCCGGGCCGTCGCAGGCCAGGAGCCCGTCCACCTCGCGGCGGGCCGCGTCGAGCGCGTCCTCGGACCGTCGCTGGTACCGCAGCCCGGACGAGTGTTCGGCGGCTTCCCCGCCCACGATGCGGCCGTACACCAGCAGCTCGATGAGGGAGTTGCCGCCCAGCCGGTTCGCGCCGTGCAGCCCGCTGGCGGCCTCGCCGATCGCGTACAGCCCCTCGACGTCGGTGCCGTGGTCCTCGGGCCGCACCCACACCCCGCCCATCGAGTAGTGCGCGGTCGGGGCGACCTCCATCGGCTCCCTGGTGATGTCGAGCATCTGCAGCTCCAGCAGCGTCTGGTGGACGCGCGGCAGCCGCTCCATGATCGTCTCGCGGGGGAGGTGCGACACGTCCAGCCACACCCCGCCGTTCGGGGTGCCGCGCCCCTGCCTGATCTCGGTGAAGGACGCCAGCGCCACCCGGTCGCGGGTGGACAGCTCCATCCGCTCGGGGTCGTAGCGCTCCATGAACCGCTCGCCCAGGCCGTTCAGCAGGACCCCGCCCTCGCCGCGCGCCGCCTCCGACACCAGCGTCCCCGTGGCGTCCTCCGGCGCCAGCAGGCCCGACGGATGGAACTGCACCAGCTCGGGGTCGCGGATCCGCGCCCCGGCGAGGACCGCCAGCCGGAACGAGTCGCCCGTGTTCTCGTCCCGGCGGGACGAGGTGCGCCGCCAGATCCGGGTGTGCCCGCCGGTCGCGAGGATCACCGCGTCCGCGTGGATGACGTAGCGCTCGCCGTCCACCAGGTCGAACCCGTACGCGCCGAACACCACGTTGTCGCGCACCAGCAGCCGGGTGATGTAGACGGTGTCCAGGATCGGGACGTCCAGCTCGTCCGCCCGCCGAACCAGGGCCCGCTGGATCTCCAGGCCGGTGTAGTCGCCGCTGAACGCGGTGCGCCGCCACGTGTGGGCGCCGAAGAACCGCTGGGAGATCCGGCCGTCCGCCTCGCGCGCGAACGGCATCCCGTACCGGACGAGGTCCTCGATGCCGCGCGCGGCGTTCTCGGTCACGATCCGGACCGTCCGCGGGTCGGCCAGCAGGTAGCTCTCCTGGAGGGTGTCGGCGGCGTGCTGCCGCCACGAGTCCCGCGGGTCCATCGTCCCCAGGGCCGCGTTGACGCCCCCGGCGGCGAGCGTCGTGTGGGCGTCGGCCCTCGGACGCTTGCCGACCGCCACCACCCCCACGCCCCGCTCGGCGAGCTCGATCGCCGCCCGCAGCCCGGCCCCGCCGGTGCCGATCACCAGGACCGGCGTCGCCAGCCGCCGCTCGGAACCGTTCATGCTCTGCTCTCCTCGTGTCACAGGACGCTCAACTCCGGCCTCCCCGTCCGCTGGTTCGTCAGGGGAGGTGGTCGCGTGCCCTCGCCGCCCCCTCGCGGCGAGGGCACGCGGTCGGCCGAGACGGTCTCCCCCTCGGACCCGGCGCCTCCGGTTCCCGCGTGCCGGTCGTCGAGCCGGTCGTCGATTCGGTTCGACGACCGGCTCGCGGGAACGCCCCCCAGGCGTGCGCCGTCGGTCCTTCGATCGGTGTCTCGGCCGATGTCGACCACTTTCGCCGGACCCGGCGCCCCGGGGGACCAGGATGCGCCCCTGGCTCACCCCCTGGACGGAGCCCCGTGGCGGTTCCCTAGGGCCCCGGGCTGGGCTCATCCCTGATGCGACCGGGGCCCGGTTCCGGCGACGGTGGGGTGTGTCGGCGACAGGCGTTCGCCGCACACCGGGGAGGGGCGATGAAAGTCGAGGAGACGCGCGTGGAGTGGAGAGCGCGGGGGCGCGCGGCTGGAACGGGGGTGCCGACGAAACCCCTGTCGCCGGCCACACGGCTGGGCCTGCAGGTCGCCTCGGTGCTCGGACGGCCCTTCACCACGCAGGAGCTGGACGGTCTCACCGGGATCGGGCCGGACGGCGTCGGAGCGCTGGTCGACGAGGCGGTCGACGCCGGGATCTTGGTCGTGGCGGACGGCCTGGTGGACTTCCGCCACGACCCCGTCCGGCAGGCGTTCTCCGAGAGCCTGCCCGTGGCGGTGCGGCGCAGCCTGCGGCGCCGGATGGTGGACGTCCGCCTGGCTCAGGGCGCGAGCGCGAGGGACGTGGCCGCCGACCTCGCCGAGACCGCGCTGCCCGGTGACCACCGGGCCGTGGGGTTGCTGCGTGAGGCGGCGGAAGGCCGGGCCGACACGGCGCCCTCGGAGGCGCTGGCGTGGAGCCGCGCGGCGTTGAGGGTCGCGGGTCCACCCGGGCCGCACACCGCCGAGATCGTCGGCGAGATCGTGGAGTCCCTGGGCCGGACGGGCGAGTATGCCGAGGCCAAGGGCCTGGCCGACACCACGCTCAAGGGGTCACTCGCGCCCGGAGTCGAGGCGGGGCTGCGGGCGCGGGTGGCTCGTCTCGTGGGCCACAGGTCCTTTGCCGAGGCCGTTCGGCAGAGCCGGATCGGACTGTCCCTGGCCGATCTGTCCGAGGTGTCGCGTGATCGCCTCACGGCGGCTCAGGCGCTCCACCTTGCGCAGGCGGGGGAGACCGCCGAGGCCGTCGCCGCCGGCCGGCCTGCGAACGGCCCGGACGCCGAGGCCGGGGCGGCCGCGCTCACCGCGCTGGCGATGGTCGAGCTCTCCCGGCTGAATCTCGAGCATGCCTTCGACCTGCACGAACGGGCCGACGCGCGTGCGGCCGACCTGGGGGTGTCCCGGCGTCCGTGGGGGCCGGAGGTGTGCGGGCGGGCGTTCGTCCTCGCCGCGTCCGGGCGGCTCGGCGTGGCGCTTCAGGAGGCTGACGAGGGCGTCCGGACGGCTCGGGAGACCGGGCACGCGGTCACGGCCCTCGCGTGGTCGATGACTCGGGCGCGGATCCTGCTCGACACGGGACGGCTCGCCGCCGCACGCGCCGAGGCCGACGCCGTTCTGACCTCAGCTGGTGTCCTCGGGACGGGCGACTTCGCCGATGTGACGGCGCGGTTCGCGCTCGGCAGGGTGGCCGTCCACATGGGGGAGCGGGACGGGATCACCCGCAGCCTGGCGGACGGCATGAGGATGACGCGCACCGGGACACCCGTGGTGCGGCGCACCGGGGCGTGGCTCGCCGCCCTGGCGTCCGACGCCCTGGGCGACACCGCCCGCGCCGCCGAGATGATCAAGCTCGCCTGGCCGGACGGCCTGGACGTCATGCCGGGAGCCCTGCCCGATCCCGCCGACCTCGTCGTCCTCGTGCGCCTCGCCGAGCGCGCCGGGCTCCCCGGCCTCGCGACCGCCGCGGCGGCCCGCGCCGCCGGTCTCGACCCCGGATGCGCCGTCCTGCGAGGCGTCGCCGCCCACGCGCGCGGAATCGTCGAGGACGACCCCGACCTGCTCCTCCATGCCGCCAAGCTCTTTGAGGACACCGAACGCCCCCTGCTGCGGGCCTCGGCCGCCGAGGGCGCGGGCCGTGTGCTCGGCGCGTCCGGTGACCCCGCCGCCCGCGACGTCCTGGACACCGCCCTCGACCTGTACGAGGAGGCGGGCGCGGCGCGGGACGCGGCCCGCGTGCGGAGGCGGCTGCGCCTGCTCGGCGTCCGCCGGACGAGCCGGTCCGGGGAGGCCTCGGAGGACGGTCGCTGGGGTCTGACGGCGGCGGAGCTCAAGGTGGCCCGGCTGGTCGCACAGGGGGCGACCAACCGGCAGATCGCCGAGCAGCTGTTCGTGTCCCGCCACACGATCAACACCCACGTGCGGAGCATCTTCACAAAATGGGACATCAACTCCCGCGTGGACCTGGCACGACTCCTCCTCGCCCGCGAAGCCCGGTGACCAGGTCGTTCCCCTCGGATCTGCCGCTAGTGTTCCGCTGACACGAGCATCGGGCATGACGGGCAGATCCGAATAAGGGGACATCTTGATCGACGGCGCACCCCTTCGCGGACGAACGCGGGAACTGGCGGAGCTGGACGCGCTGGTCGATCGCGCCCGCGAGGGCCGGAGCGGCGTCCTGATCGTCTCCGGCGAGGCCGGGATCGGGAAGACCGTCCTGCTGGACCGCATGGTCGCGCAGGCGCAGGCCCAGGCGGGGGCGGGGGCGGGGGCGCAGGCCGGGGCGGACGTGCGGGTCGAGCAGATCGTCGCGTCCGAGTCCGAGATGGAGTTGGCGTACGCCGGGCTCCAACAGCTTTGCTGGCCGCTGATGGATTCGACCGGCAGCCTCCCGGCGCCGCAGCGGGAGGCGATCGAGGCGGCGTTCGGCCTGCGGGAGGCTTCGGCGCCGAGTCCGTTCCTGGTCGGGCTGGCGCTGCTGGGCCTGCTCACGGAGGCCGCGGGCGACCGGGCGCTGCTGTGCGTGGTCGATGACGCGCAGTGGCTGGACGAGGCGTCCGCGCGGGCGGTGGCGTTCGCCGCTCGGCGCCTGGACGCCGAGGGGATCGCGATCGTCCTGGGCATGCGGACGGTCGGCGAGGTGTTCGCCGGGCTGCCCCGGCTGGCCGTGGAAGGGCTCGGAAACCAGGACGCCCTCGAACTGCTGCGCCTCTCGGCCCCCGGACGCCTGGACCAGCGCGTCCGCGACCAGCTGATCGCGGAGTCGCGCGGCAACCCCCTGGCCCTGCGGGAACTGCCCCGGGCGCTGAGCCCCGCCGAGATCGCCGGGGGATTCGCCCTCACCGGCTCGATGCCTCTGGAAAGCCGTATCGAGCAGAGCCTGGTCGCGCAGCTGGAGTCGCTGCCCGAGTCCGCGCGCCTTCTCCTGCTGCTGGCCGCCGCGGAACCGACCGGCGACCCCGGACTGGTGTGGCGGGCGAGCGCCGCCCTGGGGCTGGGCCCGGAGGACTTCGACGCCGCCGAGGACGCCGACGCGCTCACCGTCGGCACGCGTGTCGGTTTCCGGCATCCGCTCGTTCGGTCGGCGGTCTACCGGGCCGCCTCCGCGGACGATCGGCGCCGCGTCCATGCCGCGCTGGCCGACGCCACCGGCGTCGACCACGACCCGGACCGCCGGGCGTGGCACCGGGCGAACGCGACACTCCGTCCGGACGAGGAGGTCGCCGCCGCCCTGGAACGCTCCGCCGAGCGCGCCCGGCGGCGCGGGGGAGCCGCGGCCGCGGGAGCGTTCCTGGAACGGGCGGCCGAGCTGACGCCCGCGCCCGTCCGGCGAGCGGAGCGGCTGATCGCCGCCGCCGAGGCCAAACACGACGCGGGCGCCCCCTCCATCGCCCTGCGCCTGCTCGACATCACCCGCGATCTCCCGCTCACGCCGCTGCAGGAGGCGCTCGTCACCCGGTTGCGCGCCCGCTCCGGCTACGCGCTGCGCCGGGACAACGACAGCGTGCGGCTCCTGCTCGCCGCGGCCCAGGGCCTCGAAGGACTCGACCCGGTGCTGGCCCGCGACGCCTACATCGAGGCACTGGCCGCGTCGCTGTTCGGCGGACGGCTGGGAGACGCCGAGCAGGTCGCGGCCGTCGCCAACGCGATCTTGGACGCGACCGACGGCGCCGAGGAGTCAGACCGCGCCCGCGACCTGATCCTGCGCGGGCAGGCGCTGCTGGCCGTCAAGGGACAGGAGGCGGCGCTCGACACCCTGCGCAGGGCGCAGCGCGCCTTCCTGGAGCAGGCCCCCGACTCCCTCGAACTGCACTGGGTGTGGTTCGCCTCCCGCGCCGCGCAGGACCTGTGGGACATCGGCGCGCTTCGCGCGCTCGCCCGCAGGCAGGTCGACCTCGCCCGCGCCGACGGCGTCGTGACCGTCCTGCCGATCGCGCTGAGCCTGCTGGTCACCGGGCAGATGACCGCCGGGGACCTGGCCGGCGCCGAGGCGTCCTGCGACGAGATCGACGCCATCAAGGAGGTCACCGGCAACCCCCTGCCCGTCTACGGGCGGATGTTCCTCGCCGCCTTCCGCGGGCAGGCCGAGGAGACCGAACGCCTGGCGCGGCGGATCCGGGCCGACACCCGGGCGCGCGGCGAGGGCTACGGGCTGAGCGCGGCCAACTTCTCCGAGGCGGTCTGCTACAACAGCCTCGGACGCCACGCCGAGGCGCTCGAGTCCGCCCGCGGCGAGATGCCCTACACCCACGAGTTGAACCACGCGATGCGCACGCTGCTGGAGGTCGTCGAGGCGGCCACGGGCGCCGGTGAGAGGGACCTGGCCGAGCAGGCGTACGAGCAGTTCGCGAGCGTCACCCGCCCGGTCGGGACGCCATGGGCGCTGGCCATGCTCGCGCTGGCCGAGGCCCAGGTGCGGGACGGGGACGACGACGCCGACCTCGACGCGCTGTACCGGAAGGCGATCGAGCGCTTCGAGGAGGAGCACATCCTGATCATGGTCGGGCGCTCCCGCCTGCTCTACGGCGAGGCGCTGCGGCGGCGCCGCCGGAACGCCGAAGCCCGCGTGCAGCTCCGCGCGGCGCACGAGCTCATGACGACGATGGGCCTGACCGGCTTCGCCGACCGTGCCGCCCGCGGGCTGAGCGCCGTCGGCGAGCGTCCGCGCGCCCGCACGCAGGCCCCGGCGGCGCGGCTCACCGACCAGGAGCTGAACGTGGCGCGCCTCGCCGGCCAGGGCCTCACGAACCGGGACATCGGCGCGCGGCTGTTCGTCAGCGCCCGCACCGCCGAGTACCACCTGGGCAAGGTCTTCACCAAGCTCGGCATCAAGGGCCGGGCCGAGCTGAAGGCCGCGCTCGCCGAGCTCGACTAGGCGGCCGCCGGACCACGGCCGCTCCCTCCCGCCCAGGGCGAAGACCGCGAGGTCATCCCTCCTGTTCCGCCGGCATCTCCGGCTAGAGTTCCACTCACCAGGCATTATGCGAGGACTGCTTCTGCGAAGGTGACACCGTGGCCGAGACCGTGCCTCTTCGCGGACGACACGCCGAGTCGGCCGAACTGCACGCGCTGGTCGACCGGGCCCGGGAGGGCCGGAGCGGCGCGCTGGTCCTCTCCGGCGCGGCCGGCATCGGCAAGACCGCCCTCCTGGACCGGATGGTGGCGCGGTCGCGCGCCGGGGCGGGCCTCCGGATCGAGCGCATCGTGGCGTCCGAGTCCGAGATGGAGCTGGCGTACGCGGGCCTCCAGCAGCTCTGCGGCCACATGATGGGTTCGGCCGAGAGCCTGCCCGCACCGCAGCGGGAGGCGATCGAGGCCGCGTTCGGCCTGCGCGAGGCCCCGGCGCCGAGCCTGTTCCTGGTCGGGCTCGCGGTGCTGGGCCTGCTCACGGAGGCCGCGGACGGCCGGGCGCTGCTGTGCGTGGTCGATGACGCGCAGTGGCTGGACGAGGCGTCCGCGCGGGCCGTGGCGTTCGCGGCCAGGCGCTTGGATGCCGAGGGGATCGCGATCGTCCTGGGCATGCGGACGGTCGGCGAGGTGTTCGCCGGGCTGCCCCGGCTGGTCGTCGAGGGTCTGGGCCGGGATGACGCGCTCGAACTGCTGCGCCTGTCGGCCCCCGGCGGGCTCGACCGGCGGGTCCGGGACCAGCTGATCGCGGAGTCGCGGGGCAATCCGCTGGCCCTGCGGGAGCTGCCTCGGGCGCTGAGTCCGGCCGAGATCGCGGGAGGGTTCTCTCTCACCGGCTCGATGCCCCTGGAGAATCGCATCGAGCAGAGCCTGGTCGCGCAGCTGGAGTCGCTGCCCGAGTCGACGCGCCTTCTCCTGCTGCTCGCGGCGGCGGAGCCGACCGGTGACGCCGCGCTGCTGTGGCGGGCGAGTGCCGCGTTGGGTCTGGGCGCGGAGGATTTCGACGCCGCCGAGGACGCTGACGCGCTCACTGTCGGCACGCGTGTCGGTTTCCGGCATCCGCTCGTCCGGTCGGCGGTCTACCGGGCGGCTTCGCCGGACGACCGGCGTCGCGTCCATGCCGCGCTGGCCGACGCCACCGGCGTCGATCAGGACCCGGACCGCTGGGCGTGGCATCGGGCGAACGCGACGCTGCGTCCGGACGAGGAGGTCGCCGCCGCCCTGGAACGGTCCGCCGAGCGCGCACGGACCCGTGGCGGCGCGGCCGCCGCGGGCGCCTTCCTGGAACGGGCGGCGGAACTGACGCCCGCGTCCGCCTGCCGCGTCCGCAGGCTGATCGCCGCCGCCGAGGCCAAACACGACGCGGGCGCGCCCCCGGCGGCCCTGCGGCTGCTCGACGCCACCGCCGGCCATCACCTCACACCGTTGCAGAAGGCACTGGTCACGCGGCTGCGCGCCCGCGCCGAGTACGCGCTGCGGCGCGACAGCAGCGGAGCACCGGCCCTGCTGGCCGCGGCGCAGGGCCTCGAAGGGCTCGATCCGGTCCTCGCCCGCGACACCTACATCGAGGCGCTGGCCGCCGCGATCTACGGCGGACGCCTCGGCGACGCCGAGCAGCTGACCACCGTCGCGAACGCGATCCTGGCCGCGACCGACGGCACCGAGGACAGCGCGCGGGGCTCCGACCGTGCACGTGACCTGATCCTGCGTGGGCAGGCGCTGCTGGCCGCCAAGGGGCAGGAGGCCGCGCTCGACACCCTGCGCAGGGCGCAGCGCGCCTTCCTCGACCAGACCCCCGACGCCCGCGAGCTGCACTGGATGTGGTTCGCCTCCCGCGCCGCGCAGGACCTCTGGGACGCCCGCGGGCTGCGCGCGCTCGCCGACCGGCAGGTCGAGCTCGCCCGCGCGGGCGGCGTCGTGACCGTCCTGCCGATCGCGCTGAGCCTGCTGATGGTCGCCCAGACCGTCGACGGCGAGCTGGACGCGGCCGAGGCGTCCTGCGACGAGATCGACGCCATCAAGGACGTCACCGGCAACCCGCTCCCGCAGTACGGGCGGATGTTCCTCGCCGCGTACCGGGGGCAGGCCGAGACGGCGGAGCGCTGGGCCGCGCGGATCCGCCCGGACGCGCAGGCGCGCGGCGAGGGCTACGGGCTGAGCGCGATCAACTTCGGCGAGGCCATCCTCTACAACGGCCTCGGACGCTTCGCCGAGGCCGTCGCGTGCGCGCGCCGCGAGCTGCCGTACACCCGCGAGCTGAACCACGCGATGCGCGCGCTCCTCGAACTCGTCGAGGCGGCCTCGCACACCGGCGAGAAGGACCTGGCCGAGCAGGCGTTCGAGCAGCTCGCGGAAGTGACCCGGCCGGTCGGGACGAACTGGGCGCTGGCCGTCCTGGCGATGGCGAAGGCCCAGGTCCGGGACGGCGCCGAGGCCGAGGAGCTGTACCGCGAGGCGATCACGCGGTTCGAACGCGAGCGGATCACGATCATGGTGGGGCGGTGCCGCCTGCTGTACGGCGAGGAGCTGCGCCGCCGGGGACGGCGCGCCGAGGCGGCCGAGCACCTCCGCGTCGCCCACGAGGTGCTCCGGTCCTGCGGCCTGAACAGCTTCGCCGGACGTGCCGCGCGGGAACTGGGCGAGATCGGCGAGGCCACCGGCGCGCGCAAGCGCGGATCGGCGGCGCGGCTCACTGATCAGGAGGTCAACGTCGCGCGTCTCGCCCGCGAAGGATTCACGAACCGGGACATCGGCGCGCGGCTGTTCATCAGCGCCCGCACCGCCGAGTACCACCTGGGCAAGGTCTTCACCAAGCTCGGCATCAAGGGCCGGGCAGAGCTGAAGGCCGCGCTCGCCGAACTGGAGTAGACGGCGCCAGGCGGCGTCGGGATGCCCGATCCCGGGCCGCTCACCTGTGCCGTTCACCAGTCCGCGCCCCTCCGCGCCGCCGTTCGCTCCCGCGTTTCCCTCGGACGTTCCGAGGGTTCCGTGCCGGGCGCCGGGGCTCATCGCGCGAACACATGATTTCCGGTTCCTTCGTGAGGGGCTGACCTGGTCCACTGCCGTTCGCCCTGTCGAGCGGGCCGTCCGGGTGAGGTATTGCGTTGGACATGGATCTGTTCCGGAGTCGCCGGTGATGAGTGATGCGGAAGGCGCGGTGGGGATGACGGCGCTGGTGGGGATGACGGCGCTGGTGGGCCGGGCGGCCGAGTGCCGGACGCTCGACGGGCTGGTCGCGGACGTCCGGGACGGGCGGAGCCGGGCCCTGGTGCTGCGCGGAGAGGCGGGTGTCGGCAAGTCGGCGCTGCTGGAGCACCTGGTCGCGCACTCCACCGGATGCCGCATTGTCACCGCCGCCGGCGTCCAGTCGGAGATGGAACTGCCGTTCGCGGCCCTCCACCAGCTGTGCGTGCCGCTGCTGGACCGGCTCGGCGACCTGCCCGCGCCCCAGCGCGACGCGCTCGGCACGGCGTTCGGGACGCGCGCCGGCGCCCCTCCCGACCCGTTCCTCATCGGCCTCGCCGTCCTCCACCTCATGGCCCACGCGGCCGAGGAGCGCCCGCTCGTGTGCGTGGTCGACGACGCCCAGTGGCTCGACCGCGCCTCGGCGCAGATCCTCGCCTTCGTGGCCCGCCGCCTGGTAGCCGACGGCGTGGCCTGCGTCTTCGCCGTCCGTGAAGCGGACGAAGCGGACGAGGCCGGTGCCGCCGACGCGGTGGACGTCCTGCCCGGCCTGCCCGTGATGGAGGTGCACGGGCTCCGGGACGCCGACGCGCGGACGCTCCTCGCCCGGGCCGTCCCGGGGCCGCTGGACGCGGAGGTGCGCGACCGGATCCTGTCCGAGTCGCGCGGGAACCCGCTCGCCCTGCTCGAACTGCCCCGCGCCGCCGCCTCCGGCGGGTTCGCGCCCGCGGCCGGGTCCGGACGGTCGCTGGCCCTCCGCCTCGAGGCCGGCTTCCAGCGAAGGCTGAACGAGCTGCCCGCCGCCGCCCGGACGATGCTGCTGCTCGCCGCCGCCGACCCGCTGGGCGATCCGGCCCTGCTGCGCCGCGCCGCCCGTGCCCTCGGCGTCGACGCCGCGGCGGCCCACGGGGCCGGTGACCTGATCGACTTCGGTGAGCGGGTGCGGTTCCGGCACCCGCTCGTCCGCTCCGCGGTGTACAACGCGGCCGCCCTGGGGGAGCGGCGGCGGATCCACCGGGCGCTGGCGGACGCCACCGACCCGGGCGGCGAGCCGGACCGGCGGGCCTGGCACCGCGCCCAGGGCGCCGCCCGGCCCGACGAGGCCATCGCCGCCGAACTCGTCCGCTCGGCGGACCGCGCCCAGGCCCGCGGCGGCGTGGCGGCCGCCGCGGCCTTCCTGGAACGCGCCGCCCGGCTCACCCCCGACGGCCTGCTGCGGGCGGAGCGCGCCCTCGGCGCCGCCCGCGCCCGGCACCTGGCGGGAGCGCCGGAGTCCGCGCTGGCCCTGCTCGCGGCGGCCGAGGCCGGGCCGCCGGACGAGCTGCGCCGCGCCAGATCCGACTCCCTGCGCGCCGAGATCGCCCTGACCTCCAACCGCGGCACCTCCGCCCCGGCCATTCTGCTGAAGGCCGCGGCGCGGCTCGAGCCGCTCGACGCCGAACTCGCCCGCGACACCTACCTGCAGGCGCTGCTCGTGGCGATCAGCGTCCTGCCCGAATGGGACGACGTCACCGAGGTCGCCGCCGCCGGACGGAAGGCCCCGCCTCCGCTCGGGACGCCCCGCACCCCCGACCTCGTCCTGGACGCCCTCTCCCTCATGTACACGCGGGACACCCTGACCGCCGAACCGGCGCTGCGCCGCGCCGTGGAGGTCGTCATGGGGGAGCGGACCGTCCCGGCGGAACGGCTCCGCTGGACCTGGCTCGTCAACCTCTGCACGATGGCGCTGTGGGACGAGCGGGCCTGCCGCGAGCTGACCGAGCGCTACGTCCACCTCATCCGCGACGCGGGCGCGTTCGCGCTGCTGCCCCTGGTCCTCAGCATGATGACGATGCTGCGCCTGTTCGAGGGCGATCTCGCGGAGGCCGCGACGCTGAACGAGGAGGCGAAGGCGAACGCGGTCGCCGCCGACGTCTGGACGACGTCCGGCGCCCTGGTCCGGACGGGCGGGGACCTCGGCCTCGCGGCGTGGCGGGGCGACGAGGCGGAGACCGAGCGGCTCGCGGCGGTCGTCGAGAAGGAGGCGGCCGTCCGCGGCGAGGGCCGGACGGTCGAGATCGGCCACTGGGTCCGGTCCGTCCTGTACAACGGGCTCGGCCGGTACGAGGAGGCCCTCGACGCCGCCCTCCTGGCCGGGGTGGACCCGCACGCGCCGAACGGCTGCGGCGTCCACTGGGCGCCCCTCGAGATCATCGAGGCCGCCGCCCGCACCGGCCGGACGGAGCTGGCCGCCCGGACCCTGGAACGGCTCACCGACTCGACCCGCGCGGGCGGCGCGGACTGGGGCCTCGGCCTGGAGGCCCGCTGCCGGGCACTGCTGTCCGAGGGCGAGGAGGCCGACCGCCTCTACCGGGAGGCGATCGACCGGCTCGGCCGCACCCGCATGGGGGTGGACCTCGCGCGCGCCCACCTGCTCTACGGCGAGTGGCTCCGCCGCGAACGCCGCCGCGCGCAGGCCCGGGAGCACCTCCGGACCGCGTTCGCGTCGTTCGGCCGGATGGGCATGACGGCGTTCGCGGACCGGGCTGCGCGTGAGCTCCAGGCCACCGGCGAGACCGTCCGCAGGCGGACCGCGGAGGCCGTCGAGGACCTCACGCCACAGGAGGCGCAGATCGCCCGGCTGGCCCGCGCCGGGCTGACCAACAAGGAGATCGCCACCCGCCTGTACGTCAGCCCCCGCACGGTCGAGTACCACCTGCGGAAGGTCTTCGCGAAACTCGGTGTCACCTCGCGCAACCAGCTGGAACAGCTCCTCTGAGCCGTCCGGCGCCGGGCCGCCGTCCCGGGCCCCGGGTTTCCTCGCCGACGCCGTCCGCTGGGGACGCTCCCTGGGGACGCCCACTGGGGACGCCCGGGTGTCCCTAGGGACCGCACCCGGGCATCCCCTGATGCGACCGCGGCACGACCCCGGCCACAGTGAGTTCGGGCCGGTCACAGGCGTCCGGCCCGGAACGGACGGAGGGGGAATGGCGGTCGAGGAGTGGGTGCTGGAGCACCTTGGGGAGCTGTCGCCGCGGACCCGGGAGGTGCTCCGGCCGGCGTCGGTGCTCGGCGACGAGCTGGAGGCCGGACGGCTCGCAGACCTCAGCGGGCGTCCCGTCACCGATGTGGTCGCGGCGCTGCAGGAAGCGATCGAGGCCGGTGTGGTCGTCGTCGGCGATCCACTCGTGTTCCGGAACGCGGTCGTCCGCGAGGAGATCGGCGGGACGGTGCCCGCGACGCTGCGGCGGACACTGCGCAAGCGGGCCGCCGAGCTGAGCCTGGCGCAGGGCACGCCCGTCGCCCACGTCGCCCTGGCCTTGGCCGAAACCGCCGAACCGGGCGATGGCGATGCCGCCGTGCTGCTGCGCAGGGCCTTGACCGAGCTCGCCCCGGCCTCACCGGACGCCGCCCTGCCCCTCGCCAGGAGGGCCGTCGACCTCGCCCCGCCCGGCTCGGTGGAACGCGCCGAGGCCGTGGCGGACGCCCTTCCGCTGCTCACCCGCGTCGGACGTGGCGAAGAGGCCCGGCGGCTGGCCGGAACCGTCCTGGACGGCGCGCTGCCCGCAGCCGTCGAGGCACGGGTCCGGCTGGGCGCGGCGATGGCGGCGATGCAGGGCCCGTACGACGAGATGCTGCGGCACAGCCGGGCCGGTTCCGGCTTGGACGGCATTCCTGACGGGCTGCGCGCGCGGCTGATGGCCCTGCACTGCCTCGCCGCGTTGCTGACGGGCGACGTTCCGGCCGCCGAACGGCTGCTGGCGCCGTCCACGCAGGCCGCCGTGCAGGCCGAGGACCAGGCCGCTCTGGCGTTGGCCCGGACGGCCGGCTCCCTCATCCGAGCCTTCCGCCTGGACTTCACCGGAGCCGAACGTCTCGCCACCGAAGCCGTCGCCATCGCACCGGACTCGTCCACGCGCCACTTCCCGGCCGTCTGCCGGGCGCTGCTGCACGGCATGACCGGGCGGCTGGACGAGGCACTGCGGGAATCCGCCGACGGCGTCGCCGCAGCGCGCCGTCCGGGCCACGCCCCTGGGCTGGCCCTGTGGCTCGCCGCCCGCTCCCGGCTGCTCCTCGCCGCCGGACGGCTCGCCGAGGCGCGCGCGGAGGCCGAGGCCGCGTTGGCGCTGACCGGCGAATCCGGCGCGGACGGCGTGGCCGCCCTTGACGCGCTCTCCGTCCTCGGACGCGTCGACGCGTCGACCGGCACCCAGCACCCCATCAGCCCCCGGTTCGCCGAGGCCATGGCCTGCGGGCCGCGGACCGTGCCCGCATGGCCCGCCGACCCGGCGGACGACCCCGCCCTCGTCCGGCTGGCCCTGCGCGGCGGCCGGACCGACCAGGCCGCCGCCGTGGTGGCCGAGGCCGAACGCAGGGCCGTCCTCAACCCCGGCACCCCGCTCTTCGAAGCCGTCGCCGCACACGCCCGCGGCCTGCTCGACGACGACGTCCAGCCGATCCTCCGGGCCGTCGAAATCCTCGAGGGAATCGAATTCCCTCTCGCCCTCGCCTCCGCCCGGGAAGACGCTGGAAAACGGTTCATGGAAACCGGTCGTGACAGAGCCGCCGAACACCTCGCCCACGCCGAGAGCATCTACGTGAGAACCGGCGCCCGAAAAGAGGCGGAAAGAGTCCGGCGCAGGCTGGGCGGCGCCGGGCGGCGACGACGAACCAGGCGACCGCGAACAACACAGGGCTGGGGTGCGCTGACCCCCGCCGAACGAAGAGTCGCGTCACTCGTGGCCGAGGGGGCGACCAACCGCCGGGCCGCCGAACAGCTCTTTCTCTCCCCCGCGACGATCGGCACACACGTCATGCACATCTACAGCAAGCTCGGCGTGAACTCCCGCGTGGAACTCGCCCGCGCATATATGGAACGCCGCGAAGTTCGCGACTAAAAGAGCGTCAGAGCGAAACCGGATCCACTTTCAACAGTGGATCCGGCGTCCCGACTTGCCCTTTTATAGTGCCCCGGCATAGGTGCGGATCACCCTTCATTGATCTCATGTGTTCGTGTCATGTCGTTCACGAGCCAATGCGAGACCGTGATGTGGGGGGAGATCCGCCCGAGGGAATTCCGACACCACCCGCATTGTGAAGGCGCCCGTGAGCATGAACGCAGTACAAGACCAGCTGAACTCTCTCGACAAGGCCACCGCCGTCTTCCTCGAAACGCGTCCGCGCCTCTTCGGCATCGCCTACCGGATGCTCGCCAGCAGGGTTGAGGCCGAGGACCTCGTCCAGGACACCTGGCTGCGCTGGCAGGGCGCCGAACGCGCGGCCATCGCCAACCCCGCCGCGTTCCTCACCCTGATCACCACGCGGCTGTCCATCAACGCCGCGCAGTCCGCCCGGGTCCGTCGCGAGTCCGCGATGGAGCCCTGGCTGCCCGAGCCCGTCGACACCGGCGCCGACCCCGCCGCCGGAGCCGAGCGCGGCGACGCCCTCGAACACGCCCTGCTGCTGCTCCTCGAACGGCTCACCCCGGCGCAGCGCGCCGCGTACATCCTCCGCGAGGCGTTCGTGTACCCCTACGAGGAGATCGCCGAGATCATCCAGCTCAGCCCGGCCAACGTCCGCCAGCTGGTCAGCCGGGCCCGCAAACACCTGAACGGCTCCCGGCGCAGGACGATCGACACCGGCGAGCACCGCCTCCTCCTTTCGGCGTTCCGCGGCGCGGCCCGCGAAGGCGACGTGACCGCCCTGGAAGCCCTCTTCGCCACCACCACCGACCCCGCCGACGCCCCCCGTCCCAGCCGGCGCGAACCCCAACTCGCCGGACGCTGACCAAACCCCGCCCCACAACCGAGCGCGCACTCGCCCCGCCGAATCGCCACCACGACAGCAGCCTTTGTCCGCCCTCGCGGCGCTCGCAGCGGCGACGGTCTCGTACCGCGACATGCATGGGCTCATGCTGCGACGCGAAGGTCGTTGGCCTCGGCCATCGCAGCACCGAAACCGGCGGACAGTGCAATTGAGTGGAGAGTTCGATTCTGTGACTGTCGGACGCCGCGGGAGGGGATGTTCCACAGCTTCGAACCAAACGCCTCTGGAGGGCGATCCAAGGAGGATATGGTTACTCCTCGGCGATTTTGACTACTTGCGATAGGTGCTGCTCGTGAGTGAACGTCATGCCCTCCTTATCGGTGTCTCCGAATATGATGGCGACCTGTTCAACCCTTTGAGTGGGACCGTAAAGGCCGACATCAAGCGGATGTCGGAAGCGCTCCGTGAGTCGGACTACTCCATCGAGCGCTGTGCCCCGAGCGAGGACGGCGGCGAACAGCCCAGACGGGGGGCGATCCAGCAGGCTCTGCGCCGGGCCTGCCTGGAGGCTCCGGAGGACAGCGTCCTGCTGATCTACTACTCGGGCCACGGCATCGTCATCGATGGCCAGTCCTACCTGGTCCCGGGCGACGTCTACGCCGACCTGGACGACGACACCCTCCCCGACCCCGACAGTCTCGTTCCGCTGGTGCCGAAGGCCGTCGAGAAATGCCGGGCCGGTCTGATCGTCCTCATCGTGGACGCCTGTCGCGACGATCCGTCCGGTCGGGTTCTGCCCGGTCTGCATGGCGGACGGCTCTACCACCCGCCGAACGGGGCTTTCGCCCTGCTGACGAGTTGCCAACCAGGCCAGACCAGCGGTTACGACGAGTCGGGTAGCTACTTCACCCAGACCCTCAGCGAGGTCCTCGCCCGCCGCAACCCCGCAGGCACCCTCGACGAGGTCTTCGAGGCGACCCGGGAGCAGATGGTCCGCCGCATGGCGCACACCGATGCTCCGGAGCAGACCCCGCAACGGACCTGGGCCAGCGAACGCGACGCCGGTTCGAAGCGGATCTGCGAAGGCGATCAGATCAGCGCTGCCTGGCGCAGGGCCGTCATGCTCACTCCTCTTTGGGAGCGGGCGAACTGCGACGAAGCCCTCGTGGAGAAAACCCGCGACGCTGTTCTGACAGTCGTCGAAGCCTGCGTGAAGGACTGGCTCGCGGCCGAAAGCGCACTCAGGGACGCGGGCCTGGCCGACCCGTGGTCGGCCCATTCGTACCCGACCCGGGTGCTTTCCACCCTCGACCTGTGCCTTGCCCCGGACGCACGACTCAAGGCCCAGGAACTCGGGATGCTCATCGCCGTGCCGTTCCTCCGCGAGGCCGTCATGGCGGAGGGGCTCAGAGACGCGGCCGGCCTACAGCCGACGAACTTCGAGCGACTGTTCGCCACGGGCCTGCGCGACGACCTCGAGCTCACCTTCGCGATGCACGAACACGTGTGCCGTCGCGCCGAAGGCCTGGGGAAACGCGGCCGCCACGACGCCAGGGACGCGCTCGCGATGTGGCTCGTCCATCGCTGGCTCGGAGCCCGTCCTCGGCTATGGGAGAGCAGCGTCGCCCACGATGTGACCGTGCGGCTGGCCTCCCGGCTCTCCGCCAGCGGTTGCACCGGTCGGCTCACCACCGGCGAACTCGCCGGAGTCTGCCGTGTCCTCATGCACAGCGTCGGAGCCGACGCCGACGACCGGCGCCTCGGCGACCGGATCAAGGGGGAGGACTTCACCGACCGCACTCGCGCCCTGGTGACCCTGCTCGCCGTCGCGGGCACCATGGCGGCCGACCCCCGCCGGATGCCGACGGTCGTCGTCGACCACCTGGGCATCACCGACGAACTCCAGCTCAGCGCCCTCCATCGCGCAGCCGAACTCCTGGTGTGGGAACAGGACGCCGCTGGCGAATTGCACCTCACCTTGACCTGCGACCACGCGGCGATACATGACGCCTTCGAGCATGTCGCCAACCGGTCCGAACGGGCGCGCTCCGAGTTTCCCGCGCTCGGCGGCATGGCCTCCGACCTCCTGGAGACACTGCCGGCGCGCCTGACCTCCGACGGCCTCCGGGCGGTCAACCATGAGGGCCGCCCGGTTTACAAGACCCCCTTGCTGGCGTTCCGGCTCTCCGACGAGAAGGTTCGCGAGCTTCTCATGGGCAAGCAGCTCTACGGCGATCCGTCCCTGGCGATCCGCGAGCTGTACCAGAACGCCCTGGACGCCTGCCGGTACCGCCGTACCCGCAGGCGCTATAGGGAATTGCGTCGCCTCCAGCTCGTCAATTGGGACGGCCACATCACCTTCCGGCAGGGAACGGACCCCTCGGGACGTGACTACATCGAATGCTGTGACAACGGCGTCGGGATGACCGTCGAGGCCCTGAAGAACACCTTCGCGAACGCGGGCGAGCGTTTCGTCTATCGCCAGGACTTCCGCTACGAACAGACCCGGTGGCAGGAACGGGATCCTTCTCTCCGCCTCATCCCCAACAGCCAGTTCGGCATCGGGGTCTTCAGCTACTTCATGATCGCTGACGAGATCGAGATCACCACCCGCTCGGTCGACGAGGACGACCAGGTCGGCGGGCAGGCGTACCGCATCCGGATCGCGAGCAGCGGCAGCCTGTTCCAGATCACCGAGGTCCCCGGCGAACCCGAGGGCGGCACCCGCGTCCGCCTCTACCTGACCGGCGACGACCAGGTCTCGGTGCTCCGCACCCTCCGACGGTTGCTGTGGTTGTCGGAGTTCCATGTCGATGTGATCGAGGATGAGGTCGGCGAAGAGACCTGGCGACCCGAGAGACTGCGTCCGCCGAGCGGAACGGCCGAATCACTCCAGCACGGGGACGACCTCTGGTGGGTCTCCGGTGAGGGTGGGGTCGCGGCCGACGGCATCCGGACCAATGAGGAGATGTACGGCTTGGTGGTCAACCTCCGCGGTGAGAACCGCCCCCGGTTCACCGTCGACCGGAACAAGCTCCAGGAGTGGGACAGGGACTGGGTCAAGCAGCAGATCGAGGCGTCGCTCCCGGAGCTGCTCGAATGGCCGGAGTTCTCCCTCTCTTGGCTCTGGAGAGTCACCGAGTCCTCTCCTGGGATCGCACAGCAGATCTTCGACCACATCGTCGAGAACGATGCGATGGCTCCGGTCGGAGGAATCTGGGGGCGGAACGAGGTCGCATCGCTGCGAGCGGTCGGCTGCCTCCCCATCGACGATCGGATCGTGGCCGAGCGGAACATATGGTGGTTTACAGAAGAAAATTTGTGGCTGCGCTCATGGCGCATCGGAGTATGGATCAAGAATGGCATTATCGGGGATGGGGGAAATCTTCCTGTTCCGCGTTCACTTGATGGCTTCCCGGGGCTGGAGCCGTGCGACTCCCACTTGGTGGAGGGAATTTACGATTGGAGGAATTACGGATTGGGCATCCGCTTCGGCAGGCCTTCAATTGACCAGCTACTGGAGCTGAGAAGCCCGAAGGGTGAGGTTCCTCTTTCGAGATTGCTTCGGCTGCGGAGGTTCGCTATCGCCGGACTCGACGTGTCCTGTCTGCGTTCAATTCCGCTCCCTGAAAGGGCTGTCGAAGAGGACGATGAACCACTGCGATGGGCTTTGGCGGCGTGGAGTAAAAGTGATACGGGAGCTCATTTCCTTGGCTGTTCTCTAGCGCGGGCATCCGCGCACCTCAACATTCCTCTCGGTGAACTCCTGTACCGGATGGAGGAACTAGTGCCGGGCAGCCTCGCGCGCATGGACCGCGATCTGGAGAGTCTCCGGAAGCACGTCTTCACGGAGGTCGAGGTTAAGTTGTTCTCCCGGGATATCAATGGCTGGGGGCCATGGATAGACACTGATGTCACTCCTGCGCACGTCGCCCGAGCCAGTTCGATCCTCGATCTTCCAGTGCCGACGATCCTGGAGATGTTCGACCGTTTCGCGCCCCTCGGGTACCAGGTGGTCAATCGAGAGCGCTACCCCGATGACCTGACGCCATCCGAACTTGGAGCCTTCGAGATTCTCGGTAAGGGCGACAGAGTGCTGACCTCGACCGACTTCTTCGCGTTGGCCGTTAAACTTGAGAAGGATGTGCACGAACTCGCTGGCGAGCTGAGCCGGATCGCCGCAGCTGGGTTTCTAGATATCCCAGACCTGTCAGGGGTTGACGGGGCGCCGGTCATGGAGGTGGAGAGAGAGGTATTGCAGCGCGTCTACTCGGGCCTTGTTGGTGATATCGAACGTCGCGTGGGCCCTTGGGGTGTTATCGACCTCATCATGGAGCAAATTGGTCCCAAGTGGCGGCCTGTATATCGGCGTCGTCTGAACGAGTGTCGTAGACTTGCCAGGTTGGCCGCACTGCGCCGTCCTGTCACGGTTCCGGAAATTCTGACCCTGTCCATGACGCTTAAGTCTGATCTGAAATCCACGGTCGAAGAGTATGTTGAAGTTTTTCCGGAGACGGCTGACCTGTCACGACTTCCTTTGGGGGTGAGGAATTCCGATATTCAGATCGACTGGTATGTGGAGCGGCTCGCGCTCGCCGGGAACTTCTTCGAGATTATTAGTTCCCTGAGACCGATCGAATGGAGGCTCGATCCGTGGCGGATCCTCAAATCCTGCGCGGACTCGCATCTCTCGGTTCAGGAGTTCCTGGAGCGCCTCTATGAATACCGCGTCATCGGGGCCCCGGTCCCTGAGGTCGGCCCGTCGGTGATGGCGGACTACCGAGATTTCTTCCCCGACCGCTATGACCTCACCATGACCAGTCGAGTCGAGAACTACTGGAGGGTCGAGCCGATCAACCGGATCGACGCACTCCACCTCGTCCAGACGGCGGGCCGGTTCGGATGGACACTCGCCTACGCCCACCAGCGGTTCGCCCGGATCCAGCCGCTCGGACTGGTGCTCGACTACTCACCAGAGGCGTGCCCCGACGAACTCGTCCACTGGCAGGACCTCTTGGTGATCACCCAGTACCTCGACGGCCAGGCGCCGGTCGTCGGCGGCGTCGTCGAACGGCATCACATCACCGCTGCGGCGAAGGACTTCGAGGAGTCCGAGGATCGGGTGACGGCCCGGCTCCGCAAGTACCAGCCCCTGTTCGGATACAGCCTGGAAGACGACGATGAGCGCTGATGTCGAGAAGCACCGGCCGGTCGAGTACCGCCTCATCGACCACGGGCTGCGGCGCGACGGCTTCACCGTGACCCCCACACCCGACGGAACCCGGTACGACATCGTCGGAACGTGCCCGGGGTGTGGTGCGAGGGTCGTCAGACAGTGGAAGTTCGGCCCCCCTGGCACCAAGGGGCGACGCAACGAACGGCCCAAACCGAGCCCGGGCCCCCGCACGCTCACCTGCGACTGCGGTCGCGTCCACGCTGAGCGTCCATCGGAGAACTTCGACAAGGGGTGCGGGGCGTTCTGGCAGGTGATGCTTCCGTGAGCCTCGACCGGTATCGCTGGGACATGAAGGCCCAGCAGCTTCGATTCGGCGCCGTTGAGACGGCACGGAAGCAGGCCGAGAGTTGGCGCACCGGCTTGGCCGGACTCACATCGCTGTTCGGGGCCGTGCTGGTCGTGAAGGGCCGCGACGGGTTCGCCGGCCTCGCGACGCCGATCCGCTGGTGCGTGGTCGTCCTGCTGATCCTGGCCTTGGCGGCACTCGTCACCGCGACGCTGCAGGCCTTGTCGGCAGCGCACGGATCACCGTCCGACGAGATCCTCATGACCGGCGAGGACCTGGAGGACTGGAGCGACGGCGAGGTCGTCCGCATTCGCCACGCGATGGCGCGGGCCCTTCGGCTGACTCTGCTCGCCGTTTCCATGATTGCCGTCGCGGTCGTGCTGACCTGGACGGCCCCGGTCAGCAGGCCGGACGGCGTCGTCCTCATCGTTGACACCGACAACGCACGCTACTGCGGGAAAGACATCAGCGCCGCCGATGGCAGAATGGTCCTCCGCCTAGGCGACACCATGCGAATCGTTCCCTTGGCCTCGATCAAGACGATGCAGACCGTCCCCAAATGCCCGTCCTGAGCGCCCAGCCTCTGGTGCGGGAGCGCTCGGGCAAGCCGGACGCGTGCCCGAGCGCTCCGGTCAGGAATCGGCGGGGTGGTCGGCCAGGATTCCGTTGAGCAGGCCGGTGGTTTGGCCGACCTCGATGAGGTGGCCGTCGGGGTCGCGCAGGTAGCAGCGCAGTTCGGACGTGCGATCGAGGGGTTCGGTCAGGAAGCGGGCGCCCTTGGAGACGGCGTGCGCGTAGAAGGCGGCCATGTCCGCCACGCGCACGTTCAGGAAGCTGGACACCCGCTCGAGGTTCTCGGGCACGGTCAAGGTGACGTCGGGCTTGTCGGGGGTGGGCCCGCCACCGGGATTCATGATGATCCAGCTGTTGGCGACCTTCACGATCGCCGGGTTCCCCTCCATCACGACCTCTCCACCGAAAACGTCGGCGTAGAAGCGCGTAGAGACCGCGGCGTCGCGCACGGTCAGGAAGTGCGTGAGGAGGAGACCGTGGCCAGGTACGGGGAGGTCACCGTGAGATGGCATTGTTCGTCGTCCTTTCGTTGATGAGGTGGGTGTGTCGGCCCTTGTCGGCGTGCAGCCGTTCAGAGGGACGTACTCGCCGGATGCCGCCCTTGGCAGGCCCGCCGCCCGAGTCGCGAGCCGCGGGGCCCGTCCTCGCTTCGAGCGATGGTGACGGCGGTCATCAGGACGCAGACGGCGGTGATCGCCGCGATGACCGCGACGATTCCGATGCGCGCTGCCGCCAGAGGCAGAAGCAGGATGGTCGTGACGCCGCACAGGACCACGGCGGGACGGAGGACGGGCTCGGCCAGGATTGGGGTGTCGACCATCCAGAGAAACGCGACGAACAGCGCGGTCGGGACGGCCACGGCGGAGCAGATCGCGAGGGAGGACGCCTTGAGGTCGTGTCCGGTCTGCTCGACCGCCACCTCGAGTCCGGCGCCGAGTGCCGCGAGGCTCGCGAAGATTCCGTAGTGGCCGTATCCCCACAGATAGGAGAGGTGGCGGCGGTCGTTCAGCCCTTCGCCGGCAGGGGCGAGGAAGTAGAGCCACCAGAGGGCGAACAGCAGGATGAGACCGGAACCGGCGACGATGATGATGGGAGGCCGGCCCGTCGTGGTCTCCTCGAGCGCTCCGTGGACTCCGTTGGACGCGGCGAGGACGCTTTCACCGAAAAGGATGATCGTGAACAGGCCGTAGCGCTCGGCGATGTGATGCGGGTGCCAGTTGGCGGGGCTGTTCCGTTCCGCCCACCTGGGCACGGCGAGTTCCAGGGCCGCCAGGCAGGCGAAGGACGGTACCTGGGCCCACGAGGGCAGGGCGCCTGTCTCCGCCAGGACGAGCCAGACGACCCAGCCCGCCTGCGCGACGGCGATGCCGAGGGCGTTCCGCAGCGCGGCACGACGGCCGGCCGGGTCCTCGACACCGGCCCGGAGCCACTGCGCGACGAGGGCCGTCCGCATGATGAGGTAACCGGTCGCGACGGCCCGGTAGTCGGAGTCGTCGGCCGCGGCCCGCACGCCCGAGGCGAGGACCAGGACACCGGCCATCTGCACCATGGTCAGCAGCCGGTAGAGGACGTCGTCGGTGTCATACCACGTTGCGAACCAGGTGAAGTTCATCCACGCCCACCACACCGCGAAGAACACCTGCAGGAACGGAACGAGCCCGGCCAGGGCGTGTCCGTCGGCGATGCTGTGCGCGAACTGGGCGGTGACGGCCGCGACGGCGACCACGAAGGTCAGGTCGAACAGCAACTCCAGCGGGCTGGAGACGCGATGCGGCTCGTCGACCGGCCGTGCGGCCATCCGGACCCGGATCCGGCCCCTGGCGTTTGCTGGCGGCACTGTCTCGCTCCCATCGCTTCACGGTCCGTCCAGCTCAGATGACCGGGCAGCGGTCCCACCTGTGACACCGGAGGCCCGAACCTCGGCGGTGGGTGAGGGGCGCGGTGTGGGCGCCCGGCGCGGCCCTGGCCGGGATCGCTCGCGCAGGCTGTCACAAGCGGGGAGGCCTGCCTGTCCTTACTGCAGACAGTCCCTGTTTGGAGGAAACATGAGCGTTGAGCATGCACAGCTGCCCCCAGGCGTCGAGTTGGTCGCGTCCCTGCCGGAGGCGGCCGCCCGGATCCCGGCCGGCGCCGAGGCCAGGACCATCCGCGTCACCCTGCCGCCGGGTGACGCCGGCGCGCCGCCGCACCGGCACCCCGGGCCGGTCTTCGGCTATGTGACCGAGGGTGAGATCCTCTTCGAGTTGGAGGGGGAGCCGCCCCGGGTGCTCAAGGCCGGTGACGCCCTGTTCGAGCCCGGCGGCGACGTGATCCACATCCAGGGCGCCAACAACCTTCCGGACGCGCAGTCGCAGCTGGTCGTGACCATGTTCGCGCCGCCCGGCACCCCGGTTCTGACCGTGGTCAGCGCGGAGGAACTGGCTGAACGGCGACACCTGCGGGTCACCCGGCAAGGATGACCGCCGGCGCTCCCCGCCTCCCTTCCGCTTGACAGAGAGGTTGAGCCGGGTGGTCGTTAAGACCATCGCCCGCGACGCCCACCCGCGCGAAACGGGGGCGTGGGCGCCGTCTTTCGTTCCTTGTCACAGATCGCCCGCCAACCCGGTCAGAACTGGGTATCCGCAACACCGGCAAGGAGATCAACGTGGAACCGCGCCTCAACTACTTCGGCCACCCCCTCGCGGGAAAGGTGCTGAAGCACATCAACTCGGCGACCAAGGCAGTCTCGGACTCCTCACTGCCGCCGGTGGTCCAGGAGCTGGTGAAGATCCGCGCCAGCCAGATCAACGGCTGCGGATTCTGCACCGACATGCACACCAAGGACGCCGCGGCCGCTGGAGAGAGCGCCCAGCGCCTGAACCTGGTCGCGGCCTGGCGCGAGGCGACGGTGTTCACCGACGCCGAGCGCGCCGCCCTGGAGCTGGCGGAGCAGGGCACCCGCATCGCCGACGCGGCCGGGGGAGTCACCGACGAGGCCTGGGCGGACGCCGCCAAGTACTTCGACGAAGACCAGCTCGTCGCCCTGGTCTCCCTGCTCGGCGTCATCAACGCCTACAACCGCATCAACGTCATCAACCAGCAGCCCGCCGGGGGCTACCAGCCCGGCCAGTTCGGCTGACCGGCACCGCCCCCGCACGGTCCGTACGCGCTCCCTCTCCCGAAGCCGGGGAGCGCGTACGGACCGTGCCACCGACCACCCCTGACGACCGAAGGCACCATCAAGTACCGACGGTGCGCCACGTCCCGAAAGCTCACCATGGACGATTCCCCCAACGAACCCCCCACCACACGCATCGCCACAGCCCGCGGCCGCTGGATCCTGCTGACCACGGTCCTGGGCTCGAGCATGGTGCTCCTGGCCTCCACGGTCACCAACGTCGCCCTGCCGCACATAGGCGAGGACCTCGACGCGGACCTGGCGGTCCTCCAGTGGACCGTCAACGCCTACATGCTGACCCTGGCAGGCCTGATCCTGCTGGGCGGAGCCCTCGGCGACCGCCTCGGACGGCGCCGGATCTTCGTCCTCGGGGTCGTGTGGTTCGCCGTCGCGTCCCTCCTGTGCGGAGTGGCCGCCGACCCGGCCATGCTCATCGCCGCCCGCGCCCTGCAAGGCGTCGGCGGAGCCCTCCTCACCCCGGGCTCGCTGGCCATCATCGAGGCGTCGTTCCATCCGGACGACCGGGCCCGGGCCGTCGGCCTGTGGTCGGGCTTCGGCGGCATCGCGTCGGCGGCCGGACCCTTCCTGGGAGGCTGGCTGGTGGACGGCCCGGGATGGCGCTGGACCTTCGTGCTGAACGTGCCGCTGGCCCTGGTGTGCGTCCCTGTCGCCCTTCGCCACGTACCGGAATCGGTCGGGGCGCCCGCGCCCTCGGACGGTGTCACGGTTGGCCGGCGACCACGCTTCGACGTCACAGGCGCCGTCCTTGGCGCCCTCGCCCTCGCCCTGGTGACCTATGCGCTGACCGAAGCGCGCACCGCGGGCTCGGTGGCCACGGTCGCCGCGCTCGGCGGAGTGGCGGCAGGCGTCGCGTTCGTGCTCGTCGAGCGCCGGCGCCCTGACCCGATGATGCCGTTGACCATCTTCGCCTCTCGCCGGTTCACCTCGGTCAACCTGATCACCATCTGCGTCTATGCGGGCCTGGGCGGGTTCTTCTTCATGACCTCGCTCCAGCTTCAGACGGTCGTCGGGTACTCGGCGCTCGGAGCCGGCGCCGCGATGCTGCCGACGACCGTCCTCATGCTGTTCTTCTCGTCCCAGGCCGGTGTCCTTGCCCAACGACTCGGTCCGCGGCTTCCTCTCACAGTGGGCCCGCTCCTGTGCTCGGCGGGCATGCTCCTGATGCTTCGGGTCGACGCCGGTGCGTCCTATGTTCCGGACGTCCTCCCCGGTCTGGTCGTCCTGGGGGCCGGGATGGTCATCATGGTGGCTCCACTGACTGTTACCCTCCTGACGTCCGTGAACAGCTCGAACGCGGGCCTGGCAAGCGGCGTGAACAACGCGGCGGCGCGTGCGGCAGGCCTGGTCGCGGTCGCGGCGCTGCCGCTGCTCATCGGGATGGCGCCGGACGCCTATCGCTCGGGCGCCGCGCTGGAGGCATCGTTCGTCCGGGCGATGCTGTTCTGCGCAGCCGTCAGCGGGGTCGGCGCGGCGGTGGTCTTCGTGACCCTGCATGGAACGGCACCGCAGCCGCACCCGGCTCATGGGCGAGTCCACGGCTGGTCGATGGAGCCGCCTCTCGCGCCGCGCCTCACGCACCACCACGGGAACAAACCATCAAGGGAGACCCGGTGACCGAATCGCTTCCTCCGCTGCAGCCCATGCCGACCGATTGGCGGAGTGCTCTCGCCGTGGTTGCCCATCCTGACGACCTTGAGTACGGATGCTCGGCCGCCGTCGCGTCATGGGTCCAGGACGGCCGTGAGATCGCCTACGTCCTCGCCACGAGGGGCGAAGCCGGCATCGACTCCATGGCACCGGCCGAGGCCGCACCCCTGCGGGAGCGTGAGCAGCGCGCGAGCGCCGCAGCCGTCGGTGTGACCTCCGTGGAGTTCTTCGACCACCAGGACGGCGTGATCGAGTACGGCGTCGCCCTGCGTCGCGACATCGCCGCCGCCATCCGCCGCCACCGGCCCGAACTGGTGATCACTCTCAACCATCACACCACCTGGGGTCCGGGAACCTGGAACACCCCGGACCACGTGGCCGTGGGTCGCGCCGTCCTCGACGCGGCCGCGGACGCGGGCAACCGCTGGATCTTCCCGGAACTGTCGGAACGAGGCCTGCGTCCATGGCCCGGCGTCCGCTGGGTCGCCGTCGCCAACTCCCCGAACCCCACCCACGCGGTTCCCGCGGGCCCAGGGTTCGAGCAGGCCGTCCAGTCGCTACTGGAGCATCGCACGTACATCGAAGCCCTGACCGACGAGGACCCCGAGGCATACGTACGCCGCTTCCTGGGGGACGACACCGCCGCGCAGAGCCCACGATTCAACGGAGAACCCGCCGTCGCCTTCGAACTGTTCAACCGGTGACCCCATAGCCCCCAAACGCTCACCGCGCCAGGCGGCGGGCCCTCTGGCGGGGTGAGGAGGGGGTCATCCGGCGGTTCGGGGTGGTGGCGATGCCGGTGACCGGTCCTGGGACGGCGGACGGCCGGACCAGAAGACCGCGAGGAGGCCGCAGGCATAGACCACCAGCACGGGTCCGGGCAGGTGTCCGCCCGGGGCGAAGCCGCCGATGGCGAGCCTGGCGAGCGCGGGCACTGTGGCGGCGAGGCCGCACAGCACCAGGATCGGTGACCACCGACCCGCCGTTCCCAGCCCTTCGGGCAGGAGGCGCAACGGACGGTGGGCCCACATCACGACGGCGGTGAGCGGCACCATCACGAGCACCAGGAGGGCGATCCAGGCCAGGCGCGAGACCAGCCACTCGGCCGAGCCGATGGCCGGCTGGGGCATGACACCGGTGGGGTAGAGCGCGACGGCCACGATGACCACCGGCACCATGTGCCACAGGTAGACGACCATGACCGTGCGGTTGAGGCGGGAGACCAGCCGCCACCGAGATGGGCGGGCGACCAGACGCCCGAGGACCGGTTCGAGCGTGAGCAGCAACCCGGTCTGGGCGGCGGCGAACGCCAGTAGGGCAATCGACGGCGGGGAGGTGTTGCCCACCCGCGTTCCAACCCCGATCATGTCAACCGGGAAAGGACCCCAGGTCAGCAGTGCGGCGAGGCACAAGACTCCTACGGCGGCCAACGCCCCGCAGCGCCACCGGGGACGTGTGAGCGTCCCGTCCTGCCACGCGAATCCCCACTGATGCATCGCCCCCCACACCAGCAGGTAGTTCGCATAGCCGATCAGCGGCACGCGGGGACCGAGCACCGCGGCGTCCACCCCCGCGGCTGCGACGGCCATCATGGCGGGCACCGCCAACCCCCAGCGCCGGTGCGCGGCCAGCATCAGCGGAGTGAGCGCGATCAGCAGCAGGTAGACGGGCAGGAACCACAACTGCAGGGCGACGAGCCAGCCGGCCTGGGCCAACTCGCCGTTCTCCGCCCCGGCGGACCGGGCCACGGTGACGGCGAGCGCGCCCACCGCGACGTACACCGTGGTGGGCCACAGCAGTCGCAGCATCCGGCCGCGCATCCAGTCCGTCCAGCCTTCTCCCCGTCGGCGGTGTCCCGTCCAGGAGACTGCGTTGGCATACCCGCCGACCACGAAGAACACCGGCATGACCTGCATCGCCAGGGTCCCCCAGCGCGCCCAGCGGATGTACTGGAGGGTGTCGCGGCCCGACAGGTGCCCGGCCCGGTAGGTGATGTCGACCAGCAGCCAGTGGCCCAGCACCACCGCGCCGATCGCACACACGCGCAGCAGGTCCACGCACCGGTTCCGCGGCGCCCTGGCCACGGCCAGGGGGCCGCCTCCATTCACGACGAGGCCCACCTCCATGCCAGCTCCGGTCCGCCCGCCGGCCGAGGAAGACGACCACGGCCCACTACTCGTGATCCCCAAGTCACGACCTCCAACGCTGCCGGCGGCAAGCCTGCCGGCACCGATCCGATCGTCGTCACGAAGGCGCTCCGTTAGGAGTCGTCCAAGGGGTTCGAAACGGTCGTCGGGAACCGTGGACGGGGCGGTTTCGCCGGTCTTCTGCTCGGTTCGACCGGACGCTTCCTGGTCGAGCACGCCCCGGGCCCGGTCGTGATCGTCCGCGACGAGGCCGAGCTGCTGATCCTCGGCTCGCAGGGACTCCTGACCCCGGGGATCCGGCACCTGGGTTCGGTGACGCACGGCCTGATCCACCATGCGCAGTGTCCGGTCGTCCGTTCTCGCCGAGCCCACCGGTGATCGGTGCCGAGACGCGGCCCGGTGCCTGCGAGGAGACGGGCCCGTTCTCAACCGGCGGTGCTCCGGCCGCTGCCTCCCCCTACAACGTTCGAGGTCATGACCTCGCGCGGCCGTGGAGGAACACGCGCCGGCCGGTGCGCAGGCGGTGGAGATCTCACCTGCCGACTAGCCGGGCGCGGGACGGTCGGCGAAGACACCGTGAAGCATGCCCGTGGCCTGGCCGACCTCGATGAGATAGCCGTCCGGGTCGCGCATGTAGCAGCGGATCTCCGCCTTGCGGTCCAGGGGCTCGGTCAGGAACTGCGCGCCCTGGGCGGTGGCCGCGGCGTAGAACGCCGCGATGTCGGCCACCCGGACGTTGAGGAACGTCGACACCGGATCGCCGGGCTCGGGCGCCCTCAGTACGACGTCGGGTTTGTCCGGGGTGGGGCCGCCGCCGGGGTTCATGATGATCCAGCTGTTGGCCACCTGGACGATGGCCGGGTTCTCCGGGAGCACCACCTTGCCGCCGAGGACGTTCGCGTAGAACTCCCTGGAGACGGCCACGTCCCGGACGGCCAGGAAGTGCGTCAGCACGAGCCCCTGGCTCGGCGCCGGAAGATCGCCTCGATCGGACATCAGGATTCCCTCCTCGTCGCGGGCAGGTCACAGGAATTCTCCATTCCCGCCGCCGCAAGACGCCCCGTCCGGCGCTATCGAGCAGTCGCCGAACCCGTCAAGTTCTGGTTAAGGCCCTCCGCCGCCGAACGTGTCCCCAGCCGCCAGGCGGCGAAGAGCCCTGGGATGGTGGTCATGACCTGGCTGCTTTGGGGCCCGGCCTCCTGGCTGATCGGTCGGCTCTGGTGGGGGTGGTTGCGAGGATCCAGGGGACGGGGCCGGTTCTCCGTGGTGGAGAACCGGCCTGTGACCCGCTACGTCCCGGCCGGGGCGGCAGGGTTTGGAGCCATGGCCCCTTGACCCCCTTGAAGAACGGTCAGGGGCCTGGGGGTGTGTGCCAGGCGGTGGCGGACCAGCTGAGCGCGTTGGTGGAGTCGTTCTTGCTTGTGAGTTTGAGGAGGACGACGTGGTTGTCGGCGGGGTAGAGCGCACAGAACCGCATGCCCTTGTGCAGGTTCGCGAACGGCACCAGGGGTTGGATCGGCGCGCTGCGCACGGCGGCCATGCAGCCCGGGCCGTCGGTGGCGGTGCCGGCGAGGGCGGCGTTGCCGTCGTTGGCGCCGAAGGTCACTCGTGGGTCGGGTCGGGAGCTGGAGCAGTCGAAGTTGAAATCGCTGTGCATCCAGCCGCCGACCCCTACGCTCGGGCCTTTCCGGTCGAAGGACACGGTGATGTGGACGAAGCTTGTGCAGTCTCCGCCCGGCATCGTGAACGCGGCGTTCCTGAACTCTTCGGCGTAGCCGAGCGGTGTCGGGCTGGGTGCGGCGGCGCTGGCGGCGCTGGACGGCTGGTAGGGCCCCGGCGAGGAGGTCGGCCCCTGCCGTGCTGCCTTCCCTACGGCGCCGGTTTGGAAGGCGACCACGACGGCGAGCAGGAAGAACGCCACGACCGCGGCGGCCCCCGCGACGAGCGGCGCACGGCGTCGAGGTAGTGGGACCAGGGTCTGGAGTCGCGCGCCGGGGTCCATGTGTGGCGGTTCGTAGTCGGCGGTCAGTGCGGCCGTCGCGGGCGGTAGCCAGGGGCTCGTTTCGGCGGCGTCGGTGTGGGGCCGCGCCAGCGCGACGATGTCTTCGGGGGTGGGGCGTGCGGCCGGGTCCTTGGCCAGGCAGCGGGTGGCCAGTTCGGCCAGCTCCGGCGGGCACCCGTCCAGGTCCGGCGGTTCGTTGAGGATGCGGAAGAACAGCGCCTCAGTGGTGCCTTCGCCGAAGGCCGACCGTCCGGTCGCCGCGAACACCGCGAGCTGGCCCAGTGCGAAGACGTCGGTGGCCGGGCCGACCGCGCCCGCCCTGATCTGCTCGGGCGTCATGAACGCCGGTGTGCCCACCTGGATGCCGGTGCGGGTCAGCGAGGTGGCGTCGGCGGCCCGTGCGATGCCGAAGTCAATGACGCGGGGCCGGTCCGCCGCGAGCAGCACGTTGGAGGGTTTCAGGTCGCGGTGGACGACACCGGCGGCGTGGATGCCGACCAGTGCCTCGGCGATCCCCGCGACCAGCCTCCAGACCGCCTTCTCCGGCAGCGGCCCCGCCTCCTCCACCGCGGTGTGCAGTGAGGGCCCTGGGACGTAGACGGTGGCCAGCCAGGGGACCGGATCGTCGGGCGCGGCTTCCACCAAGGGCGCCGTGTAGGCGCTGTGCACACGCTGTGCGGCCTGCACCTCTTGCTGGAACCGCTTGCGGAACTGCTCGTCGTCGGCGTACTCCCGCCGGACGACCTTGATCGCGAGTGGCTGCCCGCCCGGGGAGATCGACAGATAGACCCGTCCCATGCCGCCCGCGCCGAGTCGGGCGAACAACGGATAGCCCGCGACGGCCGCTGGGTCGTCGGCCGACAGCGGCGCGAACCGGTTGGACATCAGGCTCCTTCGTCTTCCACGTCGCAAGGGGATCCGCCGAAGGGGCGTCACCCGATCCCTGAGAGCTCGGGCGATCGGAACGTAGCACCGGAAGGTGCGCGATTTGCGCGGCCGGATCGCGCACGGCGGATCTATCATCACGCTGGAGGTGGCGATGGCCGGAGTGGCCGTGGTTGACGACGATCCGTTCGCCCGCCGAGGCATCGCCTCCTTTCTCGGCGAATGCGAGGGGATCGAGGTCGTCGCGGTGGTCGACCACGACGCGGCGCTCGCTCTGGGGGACCGTTGGCTGCAGGTCGATGTCGCCTTGGTCGACGCCGCGGACGACTCGCGGTCCGACGATCACTTTCCGGGCGTGGCCGTGGTGGAGGAGATCCGCCGCCGCTGCGGACGGGACCGTCCCTGCGTGGTGGTGATGACCGGGCACGCCTATGACGAGGCGGTACGGCGCCGGATGCGTGAGGCCGAAGCCGACCACTTCTATGACCGCCGTGAACTGCTGGACGAACGGAGCATGCTGGCGGCGGTGCTGCGCCCCAGCGCCGTCCTGCCCGAGCCCGAGGGGCGGACGGCTGACGAGGAGCGGCTGGGAATCTCGCGCCTCACCCACGTGAACGCGGCCGTGAACTACGCGCTGGCGGAGAACCTGCCCCAGCGGTTGACGAGCCGGGAGAACCGGCGCGCACGGGTCTGGGACCGGATCAGGGCCGAGTTCAGCCAGGTCGCGCGCCTCGCCACCGTCAACACCGACGGGCTGCCACCGGATCGCGAACAGGACCTTCCGTCGCGGCGGCAGATCGAGCGGTTCCTCACCTGGGCCACGCGGGTCAAGCAACGGCCGTGACGATCCGTACCTCCTGGGCGGCCGTGGAGATCGCCACCGTCCGGTTCTTCGTGAACCTCCGGATCGCCAGCCGGGCCATGGCGGGCGCGATCGCGTTCGCCGGCGGCCGGCTCTCGCTCGTCCAGGCCCTCACCGCGGTCCTGCTCTTCGGCCTGTACGACCTGCTGCTCGCCTACGTCCTCGGCCGCCGCAGGATGCCCCTGGCCGTGCGGCTGCCCTTGGACTGCGCGGATGTGGCCTTGTGGTGCGTCCTGGTCGGCGGATCGGCCGACGCCCCGTCGCTGCTGGCCAGCCCGCTGGCGTTCGAGACCGCGTTGCGCGACGGCAGACGCGCGCTGCTCGTGGTGGCGCTGGTCGGGGCGAGCGCCACGGCCGCACTGACGTGGGTGGGCGAGGGGCCCGCGATCGCGCCGTTCCTTTGGCCTGCGGCAGGTCTGCTGGGCGGCATGGTGATCCGCCGCTACGTGGCCAGGCAGGTGCGGCAGCGGCTGCGCGTGGCCGACGCCGAACGGGAGGCTGCCGCCAGCCGGGCGCGGCTGGCCGGGCAGAGCAGCGTGGCGTTCGGCCGGGACACCGTCGTGGACGCGGCGACCGGCGTGTGGCCGCTGCTGGCGGGGACCGGTCCGGTGCCGAGGTCGCCGCTGGCCGCATGGCGGCGGGAACTGGCCGACAGCGTGGGCGACCATGCGGAGTTCCTCGGCACCGCCCTGCTCAACTGGCAGACCCTGCACAACGCCACCAGCCCGGATCTCGCCAAGGACGTGGACCTCCACATCGCGGGGGAGGACGCGACGCTGCTGCTCGCGCGGGGCCAGGTCCGCCTTCTCGGGCAGGTCCTCGCGGAGATGCGGCTGCGCGGACGGGTGCCCGTGACCGTCCGCCGCCGCGCTCCCTGGAGCCAGGAGCAGCGGCTCACCATCGGCAACCGCCTGGTGCGGCTTCCCGCCGCCGCCGACCCGATGACCGGCCCGTACGACGTCGGTCCGCTCATCATCGCGCTCGGCGCGCTGGGCAGTCTCGGGCACGCGCTCCCCTCCTTCGAGGCCCTGCCCTTGCCCGTGACGCTCGCACTCGCCGCGTTCGGCCTGTTGACGGCCCGCTGGGCGTACGTGACGGTCACCGAGGACGGCGCCGCCGCGCACGGCCGCGTGGTCTGCGGCGCCCTGGTGTTCGGGGCCGCGGACGCCGTCGTCTCCACCCTCCTGATGACCAACCTGACGACCGGAGGACTGACCCGGACGCCGTTCCTGCACTGCATGCTGTTCCTCGGCCCGCTCGCGGTCTTCTACTGGCCCGACCTGCGGCGCTGGTCCCGCTGGGCGGCAGGTGCCGCGATGGCGGCCATCGTCACCACCGGGCTGGCGCTGATGCCAGCGCCACTCCACCCCCACGACCTGGCCACGCTGGTCTGGCCCGCGGCGTTCCTCATCGGCGCCACCGAGGTCCGCGCCATGCTCGACCAGGACAACAGCGAACTGGCCCGCACCCTCGCCGCCCGGCACCGGTTCGCCATCGAGCACAGCCACGCCCAGGGCTGCTCCGACGTGTTCCGCCTGGTCGACCAGGACCTCACCGAGGCCGAGACGCGACTCCGCGACCATGCCGACGCCATCGATCCCGTGATCGCCGCCCACGCGGCCGAACGCCTCACCCGGATACGCGCCCGCCTCGGCCGTGTCTCGACGCCGGACGATGATCGTTGACGAGTGAGGCCTCCGGCTCCGCCCCACCTGAGGCCTCCGGCTCCGCCCCACCGAGTCCGCCCAGCGGCTTCGTCGCCGCCGGGCGGACGGTTCTCCTGGACGGTCAGTCCCGGTGGTGGGCGACGGCGTCGAGGATGGTGGAGACGACGGCGTCCGGACGGGACGCGGCGACCGCGTGGGACGCCCCGGCGACCTCGCGCGTGCCGAGCGAGGACGCGCGCTTCGCCATGAACCGCACCGCCTCGGCCGGGATGTTCCGGTCCTCCGCGCCGAACACCCACCAGGACGGCTTGGCGCGCCAGCCCGGTTCGCTCACGCCGAGCCCGTCCGTCAGGGCCCGCTCGGTCACCGGACGCTGCGTCGCGGCCATCAGCGCGGCCTCGTCGTCGTCCAGGTCCGCGCAGAACTGGCGGTGGAACTTCTCGTCGGCGATCCGGAACTCGTTGCCGCCGGACGCGACCGGGTAGGCGACCAGGGCGTCCGCCAGGGTGCTGCCCTCGAACCGGCCGGACAGCTGGAACGCGCTCTCCCCGGGCTCGGGGGCGAACGCCGCGACGTACACCAGCGACCGGACGGCCGGGTTCCCCGCCGACGCCTGGGTGATGACCATGCCCGCGTAGGAGTGCCCGACGAGCACGACCGGCCGGCCGATGCCGCTGATGACGTCGCGCAGGTAGGCGGCGTCCCCGGTCAGGTTGCGGAGCGGGTTCGCCACGGCGACGGCGGTGGTGCCGTGGTCGTTCAGGCGCCGGATGACGCGGTTCCAGCTCGCCGACTCGGCGAACGCTCCGTGGACCAGGACGACGACGGGGTTCTCGTGGGTCATCAGATGTCCTTTCGGGGCTGCAGGGCGATCTTCAGGGCGGCGATCGCGAGGGCGGTCGCGGCGCGGGACGCGCGGGTCTCGCGGACGGGGTTGAGCATCATGAAGTCGTGGATCGTCCCGTTGAAGCGGACACTGGTGGTCGGCACCCCGGCCTGGGTGAGGCGGCGGCCGTACGCCTCGCCCTCGTCGCGCAGGACGTCGTTCTCGTCCACGATCAGCAGCGCGGGCGGCAGCCCCCTCAGGTCGTCGAGGGTGGCGCGCAGCGGCGAGGCGGTGATCTCGGCGCGCTCCTTCGGGTCGGTGGTGTAGGCGTCCCAGAACCAGGCCATCGACTGGGCCCGCAGGTGCGGGCCCTCGGCGAACTCGCGGTAGCTGTCGGTGTCCTGCGCCGCGTCGGTCACGGGGTAGTACAGCGACTGGTGCACGAACGACACGTCACCGCGCTGCTTGGCCATGAGGGTGAGCGCGGCCGCCATGTTCCCGCCGACCGAGTCGCCCGCGACCGCCATCCGGGACGCGTCCAGGTTGCCCTTCGCGCCGTTGGCCTTGATGAACTTGGCGGCGGCGTACGCCTGCTCGATCGCCACCGGGTAGCGGGCCTCGGGGGAGCGGGTGTAGTCGACGAACGCGACGGCGGCGTGCGCGCCGACCGCCAGCTCGCGGACGAGCCGGTCGTGCGTCTGGACGCCTCCGAGGACCCAGCCGCCGCCGTGCACGTACAGCACGACGGGCAGGACCTGCTCCGCCGTCCCGGCCGGCCGGACGACGCGGACCCGGACGTCGCCGGCCTCGGCCGGGACGGTGATCCACTTCTCCTCGATCTCGGGCATCGGCACGGGGTTGGACTGGACGCCGTCCAGGAGCCTGCGGGCCCCCTCCACGCCCAGCTCGTACACGAACGGCGGCTTCGACGTGGCGTCGGCGAATTCCTGCGCCGCCGCCTCGAGAACGTGCTTGTGCATCGGCTCTTCCTTCTCTTTGTGTGTCGTGCGGTGTGTGTCGTGTGGTCAGCGGAGGGCGTCCAGCGCGGCCTCCACCGCCCGGTGGAACGTCGGGTAGGTGTAGATCATGTGGCGGAGCCGTTCGACGGGCGTCTCGGTGTGCACGGCGACGTTCAGCCCGTACAGCACCTCGCCGCCCATCGGCCCCGCCGAGGTCGCGCCGACCAGGACGCCCCGGCCCGCGTCCTCGACGAGCTTGATGAAGCCCCCGTTGCCGGGGCCGTGGATCCGGCCGCGCGTGGACGCGGCGATCGGCACGAGCGCGGTGCGCACCCGCAGCCCCCGGGCGCGGGCCTGCGCCTCGGTCATCCCGACGGCCGCGATCTCGGGGTCGGTGAAGGTGACGCGGGGGAGCGCCCGGTAGTCGGCGTCCGGTCCGGGCCTGCCGAGGACGTCCCGGACGGCGATCCGCGCCTGGTACATCGCGACGTGCGTGAACGCGCCCGCCCCGGTGACGTCGCCGACCGCCCACAGGCCGTCGCCCGCACGCATCTGCCCGTCGGTGGGGACGGACGGCGCCTCGGGATCGAGTCCCGCGGCGTCCACGCCCAGGGCCGCCAGGTCCGACCGCCTGCCGGTCGCGACCAGCAGCCGCTCGGCCCGGACCGGCTCCGGGACGCCCTGGAGGCGGACCTCGAAGGACGTGCCGTCGTGGTCGATCCGCCGGGCCCGGGTGCCGCTGCGCACGGTGACGCCGTCGGCCCGCAGCGCCTTGGCCGCCAGCTCCCCGGCCTGCGGCTCCTCCTGCGCGAGCAGATGGTCCTGGCCCTCGAGGACGGTCACCGCGCATCCGAAGCGGGCGAACACCTGGGCGAGTTCCACGCCGATCGCGCCGCCGCCGAGCACGGCCATCGAGCCGGGGACGTCCCGGGTCTCGATGGCGTCCCGGTTGGTCCAGTACGGCGTCGCCGCCAGGCCCGGCACCGGCGGGACGCGCGGACTCGACCCGGTCGCCAGGACGACGCCGCGCCGCGCCCGGAACGTCCGGCCGCCCACCTCCACCTGGCGCGGGCCCGTCAGCCGCCCCGTCCCACGGAACAGCCGGACGCCCTTCGCCGTCAGCCGGTCGGCGGCGGCCCGGTCGTCCCAGTCGCCGGTGGCCTCGTCCCGGACGCGGTCGGCGACCGGCGTCCAGTCCGGGACCACCTTCGCCTCACCGGCCAGGACGGGGACGCGGCCCGCCTCGGCGAGCGCGTTCCCGGCGCGGATCATCGTCTTGCTGGGGACGCAGCCCCAGTACGGGCATTCGCCCCCGACGAGCCCGGCCTCGACCCCGACCACGTCCAGTCCCGCCGCGGCCAGCTCGCCGGCGGCGTACTCGCCGCCGGGTCCGAGCCCGACCACCACCACGTCCACCTGATCCCTCACGGGTCTCCTCTTCTCTTCTCGTCCCTGCGGACGGACGGTCATGCGGCGTCGGGCGTCTCGGCCGCCCGCCGGGACGAGGCCCCGGACGGGCGACCGGACGAGCGGCCCATCGGACGGGCCGCCCCGGACGAGGCGGCGGTCTTCCGCGCCGCCCGCATGAGGCGGCGCTCCTCCGGAGTGGTACCGCCCCAGATGCCGTGCGGCTCGCCCACGGTCAGGGCCCATTCCAGGCAGGCGCGGGCGACGGGACAGGAGGCGCAGATCATGCGGACCGGGCCGATCCGTTCCGCGTAGGCGGCCTCGCCGCCCACCGGGAAGAACAGTTCGGGGTCGAGAGAGCGGCACGCCGCCTCGTCGGCCCAGTGCGCCTCGTCGGTCCAGTGCGGCTGGTCGGTCCAGTGCGGCTGGTCGGTCCAGTGCGGCTCGGTCTCCCTCATGTCCGCGGCCGCGGTCGATCGTGGGTGGTCACTGTGGTCTCCCGTCGCTGCTCGGCCTTTGGGCCCGGCAACGACAACTCTTGACGGAACCGGGCCTGGGCGGACCCGGGTCGGCCACGGGGGCGGTCCCTGGCCGTCGTCGCCGGAGGTCCGCGACGCCGGTGACGTGGGTGTGAGCCTGAGCTCGGTCCCGGGGGAGTTGTCACGGGCCTGGGAGCTGTCCGGTCGAAGAGGTCGTACGCCCCCGTTCGAACGGGATTGCTCTTGATGGACGATCGCGGAGGTACGGCCTCATGGAGAACCTGGGACGACAGGCGGCGGCGGACGATCCGGCCGCCGCCCGCACGCCGTTCACGGCGGAGTCACGGAAGGAAGACGGTGAGGCCGGCGACCCCCGCCGGATGCTGCACGGACGACAGGACGAACGCGAACGCCTGGACGGGCTGCTCAGAGCGGTTCGCGGCGGTGAAAGCCGCACGCTGGTGCTGCGCGGCGAACCCGGCTCGGGCAAGACGGCGCTGCTGAACCACCTGGTCGGCCGCGCCCGCGGTTTCGGCGTTTCGCGCGTCGTGGGCGTCCAGTCGGAGTCGAAGCTGGCGTTCGCCGGACTGCACCAGCTGTGCCACCCGATGACCGACCACCTTCCCCGCATCCCCGCGCCGCAGCGCGAGGCGTTGCAGACCGCGTTCGGCCTGCGGGCCGGGCCCGCGCCGGACTGCTTCCTGCTCGGCCTGGCCGTCCTCGGGCTGGTGTCGGAGGCGTCGCGGAACCGTCCCCTGCTGTGGGTCGTGGACGACGCCCAGTGGCTGGACGAGGCGTCGCTGCGGGTGCTGACGTTCACCGCCCGCCGGCTGCTGCCCGAGCCCGTGGCGATCGTCTTCGCGACCCGCGTGCCCGATCCGTCACCGGAGGCGTCCGCGGACGCGTCGCCCGAATCGGCGGGATCCGATCCGGCGGGGTCCGATCCGGCGGCGGCGCTGACCGGACTGCCCGAGATGGCCGTCACCGGGCTGCCCGACCCGGACGCGCGGGCGCTGCTGCGCGCCGCCGTGCCGGGCCCCTGGGACGACCAGGTGCTCGCGCGGATCGTCGACGAGACGCGAGGCAACCCCCTCGCGCTGCGGGAGATGTCCGCCGAGGCGTCCTCGGCCGAGTTCGCCGGGGGATTCGGCCCGCCCGGGGCACGCGCGTCCAGTGGCCCGATCCAGGACATCCACCGCCGGCGGGTGGCCCGCCTCGCGCCTCCGACGCGGCAGCTGCTGGTCGTGGCCGCCGCCGAACCCGCCGGGGACCCGGTGCTGCTGTGGCGCGCGGCCGACCGGCTCGGCATCGGCATCGAGGCGGCGACCCCGGCCGTGTCCGCCGGACTGCTCCACATCGGCGAACGACTGCGGTTCCGGCACCCGCTGGTCCGCTCGGCCGCCTACTGGACGGCGTCCCCGGACGAGCGGCGCCGGGCCCACGCCGTCCTGGCCGAGGTCACCGACGCCGAGACCGACCCCGACCGCCGGGCCTGGCACGCGGCGCAGGCCGCCTCCGACCCCGCCGAGGACATCGCGGCAGAGCTCGAACGCCGCGCCGGACGAGCCCGGGCCCGCGGAGGCGCGGCGGCGGTGGCGGCCTTCCTGAACCGGGCCGTCGAGCTGACCCCCGACCCCGTCCGGCGCCGGGACCGCGCGCTGACCGCCGCGCACGCCGCCCACCAGGCCGGAGGAGCCCGCGCCGCGCTCCGGCTGCTGTCCATCGCCGAGGCGGGCCCGGTCGACCGGAGCCGCCACGGCCGGATCGAACAGCTCCGCGCGCGGATCGCCTTCACCACCAGACGTGACGCCGACGCCGTCCCGCTGCTGCTCGACGCCGCCCGCCGCCTCGAGCCGCACGACGTGCCACTCGCTCGCGACACCTACCTGGAGGCGATGGGCGCGGCGATGCTCTCCGGCGGAGGCAGGCCCGAGGCCGCCGAAGCGGCGCTCTCGGCCCCGTCCGCACCCGGTTCGCCGCGTCCGTCCGACCGGCTTCTGGACGCGATGGCACTGAGCCTCGCCGAAGGGCTCCATGTGGGAGCCGAGGACCTGAAGGCCGCCGTGCGAGCCTTCCGCGACACCGACGCCACGGACGAGGGCGCCCTTCGCTGGGCCTGGCTGGCGGGCCTGACCGCCGCGACCCTCGGCGACTACGAGACCTGGGACGACCTCGCCTTCCGGCACCTCCGCCTCGCCCTGGACACCGGCCGGGGCGTCGACCTCCCCATCGCGCTGACCTCGCGCGTCGTCGTGAAGGTCTTCGCGGGCGAACTCGCGGAGGCGGCCGCGCTGGCCGCGCGGATCGAGACGGTGTCCGAGGCTATGAAGACCCCGTGGCCGTCCCACGGAGCGCTGATGCTGGCCGCGTGGCAGGGCCGCGAAGCCGACGCGGCGAAGCCGGCCAGGTCCGTTCCGGCGAGCTCACACGACGGTGTCGGCGCGACCCTGACCCGGTGGGCTCAGGCCGTCCTCGGGAACGGGCTCGGCCGGTACCAGGACGTGTTCGCGGCCATGCCGGCCGCCCAGAGCGACACGGCCGTCGACACGTGGTCGCTGCCCGAGTTCGTCGAGGCCGCCGTCCGCAGCGGCGCGCCTCGCGAGGCCACCGCCGCGGTCCGCCGCTTCGGCGACCTGGCCCAGGCGGCGGGCACCGACTGGGCTCTGGGCGTCCACGCCCGCTCCCTCGCCCTGACCAGCACGGACGCGCTCGCCGAGCAGCACTACCGCGAAGCGGTCGAACGACTCGGACGGACGCGCGTCCGAGGCGAACTCGCCCGCGCCCACCTCCTCTACGGCGAATGGCTGCGTCGCCACCGCCGCCGCGGTCCCGCCCGGGAACAGCTGCGGATCGCCCACGAGGCGTTCACCGCCATGGGGATGACCGCCTTCGCCTCGCGCGCCGCCCGCGAGCTGCTGGCCACCGGGGAGGACCTCCGCAGGCGCCCCATCGGACCCACCGGCGAGCTCACCGCCCAGGAGCACCAGATCGTCCGGCTCGTCCGGCAGGGACTGACCAACGCCGAGATCGGGAACCGGCTGTACATCAGCCCCCGCACCGTCGAATGGCACCTGCGGAAGATCTTCGTCAAGCTCGGCGTCACCTCCCGGCGGCAGCTCCAGCGCTCCGCCGCCACCGTCGACGCGTGAGACGCGACGGTGGCGGCGTGCCGGAGGCGGGTCAGCGGCGCCAGGCGGGCATGACGTTGAAGGGGTCGGCGGTCTTGGCGGGGTCGCGCTCGACGAGGTCGCCGAGCGTTTCGTCGATGCGCTTCAGCAGGTCGTCCGGGAGGCGGACGCCCGCGGCGGCGGCGTTCTCGGCGACCTGCTCGGGACGGGACGCGCCCATGACGGCGCCCGCCACGTTCGGGTTCTGGAGCGTCCAGGCGACCGCGAGCTGCGCCATCGTCAGGCCCGCCTCGTCCGCGAGGGGCCGCAGAAGGGCGACCCGCTCGAGGACGGCGTCCGACATGTACCGGCCGACGAAGCGGGAACCGCGGTCGTCGGTCGCCCGCGACCCCTCGGGAGCCCGGCCGCCCGGCGCGTACTTGCCGGTCAGGACGCCCTGGGCGACGGGGGAGAAGACGAGCTGGCCCATCCCGGCCCGCTCCGACGCCGGGACGACCTCGGCCTCGATGACGCGCCAGAGCATCGAGTACTGCGGCTGGTTGGAGATGAGCGGGACGCCCAGCTCGGCCGCGAGGGCGTGCCCCCGGGCGATCTGCTCGGCCGTCCACTCCGACACGCCCACGTAGAGGACCTTGCCCTGGCGCACCAGGTCGGCGAACGCCCGCATGGTCTCCTCGAGCGGGGTCTCCGCGTCGAAGCGGTGCGCCTGGTAGAGGTCGACGTAGTCGGTGCCGAGCCGCCGCAGGGACGCGTGGCAGCTCTCCAGGACGTGCTTGCGGGACAGGCCGCGGTCGTTCGCGCCCTCCCCGACCGGCAGGCAGACCTTCGTGGCGATCTCCACCGACGACCGCCGCACCTCGCGCAGGGCGCGTCCGAGGACCTCCTCGGCGAGCCCGCCCGAGTAGACGTCGGCCGTGTCGAAGGTGGTGATCCCGGCGTCCAGCGCGGCGCGGATACAGGCGACCTGCGCGTCCTGGTCGATCTGCCCGTCCATGGTGAGCCAGTTGCCGAAGACGATCTCGCTGACGCGGAGCCCGCTGGTCCCGACCCGTCGAAATTCCATGATCGTCACGATAGTCCGAAGGGCCGCTCCGGCGGACCGTCAGTAGTGGTCGCGCATGAGCTCGGTGGCCCAGTCCGGCTGCGAGGTCTCGCCCTGGGGGCCGAACTCGGCCATGTACGGCTTGATGTCGAGGACGGGTGTTCCGTCGACGGCGTCCAGGCCCTGGACGTGCAGGTCGAGGCCGTCCACCTTGACGAGGCGGCAGCGGGAGACGCCGAGCCGGTTGGGGCGGTTCTTGCCGCGCTGCGCGAAGATGCCGACCAGCGGCCAGTCGGCGTTGCCGCGCGGGTGCCGCGCACCGGTCCGGATCGTGTCGGCCGGGACGCGGTCGAAGTGGTAGACGACCTCCAGATGGGAGAAGGCGTCCAGGCCCGCCACGGCCTCCGGGCCGTACCGCCCGGCGTCCAGGCGGACGATCGCGGTCTCGCCGCCCCAGTCGTCGTCGCGGACCTCCGCGCGGCCGCCGGCCACCCGGCCGACGGGCACCGAGACCACGGCGTCCGGAGTGTCGTTCTCGGGCATGTCGGCGCCTTTCGCTCGGGGGCTGAACACGGGGCCGCGGCGCGGCCGCCCCGAAGATACCGCTCGGGCTCCCGCCGCCCCGCACTCGCCGGGAGCCCGGTCGTCCGCCCTGGCAAGGGCTGTCGAAGGTGGCTGTGTGTAGCGAATAAGTTACAAAGAGTGCCTGTTTGGGGAGGATTGCTGCGACGATCTCAACATGAGGGAGTGGGTATGAAACGTCCGATCGCCTGGTTCGCGACCGGCCTGCCGGCCGCCGCCGTCCTCGCGGCCGCCCCGGCCACGCTCGGATCTCCCGCCGCGCACGCCGATGGCGAGCACCCGATCAGCGGGGTCATCCGCACGTTCGCCGACATGTGCATGGACGTGGAGGGGAAGTCGGCGGACAACGACGTCCACATCGTCCAGTACCGCTGCACCTGGGAGTACAACCAGCGGTTCCACATCATCCCGGTCGGGGGCGGGCAATGGGAGATCCGCACCTTCGCCAACAAGTGCATGGACGTCAGGAGGGCGTCTCCGTTCAACGGCGCGCGCATCGTCCAGTACACCTGCACGGGCGAGCCCAACCAGCGGTTCCGGCTGATACCGACCGGCGCCGGACGGAAAGTGATCCGCACGTTCGGCGGCTACAAGTGCATGGACGTGAACAGGAAGTCCGCGTACGCCGGCGCGCGCATCATCCAGTACTCCTGCACCTGGGACTACAACCAGCGATTCGTGGTCGGCCGCTGACCGGCGCCCGCCGTGGCCGACCGGCAGGACCTCGGCGGCTGTCGGACTTGATCACTATGGTCTGGCCGCATGACCGATCTGTACACCGTTTCCTTCGACGAATGCGACGACCGGACCCTGACCGGACGCGTGCATCTGTACAACCCGGACGCGTGGTCTTTCCCGAAGCAGAGGGAATTCCCTGTCCAGCTGATGATGGAAGCCTGGTGGTTGATGCGGGAGGGATTGTCGTTCGAAGAGGCTCCCTTCGATCGAGACGAAGGGGTCCGCCTCGCCTCGGAGGCATCGGCCGCCGCCGAGATGAGAACCCTCGATGAGCTCTTCTTCGGCAAGAGGGTCTGGGTCGACGCGGGCGGCCATCTCCTCAAGGAGGGAAGCAGGGAACCGCAGGAACCCCGGGTCAAGGCGTCCGACGTCTACAAGGACGAACTCGACCCGTACGGCGGGCAGGGAATCGACGACGGCCGGCACTATGTGATGCTCAAGCCGAAGACGAGGGAGTTCCGTCGGCGCACCGACGCCATGATCGCCTCCTACCGACTCGGACGGCCGGTCAACGTCCCGGACGGTCGTTCCATCGAGCGGCTGGACGACGAGGAGATCGACGAGGTGCTCGGCCGGCCTTTCGAGGAGCGCCCGTACGCGCCCTTCACCGTGAAGGTCACCTCGGCCCGCTACCTGGAGCCGCTGTCGGGTGGAATGCGCTGGGGAACGACCCACAGCGGGCACCTCGCCGACTTCTGACCTGGCGCGTCTTCACGTGTCGCACAGCTTCCGGTGACCCGCCCGCGGGGAGGCTCCTGATCGTTTCAGTCGTCGCGGGAAGGTCGGCGGCTCGATCACCGGGGAGCCGACGTGCTTCACGACCACACCACCAGGGTCCTGGCCGCCGCGCTCGGCGCCGCGACCCTCCTGACCGCCGCGTCCGGGACCGGTCCCGCCCGGGCCGAACCCGCCGCGGCCGGTCCCGCCCGGACCGAACCTGCCGCGGCCGATCCCGTCCGGGCGGGGACGCGGGGCCTGTCGCTCGGGTCCTGCCACGCGTCCAGCTCCGACCCCGCCACGACCAGGCCCGACGCGAGCTGCACGCCCGGCGCGCTCAACCCGGACGTCACGCAGGCCAACATCCACCGGACGATCTGCGTCGCGGGCTACACCAAGAGGATCCGTCCACCCGCGTCGTACACCGACGCGCTGAAGAAACAGCAGATCCGCGAGTACGGCTACAGCGACACCAGCCCGTCGTCCTACGAGGAGGACCACTTCATCCCGCTCAGCCTCGGCGGCGCGCCGCGGGACCCGCTGAACCTGTGGCCCGAGCTGGGCGCCTCGCCCAACCCCAAGGACGCCGTCGAGCTCAAGCTCTTCAAGGCCGTCTGCGCCGGCCGGGTCACCCTCTCCGCCGCACAGCACGCCATGGCCGCGGACTGGACGACCGCGGGCGACCTCGTCCGGTAGCGGGGGAGCCGCCGACCCTTGTTGGCAAGGTGGACGAGGCATCGCCCACCTTGCCAACAGGAGGCCTATGTCGGGATCTGAGGGCCGAGGGCCTCCGCCGCCGCTGAACCCCGCGACCCGGCCCCGGGTCACGCCTCGGCGATGAGCTCCCGCGCGCCCTCGGCGAGTAGCTCCCGGCCCACCGCCTCGCCGAGCTGCTCCGCCTGGGAGGCGGGAGCGACCTGGGACGCGGAGATCACGCGGCGGCCGTCGGGGGAGAACACGGCGGCCCGCAGCTCCAGGTCGTCCCCGGACAAGCGGGCGTGCCCGGCGATGGGCGTGTGGCAGTGGCCGCGCAACACCGACAGCAACGTCCGCTCGGCGGTCAGGCGCCACCGGGTCGGCGCGTGGTCGAGCGACCGCGCCACCTCGACCGTCGCGGCGTCCTCCGCGCGGCACTCCACGACCAGCACCCCGGCGCCGACGGCCGGGACGATGTCCAGCCGCTCGTGCCGGCGCTCGATCCCGAGCCGCCGCAGCCCGACCCGCGCCACCACGATCGCCGCGTACTCGCCGCGGTCGAGCTTCGCGAGCCGGGTGTCCACGTTGCCGCGCACGGGCTCGATCCTGAGCCGCGGATACCGCTGGACGAGCTGCGCGTGCCGCCGCACCGCCGACGTCCCCACACGGGCTCCCGGCGGCAGCTCGGCCAGCCGCCGCACGTCGACGTCCGCGCCGAACACCGCGATGTCGCCGGCCTCCTCCCGCTCCAGGCAGGCCCCTAGGACCGACCCCGCCGGACGGGGCACGTCACCCGGAAGGTCCTTGGCGCAGTGGACGGCCGCGTCGATCTCCCCGTCCATCAGGGCGCGGTCGATCTCCTTCGCGAACGCGCCCTTGCCGCCGAGCGCGACCAGGTCACCGATCCCCTGATGCCGGTCGCCGCTGGTGGTGATCGGCACGATCTCGACCCGCGTGCCGTCCAGCCGCTCCAGCTCCCGCGCGATCGTCCGAGCCTGTGTCATGGCGAGCGCGGACGGCCGCGTCCCCAATCTCATCCGCGCCACGACGCGCTCACTCCCATCCGAAACGACTGAACGCCGCGCCGTCGCGCAGCTCTTCGAAGACCCGCACGACATGCGGGATCGTCCGGTCCGGCAGCCGTGACGGCAACGCCCACATCAGCCCCGAGCACCGGTCCGGCTCCTTCACCTCCGGCACGCCCTCGGCGTCGCACCAGAAGTAGAAGTCGAGCAGGGCGCCGAACGGCCCCGGCGGCCGGTCGTTGCTGCGATGCATCACGTGGGCCGACACCACCTTCTCCGGATCCGCGCGAAGCCCCGTCTCCTCGGCCAGCTCCCGCACCACGCACGAGGCGACGTCCTCCCCGGGAGCGAGCTTGCCCGCGGGCGGATGCCACCACCCGTCCCGGTATCCGGTGCCGGACCTCTGCAGCAGCAGCACCTCGCCCCGCGCGTTCCGGACGAGCGCGTGGCACGCCACCCAGGCGCCCCACCACCCGTGCGACACCCCGTCCGTGAACTGCCCGGCCAGGTCGCCTGACAAGGATTCGTGCAATGCAGCCTCCCGGCGGAACGAAGACCAGCGGCACCACCACGGCAACGCTACTCACTCATGCGGCCCCGAGCCCCGCACCCCCACGAAACCCGACTCGCGCGCCGGGTGACCTCGCGCCTGCCAGGGAGAACAGCCCGAAGGCCGCCATTGCCCCGAGAACCGGTCGAAGTAGGAGCAGGGATAGGCGGACGCGTGAGCCGGAACGTCCACCAGACCGAGCAGGACCGTGAGCCCGAGCAGGACCGCTGCGATGATGCGCATCGGATGCGCTCCTCTCTGGCACACCGGGCGGTGCATCATCGGTCTCATTGCCCTACGCAACGCTCCGCACGCATGGAGTGCCCGTCCGCCGACCCGCACAGCGCCCCCGAGGGGAGTCCGGATGCACATCAGCGAGGTTCAGCAGGCCGCCTGGCGCAACAAGCTCGACAAGGGCCTCAGCACCGACAACGTCCACCTGGAGATCAACCTGCTGTACGGCGAGGTCGCCGAGGTGTGCGACGCCTACCGCAAGGGCTCCGACGACCTGGGCCACGAACTCGCCGACGTGCTGATCTACCTGGCCTGCCTCGCCCAGATGACCGGCGTCGACCTCGACCGGGCCGTCCGCGAGAAACTCGACATCAACGCCGCCCGGACCTACCGCTTCCTCCCGAACGGCTTCGCCGTGAAGAACGACGGCCCCGGGCTGACCACGGACGGTCAGGGTGCGGACTGACACCTCAGGGGCTTTCGGAAAGAGCTAGGTTGTCTCGCATGTCCGACCGTGCGCTCCTTGTTGACCTGATCCGGAAAGACCGTCTCGACCCGGCGATGCCCGAGCGGATCGGACGCCACGACGTGCTCGTGGAGAGAGGATTCGTCGGGGTCTTCGTCTACCTGATCCGCGGAGACCGGGTCCTGGTCGTCCATGCGAACAAGGGGTTCCGGGACGATGTCCTCGCCGCGCTGCTGGACGCCGTGGACGACCTCGTCGACGCCGACCTCGGGTCGATCGTCCGGCTGCGTCCGATCGAGGTCCCCGGGTTTCCGCTGGACCGGGCCGCGCTGCTCGGGCCGGGGCACACGTCCTTCTTCAGGGACGGGCCCTTGGAGGACCGCGGGATGCAGGTCATTCCGGTGCATCGCTCGGAGGTCGTCGACGGTGAGGAGTACGAGGTCTTCTGGCCCGGGATCCTCGGCAGGAACCTGAGCATCGGGCATTCCGACTGGACGCGCGAGCCGTCGCCGAGAGCCGATGTCCTGCGCCTGGACGGCGGTAAGGGCGGCCCGTTCCGGCGCAGCGGCAACAGCCGCAGGAGCTCGAAGCCCGGGCTCATGCGCGCGCAGATGGTGATCGAGCAGTACCTGCCCGTCCTGCCGGACGGCGTCCAGGTGTCGCTGAAGGACACGCGCGGGCATGACCTGCGTCTGGAGCGTGAGTGGGATCGCCTGCGCGGCACACTCGATGTTCCGGGGCAAGCCGAGCTCGTGGATGTGGACATCCCGCGGGTCGCGGCCTGGGACGTCTTCGGTCCGCTGTTCGGCGGCGCCGCCTTCGACCCCGCCGCGCTGGAGACGGCGCCGCCGCCCGAGCACATGCTGATGGTGCGGGAGAACGACCGCGAACGCCGCCGTCACGACGACGAGGACCGCCCGGCCTCCCTGGACGAGTGCCTGCGCCGGCTGGACGCGCTCACCCCCACCGACGGCAACCACCTGGTCTTCACCGGACGGCACGGCGACGTCGTCCAGATGATGTGGGAGGGGCCCGGCGAGCCGAGGCTCTGGCTGGAGACGCCCGAGCCCGCTCACCACCACTCACGGGGCCGCCACGTCACGCGCGACGAGGCCGCGTCCATGATCCGGATCCTGGCCCGCGACGACCGCGTGGCCGTGGACGATCTGGGCGACCTGGAGACCGTCTCCTGGGGCGTCGCCACCACCTGAACCCGGGCGCGCCGACGGGGAACGGCCGCCCCGGCCCAGGTCGGACGCCCCTTCCGACACGGCACCGAGTGCCGTGGTGAAACTGGCCGGGGTCGGCGTCACGCGGCAGGATCACCAGGGACGATCCCGACGGCGCACGGAAGGCCCGACGATGAACGAGGCGACGCTCGACCTGCTGCTCGACGTGGTCGCGCGCCTCGAACGCAACATCACCGCGCGCCAGTGCCCGGCGATCTGCGGCCTGGTCGGGGAGCGCCACCTCACGCTGTCCGACTACGAGTACCTGCGCGACGACGACACCGCCGACGCCTTCGAACGGCGTGCCGCCGCCCAGGCCCGGAGGATCCGCGCGAGCCGCTGGGTCATCGCCGTCCCCATGATCATCGCCATGGGGCCCGGCGCCGTGCTGAACGGACGTCCCGTGTCGAACCGGGCGCTGCGCGACGGCGAGCAGGAGGCCATCGTCTGGACGGCCTTCGACCGCGGCGACGGCATCGACTACGGCATCGTCGCCTACACGCGCCGTCCCAACGGCCAGCCCGTCTACCACGACCCCGAGATCTTCACCGCGCCGCTCACCAGCACCGCGACCGCGCCCGGCTCCACCCTCCGCCGGACGCTGCTCGACGGCGCCGACTGACCGTCGCGCGGCCCGGGCGTCAGAGCTCGAGCAGCAGCGCCCGGTGGTCGGACACCTCCGGCTCGGCGAGCACCTCGAACCGCCGGACGGCCGACGGGTCGGAGACCAGCAGGTAGCCGGCGTGCCGCAGCGGCTTGAGGTAGCGGGACGTCCGGGTGTCGGCCTCGCGGACGAGGTCGACCAGCCCGATCCCGGCGAGCACCTCGAAGGTCTCGCTGCCGGGCAGCAGGTTGAGGTCGCCGCAGACGACGGTCAGGTCGCCGTCCTCGCGCGCGTCGGTGACCAGGTCGGCGAGCCGCTTGGCCTGGGCGAGCCGGGCCGGGGTGTCGCCCTTGCCGGCCGGGTCGCGCAGGCCGTGCAGCTGGACGACCGTGACGAACCGCCCGGACGCGCGGTCGAAGACCCGCACGGCCTGCGCCGCCCGGGGACGGTCCCCCGCCGGCCACTCGTCCGGGTGCTCGGCGTACTCGCCGTGAACGAACGCCGTCCGCGTCCCGACGAGCGGCAGCGTCTCGGCGACGAAGGTCGCCACCCCGAAGTCCTGCCGGTGCACGACACCGGCGTCGTCGCTGACGGGGCCGGCGTCGCTGACGGTGAACACGGCGTGGTGGTCGGGGAGCAGGGTCCGGACGTCGTCCAGCAGGTCCGCGCGCTGCGGCAGCGACCGCTCCGCGTCGTCGAAGCGTGTCCACCCGCCGAGCGCGGCGGTGTGAGTCATTTCCTGGAGGCAGAGGACGTCGGCGCCGTTGGCGCCGAGCCAGGGGGCGAGTTCGTCGAACATCGCGCCGCCCCAGGCGTTCAGAGAGATGATCCGCACGGGACCATGATCCTAGGGCCTGCCCGGCGACGCCGCGCGCACCGGGTCGCCCTCGGGACGCGCGTTCCGGCCCGTCCTACGGGGTGGGCTTGGTGAAGCGCGCGATCATGTCGTGGAGGTAGCCGCGGAAGCGGCCGACGCCGGTGGGCTCGTCGCTGCCGTGGCCCTGCCCGTCCTTGCCGATGAAGCCGAACTGGACGAACCCGTGGACGCACCAGATGATGTTCCAGATCGCCAGTTCCAGGTCGACGTCCGGCAGCACGGCGGGCGACATGACCTTGTACATCGTGGACAGGACGGGCTTGGCGAACGGCGTCTCGACGTCGAGGTCGGCGGCGTCCCCGGCCCAGCGGTGCATCCACATCCCGACGAACGCGCGGTGGGCGAGGCAGAAGTCCAGGAAGGCGTCGCCGATCCCCTGGATCCCCGCGGCGTCCGGGGTGAACGCCTCGATCGCCACCGCGAGCGCCGCCGCCTCCTCCTGGTGGAGCCAGGTGAAGACGCCGAGGTAGAGGGTGGGCTTGTCCCCGGCGATCTCGGTGAGCTCGGAGGTCGAGAGGCCCGTCGCGTCCGCGATCAACTTCAGGTCCACCGCGTCGTAGCCGAGGTCGGAGAACAACCGGCCGGCCGTCTCATAAACCCGCTCGACACTCTTGTTCACCTGGGGCGACTCAACCATGACCCTAAGTTAAGGGCGTGGCGCCGGGCGGCGGAATGCGCCGCGCCGCACACCCCGCGTGACCTGGTGTTTCAGCGGGACGCGGCCGACTGGGCGATCTCGGCGAACTCGGTCAGGAGGGGATTGCGGCGCGTGGCGTCCCAGGCGAGGCTGACGGGCGTGGGGGCCAGGTCCTCGACGACGACGTAGGTGAGGTCGGGACGGGTGTAGAACGTCGCGACCGAGAGCGGCAGGATCGCCAGGCCGCGACCGGCGGCGACGTGCTCGAGCTTCTCCTCGACGCTGCGGAAGGCCGGCACCGCCGGACGGTTCCGCGCGCGCATCTCGACGCCGATGTCACGCCACTCGGGGACGGCGTCCAGGTTCTGGAGCAGGTGCTCGTCGGCGAGGTCGGCCGCGGCGATCGCGCCCTTGCCCGCCAGCGGATGGTCGGCCGGGACGACGGCGACGCGCGGCTCGGTGAACAGCGGGCGGACCGTCAGGCCCGCCCGGTCGACCGGCGGGCGGAGGTAGCTGACGTCGACGCGTCCGTCGCGGACGACGTCGACCTGGTCGTCCCAGGTCGTCCGGACGAGGTCGACCGACAGCCCGGGATGCCGCGCGCCGAGTTCGCGCACGGCGGCGGTGACGATCAGGCCCGGCATGAAGCCGACGGTGAAGGTGCGGGGGCCGCGCGCGGCGCGCCGGACGCGGCGGCGCAGCGCCTCGGCGCCCGCCAGCAGGGACGGCGCGTCGGCGAGCAGCTGCCGTCCGGCGGGGGTGAGCGCGGTCGAGCGCCGGTCCCGCTCGAACAGCGTCGCCTTCAGCTCGTTCTCCAGCGCCCGGATCTGCCGGGACAGCACCGGCTGGGCGATGTGCAGGGACGTGGCGGCGCGGCCGAAGTGGAGGTGCTCGGCGACCGCCACGAAGTACCGCAGTTTGCGCAGGTCGACGTCGGTCATGATGCCCTCAGGGTATTACAGCGCCGGACGAAGGTCTTGGACGCGGCGGCGGTCCCGGCCGCATCGTGGAGGGGTACGGAAGACCGAAAGGAATTGAGATGTCCCCCTTCGACAAGCTCGCGGGTCAGCGCGTGGTGGTGCTCGGCGGAACGTCCGGGATCGGGCTCGCGGTCGCGGAGGCGGCGGCCGCCGCGGGCGCGGTCGTGACCGTGGCGTCCAGCCGGAAGGAGAACGTCGAGCGCGCGCTCGACCGGCTTCCGGCGGGCGCCTCCGGGGAGGTCGCCGACCTCACCGACCCCGCGCACGTGCGGGAGCTGTTCGACCGGCTCGGCGAGATCGACCACCTCGTCTACACGGCGGGTGACCCGCTCCTGCTCGCGCCGGTGACCGAACTCGACCTCGACGCCGCCCGCGACTTCTTCTCCCTGCGCTACTTCGGGGTGCTCGCCGCCGTCCAGGCGGCCGTGCCGAAGCTGCGCGAGGGCGGCTCGATCACGCTGACGTCCGGCACCGCCGGGCTGCGCCCGATGCCGGGCACGGCGGTCACCTCCAGCATCTGCGCGGCGATGGAGGGGCTGACGCGCGCGCTCGCCGTCGAGCTCGCGCCGATCCGCGTGAACGCCGTGATGCCCGGCGTCGTCCGGTCGAACCTGTGGGCGCCGCTGCCCGACGACGTCCGCGAGGGGCTGTACGCGGGCACTGCCGACGCGACCCCGCTGAAGCGCGTCGGCGAGGTGGACGACATCGCCGAGGCGTACCTGTTCACCATGACCCAGCGCCACGCGACCGGGACCGTCACGGTCCTGGACGGGGGCGCGATCCTGGCCTGACCGGACGGGCGAAAAGGTGAGGGGCGTCGCACCGCATGGGAATGACATGCGGTGCGACGCCCCTTTTCTGGAGAAATTCACGAAGTATTCGGTCCTCGAAGGAGAGGCAGGTCACATTGCCGGGTTTTTAATGGTTATCTCAAAGTTAATTCCCTTGACTGATGAGGTTGCGCGGGACGAATCTTCCGACAGAGGCGATGTGGAGGAGGGATTCCGTGAAGGGCTGGAGAGGGGACGCCGCGACGAGTGCCCGGCAGGCGGCCGAGGCCGCCGCCGAAGCGGCCGCCGAACGACTGCTGAAAGCCGGGGGGAGGCTGCGGAAGGCCGAGGCCACGGCCGATCGGCGCGCGGTCTTCCATCCCGGCCAGAAGGTCAACGACACCCCCTACCGCGAGCGCTGGGCCCACGACCGGGCCGTCCGCTCCACCCATGGCGTGAACTGCACGGGGTCCTGCTCCTGGAAGGTCTACGTCAAGGACGGGCTGATCACCTGGGAGACCCAGCAGACCGATTATCCGTCCGCGGGGCCGGACCGTCCGGAGTACGAACCCCGCGGATGTCCGCGCGGCGCGTCCTTCTCCTGGTACACCTATTCGCCGACGCGGGTGCGTTATCCCTATGTGCGCGGCGTCCTGCTGGAAATGTATCGGGAAGCGCGCGAAGAACACGGCGACCCCGTCCAGGCGTGGGCGGAGGTGACCGGCGATCCCGCGAAACGGCGGCGCTACCAGCGGGCCCGCGGCAAGGGCGGGCTGGTCCGGATCGGCTGGGACGAGGCGCTGGAGATCGCCGCCGCCGCGCACGTCCACACGCTCCGCGCGCACGGCCCCGACCGGATCGCCGGGTTCTCGCCGATCCCGGCGATGTCGATGGCCTCGCACGCGGTCGGCGCCCGCTTCATGGGCCTGCTCGGCGCGCCGATGGTGTCGTTCTACGACTGGTACGCCGACCTGCCGATCGCGTCGCCGCAGGTGTTCGGCGACCAGACCGACGTCCCGGAGTCCGGCGACTGGTGGGACGCGGCGTACCTGGTGCTGTGGGGCTCGAACGTCCCGGTGACGCGCACGCCCGACGCGCACTGGATGGCCGAGGCGCGGTACCGCGGCCAGAAGGTCGTGGTCGTGTCGCCCGACTACTCCGACGCCACCAAGTTCGCCGACGAGTGGCTGCACCCGCACCCCGGCACGGACGGCGCCCTCGCCATGGCGATGGGCCACGTCGTGCTCACCGAGTTCTTCGTCCGGCGCCAGGTGCCCTACTTCGTCGACTACGTCAAGCGGTTCACCGACCTGCCGTTCCTGGTCGAGCTGGAGGAACGCGACGGCGGCCACGTGCCCGGCGGGTTCGTCCGCGCCGCCGACCTCGACGCCACGGCGGACGGAGGTGACGGCGGTGCTGGCAGCGGTGGCAGCGACCGGTGGCGGCCGGTGCTGATCGACGCGGGCACGGGCGCGCCCGTCGCGCCTCCCGGTACCCTCGGCGACCGCTGGGACGACGACGCGTCCGGACGCTGGAACCTCGACCTCGGCGACCTCGACCCGCTGCTCACCCTCGAGGGCGGCGAGCCCGTCGAGGTGACGCTGCCGCGCTTCGACGAACCGAACGGGACGGTCCGCAGGGGCGTCCCCGCCCGGCGGATCGGCGGGCGCCTGGTCACCACCGTGTACGACCTGCTGCTCGCCCGCTACGGCGTCGCGCGCGACGGGCTGCCGGGGGAGTGGCCGTCCGGGTACGACGACCCCACGACGCCCGCGACGCCCGCCTGGCAGGAGCGGATCACCTCCGTCCCGGCGGCCCGCGCGGCCCGGGTGGCGCGCGAGTTCGCCGCGACCGCCGCGCGGACCCGCGGCCGGTCGATGATCGTGATGGGCGCGGGCGCCAACCACTGGTTCCACTCCGACACGATCTACCGGTCGTTCCTCACGCTGCCGCTGCTCACCGGCTGCCAGGGCGTCAACGGCGGCGGCTGGGCGCACTACGTCGGACAGGAGAAGGTCCGTCCGCTGGCGGGCTGGCAGCAGCTGTCGACCGCGTCCGACTGGGTGCGGCCGTCCCGGCAGATGGCGGGCACGCCCTACTGGTACCTGCACACCGACCAGTGGCGGTACGAGAGCTACCCGGCCGACGCGCTGTCGGCCGCCACCGGGCGCGGGCTGTTCGAGGGACGGCACACCGTCGACCTGGTCGCGCAGTCCGCGCGGCGCGGCTGGATGCCGTCCTACCCGACCTTCGACCGCAACCCGCTCGACCTCGGCGACGCGGTCCGGGCGTCCGGGACCGATCCCGCGCGCTGGGTGGCGGGCGAGGTGGAGGCCGGACGCCTCGGCTTCGCCTGCGAGGATCCGGACGCCCCGGAGAACTGGCCCCGCGTCCTCACCGTCTGGCGCGCCAACCTCATCGGGTCGTCCGCCAAGGGCAACGAGTACTTCCTGCGGCACCTGCTCGGCGCGAACGACAACGCGTCCGCCGCGGAGGCCGGGCCCGCCGACCGCCCCCGCGACGTCGCCTGGCGCGAGGACGCGCCCACCGGGAAGCTCGACCTGCTCGTCGCGCTCGACTTCCGGATGACCTCGACCACGCTGCACGCCGACCTCGTCCTGCCCGCCGCGACCTGGTACGAGAAGCACGACCTGTCGTCCACCGACATGCACCCGTTCGTGCACGCGTTCAACCCCGCGATCGACCCGCCCTGGCAGGCCCGCACCGACTTCGAGATCTTCCACGGGCTGGCCCGGCGCGTCTCGGAGCTGGCGCGCGGACGGCTGGGCGTCCGGCACGACCTCGTCGCGACCGCCCTGCAGCACGACACCCCGGACGAGATCGACGGCGGCGGACGCGACCTGCCCGTCCTGACCCTGGTCGAACGCGACTACACCGCGCTCGCCGAACGGCTCGCAGCGCTCGGCCCGCTGCCCGAACGCGACGGCCTGACCGTCAAGGGCGTCACCGTCGGCGCCGGGCCCGAGGCGCGCTGGCTCGCCGCCCGCTGCGGCACCGACGCGTCCGGACGCCCCCTGCTCGACACCGACGTCAAGTTCTGCGAGGCGATCCTCGCGCTGTCCGGCACCACCAACGGGCGGATCGCCGCCGAGGGCTTCACCCGCCTCGGCGAACGCTGCGGCCCCGCCTCCCACCTGGACGAGCTCGCCGCGTCCGCCCGCGAACGCCGCGTGGTGTTCTCCGACACCCAGCAGCGGCCCACGCAGGTCGGCGCGAGCTTCGAATGGTCCGGCAAGGAGGGACCGGACCGCCGGTACGCGCCGTTCACCATCAACACCGAGCACGCCAAGCCCTGGCACACCCTCACCGGACGCCAGCACTTCTACCTCGACCACGACTGGCTCGCCGAACTCGGCGAGCAGCTCCCGGTCTACCGGCCGCCGCTGGACATGGCCGCGCTCGGCGAGTCCCTGCCGCGCCCGTCCGGTCCGGACGAGGGCGGCGGGGGGCTCGGCGTGACCGTCCGGTACGTCACGCCGCACTCCAAATGGTCGATCCATTCGGAGTACCAGGAGAACCTGCTCATGCAGACCCTCGCCCGCGGCGGCCCGGTGATCTGGATGAGCGTCGCCGACGCCGCGGCGATCGGCGTCGCCGACAACGACTGGGTCGAGGCCGTCAACGCCAACGGCGTCGTGGTCGCCCGCGCGGTCGTGTCGCACCGGATGCCGTCCGGCACCGTGTTCATGTACCACGTGCAGGAACGCCTGGTGAACGTCCCGCGGTCGCAGGCCACCGGACGCCGCGGCGGCGTGCACAACGCGCTGACCAAGCTGCTGATCAAGCCGTCCCACCTGGTCGGCGGGTACGCGCAGCTGACGTTCGCGCCCAACTACTACGGACCCACCGGGAACCAGCGCGACGCGGTCACCGTCATCCGCCGCCGCGCCCAGGAGGTGACCTACTGATGCGCGTGATGGCGCAGGTCGCGATGGTGATGAACCTCGACAAGTGCATCGGCTGCCACACCTGCTCGGTGACGTGCAAGCAGACGTGGACGAACCGGGCCGGCACCGAGTACGCCTGGTTCAACAACGTCGAGACCCGTCCGGGGCAGGGCTACCCGCGCGGGCACGAGGACCAGGACAGGTGGCGCGGCGGATGGCGCCGCACCGCGACCGGACGGCTCGTCCCGCGCGCGGGCGGGCGCGTCCGCCGCCTGACCCGCCTGTTCGCCAACCCCGAGCTGCCCGGACTGGACGACTACTACCAGCCCTGGACCTACGACTACGCGAACCTCATCGACGCGCCGCTCGGCGACGACCTGCCGACCGCGCCGCCGCGCTCGCTCGTGGACGGCCGCCCGATGGCCGTCACCTGGGGCCCGAACTGGGACGACGACCTCGGCGGCGGCCCCGAGGCCCTCGCGGACGACCCGCTGCTGCGCCGCCTCGGCGGCAAGGTCCGCCTGGAGTACGAGCAGGCGTTCATGTTCTACCTGCCGCGGATCTGCGAGCACTGCCTCAACCCGTCCTGCGTCGCCGCCTGCCCGTCCGGCGCGCTGTACAAGCGCGTCGAGGACGGCATCGTCCTGGTCGACCAGGACCGCTGCCGCGGCTGGCGGATGTGCGTCACCGGCTGCCCGTACAAGAAGATCTACTTCAACCACCAGACCGGCAAGGCCGAGAAGTGCACGTTCTGCTACCCGCGCGTCGAGGCGGGCGAGCCGACCGTCTGCTCGGAGACCTGCGTCGGCCGCCTCCGCTACCTCGGCGTCATGCTGTACGACCCCGAACGGGTCGGCGCGGCCGCCGCCGTCCGCGACGAGAAGGACCTCTACGAGGCGCAGCTGCGCTGCTTCCTCGACCCGGACGATCCGGAGGTCGCGGCGGCGGCCGAGGCGTCCGGGATCCCGCACGACTGGGTGGAGGCCGCGCGCCGTTCCCCCGTCCACGCGCTGATCAGCAGGTACCGGGTCGCGCTGCCGCTGCACCCGGAGTACCGGACGATGCCGATGGTCTGGTACGTCCCGCCGCTGTCGCCGATCGTGGACGCGCTCGCGGGCACCGGCCACGACGGCGAGGACCAGGAGAACCTCTTCGGCGCGATCGACTCGCTGCGCATCCCGGTCGAGTACCTCGCCGAGCTCTTCACCGCCGGGGACACCGCACCGGTCGAGGCGTCCCTGCGCCGCCTCGCCGCGATGCGCTCGCACATGCGCCGCGCCAACCTCGGCGACCCGCCCGACCCGTCCATCGCCGCGAGCGCCGGGATGGACGTCGCGGAGATCGAGTCGATGTTCCGGCTGCTCGCCCTCGCCAAGTACGACGAGCGGTACGTCATCCCCACCACCTACGTCGCCGGCGCCGGACGCGCCGAACCCGGTGAACGCGGCGGCTGCTCGCTCGACGGCCTCCCGGCGGACGCCTTCCACGAGCCCCTGGTCCCGAGCCCGGCGGCCGCCCCCGGCGCGGCGTGCGGCGCGTCCTCCGGGGGGTGCGGGTGCGGCCCGGCGCCCGAGCCGCGCCAGGACGGGCTGAGCGGACGCGTCAACCTGTTGGGCTGGGACGGGACGGACCGTCCGGACGGGTTGTTCCCGCCGCGTCCGGGGGAGGGCCGGTGATCGAGACCGCGATCCGGCAGGCCGCCGCGCTGTTGCTGGAGTACCCGGACGACCACTGGCACGACACCGTCCGGCTCGTCCGCGACACCCTCGGCCCACTGGCCGACGACCGCTGCGCGCCGCTCCTGGCGTTCTGCGAAACGGCCCTGGACGTCCCGCTGACCGAGGCGGCCGTCCGCTACGTCCAGACCTTCGACCGGACGGGCCGCCGAACCCTGCACCTCACCTACTACACCGACGGCGACACGCGGCGGCGCGGGGCGTCCCTGGCCGCGCTCAAGGCCCGCTTCCGCGAGCACGGCCACCGCCCGCCCGACGACCAGCTGCCCGACCACCTGCCGCTCCTGCTGGAGTTCGCGGCCCGGAGCCCCGGACCCGGCGAGCGCCTCCTCCTCGACCACCGCGCCGGCCTCGAACTGCTGCGGATCGCGCTCCGCGACCACGGCGGCCCCTACGCGGACGTCCTCGACGCGGTCTGCGCGACCCTGCCCGGCCCGTCGCCCGCCGACCGCGCCGCCGCGCTCGCCCTGGCCCGCACGGGACCGCCCGCCGAGACCGTGGGCCTCGTCCCGTTCGGCCCAGCCACGCACACCGAGGAAGGAACACGCCGGTGACCCACGTCCAGATCACCCTGTGGGGCGTCCTGCCCTACCTCGTGCTGGTCCTGTTCGTCGCCGGGTCCGCCTGGCGCTACCGCTACGACCGGTTCGGCCTCACCACGCGCTCCAGCCAGCTCCACGAGAGCCGCCTGCTCGCCGTCGGCGCCCCGATGTTCCACTACGGCCTGCTGTTCGTCCTGGCCGGGCACGTCGTCGGCCTCGTCGTCCCCGAGTGGCTGACCCTGGACCTGGACGTCACCGAACCCCTCTACCGCGCCAACGCGCTGCTCGTCGGAGGGGCCGCGGGCCTCGCCACGGTCGGCGGCCTCGGCATCCTGACGGCCCGCCGCCTCCGCGTCCGCGCCGTCCGCGTCACCACCTCGCGCTCGGACCGCGTCCTCTACCCGATCCTCGCGACCGTCCTGCTGGCGGGCCTCACCGCCACCCTCATCACGCCGATCACCGGGCACTACGACTACCGCGAAGGCGTCTCCCTCTGGTTCCGCAGCCTCTTCACCCTCGACCCGGACGTTCCCGCGATCTCCCGCGCCCCGGTCGTCTTCCAGCTGCACACCCTGCTCGGCCTGGCCCTGTTCGCGCTCTGGCCCTTCAGCCGACTCGTCCACGCCTTCGCCGCCCCCGTCGGCTACCTGGCCCGCCCCTACGTCGTCTACCGCTCACGCGGCTCCGCGCCCGCCCGCCGCGAAACCCTCTGACGAAGCGCCGGACCGCCGGGCCCGGGACGCCACCACGATCGGTCGCCGCTCGGGGCGGAGCCCGGCCGCGCGCGAGCAGTCCGCGCTCCTCCAACCGGGTGGTGGCGCTCTGGCCGAGGACGATGGAATCGGCGACCCGCCGCATCTGCGGGTGCCCGTCCGGCGGTTCCGGTCAGATCCGCACCAGTTGTTCCAGCAGGTCGTCGAGGGAGACCAGTCCGACGAGGGTGTCGTCGGCGTCGTGGACCAGGCCGAGTTGGCTGCGGTCGGCGCGCAGTGTCGTGACGGCGGCGGCGAGGGAGTCGGTCACCCGGACGGCCGGGACGGGGTAGGCCAGGTCGGAGGCGCGCGGGGTCTCGCCGTTCGCACGGGCCAGGTAGGCGTCCCGTGCGTGGACGAGTCCGGTGAGACGGCCGGACGGTTCCCGCACCAGCAGGCGGGTGTGGCCGGTGGCGCGCGCCGCGTCGACGACGGCCTGAGGGGCCGCGTCGGCGGGTGTCGAGGCGATGTCGGCGGCAGGGACGATCACCTGGGTGAGCGGGGCCTCGGGAGCGGCCAGCGCGGTGTCCAGGAGGCTGCGGTCGGTCTCCTCGATGAGGCCGAGGCGGCGGGACTCGGCGACCAGGTGGCGGAGCTGGCCGGGAGTGCGGGCGAGGGTCGCCTCGTCGCGCGGGTCGACGCCGATGAGCCGCAGCAGCGCGTTGGTGACGCCGTTGAGCGCGGTCAGCAGCGGCCGGACGGCCTTGGTGAACGCGCGGAACGGGATAGCCAGCGCGGTCGCGGAGCGCTCGGCGTCGGCGATGGCCCAGGACTTCGGCGCCATCTCGCCGGCGACCATGTGCAGGAAGGTGACCAGGGCGAGGGCGAGGGCGAACGCGACGACGTGCGCGGCGGTCTCGGGCAGGCCCACGTCGTGGAAGAGCGGAGCGAGGGTTCCGGCGAAGACCGGCTCGGACACCACGCCGAGGCCCAGCGAGCACATGGTGATGCCGAGCTGCGCCCCGGCCAGCATCAGCGACAGCTCACGGATGCCCGCGACGGCGGACGCCGCGCCGCGGCTGCCCCGCGCGGCGGCCCGTTCCAGCCGCGGCCGCTTGGCGGCGACCAGCGCGAATTCGGCCGCGACGAAGAACCCGTTCCCGATCAGCAGCAGGACGGTCAGGACGATCCCGGTGGGCAGGTTCACTTCGCCGCCCCCGTCCCGGTGAGGCCTTCCGGTTCGACCGGTGCCGAACCGTTCGCCACGGGCCCGGCCGGCGCGGCCTCCAGGGGAGCGACGCGCAGCCGGATGCGGCGGGGGACGTGGTGGTCGATGTCGATGATCTCGATCTCCGCGACGCGGTGGGAGCGGTCGGGCAGGGCGGGGGACAGGTCGACGACGACCCGGTCGCCGGGCTCGGGCATCCGTCCGAGCCGTTCGAGGAGCAGGCCCGCGACGGTGTCGTAGTCGCCCTCCGGGAGCCGCACGGCCGTGGCCTGGGCGACCTCGTCGACGCGGAGCCCGGCGTCGGTGGTCCACCATCCGTCCCCGGCCGGACGGGCCAGGGGCTCGTCGGCGTCGTTCTCGTCGGCGATCTCGCCGACCAGTTCCTCCGCCACGTCCTCGATGGTGAGCAGGCCGGCGAAGCCGCCGTACTCGTCCACCACGCAGGCCATCCGCTGACCGCCCGCCCGGAGCCGCGCCACGACCGCGGGCAGCGGCACCGAGCCGGGCAGGACCAGGGCGGGCCGGGCCAGGTCCCCGATCCGCACGGACGCGGCGTCGGCCGGATCCACCTCGAACAGGTCGCTGAGGCCGACGACGCCGACCAGGTCGTCCACCTTCTCGCCGAGGACGGGGAAGCGCGTGAACCCGTGCTCGGCGATGGCCGCGGCGAGGTCCGCGGCGGAGTCGGCCGCGCGGGCCGCCGCGACGTCCACGCGCGGGACCATCACCTCGTCGGCCGTCCGCTCGGAGAAGCCGAGCGCGCGTTCCAGCAGGTCCGCGTGGTCGTCGGCGAGGTTCTCCTGGGACTCGCCGATGATGTGGCCGAGCTCCTCCAGCGTCGCGCCGTGGTGCAGCTCCTCGACCGGCTCGACGCCGACGAGCCGCAGCAGCCGGTTGGCGGCCGCGTCGAACAGCCGGACCAGCGGCCCGGCGACCGCCAGGTAGGCCAGCGTGGACGCGGCCAGCGCGCGGGCGAGCGACTCGGGCCTGGTGAGCGCCAGGTTCTTGGGGAGCAGTTCGCCCAGCACCATCTGGGTCACGGTCGCGATGACGAACCCGGCGACCAGCGCGATCCCCCCGGCCGCCGCGTCCGGGAGGCCGAGCGCGCCGAGCGCCGGCTGGACCAGCCCGGCCAGCGCGGGCTTGGCGATGAAGCCGACGACCAGGGCGGTCACGGTGATGCCGAGCTGCGCGCCCGACAGCATGAACGACAGCCGCTCCAGCACCTGGACGGCCCGCTCCGCCTTCCGGTCGCCCTGCTCGGCGCGCTCCTGAAGCGCGAGCCGGTCGGCGGTGACGAACGCGAACTCCTGGGCGACGAAGTATCCGGTCGCGGCGGTCAACAACAGGACCGCCAAGAGGCCCAGTGCGATGCTCACCGGCCCGCCTCATCGGTGGCGGGACGGCTCTCGGCAACTGGCGCGGCTGACACTACGCTCCTCACGTGGGACTCTCCGGTCGTTCGATCCGACAATCTACGACATGTGTCGCAGATGTCGCGGGGTCCGGGGTCAGAGGATCCGGGTGAGGACGCCGGAGGTGAGCAGGATGGTGGCTCCGAGGGCGGCGAAGACGGCGGGGACGATCCAGTGGCCCCAGCGTTCGACGATCTCGATGATCCTCTTGTGGGAGCCCAGCCAGGCGCCGAGCAGGCAGTAGGCGGCGACCCCGGCGAAGAACACGATGATGATGACCACCGAGTCGCCGGTTCCGACGGTCCGGAAGACCGGGGTGTAGACGGCGAGGTTGTCAGCGCCGTTCACGATGGTGAGGGCGGCGACGGAGAGGAGCCCGGTGGCCAGGGCGGTGGCGGGTGGCTCGCCGTCCCGGTGGGCGCGTGCGGCCTGGACCAGGCCGTGGACGCCCATGGCCAGCGGGATGATCCCGAGCAGCCCGACCCACGGGTCGGGGATGATGCTCAGGCCGAGCGCGGCGACGCCCGAGACGGCGACCAGGACGGCGAAGCCCGCGATCTGCCCGGCCCAGATCTGCCAGGGCCTGGGCGCCCCGGAGGCGCGGCTGGTCAGGAACAGCATGGCCAGCACGAGGATGTCGTCGATGTTGGTTCCGGCGAACAGTCCCGCCGCTGTGGCGATGGTCGTGGCGATGCCGGTCATGCCGACCGGGCCTGGCGGTGGCCGGGTGTGGAGTGATGCTGCTGCAAGGCGTGTTCTCCGGGCGCGGGATGTCAACGCGGGTCAAGGACGGCGCTTAGACGTTGCCGCAACTGCATGCGATCCGGCTTGGTGCGACGATGTCCGGATCGTAACCGGTTCCGCGCCGCCCGCGCCGGTGGACGCCTCGGACAGGCGGGCGACGTCGCGACTCGCGGCCTGGACCGCCCCTTCCCGTCCACTCGGCAGACTCGAACGGTGGGGACGCCAGAGCGTCCCCACCGCGGCGAGCCGGACCGCTCTACCGGCGGCGCTGCCGAGAGGGCGCGTCGGCGGCGTGAACCGGGGATGAGTCGTCGTGGCGGGCGGCCCGGTGGACGGCGTCGATGGCGGCGGCTTCGGCCGAGACGCGGGGGCGGGCGCCCAGCCCGAAGAAGCCGCCTTCGTCGTTCGCGTCGGCCACGGTGCCGGTGATCTCGGCGAGGAGGTCGCGGAAGGCGTCCAGTTCGGTGGGGGCGGTGCGGGCGACGATGGCGGTGGCCGACCGGATCGCCTCCAGCGCGGGTCCCTTGTAGTCGGCGTACTTGGTGTCGGCCCGCAGGCCCGTTTCGAACGGAGTGGTGGCGGCCAGTTCGCGGATGAACCGGCGGGGGTGGCTGATGCCGGTCTCGCGCAGCAGGGTGACCAGCGCGAAGAGCTCCTCGGGGTCGGCGACGCCCTCGGCCAGCGCGACCATCACGCCGGCGGCCATCAGGGCGCGGTGAAGGACCTCCCAGTCCCGCGGGTCGAAGTCCAGCTCGCCCGGTCCGACGGTGTTGCCGTCCCCGGTCGGCAGGACCTGGAAGCCGATCTCGGCGAGCAGGGCCGGGATCTGGTGGACGGCCTCCACCGCGCGGGTGCGCGCCACGTCCGGCAGGCGCTCCCACGGAACCGTCTCGTCCGGTTCGGTGTCCTCCCCGGTCAGGTGGTGCTGGTGCTGGAGCCGGGCGAGTTCCTGCGCCTGCTGTTCGTCGAGCGTGACGACCACGACGGTCCTGGTCGCCGGGACCATCAGGTAGCCGATCACGGCCAGGTGCTCGCCGAGCAGCTGCGCCTGCCGCTGCCGTGCCTCGCGGTGCCGCTCGGGCAGCCGGTCCCAGGGCACCGTCGCGGACGCCTCCCCACGTGACGCGTCGTCGGGAAGGCGGGGGTCCAGGCGCTGGTCGTGGAGGGCCTGGGCCAGGTGGTCGGTGAGGTGGGACGAGGTGTACTCGGCGAGGCTGTCGATGACGCGGTCCTGGGCGACCAGGCGCGCCTTCATCCGGCGGCACTCGTGCAGGACCGCCTCGGCGTCCAGGAAGGTCTGCTCGGAGCGGCGGTCGGCGGCCCGTCCCAGCACGTCCTGCCCGACCATGATGATGATCATGAAGAGGAGCTGTGCGAACGTGGACAGGAAGGTCATGAACGCGAACGGGTACGGGTCGAAGTGCTGGAGGCCCAGCTCGGCCCCGCCGATCCACAGCACCTGCGTCCCGGCGGAGACGTAGAACGCCCACATGCTGCCCAGGCGCTCGGTCAGCCAGGCCGCGATCCGGCCGTTGAGCCCCACCACGTGGTCGATGGCCTGCGGGGGAGACTGCACCCGGTGCCGCTCGATCCACGGGTGCGGACGCGACTCCAGAAGGCTCACGCCGCGGCTGAGGGCGCGGTCCTGCCGGTCCAGGTGCGCCTGCAGGTCGGCGATCCGCGTGAAGATCGCGCCGGTGTTCTCGTACGTCAGCACCGCGCGGCGGTCGGCGTTCACCCCGAGCACCCGCTGCCCGACCAGGATCACCGAGCACAACACCAGCTGCAACACGTTGTTCAGGAACAGCAGGAACCCGAACGGGTACGGGTCGACCGGCTTGAGCGGTCCCCACAGTGCCAGCGCCATCCACGCCGTGATGATGACGAGGACGACGTACAGGGCGGGCATCGAGCCCACGCCCCGGGTCAACGCGGCGGCGATGGCCCCGTTCACCCCGACCCCCCGGGAGGGGGCGGGCGCCGCCGGCTCCGGTGTCTCGGCGGGTCGCGGCAGATCGGCCGCGGTCTCGGTCGCCGTCGTGGTGGCGCTCACCCTGACTCCTTCTTCGCTGCGTGCAGTGGGTCGCCCTTGGTGATGCGACGACCGGGCATGCCGGAAAGTTTGCCCCATTGCGCAAGTGTTTGCGTCGCCCGGCCGTTCGCCACGGCGCCCGGTGGCCGGATGTGCACCCCGACTCCCGGCCGCGGCGAAGCAGGGCCCGCTCATTATTGCTCACTTGCGCTACTGTTTAAATGTTGCTGGAGCGGAAGGAGCGGGATGCCCGGAGGGTTCTCGGTCAGCCACTGGCTGGTCGTCATCGTGGCGGCGATGCTGCTGTTCGGCGCGAAGAGGATGCCGGACGCGGCGCGCTCGCTCGGGCGCTCGCTTCGGATCCTCAAGTCCGAGGTCGACGGCCTGGCCGGCGCGGACGGGGCGGAGCCCCCGGAGGCCGCCTCGGAGATCCGGCACGCGACCACATCGCACGAGCACCGCTCATCGGCGGGCGGTCGCGCGGTTCGAGGGTGACGAGGCGCCGGGATGCAGTGGGGGCGGTCTGCCGGCTCGTGCAGCCCGGCGGCCTGGTCGCGCGGCGCCTCGGCGCCGCGTCGTTCACCCTTCGGTGGTGAACGTCAGTCCGTGTACTTCTTGCTGTAGAGCGTGACCTGCGTGCTGGACGAGACGCGGACGCCGGCGGGCGGGGACTGGCGGACGACGACCCAGTTGCGGTCGATGAGCAGCTTGCGCCCGCGGCCGGTGGCGTCGCGCTCGGCGAGGTTGCGCAGTCCCCGGGACTGCATGAGGTTCTGCGCCTTCTGGTGGTTCATGCCGACGACGCTCGGCACCGTGACCGACCCGGAGACCCGCCGGTACGTGGTGTGGTGCCGGTGCCGGGTATGGGTTCCACATCCCGCGACCGTGACGGTCGCCGCCGTGGCGAGGACGACCGGGGCGACGAGCAGACGACGAGCAGACAACGCTTTCTCCAGGGAACTGAGGGGAAAATGAGACGGGTTGGACGTAGCGGGGCGTCCCCGGGTTCCCCTCGTTCTCAGTTTTCTTGGACGGCCGGACGCCAGGGCGAATCCGCCCTGGTCGGACGCGCGTCGGCGGCGACCCGGAGCGCGTAGCCGGGCGTGCCGGGAGCCTCCGGGAGCGGGCCCAGGTAGTGGTGGCCGGTGAGGTGGCACCACGCGGGCAGGTCGATCGGGGCGGCCGGGTCGGACGCCAGCAGGTGGACGAGCGTGCCCGGCGCGAGCCCGGCGAGGTGGGCGCGGAGTTCGAGGAGGAGGCGCACGCAGGCCTTGTCGCCACCGTCGATGACGATCGGTTCTTCCGGACGGCTTGTCACTGGGCTGCTTTCACGGCGTGGAGGTGCGGGGGTGGTCCTCGCTGGGACGCTCCTTACTACCGTGCCGCGGCCGCTTTGGCCAGAGCCGCCGCGGCGATATGGACGTCCTCGGGCGTGCTCCAGCGGCCGAGGGTGAGGCGGAGCGCGCCCATCGCGCGGTCGTGGTCCAGGCCCATCGCGGTCAGGACGGGCGAGGGCGTGTGCGTGCCGCTGTGGCAGGCCGAGCCGGTCGAGGCCGCGATCCCGCCGGCCCTGGCGAGGACCTCGTGGCCGAGGACGCCGTCGACGCTGACGTTCAGCGTGTTCGGCAGGCGGGCCTCGGACGGGCCGTTGAGGCGGACGCGTCCCGGCAGCGCCTCGGACAGTCGCCGGTGCAGGTCGTCGCGGAGCGCGGCGATCCTGCCGGGGACGCCGTCCGCGAGGTCTTCGGCGGCGAGCCGGGCGGCGGTGCCGAGCGCGACGGCCAGGGAGACGTTCTCCGTCCCGGCGCGCAGGCCGCGCTCCTGCCCTCCGCCGTAGACGACGGGCTCGAGACGGACGCCCTCGCGGACGAAGAGGGCCGCGGCCCCCTTGGGCGCGTACATCTTGTGCCCGACGAGCGTGAGCAGGTCGACGCCGGACGCGTCCAGCGGGATCTTCCCGGCGGCCTGCGCCGCATCGCAGTGGAACAGGGCGCCGTGGCGGCGGGCCAGCGCGGCGAGTTCGGCGATCGGCTGGATCGCGCCGGTCTCGTTGTTCGCCGCCATCACCGACACCAGGACGGTCGAGTCGTCGAGGGCGGCGGCGAGGACGGCCGGGTCGAGCAGGCCGTCCCCGTCGACCGGCAGCACCGTCACGCGTGCCCCGTGCAGGCGTTCCAGGGCGAGGCAGGTCTCCAGGACGGCGGGGTGCTCGGTGGCCTGGGTGATCACGTGCGGACGCGGACGCCCGGACGCCAGGACCGCGCCGCGCAGCGCGAGCAGGTCGGCCTCCGACCCCGACGCGGTGAACACGATCTCGGACGGCCGCGCGCCGACCAGGGCGGCGACGTCCGCGCGGGCCCGCGCCAGGGCTGCCCTCGGGGCCGCTCCGTAGGCGTGGGCGCTCGCGGGGTTGCCGAAGCCGTGGATGAGGTGGGGGAGCATCGCGTCCGCGACACGGGGGTCGACCGGCGTGGTCGCGTTGTAGTCGAGATAGACGGGTTCGCCATCAAGGGCAGGGTGAGCGGCGGGCTGGGCGGTGGGGCGGACGTCGGTCACGCTTCGGCTCCCGTGGTGATCGGCAGGCCGGAGCGGCGCCAGTCGGGCAGGCCGCCGTCCAGCACGTGGGCGGTGTGCCCATGGTCGCGCAGGAGTCGGACGGCGTCCGGGGCGAACACGCAGTACCGGCCGCGGCAGTAGGCCACGATCTCGGTGCCGGTGGGCAGGTCGGCCAGCCGCGCGGCCAGCAGGTCGTGCGGGATGTTGACCGCGCCCGGGATGTGCCCGGCGGCGTACTCGGTCTCGGGCCGGACGTCCAGCACCAGCACCCGGCCGTCGCGCAGCCGGCGGGCCAGCTCGTCGTGCGCGACCGGGTGCAGGGCGTCCACGTCGCCGAGGTAGTCGCGGGCGGCGCGCTCGACCTCGGCGAGCCGGGCGGCGGCGAACGCCTGTACCCGCCCGACGAACTCCTCGACCTGGTCGTCCGCGAGCCGGTAGAAGATCCGCACGCCGTCGCGGCGGCTGTCGACCAGCCCCGCCTGGGCCAGCGTGCGCAGCTGGGCCGAGGTGTTGGACACCTTCATCCGGGCCGCCTCGGCCAGCTCCTCCACGCTCCGCTCGCCCTGGGCCAGCAGGTCCAGCAGCTCGAGCCGGGCGGGATTGGACAGCGCCTTGCCCACCCGGGCGAACTGCCCGTACAGGTTCGTCTTCCGGGTATGCTCGTCCACCAGTACATTCCAATCTCTTTTGGAATATTGTAGTACGGAACGGCGAGGGGCGCGAACCCGGCCCGTTCCCTCTGTTTCACCGCTTGTGGAGGATTCCGTGGGCTTCGCCCGAAACCGCCTGGAGGGGACGTGACCCGTACCACTCCCCGTCCCCTCGCCCTCGGACTGCGGGCGAACCTGGCCCAGTTCCTGCTGCTCGTCGCGGTCAACGCGCTCGTCGGCGGCATGCTCGGCCAGGAGCGCACCGTCCTGCCGCTGCTCGCCCGCGACACCTTCCACCTGTCGGCGTACACGGCCGCGCTCACCTACATCGTCGCGTTCGGCGCCACCAAGGCGATCGCGAACTTCTTCGCCGGGACGCTGTCGGACCGGTACGGCCGCAAGCCCGTCCTGGTCGCCGGATGGCTGATCGCCGTGCCGGTGCCGCTGCTGCTGATCTGGGCCCCGTCCTGGGGCTGGATCGTGTTCGCCAACGTCCTGCTCGGCGTCAGCCAGGGCCTCACCTGGTCCACCACCGTGATCATGAAGATCGACCTGGTCGGGCCCGCCAGCCGCGGCCTGGCCATGGGCTTCAACGAGGCCGCCGGGTACCTGGCCGTCGCCGTCACCGCGCTGGCGACCGGCGCGATCGCCGCGCACACCGGGCTGCGCCCCGGGCCGTTCCTGCTCGGAGCGGCGTACGCGGCCCTCGCGCTCGGCCTGTCCACGCTGGCCGTCCGGGAGACCCGCGGGCACGCGCGGCTCGAGGCCGAACGGCACGCCTCGTCCGGCCACGATCCGCACGCCGCGCTGACCACCGGGCAGATCGTCCGCCGGACGAGCGCCGGCGACCGGGCGCTGTCGGCGGCGAGCCAGGCCGGGATGGTCAACAACCTGAACGACGCGCTCGCCTGGGGCGTCTTCCCGATCCTGTTCGCCGCGCACCACGTCCCGCTCGCGCAGATCGGCCTGCTGGCCGCGCTGTACCCGGCGGTGTGGGGCTTCGGGCAGCTCGTCACCGGCTGGTGGTCCGACCGCGTCGGACGCAAGCACCTCATCACCGCGGGCATGCTCGTCCAGGCCGCCGCGATCGGGCTGGTCGCCCTCGGGACGACCGTGCCGGTCTGGGCCGTCGCGCAGATCCTGCTCGGCGTCGGCACCGCGCTGGTGTACCCGACGCTGCTCGCGGTCATCGGCGACATCGCCCACCCGGCCTGGCGGGCCCGCGCCGTCGGCGTCTACCGCCTCTGGCGGGACGGCGGCTTCGCCGTCGGGGCCGTCCTCGCCGGGGTGGTCGCCGACACCTGCGGCCTGACCGCCGCGATCTGGGCCGTGGCCGCCCTGACCGCGGTGTCGGGCCTGGTCGTCGCCGTCCGCATGTACGAGTCCCACCCCGTCCGGGGACGCGGAGTAGTCCCCGCGGGTGGGGAGCCGGTCACAGCCGATCATTCCCAGGAGGGACGGCCCGGCCGCCGCGCTTCCGTACGCTGACGGCCATGCTCCCCGCCGACCAGGCCGTCGACGCCGAACCCCGCCCTTCTCCCGCCCGCCGGGTGACCGCCCTCGCGTTCCTGGCCGCCGCGCTGGCGGGCGCGGGGGCGGGCGCGCTCACGTTCGGGCTGGAACGGCTGAACGACTCCCCGGCCTGGTTCGGCTTCTGGCACGGCCTCGGCCCGTGGGGCCTGGTCGCCGCGGCGGCGGGGGCGGGCTTCCACGGGCGGTGGCGTGCTGCGGCCGTCGCCGGGGCGCTCGCGCAGGTCGGCCTCGTCGCCGGCTACTACACGCTCGAGGCGGTCTCCGTGGGGACGGTCTCCACGCATCTCGCCGTCTACATGGCGGTCGGAGTGGCGGCCGGGCCGTTCTTCGGCGCGTCCGGGGCGCTGCTGCGCGGGCCGCGGGGACGCGCCCGGACCGTCGCGTCCGGAGTGCTGGCGGCGCCCTGGCTGGCGGACGGCTGCCGAAGGCTCCTCGACGACGTCAGTGACACGGGCGCGGCGTCCGTGCTGGCGGTCGGTGTGGGTGTCCTGGTGGCGGGCGCGGTCCTGCCGCTGCTGCTGAACCGCTCGGTGCGCGCGGGATTCGGCGCCCTCGGGACGGCCGCGCTGGTCGCCGCGCTGATCCTGGCTGTCCAGGAGCTCCCCCTCGGCTGACCCGCCCGGACGCTCCAGCGCTGAGAACGCTTCGGCCTGCACGACCACCTGGCTCTCATCGGATCGCCCCGGGTGCTGCCCGGGGTGATCCCGGCGCGGCGTCAGACCTGGACGACCGTGACGCCCGCCGCCTCCAGCCTCTCCAGCTCGTCGCGCGGCGCGGACGCGTCGGTGACGACGGTGTCCAGGTCGGTGACGGGGCAGACGAAGCCGAGGCCGGTGCGCCCGAACTTCGACCCGTCGCACACCGCGATCCTGCGCTGCGCGGCCGCGATCGCCGCCCGCTTCACCGGCACCTCGGCCAGGTCGTGCGCGGTCAGGCCGTGCTCGGCCGACAGGCCGCACACCGCGACGACGGCCGTGTCGACGCGCAGCGCGCCGAGCGACGCCTCGGTCAGGTGCCCCGCCAGAAGCCAGGTGCCGGGGATCATCTGCCCGCCGGGGACGAGCAGCCGGACGTCCGGGGCGGTGCTGAGCGCGTTGAGCGAGTAGAGGTCGAGGGGGATCGCGGTGACGCGGCGCTCGGCGAGCAGCCGGGCGACCGCGAGCGTGGTCGTGCCGCTGTCGAGGATGACCGACTCGCCGTCGCTGATCATCGCGTCCACCTTCGCGGCGATGGCCTGCTTGGCGTCGACGGCCTCGTGCTCGCGCAGCGCGAAGGGAGGGTTCTCCCCGCGCAGGAGCAGGCTCACCGCCCCGCCCCGGACGCGCCGGAGCACCCCCTGCTCGGCGAGTTGGTCCAGGTCGCGGCGGATCGTCATCTCCGAGCAGTCGGTCGCCGCGGCCAGCTCCGCCACGGTCACCCGCTCGCTCGTCCGCAACCGTTCGATGATCTCACGATGCCGGTTCAAACCTTCCATATGTGCAATCACACGTGATACGTGTTTATAAGTCAAGTTCCCACTCGCGATTCGAGAGCGAGGCACCACCGTGGACCGGAGCGTGGACCAGGGCGTGGACTGGATCGTCTTCGACTACGGCGGCGTGATCTGCCGCCCGCCGTCCTCCGCCGCCGGGCGGCGGCTGGCGGACGCGGCGGGCGTCGATCCCGCCGCGTTCTGGGCCGCCTTCTGGCACCACCGCGCCGACTACGACCTCGGCGCCGTCGACGCCGCCGCCTACTGGCGCAACGTGTTCCTCCAGCTCGGCCGTCCCGCCGCCGAGGCCGAGGTGGAGCGGCTCGTCGCCCTCGACCTCAGCGCCTGGCTGGACCTGGACGCCGGGACGCTGGAGGTCGTCGACATGCTGGCCGCGCGCGGCGCCCGGCTCGCCCTGCTGTCCAACGCCCCGCTGGAGCTGGCGCGGGTCATCGACGGCGAGGGCTGGTCTGCGGCGTTCCGGCACCGCCTGTACAGCGCCGACCTGCGCATGGCGAAGCCGAACGCACAGATCTACCACCGGATGTGTGCGATTCTCGGCGCCCGGCCCGAGCACGTCCTGTTCGTCGACGACCGGGTCGAGAACGTGGAGGCGGCCGAGGGCACCGGCATGCGGGCGCTGCTGTTCCAGGACGCCGCGAAGCTCTGGAGCGACCTGTCCTTCCTGCTGCCCGCGTCCCTGGCCCGGCCCCGATGAGCGCGTCGTCGTCCGTGTCGCGGGCCGCGCCGGCCCGCGACCGGGGGCCGACGTCGTTCGACCGGACGGCGATGGCGGGGATGTGCGTGTCGTTCGTCGTGATCGGCGTGCTCCAGGCGCTGTACGGCCCGGCGGCGCCCGCAATGCGCGAGCGCTTCGGCCTCTCGTCCGGGGCGGTCGGGCTCGCGCTGTCGGTGCACTTCGTCGGCGCGCTGCTCGGCGTGCTGTGCACCCCGCGGCTTCGCCGGATCGGCAACCGGCCGTTCCTCGCCGCGGCCCTGACGGCGATCGCGGCGGGCTGCGCGGGCTTCGCCCTGGCGCCCGCCTGGCCGGCCGCGCTGGCCGCGGCGTTCGTCGCCGGGGTCGGGTTCGGCTGGATCGACGTCGGCGTGAACGAGCTGTTCATCGAGTATCACGCGACGGACGGCCGGAACAGCACGGGCATGCTGAACCTCCTGCACGGCAACTTCGGTGTCGGGGCCGTCCTCGCGCCGCTGCTGGTGGGCGCGCTGCCGAGCCGCATGTACCCGTGGGCCTTCGGCCTGTGCGCGCTGCTCTCGCTCGCGGTGCTCGGCACCGTCAAGGGCGTCGGCGGCGGCCCGCGGCAGGCGTCGGCGTCCCGGGACGTGCCCTGGGCGGCGGCCGGACGCGTGACCGCGCTGTTCACGGTCTTCTTCGCGCTGCACGTCGGCGTCGAGTCCGGGATCGGCGGCTGGGAGACCACGCACCTGGTCGGCCTCGGCTGGACGGCCGGACCGGCCGCGATGGCCACGTCCACGTTCTGGCTCGCCATGACCGGCGTGCGGTTCGCCATCAGCCCGATCGCCCGCTACGTCACCGCGCAGCGGATCCTGCTGGCGTCCCTCGCGGTGATGCTGCTCGGCCTGCTGCTCGCGCACCTCGGCCCCGCCGCACCGGCTGGATACCTCCTGGCCGGGCTCGGCGTCGGACCGCTCTTCCCGACCGGCCTGGTGTGGCTGACCGAGAAGCAGCCGGGCGCCCGCGGCGTCACGTCCTACGTGATCGCGGGGTCGATGCTCGGCGGCGTGCTGCCGAGCGCCATCGGCGGCGCGGCCGGACGGTGGGGATCCGGAGTGATCCCCACCGTGCTGGCGGCCGTGGCCGCCGCGGCGCTCGCGATCGCCCTGGCGATCAGGGCCATCCCCGCGACCCGCACGGCGGCCGCGCCACCCGAGCCCGCCCGCGCCCCGCGGTCATGACGGCCCGACCCGGCGGACGTCAGCGGCGGGGGCCGCGGAACGCGACCAGCAGACGGCTGCGTCCGCGGTCGGACAGGCCGTCCGGGCCGCCGGCGTTCGGCGTGGCGGCGACCTGCTGAAGGTCCGGGACCGCCTGCCGCAGGGCGACGCGTCCCGCGTTCAGGAGGACGAGCTGGTCGGACGGGGTGATGTCGAGCAGCCACGCGGCCTCGTCCTCGCCGCAGCCCTCCGCGTCGGCGAGCAGCAGCGGAAGCCGGAACCGCAGCGGCATCGCCTCGAGCGCCGGCTGCAACGCCTCGATCGCGGCCGCGCCGAGCGGAACGCCCGCGACGTCCCGGCCGCCCCCCGCCGCGTCCTCGGGCTGGACGGCCACCTCGAGCGGCCAGCGCGTCCGGGCCGCCTCGATCACCGCGCGCAGCAGCCACAGGCGGGCGGACGGGCATCCCGGCGGGGGAGCGCCGCGCGTGACGGTGAGCAGCGCCTCCCGCGCCAGCGTCTCGGCGCGTCCCGGCGCGGGACCGACGATCTCGCGGGCGAGCCGGGCCAGCCGCCCGCCGTAGGAGTCCACCAGCAGCAGGAACGACGCCTCGTCGCCGGCGCGGGCCTGCTCCAGCACGACGTCGTCCGAGGGACGGTCGGATACGAGGTCCACCGGTTTTTCCTTCCGTTTTCGACCGATGGGCACCGTACATCACCTATGCCACCCTGAGCATCCGAGGCCCTCCGTTCCGTCAGACCCGCACGTCCGGGGCCCGTGCTCCGGGCCGTGCTCCGGGCGGGTGGACGGCGATGCGCGGGCGGGGGGAATTATGATCATTTACCGCGTGATCGAAGGTGGTTCGGTAACGTGATCATCTGAGGTTCATGAGGGAAGAGGGGCACGATGGAACGCAGGCCGCGACCGGACGGTGGGCCCGCCGTTCCCATCCAGGTGCCGCTGGGCCGGCCCACCGCCGCCCGGATGTACGACGAGGCCCTCGGCGGCAAGGACCACTACGCCATCGACCGCGAGGCCAACTCCCGGCTGTACACCGCGATCGGTGAGGACCGCGTGCGGAGCACCGCGATGGAGAACCGCCGGTTCCTCGGCCGCGCGGTGGAGTACCTGGCCCGGGAGTGCGGCGTCCGCCAGTTCCTGGACGTCGGGTCCGGCCTGCCGACGGTGCGCAACACCCACCAGATCGCCAAGGAGGCCGACCCGGGTTCCCGCGTGGTCTACGTCGACATCGACCCGATCGTGGCGGTGCACGGGCGCGCCCTGCTCGCCGACGACACCACCCGGATCCTGACCGCCGACATGCGCCGTCCGGAGACCATCGTCGACGATCCGGAGCTGAACGACTTCCTCGACTTCAGCGAGCCGGTGGCGGTGCTGTTCGTGGCCGTCTTCCACTTCATCACCGACCAGGACGACCCGGCCCGGATCGTCGGCGCGTTCCGCGAGCGCCAGGCGCCCGGCTCCTACGTGACGATCTCGCACCTGTGCGCCGACGGCATGTCCGAGCCCGAGCGGCAGGGCTGGTACTCCGGGTTCTCCGGGGCGACCGTCCCGATGGTGCTGCGCACCGAGCCCGAGGTCCGGCGGCTGTTCGACGGATACGAGCTGGTCGAGCCGGGGCTGATCCGCCCCTGGCGGTGGCGTCCGTCGGAGGACGGCTCGCCGCGCACCGACTCCCTCCTCGGCGGCGTCGCGCGGCTCGGCTGACCGTCTGTCCAAGATCTTTCCGGGGCCGTCCGCGCGGCGGCCCGCCGGAGGAGATTCGGGGGCATCGGGACGGGGCGGTGCGATCGCTCAGGAGGGGACCGCCCCGTCCGACGGGGTCACCGCCGGGCGCCCGTGAGGAGCGCCCGGACGCGCTCGTCAGAGATGGACGGACGGGTCCAGGAACTCGTTGGTGACCAGGTCGTCCGCCGCCAGCCCGGCCGGGACGGCCTTGCCGTTCCGCGCCGAAAGCGGCCGCAGCAGCCCGATCACCTTCGCCACCCGGGACGCGTCGAACGAGCCGAGCACCCCGTTCGCCCCGTTCCGGACGATGCCGTACTTGGCGAGCGCGTCGTGCGCGAACGCCGCGTGCTCGGGGGTGTAGGCCGCGGTGGTGTTGAACCGCTTGACCGCGTCCACGACCATCGTGTTCGTGGACGCCGGGTCCCGCATGTACTCGGCGGTGGCGCGCTGGAAGATCGGCACGAGCCGCTTCAGGCACGGCGCGAGCCTCGCCTTGTCGGCGGGCCGGATCGCCACCGACTCGGGATAGATCGCGTAGCCCGTGTCATGGACGAGCTGGAACGCCACCGGCTTGTGCCAGGCGGTCACCTCGTGCTCGTAGGCGTACGGCTCGTTGGTGACGTAGCCCTGCTGCGCGACCTTGCCGCCGGACGCCGCGAACCGCGCCGGGGAGCCGTCGTACGAGCCGTCCAGCTGGGACTTCCTGAGCAGGCCCGAGCTCGTCAGGTAGTCCATGAAGGGGACGCCGTTCGCGTACAGGACCGTCGCGCCGCCGCGTCCGACGTCGGCGATGGTCCTCCACTCCGGATGCGCCTGCGGCGACCACATGATGATCTGCGGGTTCACGTCCATCGGCGAGAACACGGCCTGCAGCCGGTGCGTCCCGGCCTGCGCGACCTGCTCGTCGGTGGCGACCACGCCCAGCGTGATGGACGAGTCGGACGCCATCAGCGTCGACACCGGCTGGAACCCGGTGACCGGCCCGCCCGAGCGGATCTGGAACGTCACACCCGCGTCGTGCCCGTCGACCGTCAGCGGCGCGGTGAGCGTCTTGCGGTTCGCGTCCACCTTCGGGGACGACCCCAGCAGGTGGTACAGCCCGCCGTGCTCGGCCTGCGGGTACCAGTTCATCTGGAGGGTGACCGTCGCCGGGCACACACCGCGCAGATCGTCCTTGCCGGTCGCCGCGGGCAGTGCCGCGGCGGCCTTCCCGCCGCCGCCCCCGTCGCCGTTCCCGCCGCCGTCCGAGCACGCCGCGAGCGCGGCCAGCATCACGGCCGCCAGTCCGGCCGCGATCGGCGCGGCGGGCCGCCTTCGGCGCGTGCTTCGCTTGGTTCGCATGTTCCCCTACCTCGTTCGTTCCGGTTGGCGCCGCTTTCAGCGGCGGTCGCCGTCCGTGCCGTGCCACCGCGCCGCCCAGTGGGCGAGGAGGCCGAAGAACCAGAACACGGCGAGGCCGAGCAGGCTCGCGAGCAGCACCGCCGCGAACATCCGCTCCGACTCCAGCCGCGCCCGGTAGACGTTGATGAGGATGCCGAGCCCCGGCTGCCCCTGCTGGTAGAAGTAGTCGCCGACGACCGCGCCGACCACGCTCAGCCCGGCCGAGATGCGCAGGCCCGTCACCATCGCCGGGACGGCCGCGGGCAGCCGCAGCTTCAGCAGCCGCCGGATCCGCCCGGCGCGGGCCAGCCGGAACACGTCCTCCAGCGTCCCGTCCGTGGAGCGCAGCCCGAACAGCGTGTTCGCGATCACCGGGAAGATCGCGACCAGCACGCACACCAGGACGCGGCTGGCCATGCCGAACCCGAACCAGAACCCGAGCAGCGGCACCAGCGCCAGCACCGGGACGGTCTGCAGCACCACCGCGTACGGGTACAGGGACCGCTCGATCCAGCGCGCCTGGCTCATCAGGACGGCCAGCGCGACGCCGATCACCGTCGCCAGCAGCAGTCCGATCCCGGCGACCTCGGCGGTTCGGCCGAGCGCCGCGAGCAGCTCGGCGCGGTTCTCGCGGTTGAGGAAACCGACGCGGACGACCGCGTCCGGCGGCGGCAGCAGGAAGCGGCGCTCGGGGCTGAGCAGCCGGTCGCTCACCCCGTACCAGGCGCCGATGGCCAGCACCAGCACGACCAGCGGCGGAAGCCACCCACGCATATGAAGACGGCCTCGGCGGCGTGCGGCGGAACGGTCGCGAAGGCCTGCGTCGGAAAGATCCCGGGAGGGCGCGGCGGCAGTGTCGCGGGCGGACGTCCCGCCCTGGTCGAGCGGCATGTCAGGCGGCCTCCGCCATGCCCCGGTACAACCGGCCGGTCACGTCCGCGACGACCTCGGCGAACTCCGGTGTCGAGCGCAGTGCCCTCTCGCGCGGCTGCGGGAACGGGATCTCGACCCGCGCGACGATCCGGCCCGGACGCGCCGACATCACCAGCACCGTGGACGACAGGAACACCGCCTCGGCGACCGAGTGCGTCACCAGCACGGCCGGACGGGGCCGTGCCGCGAGCAGCGCGGCCAGCTCGTCCCCGAGCCCGGCCCGGGTGATCTCGTCGAGCGCGCCGAACGGCTCGTCCAGCAGCAGCGCGTCAGGCTCGTCGGCGAGCGTGCGGGCGAGCGACACCCGCATCCGCATCCCGCCCGACAGCGCGCCGGGCCGGTGCCGCGCGAACGCCGTCAGCCCGACCAGCTCGAGGGCCCGCCCGGCCCGCTCCCGCCGCTCGGCGCGCGGTGTCCCGCGCAGCTCCATGAGCAGTTCGGCGTTCGCCCGGACGCTCCGCCACGGCAGTAGCGCGGCGTCCTGGAAGACGTAGCCGATCCGGCCCGCCGTGCCGCGGACGGTCCCGGAGGTCGGCGCGTCCAGCCCGGCGGCGATCCGCAGCAGCGTGCTCTTGCCGCACCCGGACGGCCCGACGATCCCGACCAGTTCCCCGTCGCCGACGCCGAAGCCGACCTCCGCGAGCGCCTCGGTGCCGTCCTCGTAGACCTTGGACACGCCGGTCAGGTCAAGGCGCGGCCCGCCCCGGCCGGCGGACGCGTTCAGTTCGGTCATATCTGGACGAACGGGAGAAGGCGGTGCACACGTGGGAGCGTACCTCCTCGTCGGTCCCGTCCCCCTCACCGGGCGCACCCGTTCCGGCCACACCGCGTGAGGTCGGCGGGCGGGGCGTCAGCGGGCGGGGGAGTGGTCGTCCGCCTCGAGGACGTAGCCGCGCCCCCACGCGGTGCGGATGGTGAGCCCCAGCGGGCGCACCCGCCGCCGGATCCGCTTGATGTGCAGGTCCAGCGCGTTGCGGCTGGCCTGGCGGCCGTCCTCCGACAGGTGCGCGCGCAGCTCCTCGCGCGCCGCGATCCCGCCGAACCGCTTGATCAGCAGGTCCAGCAGCCGTGCCTCGCTGGGCGAGACCGCGACGCTGCGGCGGCCGTTGCTCAGGATGCCGTCCTGGTCGAGGTGCGGGCGGGCCCCGGTGCCGCCGCGGGCGCGCAGCGCCGTGATCCGGGCCTGGAAGTCCCGGTTGGTGGCGGGCATCCGGATCCAGTCCTCGCGGGCGTCCGCGCAGATCGGCGGTTCGTGGTCGCGCTCGACGACCAGCAGCCGCAGGAGCCCGTGCTCCCGGCACAGCTCCCGCCGCTCGGACTCGGCGGGCCAGCGCAGGATGTTGACGTCGCGCCGGAGTGAGAGCCGCTGCATCTCCACCGTCGCCGGGGGGAGCGGGCGATCGGGGAGTAAGGAGCGGAGCTCGTCTCGTGTCATGCGTGGCGGGGGGTGCACCGGTCCGCGCCGACCTCCTCACTGAACGGCGACCACAGCGACCAGACGTATGGAAACCCAAGATCGAGTAGCCCGCAAGGCGCGGCGAGATGTGATGTGGATCACGTGCCCATGACATGGCCGGGACGCCGTCTTGACGATCCTGTCAACCGGCCCACCCGCGTCGCGCCGCCCTTTCAGCGGCGCGTCCCACCAAAGAACGAACCCCCCGAGACGCGCCGGAGGTGTCAGGGCGTGCTGGAGGCGCCGAGGGCGTTGAGGAGGCGGTTCACCGGGCTCGCCAGGTTCCACGTGTCGGCCAGCGCGAGCAGCGCCTCCGGGTCGTGCGGCGCCGAGGGCAGCCGGTCGTCCAGCCCGGTCAGGTCCGGCGCGTCGATGTCGGTGACGACCTGGACCACCGAAGGCGCGGCGGCCAGGTACTCGCGGGCGGCCTCCAGCCGCCGCCGGGACCCCGCCGGGAACCCCTCGTCCGAACCGGAGTCGAGCGCCGCGAGGATGCCCTCCACCGAGCCGAACCGGGTGACCAGCGCCGCGGCGGTCTTGTCGCCGACGCCGGGGACGCCCGGCAGGCCGTCGCTGGGGTCGCCGCGCAGCGTCGCGTACTCGCCGTAGCCCCGGCCCGGGATGCCGTACTTCGCCGCCACCGCCGCCTCGTCCATCACCTGGAGGTTGCGGATGCCGCGCGCGGTGTACAGCACCGCGACCGGGGGACGGTCGTCCACCAGCTGGAACAGGTCGCGGTCGCCGGTGACGATGTCGACCGGGCCCTTGGCCGCGCCGCGCACGGCGAGCGTGCCGATCACGTCGTCCGCCTCGTAGCCGGGCACCCCGGTGCGGGCCAGCCCGACGGCGTCGAGCACCGCGTCGATCAGCGGGAGCTGCGCGGACAGGGCGTCCGGCACCTGGTCGCCGCCGTCGTCGGCCACCCGGTGCGCCTTGTAGGACGGCAGCGCCCGCACCCGGAACTCGGGCCGCCAGTCGGCGTCGAAGGTGCACACGAGCCGCTCGGGGGACCGGTCGCGGACGAGCGTGGCGATCATGTCGATCAGGCCGCGCACGGCGTTCACGGGCGTCCCGTCGGGGGCCTTGACGCTCTCCGGCACCCCGAAGAAGGCGCGGAAGTACAACGACGGCGTGTCCAGAAGCATCAGCCCGCTCATGCCCGCCATCGTGCCACGCCCCTCGGACGGTTCAGGTGACCCGCATCGCCAGCAGGCAGGTGTCGTCGTTCGGATTGGCCGCGCCGAGCGCGGTCAGCACGTGCTCGATCAGCTCGTCCGGGCCCGCCTCCGGACGCTGCTGGACGGCGTCCCGCAGCAGCCCGAACCCCTCGGTCAGGTCGCGGTCGCGGCGCTCCACCAGGCCGTCGGTGTAGAGGAGCAGGACGTCGCCGGGCTCCAGCTCCAGCGTCGCCAGCTCCAGCGGCGGGTCGTCGAGCGCGCCGAGCAGCACGCCGTCCGGGCCGTCCAGCAGCCGCGCCCGCCCGTCGCGCAGCAGCACCGGCGGCGGATGCCCGGCCCGCGCCCATTCCAGCGTGCGCGTGTCCGGCCGGAAGCGGGCCGCGATCACGCTCGCCGTCAGCGACCGCCGGCGGTGCATCACCAGCCGGTTCAGCCAGGTCAGCAGCTCGTCCGGCGGAGCTCCCGTGCAGGCCAGGCCGGACAGCGCGTTCCGGAACCGCGCCATCGCCGCCGCGGCGGCCAGCCCGTGCCCCGACACGTCCCCGACGGCGAGGAACACCTCGTCGTCCGACAGCGCCGTCGCCTCGTACCAGTCGCCGCCGACGCGGGTCTGGGACTGCGCGGGCAGGTACCGGACGGCGACCCGCAGCCCTGGCAGCGTCCGCGGGCCGCGCGGCAGCGGCAGGATCGCGCGCTGCAGCTCGATCGCGATGTGCCGTTCCTCGGCGATCCGCTGCCGCTCACGCTGCAACTGCTGGCGGGCCACCGCGAGCATCTCGTCCGAGCGGCGCCGGTGCGACACGTCCTGGAACACCGTGTGGAGCGCGACCGGCCCGCCGAGCGGGTCCAGGATCGGCTCGGCCATCACCCGCAGGTGCCGGACGTCCGCCCCGACGCGCACCCGCAGCTCCACGTCGGCGGGCTCGCGGTGGCCGAGCAGCGTCCGCATCAGGTGCTCGGCGCGCGGCAGGTCCTCCCGGACGACGTGCTCCTCGAGCCGTGAGGGCGGCAGCGGGCCGGCCGCCCGGGACCGTCCGAAGATCGTGTACAGCTGGTCCGACCAGCGCACCTCGCCGGTCGTCAGGTCCCACCGCGACCAGCCGAGGTTCCCGAGCCGCTGCGCCTGCGCGAGCTGCGCGGCCAGGTCGGCGGACTCGCCGTCGAACTGCCACGACACCAGGACCCCGCCGCCGACCCGGCAGGCCCGCACGGTCAGCGTCGTCGGCACCCGGCGCCCGTTGCCGTTCAGGCTCGTGTAGGGGCGCGGCCCGGCGCGCAGCGGCGCCCCGCTCTCCAGCACCCCGATGAAGTCGGCGAACAGCCCCGCGACCGCCAGCCCCGGATAGGTCTCCAGCAACCGCGCCCCGACGATCTCCGTGGGACGGCGGCCGGACAGGTCGGTCGCCTCCGAGTTCACCGCGTCGACCTGGAAGTCCACCACCCGCCCGGACGCGTCGCGCACCGGCGACATCAGCGCGGTCGGCGTCTGGATCGCGTCCAGCAGCGCTCGCAGCCACGGCGCCCCCGCCGCGTCGCCCGCCTCCGGCGCCAGCTCGGCCAGCCGCCGCGCGCACGCCGTCAGCACCGACCGGACGTAGCGGCGCGCCCCGTCGTCCAGGACGGTCCCGGCCGTCCAGCCGACCTCGGCCGCGCCGACGACGCGTCCGCCGACCGTCAGGGGCAGGCACGAGTACGGACCCGGCGGCCGCGCCGCCGCACCCACCAGCACCAGCGCCGACGGATCCGCCGCCCACAGCGGCATACCTCCACATACCGCGCGAACTAGGCCGATGTCGGCGTGCGGTGGGATGCGCGCCCACGCGCTCACCGCGTGGGCGGGCAGACCGTGCGAGCCCGCCACGCTCAGCGCGCCGTCCGGCTCCAGGGACGTGATCAGAACCGACTCCGCGCCCACCCACCCGAGCGCCTCCTCGGCCAACCGCTGCGCCAGCTCGTCCCCGGAACGGGCCTCGGTGAACGCCGCCGCCGCCAGATGCCGGGCCGCCGCCAGAGCCGCGGGCAACAGATCCGGCACGGCCACCCGGGCGACAGGCCGCAGGGCGAATTCCGTACCGTCCGCGGCGGCCGCGTCCGGCTCGCGTGGGGCGGGCGCCATGGCCGTCGCGTCGTCTTGGACGGCGTCCCCTGACGTGCCCTCCGGCGGCGGGGTGAGGTAGGTGGACGGGTCGAACACCGCTCCGCCCGGACGGCCCTGGACGCCGTCGGCGGGGACGTCCACGTAGGTGCCGAGGAGCAGCGCGGCGGCCACCGGCGGCTCGACGGCGCTCTCGGCGGCCAGCTCCAGCAGGCGCTCGTGCGCGGCCTCCACGTCGCAGCCGAGGCGCTCGGCCAGCAGGCCCTTCGCCTGCTCGACCACCGCGCGGGCATGCTGCTCGCGACGCTGCGCGTCCAGCTCGGCGCGCAGCCGCTCGACGACCACGATCAGCTCCGCACCCGGCACGGGCCCGGGTTCGGACGATTGGCCGGGAATGCCGGAGAAGGCGGCGTCGGCCCGGGACGGCGGGACGGGCGGCGCGCCGGACCGGCCCGGGCCGTGCGGGTCCGCGCTCTGAGGCTGGGACGTCACGGGATCTCCCGTCGCGGTCAGACCCGGCGGTGCGGGTATGCCAGGGGCAGGGCGGCGCGACAACGCGCCCGGGCGCCTGCGATCCTGGTTCGGTATCCGGACATGGCATGCCAGTGTCGGAGCATGTACAGAATGTAACAGGGCCGGTTTTCAGGGGAGGAGGAAGCCGGGTCTTCCGTGCCGCGCCCCGCGCGCACGAGACCCAGCGACCAGCATGGACACGGATGTGACAAGGGCGTTGTATCCGCGCGAGCGCGTGGCCACGGCGCAGGAGGCGACCGCGAAGGCGGGCCTCGCCGCGCTGCTGCTGACGCCGGGCCCGGACCTGCGGTACGTCAGCGGCTACGACGCGCATCAGCTGGAACGGCTCACCTGCCTGGCGGTGCCCGCCGAGGGGGAGCCGTTCCTGGTGGTGCCGCGCCTGGAACTGCCCGCCGCGCAGGCGTCCCCGGCGGGCTCGCTCGGCCTGGAGCTGGTGCCGTGGGACGAGACCGACGACCCGTACGCGCTGGTCGCGCGGCGGCTCGGCGCGTCCGCCGGGAAGGTCGGCCTCGCCGACCGGATGTGGGCGATGATGACGCTGCGGTTCCGGGACGCGATGCCCGGCGTCGAGCAGGTCCTCGCCGGGACGGTCCTGCGCGAGCTGCGGATGCGCAAGAGCCCCGCCGAGATCGCCGCGCTGCGCGAGGCGGGCGAGGCGATCGACCGCGTGCACCGCCGGGTGCCGGAGTTCCTGCGGGCGGGCCGCACCGAGCGGCAGGTCGGCCGCGACATCCACGACGCGATCCTCCAAGAGGGCCACTCCACGGTCGACTTCGTGATCGTCGGGTCCGGGCCGAACGGCGCGAACCCGCACGCGGAGCTGTCGGACCGGGTCATCCAGCCGGGCGAGCCGGTCGTGGTGGACATCGGCGGGCAGATGCCGAGCGGCTACTGCTCCGACTCGACGCGCAACTACTGCGTGGGCGAGGCGCCCGCCGAGTACCGCGAGTACTACGCGGTGCTGGAGGAGGCGCAGCGCGCGTCCTGCGAGGCCGTCCGTCCGGGCGTCACGCCGGAGGCGGTCGACGCCGCCGGACGCGACCTGATCGCGGCCGCCGGGTACGGCGAGTACTTCATCCACCGCACCGGGCACGGCATCGGCATCGAGACGCACGAGGAGCCGTACATCGTCTCGGGCAACACCGAACCGCTCGAGCCGGGCATGGCGTTCTCGATCGAACCGGGCATTTACCCCGGTAAGCACGGTGCACGCATCGAGGACATCGTCGTGTGCACCGAAGATGGTTACGAGGCCATGAACAAGACCGGGCACGGCTTGGTCGTCATCGGCTGACAAAGCCTTTCCAGGTAGAAGGCGGGTCCGCTTTGCGCGGGCCCGCCTTCGCGCGTCTCGGGCCAGATAACGATCTCCATACCAAAGCGATGCGCACGCGGTCCGACTGTTGCGCGGGCGTGGCGTCCCCCTGTACCTCCTTGGAGCATCCGGCGGGGTTTTACAGCGGAGTGACACGAAACGCCGGGCCGTTCCGGCCCGCAGAGGAGGAGGGACCGTGGCAGAGGTCGCCCTGCGGGGAGTCGGGAAGGTCTACCCCGACGGAACCCGTGCCGTGACCGACCTGAACCTCGGCATCGCCGACGGCGAGTTCCTCGTACTGGTCGGGCCGTCCGGGTGCGGCAAGACCACCGCGCTGCGCATGCTGGCGGGGCTGGAGGAGATCTCCGAAGGCGAGATCGCGATCGGCGAGCGCGTCGTGAACAGGGTCCCCTCGCGGGACCGCGACGTGGCGATGGTGTTCCAGAGTTACGCGCTCTACCCGCACCTTTCGGTGCGCGACAACATCGGCTTCGGGTTGTCACTGCGGAAGGTGCCGAAAGCCGAGATCAGACGGCAGGTCGACCATGCCGCGCAGATTCTCGGACTGACCGAGTACCTCGACAAGAAGCCGCGGAATCTGTCCGGCGGGCAGCGGCAGCGCGTCGCGATGGGACGCGCGATCGTCCGGCAGCCGCAGGCGTTCCTGATGGACGAGCCGCTGTCCAATCTGGACGCCAAACTGCGCGTCCAGATGCGCGCCGAGATCGCGCGCATCCAGCGCGACCTGGGCGTCACCACCGTTTATGTCACCCACGACCAGACCGAGGCGATGACGCTCGGGGACCGGGTCGCGGTGATGAAGAAGGGCGTGCTCCAGCAGGTCGCGCCGCCGCAGGAGCTGTACGACCGGCCCGCGAACCTGTTCGTCGCCGGGTTCATCGGCTCGCCCGCGATGAACCTGCTCCAGGGCACGCTGTCGGGAGAGGCGTCCGCGGCGCGGCTCACCGTCGGCGGGCAGACCCTCGAGCTGCCCGCGTCGGTCTTCGAGGCCCGTCCCGCGCTGCGCGACCACTTCGGCGGGGACGTCGTCGTCGGGATCCGGCCCGAGGACATGGAGGACGACGAGCTCATCGCCGCCGCCGCTGGAGAGGGTGGCGGCGGCACGCTGACCTCCACCGCCGAACTGGTGGAGGCGATGGGCTCGGACGTGCTGGTGCACTTCACCGTCCAGGCGGCCCAGGTGGTCACCGAGGACACCCGCGAGCTGGCGCGGGACGCGGGCACCGACGTGCTCGGCAAGCTCGAGGGCCCGCACACCGATCTCGTCGCGCGGTTCAGCCCGCGCACCACGGTGAAGGCCGGCGACCCGGTGACGGTCCACGTCGACACCGGGCGCCTGCACTTCTTCGATATCGACTCCGGCTCCGCGATCTGGGGCGAGGATGCCGGTTCGTCCAGGGAGGATGAGGAATGAGGACTGGCAGGCGGGTCATCGGCGCGGCCGTCGCGGTGGGACTGGCGCTCTCGGCGTCGGCCGCGTGCGGAGGCGGCGACAAGAAGAAGGACGACGGCGGTTCGACGCAGGGCAGCGAGCTCAAGGGCGTCAAGATCGAGGTCGCGGCCAAGTGGACGGGCACGGAGGAGCAGAACTTCCGGCAGGTCCTGAAGGCGTTCGAGAAGCAGACCGGCGCGACGGTGTCCTACGCGTCCACCGGTGAGAACACCGACGCCTACCTCGGCCCGCGCATCGCGGCCAAGAACCCGCCGGACGTGGCGATCCTGCCGCAGCCCGGCCTGCTCCAGCAGTACGCGGCGAAGGACCAGCTCAAGCCGCTGACGCCGGACGTCGTCGGCGAGATCGACAAGAACTTCTCCCCGTACTGGAAGAACCTGGCCTCGGCCAAGGGCCAGACCTACGGCGTGCTCGCCAAGGCCGCCTACAAGTCGATCATCTGGTACCGGCCGAAGGTGCTGCAGGACGCGGGGGTGAACCCGCCGCAGACCTTCGACGACCTGGTCAAGGCCGCGGGGACGCTGCAGGACGCGGGCCAGACCCCGTTCACCATCGCCGCCGCGTCGTCGGACTCCTGGACGCTGACCGACTGGTTCGAGAACGTCTACCTGTCGCAGGCCGGGCCGGACAACTACGACAAGCTGGCCAAGCATGAGATGAAGTGGACCGATCCGACCGTGACGACGGCCCTCCAGACGCTCGCGAAGATCTGGGGCAAGCCGGAGTGGATGGCGGGCGGCCTGGCCACCGCGACCAAGACCAAGTTCGACGAGTCGGTCACCCAGGTCTTCGGCCAGGACAAGGCCGCCATGGTCTACGGCGGCGACTTCGCGGCCGCGAACATCTCCACCACCAAGGCCAAGGTCGGCACCGACGCGCAGGTCTTCCCCTTCCCGAAGGCCGGGAACACCGCCCCGGCCGTCCTCGGCGGCGACGTCGCCGTCGCGCTGAAGGACAGCAAGGGCGCGATGGCGCTGATGAAGTACCTGGCGTCCCCGGACGCGGGCAGGACCTGGGCGAAGCTCGGCGGCTACCTGTCGCCGAACAAGAACGTCGGCCCGGACGCCTACTCCGACCCGATCTCCAAGCAGCTGATCGAGGCCATGCAGAAGGCCGGCGACTCCGCCCGGTACGACATGTCCGACCTGGCCCCGGCCGCGTTCGGCGGCACCCCCGGCTCCGGCGAGTGGGAGGACCTGCGCGGCTTCCTGCAGAAGCCGTCCGACGTCAAGGGCGCCCAGGACAAGCTGGAGGCCGACGCCACGAAGGCCTTCAAGAGCTAGGACGGTTCCGGCATGACGGCTCCGAAGGACCGGGCGCCCGGCGATGACGGGACGCCCCCCGGGGACGGGACGCCGCAGGGACGGGAGTCGTCGCCCGGGGCCGCGGACACCACCGCGGCCCCGGGCGGCGCCCCCGCCGTCGCCGTCGCCGCTCTCGAGACCAAGGCCGGCGAGGCGAAGGCGGGCAGGACGGCGAAGCGCGCGCGGGGGCTGACGCCGCCGTCGTGGCTGTCCCTGAGCTTCCTGCTGCCCGCGCTGCTGCTGCTCGGCTTCCTCGTGTTGTACCCGATCGTCTTCTCGGTCGTGCGCAGCTTCTTCGGCGCGAACGGCCACTCGTTCGCCGGCGTGGACAACTACACCGGCATCTTCCAGGGTCACGACAACCTCATGACCGTCGGCAACACCGCGATCTGGGTGGTGGTCGCGCCGACGCTGGTCACCGTCCTCGGCCTCATCTTCGCGGTGCTCACCGAGCGGATCCGCTGGTCCACCGCGTTCAAGATGGTGGTGTTCATGCCGATGGCGGTGTCCTTCCTCGCCTCGGGCGTGATCTTCCGGCTGGTGTACGAGCAGGACCCGAACATGGGCGTGGCGAACGCGGCGATGGTCGCGGTGCACGACACCTTCAAGCCCGGCGCGGGCTACCCCGGCGCGGGACCCCGCACCGGCAAGGACGCCCGCGCCACGCAGCAGGGCGACGGCACGATCGTCAGCACGCAGCAGTACCAGGCGGGGCAGAGCGCGCTGCTGCCGCTGCTGCGGATCAAGCCGGAGGACCTGCCGAAGAAGCCGGTCCAGGCCGTCCAGCCGCCGGCGGCGAAGCCGGGCGAGCTCACCGGCGCGGTCTGGTTCGACTTCACCAAGGGCGGCGGCGGGGTTCCGAACCAGCCGAACGCGGGCGAGTCCGGACTGTCGCGGATCAAGGTCGAGGCCGTCCGGGACGGGAAGGTCGTCGGCAAGGCCACCACCCGCGACGACGGCACCTTCACCATGAGGAAGGTGAAGGGCGACGGGGCGGTCACGCTGCGGCTGCCGAAGTCGAACTTCACCGCGTCCTACGGCGGCGCGCAGTGGCTCGGCAGCACCCTCATCACCCCCGCGATCATCGGGGCGTACCTGTGGGTGTGGTCCGGCTTCGCGATGGTGCTCATCGCCGCCGGGCTCGCCGCGATCCCGCGGGACGCGCTGGAGGCGGCCCGGGTGGACGGCGCGACCGAGTGGCAGGTGTTCCGGCGGGTGACGATCCCGCTGCTCGCGCCGGTGCTGACGGTCGTGCTGGTCACGATGGTCATCAACGTCCTGAAGGTCTTCGACCTGGTCTACATCATCGGCGGCGGCGATCCGCACGCCAACGTGCTCGCCTATCAGATGTGGGCCGAGTCGTTCGGCGGCGGGAACGACCCGGGGAAGGGCAGCGCGATCGCGGTGCTGCTGTTCCTGCTGGTCGTCCCGGCCATGCTGTTCAACATCCGGCGGATGCGGCGGGAGCGCGCATGAGCACGACCGAAACCGGGGCGGCCGCGGCCGCGACCCCCGGAAACGACGGGTCGGGCGCGCCGCGCCGGGGGATCGCGGCGCGGATCGTCGGACGGGTCGGCGGCGGCGCCGCGCAGTTCCTGCTGATCCTGATCGCGGTGGTGTGGCTGGTCCCGACGCTCGGGCTGCTGGTCGCGTCGCTGCGGTCGACGTCCGACAACGGCGCGTCCGGCTGGTGGAAGGTGTTCTCCAAGCCGAGCCAGCTGACCTTCTCGGCCTACTCCGACCTGCTCGGCAAGGGCGACTTCGTCGACTCGTTCTGGAACACGGTGCTGATCACCGTCCCGGCGACCCTGCTGGTGGTGGTGATCGCGTCGCTGGCCGCGTACGCGTTCGCGTGGATGGAGTTCCCCGGCCGGGACTGGCTGTTCCTCGTCGTGGTCGGGCTGCTGGTCGTGCCCGTCCAGGTCGCGCTGCTGCCGGTCGCCAAGCTCTACGGCTCGGTGCGGATCGGGAGCTTCCACCTGTTCGGCTCGATCACGGGCGTGGTGATGTTCCACGTGGCGTTCGGGCTGCCGTTCGCCATCTTCCTGCTGCGCAACTTCTTCGCGGGCATCCCCCGGGACCTGCTGGAGGCGGCGCGGATGGACGGCGGCTCGGAGTGGACGATCTTCCGGCGGGTGATCTTCCCGCTGGGCGGCCCCGCGATCGCGTCGCTGGCGATCTTCCAGTTCCTCTGGGTCTGGAACGACCTGCTGGTGGCCCTGGTGTTCGCCGACACCGGCAGCCAGCCGATGACCAAGTGGCTCCAGTCGCAGATGCGGCAGTTCACCGGCAACATCGACATCCTGGCGCCGGGCGCGTTCCTGTCCCTGATCGTCCCGCTGGCGGTCTTCTTCGCCTTCCAGCGCTACTTCGTCCAGGGCGTCCTCGCCGGCTCGGTGAAGTAGCCCGGAGACCAGAAGCGCCCGCCGCGACCCCGTGCCTCGGGGCGTCGCGGCGGGCGCTTCTCGTCTGTCAGGTTTCGGGGCGAGCCCCGCGAGGCGAACGGCACCAGGTCTCCTTCCGCACAAGGTGGTCTGGTCGCTGACCGGTTGTGGCAAGGCCGCGGGAAGGTGAGCGCCGGGTTGGAGGCGGAAGATCGGTGACCCTGCGTGTCCGGCGGACGCGCCGCGAGGGGTGCGGTGGGCATCGTCGGTGGCGAAGAACGTGACCGGGGCGCCGGAAGCCGTCGACTGTGCGCCTGTGCCCGAGGCCGTACAACGGGCCGGACGAAGCCATCGGGTTTTCCCTGCGTTCAAGGGACGTACATCGCCGGTCGGCGGTCTTGTCGGCGGATGTGACCGGGTTCAGCATGGCGGCTGTTTCATCCCATAAGGCATGGGTTATCCCTCATCGTCCGAAAGGACCCCGCCGTGCCTCGTCCCCACCACCCCCGGGCCGGCCTGGCCGTGCTCACCGCGGCACTCGCGGCACTGACCGCCCTGTCCGCCCCCGCCGCGCACGCCGCCCCCGCCCAGCCGCCGCGCCCGCCCCGCCAGTCGGCCGACTCGGGTCCCGCGGTGCGCCACGACGTCTCGCCGCCGCTGCGGTCGATCCGTCCCGTCCCGCCGAAGGCCACGCGCCACACCGAGCCGGACGACGAGGTCCGGCTGCCGCACCCGCCCGCGGCGAAGATCCCCGACCCGGTGCGGCAGCGCTCCGGCGGCACCACCCACACCGCGTCGACCGCGAGCAACTTCGACGGCGTCGGCCAGGGCTTCACCGGCCCGCAGGGCGCCTACTCGGTGACCGGCGTGCCGCCGGACCCCAACGCCTCGGTCGGCTCGACCCAGGTCGTCGAGGTCGTCAACACCGCCTACGCGGTGTTCAACAAGTCCACCGGCGCCGCCACCTACGGGCCCGTCGACACCAGCACGCTCTTCTCCGGGTTCGGCGGCTCCTGCGAGACCACCAACGACGGCGACGCGACGGTGCGCTGGGACAACCTCGCCGGACGCTGGCTGGTCACCCAGTTCGCCAACGTGTCGTCCGCGAGCGGTCCGTACTACGAGTGCGTGGCCGTCTCCACCAGCGCGGACGCGACCGGGTCGTACAACCGGTACAGCTACCAGTTCAGCGACTTCCCGGACTACCCGAAGATCTCGGTCTGGCCCGACGCGTACTACCTGACCTACAACCTGTTCAACGGGAACACCTTCGTCGGCGCCGAGGCGTGCGCCATGGACCGCTCGAGCATGCTGACCGGCGCGGCCGCCACGCAGCAGTGCTTCACCACCAGCTCGTCCTACGGCGGGCTCCTCGCCGGTGACGTCGACGGCTCCACCGCGCCGCCCTCCGGGGAGAACGAGCTGCTGGTCGGGCTCGGCGCGACCAACACCTCGCTGGCCTACTGGAGGTTCCACGTCGACTGGACGACCCCGGCCAACTCCACGTTCAGCGGACCGTCCAGCCTGGCCGTGGCGTCCTACACGACCGCCTGCGGCAGCACCGGCACCTGCGTCCCGCAGAGCGGCACGACCCAGCAGCTCGACTCGCTGTCGGACCGCATCATGTACCGGCTCGCCTACCGGAACTACGGCGACCATGAGGCGTTCGTGACCGACCACGCCGTGACCGTCTCCGGCGGCGTCGGGACGCGCTGGTACGAGCTGCGGCTGTCGGGCGGGAACCCGACCGTCTACCAGCAGGGCACCTACGCGCCCGACTCCACGTACCGGTGGATGGGCTCGATCGCGATGGACCACGTCGGCAACATCGCGCTCGGCTACTCCCAGTCGTCCTCGTCGACCCACCCGTCGATCCGGTTCACCGGCCGCGCCCCCTCGGACCCGCTCGGGACGATGACGCAGGCGGAGACCACCACGATCACCGGCGCGGGCTCGCAGACCTCCTACAGCCGGTGGGGTGATTACACCTCGATGGCCGTCGACCCGAGCGACGACTGCACCTTCTGGTACACCAACGAGTACGAGCCCGCCAACGGCAGCTTCAACTGGCACACGCGCCTGGCGTCGTTCACCCTCCCGGGCTGCGCGAGCACTCCGACCAACGACTTCTCGATCTCGGCGAGCCCCGCGTCCGGCAGCGTGACCGCGGGCGGCTCGGCCACCACCACGGTGTCCACGGCCGTCACGGCCGGGACGGCGCAGACCGTCTCGCTGGCGGCCTCGGGGCTGCCCACGGGCGCGACCGCGGCCTTCAGTCCGTCCTCGGTGACCGCGGGCGGTTCGAGCACCGCGACCATCACCACCGGCTCGTCCACCCCGGCGGGCACCTACACGGTCACCATCACCGGAACGGGGGCGTCGGCGACCCACTCCACCGGCTACACCCTCACCGTCAACCCGGTCGGCGGAGGCGGGATCACCAACGGCGGCTTCGAGACCGGCGGCCTGTCCGGCTGGACCCCGAGCGGCGCCCTCACCGGCGTCACCAACTCCGGCGCCCACAGCGGCGTCTACGCCGCGCTGATGGGCAGCACGAGCACCGCGACCAACGGCGACTCGTCCATCGCCCAGACCTTCACCGCGCCCACCGGCACCACCAAGGTGTCCTTCTTCTACAACGTGACCTGCCCCGACACCGTCACCTACGACTGGGCGACCGCCACGCTGAAGGACAACACCGCCAACACCACCACGACGGTCCTCGCCAAGACCTGCGTCGCCAGCTCCGGCTGGAAGCAGGTCACCTCGGCGGTCACCGCCGGGCACTCCTACACCCTCACCCTCACCAGCCATGACGACGACTACACCGGCGACCCCACCGCCACAGCCTTCGACGACGTCACCGTGAGCTGACGCCTGTCGTGCCCGCCGTCCGACCCCGGACGGCGGGCACGCGCACGTAGACTCGAGGCCCCGGACCCGTCCGGCGAGGAGGACCCGGCCATGCGGTCCCTGACGGCGCTGCTCCTCATCCTCTGCGCGGCCTGCACGAGCAACGATCCGCCGAAGGCCGCCGCGTCGACACCCGCTGCCTGCGACTCCGGCGCCGTGACCGTCACCGCGCGCAAGGGCGAGAAGCCTCCGCCGCTCTGCCTGACGGTCGGCACGGTGCTCAGGGTCACCGCCGAGTCGTCCCCGCGCCAGCCCTGGTCACCCCTGACCAGCACGGACGAGGGAGTCCTGAGCTGCGTCTCGCGCCCCGGCCCCCGAGGCACGATCACCGCGACCTGCACCGCCGAACGCCCCGGCCGGGTGACCATAGCCACGGTCACCGCGCCCTTCTCCGGCGACCCTCGCGGCCCGGCCCAGTTCCGCTGGGCCCAGCAGATCGACGTGGTCGCCCCGCATCGGCACTAGTCGGCCCGCCGAAGAAAGAACGGCGCCCGGGGCCGCAAGCCCCGGACGCCGTCATCGCCTCAGTGAGAGATCAGCGGGCGTCGAAGCGGTCGAGGTCCATGACCTTGGCCCACGCCGTGACGAAGTCGGCCACGAACTTCTCCTTGGCGTCGTCGCTCGCGTAGACCTCGGCGACGGCGCGCAGCTCGGAGTTCGAGCCGAACACCAGGTCGACGCGGCTGCCCGTCCAGCGGACCTTGCCGGTCTCCGCGTCGCGGCCCTCGAACAGGTTCTCGTCGCCGGTGGACCTCCACTCGGTGCCCATGTCGAGCAGGTTGACGAAGAAGTCGTTCGTCAGCGCGCCGGGCGTCTCGGTGAGGACGCCGGTCTGGGTGTCCTTGAAGTTCGTGCCCAGCACCCGCAGGCCGCCGACCAGGACGGTCATCTCCGGCGCGCTCAGCGTCAGCAGGTTCGCGCGGTCGAGCAGCAGGTACTCGGCGGGGAGCCGCAGGCCCTTGCCGAGGTAGTTGCGGAACCCGTCCGCGGGCGGCTCCAGGTTCGAGAACGAGTCGATGTCGGTCTGCTCCTGGGAGGCGTCCGTGCGGCCCGGCGTGAACGGCACCCGGACGTCGACCCCGGCGTCCTTGGCGGCCTTCTCCACGCCCGCCGCGCCGGCGAGCACGACCAGGTCGGCCAGCGAGACCTTCTTGCCGTCCGTCCGGCCGGAGTTGAACGACTCCTGGACGCCCTCCAGCTCGCGCAGCACCGGGGCCAGCTTGTCGGGCTCGTTGACCTCCCAGCCGGCCTGCGGCTGGAGCCGGACGCGGGCGCCGTTCGCGCCGCCGCGCTTGTCGCTGCCGCGGAAGGACGAGGCCGCCGCCCACGCCGTCGAGACCAGCTGCGGGACGGTCAGGCCGGCCGCGAGGACCCGCGCCTTGAGGTCCGCCGCGTCGGCGTCGTCGATCAGCTCGTGGTCGCGGGCCGGGACCGGGTCCTGCCAGATCAGCTCCTCGTCCGGGACCTCCGGGCCGAGGTAGCGGACGACCGGGCCCATGTCGCGGTGGGTGAGCTTGTACCAGGCGCGCGCGAACGCGTCGGCGAGCTCCTCCGGGTGGTCCAGCCACCGGCGGGTGATCTGCTCGTACACCGGGTCGACGCGCATCGACAGGTCGGTGGTGAGCATCGTCGGCGCGACCCTCTTGTCCGGGTCGAACGCGTCGGGCACGGTGCCGTCGCCGGCGCCGTCCTTCGGCCGCCACTGGTGGGCGCCCGCGGGGCTGTCGAACAGCTCCCACTCGTACCCGTAGAGGATCTCCAGGAAGGAGTTGTCCCACTGGGTCGGGGTGTTGGTCCAGATGCCCTCGAGACCGCTGGTGATGGCGTCGGCGCCGACCCCGGTGCCGTGCGTGCTCTTCCAGCCGAGGCCCTGCTGCTCGATCGGCGCGGCCTCGGGCGCGGGGCCGACGTTGTCGGCGGGACCCGCGCCGTGGGTCTTGCCGAAGGTGTGGCCGCCGACGATCAGCGCGGCGGTCTCCTCGTCGTTCATCGCCATCCGGCGGAAGGTCTCGCGGACGTCGCGGGCCGCGGCGAGCGGGTCCGGGTTGCCGTTCGGGCCCTCCGGGTTGACGTAGATCAGGCCCATCTGGACGGCGCCGAGCGGGTCCTCGAGCTCGCGGTCGCCGGTGTAGCGCTCGTCGCCGAGCCAGGTGCTCTCCGGGCCCCAGTAGACGTCCTCGTCGGCCTCCCACGCGTCGACGCGTCCGCCGCCGAAGCCGAAGGTCTTGAAGCCCATCGTCTCGAGGGCGACGTTGCCGGTGAGGATCAGCAGGTCGGCCCAGGACAGGGAGCGGCCGTACTTCTTCTTCACCGGCCACAGCAGCCGCCGGGCCTTGTCCAGGCTGGCGTTGTCGGGCCAGCTGTTGATCGGCGCGAAGCGCTGCTGACCGGTGCCGGCGCCGCCGCGTCCGTCGTGGATCCGGTAGGTGCCGGCGCTGTGCCAGGCCATCCGGATCATGAACGGGCCGTAGTTGCCGAAGTCGGCGGGCCACCAGTCCTGGGAGGTGGTCAGCACGTCCGCGATGTCGCGCTTGACCTCGGCCAGGTCGAGCGTCCCGAACGCCTCGGCGTAGTCGAAGTCCGCGCCGAGCGGGTTGGCGACGGCCGGGTCCTTGGCCAGGATCTTCAGGTTGAGCCGCTCCGGCCACCACTGGCGGTTGCCGCCGCCCTGGGTGGGGTGCGCCGCGCGGGTGTGCGCGACGGGGCATTCTCCGCTGGTGTTCTGGTTCTCAGCCATGATGGCCGCCCTTCGGGATCTGGACCGATGAGGAACTCTGAGCGGGGGAGCAGGTGGGGCAGACGCCCCAGAAGGTGACCTCGGCCTCGTCGATGGCGAAGCCGTGGCCGTCGGAGGGGGTGAGGCACGGCGCCGGGCCGACGGTGCAGTCGACGTCCGCGACCACGCCGCAGGAGCGGCACACGACATGGTGGTGGTTGTCGCCGACGCGCCCCTCGAACCGCGCCGGGTGCCCGGCGGGCTCGATCCGCCGGACGAGCCCGGCGGCGGTGAGCGCGTGCAGCGCTTCGTAGACGGCTTGGAGGGAGATGTGCCCGACCCGGTCCCGGACGCCGGAGGCGAGGGCCTCCACTCCGAGGTGGTCGCCGGTGCGGACGGTCTCGAGCAGCGCGACGCGTGCGGCCGTCACCCGGAGGCCGGCACCGCGCAGTTCTTCGGCGGTGTTCCGAGGCTGCGGTGCGCTCATAGTGGCCAACCTACGCGCACAAACCTGAACAGCTCAAGGGAACGAGTTGTACAAGGACGCAGGCTTTGCCCTCTTTTGGGCGCTCAGTGGAGTTCGGCGATCATGCCGAGGGCGTTGCGCAGGTAGGCGCGCAGGACCTCCGGGTCGTCGAAGTCGTAGGGGCCCTGGATCAGGACGATCGACAGGGTGATCCGGAACAGGGCGTCGGTGAGCAGCGTGACGTCCACGGGCGGGATGCGCCCCGCCTCCACGTGCCTGGCGACGATCGGCTCGGCCAGTTCGGCGATGCTCCGGATCGGGCCGGCCGCGTTCAGGGTGAACTCGGGCAGGACGACCTCGGGGACGTCGCGCAGGGCGGCGTTCAGCAGGGTGTGCCCGCGGGCGTAGCCGACCACGAAGGCCAGCAGGTCGGTGGCGTAGTCGGCGGACCAGGTCATGGCCTCCAGCCGGGGCGCCAGCGCGTCGAGGAACCGGGTCAGCTCGCGCTGCACCAGGGCGTGCCGGATGTCCTCGACCGTCCCGCCGTACTTGTAGAGCGTCGGCCGCGAGACGCCCGCCTTGCGGGCGATCGCCGACAGGATGCGCCCGGACGCGAACCCGCCCTCGATCAGGCAGTCGGCGGCCGCGTCGAGGATCAGCTGCCGCATCTCCCCGGCCGTCCGCCGCGTCCCGGCGGGCCCGTGTTCCGGTGCCCGCCGCGCCTTCGCCGGCGCCTGTCCCGTCCCCCCGGACGTCCCGCCGTGCGGCCCGCGCACCCCGTCTCCCCTCGCTCCGTCCGCCCGGTCCGAGTGTCCCACATCACCGCCCGCCGACGATCTTCGACCTTGACCTGCAAGTGACCGGGTACTTACAGTCGACCCGCGAACTGTAAACGAGCTCGAGGGCGGAGGCGGTCGTGACGGCGATCGATCAGGACCACGTCGACCAGCAGCACATCGACCCGGACTACCGGGACACGCTGCGCGTCCTGTCGGAGGGCTCGGTCGCGCGCCGCTTCGACCCCTACCTCGACATCGACTGGGACTCGCCGGAGTTCCGGATCGACCCGGACGACCCGCGCTGGATCCTCCCCGACTGCGACCCGCTCGGCGCGCACCCCTGGTACAAGGCGCTGCCGGAGGAGCGGCGGATCGAGATCGGGATGTGGCGGGTCGCCAACATCCAGAAGGTCGGGCTGCAGTTCGAGAGCGTCCTGATCCGCGGGATGATGCAGTACGCGATGCGGCTGCCGAACGGGACGCCGGAGTTCCGCTACTGCCTCCACGAGATGACCGAGGAGTGCAACCACATCCAGATGTTCCAGGAGCTGGTCAACCGGACCGGCCTCCAGGTGCCCGGGATGCGCGCCGACTACCGCAGGACCTCGCACTTCTGGCACCTGGCCGCCTACCTGCCGGTCCTGTTCTTCATCGCGATCCTGGCGGGCGAGGAGCCGATCGACCACTTCCAGAAGGAGGCCGTCCGGCGCGGCGAGGAGAACCTGCCTCCGGCGCTGCTCCGCACGATGGAGATCCACATCGCCGAGGAGGCGCGGCACATCTCGTTCGCGCACCGCTTCCTGCACGACAAGGTGCGGCGGCAGGGCCGGATCGGGAAGGGCGCGACGTCCCTGCTCTACCCGGTGATCATGCGCTGGCTGGCCGGGGCGATCATGTCGCCGCCGCGCGACCTGGAGAAGCGGTTCGGCATCCCGCGCTCGGTCATGAAGGAGGCGTTCTGGGACAGCCCGGCGTCGCGCGAGATCATGCGGAGTTACTTCGGCGACGTCCGGATGCTCGCCGCCGATCTCGGGCTGATGAACCCGGTCGCCACCCGGGTGTGGAAGGCCCTGAAGATCGACGGACGGCCGTCCCGGCACCGCGGCGAACCGCACCGTCCCGCCCGCACCACCTCCGCCGCCTGACCTCTGCCGCCTGAACCCTGCCGCCCGACCTCCGCCGTCCGACCGGAAAGAACGCCCCCATGCCCCACGTGGTCACGCAGTCCTGCTGCAACGACGCCTCGTGCGTCCACGCCTGCCCGGTGAACTGCATCCACCCCACCCCGGACGAGCCCGACTTCCACACCGCGGAGATGCTCTACGTCGACCCCGTGGCCTGCGTGGACTGCGGGGCCTGCGTGAGCGCGTGCCCGGTCGAGGCGATCAAGCCGCACACCGGGTTGGACGAGGCGCAGCTGCCGTTCCTGGAGATCAACGCCGACTTCTACAAGGACGGACGGCGGCGGCGGAGCATCCTCGCCCCGCACGAGGAGCCCCTGCGCGTGACCGCCCGCGAGCCGCTGCGCGTCGCGATCGTGGGGTCGGGGCCGTCCGCGATGTACGCCGCCGACGAGATCCTCACGATTCCGGGCGCGCGCGTGGACGTCTACGAACGGCTGACCACCCCGTACGGCCTCGCCCGCATGGGCGTCGCCCCGGACCACGCCAAGACCCGCCAGGTCACCGAGGTCTTCGACCGGATCTCCCGCGAGGACGGCTTCCACCTCCACCTGGGCGTGGCGGTCGGCGACCGGGTCACCCACGCCGACCTGCTCCGGGACCACCACGCGGTCGTCTACGCGACGGGCGCGTCGTCCGACCGGCGCCTGGACGTCCCCGGCGCGTCCCGCGTCGCGACGGCCACCGAGTTCGTGGCCTGGTACAACGGCCACCCCGACCACGCCCACCACCGCTTCGACCTCTCGCACCGCCGGGCCGTCGTCATCGGCAACGGCAACGTGGCGCTGGACGTGGCCCGGATCCTCACCACGCCGCCCGAAGCCCTGGCCGGGACGACCATCTCCCGCGCCGCCCTGGACGTCCTGCGGGGCAGCGCGGTCGAGGAGGTCGTGGTCGTGGGCCGCCGGGGCCCCGCCCACTCGGCCTTCACCCTGGCCGAACTGGTCGGGCTCACCTCGGCCGTGGACGTGGCCGTCCCGCCCGGCGATCTCGTCGGCCTGGACGACGCGTCGCTGAAGCACCGGACGATCCGCGCGCTCGGCCACGAGCGGGCGGCCGGGAAGCGCGTCGTCCTCCGCTACCTGCTCGCCCCGGCCGAGATCACCGGCACGGGCGTCACGTTCACCCGCAACACCCCGCGCGGCGACGAGACCGTCCCGGCCGGCGAGACCGAGCATCTGGAGGCGGGACTGGTGCTCTCCTCGATCGGTTACCGGGCCCGGCCCCTGCCCGGCCTGCCGTTCGACGAGCGGCGCGCGATCGTCCCGAACGACAAGGGCCGGGTCATCGACCCCGGCACCGGCGCACCGGTCCCCGGCACGTACGTGACGGGCTGGATCAAGCGCGGCCCGACCGGCTTCATCGGCACCAACAAGACCTGCGCCCGGGAGACCGTCCGGCAGCTCGTGGCCGACCACAACGCCGGGCGCCTCCCCGCGGCCGCGGCCATGGCGAGCCCCGCCTGAGCGAGCGCGACCGGCGCACGGCTCGCGCCGGTCAGGCTCGCGTCGGTCGTGCTCGCGCCGGTCAGGAGTGTGCGGCGGGGAAGACCGGGCGCGGACGGGCGGGACCGCCGCGGCTCTTCCACTCGCGGGGGTAGCCCACCGACACCTCCTCGAACCGGACGCCGTCGTACACGGTCGTCCGGGGGATGTGCAGGTGGCCGTACACGACGGCGGCCGCCTCGTACTTCAGGTGCCAGTCGGCCGTCCGGTCGGTCCCGCACCACTGGGCGAACTCGGGGTAGCGCAGCACCCGGGTGGGCTCCCGGACGAGCGGCCAGTGGTTGATCAGGACGGTCGGCAGGTCGCTTCCGCGGTGGGCGAGGCGGTCCTCGGAGTAGGCGAGCCGGGCCCGGCACCAATCGTCCCGCGTCGGGTACGGGTCGGGGTGCAGCAGGTACTCGTCGGTGCAGATGATCCCGGACTGGTAGGCGATCTCGAGCGCCTCGTCCTTCGTGGACGCGCCGTCCGGCCGGAAGCTGTAGTCGTACAGCAGGAACAGCGGCGCCAGCTGCACCGGCCCGCCCGCCCCGTTCCATATCGGGAACGGGTCCTCGGGCGTGTGGACGCCGAGCCCGCGGCAGACGTCCACCAGGTGCAGGTAGCGCTCCTCGCCGCGGCGCTGGTCGGGGTCGTTGCGGGGCGTCCACAGCTCGTGGTTGCCGGGCGTCCACACCACGGTCGCGTACCGCTCGGCCAGCGTGGCGAGGGCCCACGCGACGTCGCCCGCGCGCTCGGCGACGTCGCCCGCGACGATCAGCCAGTCGTCCGGGTCGTCCGGGGCGAGCGACTCCAGGTGCTCGCGATTGGTCGCGTGTCCGACGTGCAGGTCACTGATGGCGAGCAGGGTGCCGGGCACGGGCCGCCTTCCTGTCCGGGCTCGGGGTGATCAAACCCCTCCATCCTTGGTCGTCGCGGCGGCCCGCGCAAGGGGGCGTGCTGCGGACCGCGTGGTCACGGCACCTTGGAGCAAACGGCGAACGGCCGTCCGCCCCCCGAAAGGAAGGGAGGCGGACGGCCGTTCAGAGCCTCGGGAGGCGTCAGGCGGGGACGTCGTCCTCGACCTCGGTGGCCGCGGCGACGTGCTTCGCGGACTCGTGGCCGATGGCCAGGCCGCTCGCCGGGTCGAAGAAGTGCAGGCGGGTCGTGTCGATCGCGAGCTTGACGGTCTGGCCGGGCCGGACGTGCGAGCGGGAGTTCACCCGGGCCGTCCAGAGGGCCTTGTTGTCGGTCAGCGGGATCGCGTCGCCCTCGCCCTCGGCGGCGTCCTCGGCCAGGTCGGCGGTGTCCTTGTGCTCGACCGGCGGGGCGTCGATGGTGAAGATGACGTTGATCTCGCTGCCCAGCTCCTCGGTGACGGTGCTGGTGACGGTCATCGGGGCCCACTCGTCGCTGGCGTGCCCGGAGTCCTCGAAGTCGGACGGGCGGATGCCGAGGATGACCTTCTTGCCGAAGTAGGCGTCCAGGCCCTCGCGCGCGGAGAGCAGCTCGGCGGGCACCGGCAGGGTGACCCCGGCGAACCTCACCTGCGCGCCGCCGTCGCCGCGGACGAGCTCGGCCTCCACGAAGTTCATCGCGGGGGAGCCGATGAACCCGGCCACGAACAGGTTCACGGGGTGGTCGAACAGCCGCTGCGGGGTGTCGACCTGCTGCAGCTTGCCCTCGCGCAGGACGCAGACGCGGGTGCCGAGGGTCATCGCCTCGACCTGGTCGTGGGTGACGTACACGGTGGTCACGCCGAGGCTCGCGTGCAGCTGGCTCAGCGAGGCGCGCATGGAAACGCGCAGCTTGGCGTCCAGGTTCGACAGCGGCTCGTCCATGAGGAACGCCTGCGGCTGCCGGACGATCGCGCGGCCCATCGCGACGCGCTGGCGCTGGCCGCCGGACAGGGCGGCGGGCTTGCGGTCGAGGAACTGCTCGAGGCCGAGCATCTTGGCGGCCTCGAGCACCTTCTTGCGCCGCTCCTCCTTGGAGACGCCGCGCAGCTTCAGGCCGAAGGCGAGGTTCTGCTCGACCGTCATGTGCGGGTAGAGGGCGTAGTTCTGGAAGACCATCGCGATGTCGCGGTCCTTGGGCGCGAGGTCGTTGACCACGCGTTCGCCGATCGACACGGTGCCGCCGCTGATCTCCTCCAGGCCCGCGATCATGCGCAGCGCGGTGGACTTGCCGCATCCGGACGGCCCGACCAGCACCATGAACTCGCCGTCGGCGATCTCCAGGTCCAGTCCGTCGACGGCCTTGACGCCGCCGGCGTACACCTTGTCGACGCCCTCGAGTGCGATCCTGGCCATCTCGGCCCCCTTTGAATTGGAAACGTTTCCACCGACCCCTCGCCACCTGGGCTTTCAGGGCTGGAACCGGATTCAACATCATGGAAACGTTTCCAGAAAAGGGTCGTTCGTGGCAGCATGGGGCGAGCCGGGCGGACGGGACCGCTCCGGCGGGGGAGGGGAACGCGGTGGCGGCGACGATCAAGGACGTGGCGGCGTCGGCCGGGGTCGGCATCGCGACCGTCTCGCGCGTGTTCTCCGGCGCCGGCGCGGTCAGCCCCGCGACCCGCGAGCGCGTGCTCGCCGCCGCGCGCGACCTCGACTACCGGCCGAGCGCCGTCGGCCGCAGCCTCAAGACCCGCCGCACCGGCGGCCTCGGCCTCGCCGTCCCGGACGTGACCGACCCCTTCTGCGCCGACGTGGTCGCGGGCGTCCTCGACTGCGCCCGCACCCTCGGCCAGCACGTCCTGCTGGACGCGACGCTAGGCGACCCCGCCCGCGAGGCCGAGGTCGCCGACCGGTTCGCCGAGCAGCGCGTGGACGGCGTGATCGCGCTGCCGTCCGGGATCGGCGACCCGTGGTCCTCGTTCGTCCGCACGGGCGTGCCGCTGGTGTACGTCGGACGCGTGCCGTCCTGCCGGGACGGCGGCGGGACGGTCCCCGCCGTGCTCGCCGACGACGCGGACGGGATCCGCTCGGCCGTGGAGTACCTGGTCGGGCTCGGGCACCGGCGCGTCGGGTTCCTCGGCGCGCCCGCGCCCGGCACCCCGCCGGACGTCCGCGAGGACGCGTTCCGCGCGGCGCTCACGGCCCTCGGCGTCCCGGTCGACGACGACCTCGTCGCCCGCGCGCGCCCGACCCGGGACAGCGCCTACGCGGCCGCGGCCGGGCTGCTGCAGCGCCGTTCCGACCTGACCGCCGTCCTGGCGTCCGGGCACCTTCCGGGGGAGGCGGCCGTGCTCGTCGCCCGCGAGCTGGACCTGCGCGTCCCGGCCGACCTGTCGATCGCGATGGTGGACGACATCGCCTGGGCCGAGCTGGCCGACCCGCCGCTGACCGCGGTGAACCGCCCCGCCCGCGACATCGGCTACCGCGCCTGCGAGCTCGCCGCGCGGGGCGCCACTCGGCGCGGCCCGTCCGGGCCGGTGCTGCTGCCGACCGAGCTGATCGTCCGCGGCTCCTGCGGCCCGGCCCCGTCCCGCCGCGACCGCGCCCGCCACTGAACCCCGCCACCGAACCCCTGCCGCCGAACCCCGCTGAGGCCCGATGAACCGGACATTTCCGGATGGACCGTTCTGGAGGGGACCTCAACTGCTCGTTTTCGAAGCTGATTCCGTGAGAGGCGGGTCGTTGAGGTGATAGGACCATCAGGTGAGCTTGACCGGGTGGGCTCGCACACAGTGCATCATCCTCAGACCACGTGCATGTGGTTTTGGAGGGGCGTTGTCGGTGCTTGCTCAGCAGGGCGTGGCTCAGTCGACCGTGAGGCCTTTGCGGGAGATCGCCCGGCCGTTCGTCGTCGACGGTCCCACCGGTGTTAGCGTCCGGGACCGGCTAAAGGGTCTCACCATTGAGGACGAATGCGTCCTGCGGATGGTGGGTGCGCATATGGGCCGCCTCGCGTCGGTTGATCTTGCCCGACGTGTCGGTGATGGCCTGGAGCATTCGCCCGACACATGGGCGGATCGGAAACGGGACTTGACTGCGTTGTCCTCGTCCCGCTGGGCCGGTTCGGTCACGACCAACTCTCACGACCAGTGGGGCCTGTCGCGCCGTGCTCAAATTCTGCACCTGATGTCGTTGGGGGCGGGTATCGGTGTGATCCGGGATCGGCTGTCGCTGCCCATCGGGGAGAAAGGGAGCCGGGGCAGGCCTGGTGGGTACCGTTCCAAGGAGGAGTGGTTCCAGAAGACGCGTCGCCTGGCCATCCTCCAGGGCCGGTATGAGCGTTTGCGCGAGGAGCATGACACGGGCCGGGTCTCGGTGGTGCGGGGCAGTCGGCGGCTGCTTAAGCAACGCCACAATCTCGCCGCTGCCGACAAGACTCAGGCTCGGTGGCGAGCGGAGTGGGAGGCGGCGCGCTGGTTCCTGACCGCTAGTGGAGAGTCGGGCAAACGGTTCGGGAACGAGACGATTCGCGTCAGCCCCGACGGTCGGGTCACTATTAGGTTGCCCGCCCCGCTCGCCGACCTGGCCAACGCCAAGCACGGTCGGTATGTCCTGGCGGCGAAAGTGGCGTTCTCGCACCGGGGCCAGGAATGGCGCGACCGCATCGAAGTGAACCAGGCCGTCTCGTACCGCATCCACCTGGATGTGGCCCGTGACCGCTGGTACCTGGATGCGTCCTGGACCCGCAAACGCCCTGACCCGACTCCTCCGCTGGGCCAAGACGACCGGGGTCCAGGCCATCGCGATCGAGGATCTCGACTTCACTGACTCCACAACCCGGGAGAAACACGGCCGCCGCAAGCGGTTCCGGCAAATCGTTTCTGGGATTCCCACCGGCAAACTCCGTGCGCGCCTGGTCAGCATGTGTGCGGAGAGGGGGATGAGCGTGATCGCCGTGGACCCCGCCTACACCAGCAGGTGGGGGGCCGAACATTGGCGGAGGCCGCTGACCGGCCGCAAAAGAAAGACCTCCCGCCACGCCGCCGCGGTGGCGATCGGCAGACGCGCCCTCGGACATCCGGTCAGGCGACGGACGGCACCGCCCCCTGCTCACCAGAGCGATGAGCAGGGGCATCGGACCGCCCAGGCCCAACCCGGCGGCCGAGGGCGCAAGGAAGCCCGCCCCCGCGTACCCGGACCACGGACACGATCCGTGCAGCCGGACACGGGCCGAACGCGGGCGACCAGCGCATCCAAGACCGCTCGGGATGCGCCAGATGGCAGGGATTGGGGCCAGAACCCACCCCTGTTCACTGGTTGGGAGCGGTATCGGATCGCGCGCCGGTGAGCGGGCACGCTAGATTCGTCCGGTGGAGGATATCGATCGACAGATCCTCGGCCTGCTGGCCGACGACGGCCGGATGAGCTTCACCGACCTGGCCAAGGAGACGGGGCTGTCGGTGTCGGCGGTGCACCAGCGGGTGCGCCGGCTGCAGCGCCGCGGCGCGATCCGCGGCTTCACCGTGCAGCTCGACCACCAGCAGGCCGGCCTGCCGATGACCGCGTTCATCTCCATCCAGCCGATCGACCCCGCGGCGCCCGACGACGCGCCCGAGCGGCTTTCCCACCTGACCGCGATCGAGGCGTGCCACTCGGTGGCGGGCGACGAGAGCTACATCCTGAAGGTCCGGGTGGCCTCGCCGAACGAGCTGGAGGAGCTCCTCCAGAAGATCCGCGCCGCTGCGAACGTCTCGACCCGCACCACCGTCGTCCTCAGCACCCCCTGGGAAGGCCGCCGCCCCGCCCTGTGAGGCCGCCCGCGCGCTCGAACCCGATGTGGTACACGTCACATCGGGTTCCGTCACATCGGGCCGTGGTCGCCCGTCCTGTTGCCATCGGAAGCGCGGTCCGGACGATCCGGGCCGCCGGGCGCACAGGAGTGATCATGCGAGTTCTCGTCGCAGGAGCCACCGGAGTCATCGGCGGCAGGCTCGTCCCCGTGCTGGGCGCGGTGGGACACGACGTCGTCGGACTGGCCCGGTCCGCCGAGGCCGCCCGTCCGCTGCGGGACGCGGGCGCGGGGTTCGTCACCGCCGACGCGCTGGACAGGGACGGGCTGATCCGGGCCGTCCGGGAGGCCCGGCCCGACGCGGTCGTCAACATGCTCACCGCGATCCCCGCCGAGCCGAACCCCCGCCGGCTGGCCGCGGACTTCGCGCTCACCAACCGGCTGCGCACCGAGGGCGCCCGCAATCTGGTGGACGCGGCCGAGGCGGCCGGGGCCGGCCGGATCATCGCCCAGGGCCTGGCCTACGCCTACCAGCCCGGCGCGGGCGCGGCCGACGAGGACGCGCCGCTGTGGACCGAGCGCACCCCGAAGCAGTTCGTCCCGGTGCTGGACGCGCTGCGCGAGCTGGAGCGCGTCACAGCCGACGCGGGCGGGCTCGTGCTGCGCCTCGGGCACCTGTACGGACCCGGGACCATCTTCGCGCCCGGCGGTTCGTTCGTCCGCCAGGTGCGGGAGGGCAAGGTGCCGGCCGTCGGCGGCGGCACCGCGGTGTTCTCCTTCACTCACGTCGACGACGTGGCCGGAGCCGTCGTGGCCGCGCTGGACAAGGACGTCGACGGCGTCCTCAACATCGTCGACGACGAGCCCGCCCCGGTCGCCGAATGGCTGCCCGAACTGGCCCGGATCCTGGACGCCCCCGCGCCCAAGAAGGCCCCGGCCGCGCTGGCCAGGCTCGCCGTCGGCGGCTGGGGAGTGGCCTACATGTCCCGGCTGCGGGGCGCCGACAACGCCCGCGTGCGCCTGCGGCTGGACTGGCGGCCCCGCCACCCCTCCTGGCGCGACGGCCTCGCGGCCGAGCTGCGCGCCGTCCGGTCGGCCGCATGACGGCCGGGCCGCCGAAGGAGTTCCGCAGGGGCGGCGCGCCCCGCACTCACCGATGACTTTGGAAAAGGGGACCCGAGCGTGCCGGATCAGACCGACGTGTTCGAGCAGTACCGCCCGCTCCTCCTCGGGCTCGGGTACCGGCTGCTGGGCAGCATGTGGGACGCCGAGGACGTCGTCCAGGACGCCTACGTGCGCTGGACGGGCGCCGACACCGCGGTGATCGAGGAGCCGCGCGCCTTCCTCGTCACCGTGGTGACCCGGCTCGCCCTCGACCAGCTGCGGTCGGCCCGGGTCACCCGCGAGGCCTACACCGGCCCGTGGCTGCCCGAGCCGGTCGCGGCGGCGGGGCTCGGCCCGCTCGACACCGCCGAGCTCCGCGACACCCTGTCGTACGCGACCCTGCACATGATGGAGCGGCTCACCCCGCCCGAACGGGCCGTCTTCGTCCTGCGCGAGGGCTTCGAGCTCCCGTACGACGAGATCGCCCGCGTCCTCGGCACGCCCGCGGCCGCGTGCCGCCAGCACCACCACCGCGCCACCGGGAAGCTGGCCGGCGGCCGCGACCGGTTCCAGCCGTCCGGCGCCGACCACGCCGAACTGGTCGGACGCTTCCTCGACGCGGCCCGGAGCGGCGACCTCACCGTTCTCACCGACCTGCTGGCCGGGGACGTCACGGCCTGGAACGACGGCGGCGGCAAGGTCCGCGCGGCGCTGCGGCCCGTCGTCGGCCTCGACAACGTGCTGGCCTTCGTCGCCGGGCTGATCTCGCGCTACTCCCTGAGCGAGGCGCGCCTGGTCGAGGCCAACGGCGAGCCCGCGGTCCTGGCCGAGCTGGGCGGGCAGCGCCAGCTCATCGCCTTCGACGTCCGCGGCGGCCGCATCCACGGCATCTTCGCGGTACTCAACCCCGACAAACTCGGCCGGATCGCCTGATGGCGACGGTCGCGCCGGCCGGGAGTCGCGGGGGTCAGGAGTTCGGGGCGAACGCCTCGAGGGCCTCGCGGGCGCGGTCCATGGACGCGGCCGGGTCGGCGTCCGGGCCGGTGAGGGCGGCGTCGAAGTTCAGGTCGACGAACAGCTCGGTCACGCCCTGCTCGGCGAGCCGTCCGAAGTCGTCGCGGACCTGGTCGATGGTGCCGGTGAGCTGCGGACGGTCCGCGGCGGACGCGGCGCCGGGGTGGATCCGCGCCGCGCCCCGGCAGACGAACCGCAGCGCACCGGGGTCGCGGCCGGCCTTCTCGGCGGCCTCGCGGACGATCCCGATGGACCGGCCGAGGTCGCCGAGGTCGGCGCGGCTCGAGCTGACCCAGCCCGCGGCGAGCCGTCCGGCGCGGCGCAGCGCGGCCTCGGCGGCGCCGCCCAGCAGCACCGGCGGGCCCGGCTTCTGGACGGGCTTGGGCTCCATGACGACGGGCGGGAAGTCGTAGAACTCGCCGTGGAACTCGCTGACCTCGTCCGTCCAGAGGGTGCGCAGCACCGCGAGGAACTCCTCGGCGCGGGCGCCGCGACGGGCCATCGGGGTCCCGGCGGCGGCGAACTCGGCGGGCATCCAGCCGGTGCCGAGGCCGAGGTCGAGCCGTCCGCCGGAGACGTGGTCGAGCGTGGTGGCCTGCTTGGCCAGCAGCGGGGGAGCGACGAACGGCAGGTTGACGATCGCGACCCCGAGCCGGATCCGCTCGGTCAGCCCGGCCAGGTAGGCGAGCGTCACCAGCGGGTCGGGGACGTCGCGGTAGGTCAGGTCGGAGGAGTCCGCGGGGTTGAGCAGCCGCTGGAGCGTCCAGAGGGAGTGGTAACCGAGGTCCTCGGCGCGCTTGGCGACCTCCGCCTGGTTGACGGGAGTGGCCCAGGCGCCCGAAATCGGCACGGCGAACCCGATACGCATGGCGTTCTCCTCCTGATTCGCGGGCGGACGGCCCGATCCGGCCGTCCCGGTGCGAACCTTACAACGTCAAGGCGCGCGGCCGAAGGACGCCGCCCCTCGGGATCGTCATCGGACTTCTCCGCGCTCACGCGGCGGTCGCGCGAGATTCACCCCGATGTGCCACGATTCACTCGCAGACGTCCGGCGAAGAAACCTACGGTGGCGTAGGTTAAGAACCTACGGTTCCGTAACCACAACCCGGGCGGCCGGCCGGAAGATCCGGCGGCGGGCCGTCCGGACGTCCTGGGAGGGTGCGATGCGTCGTGCGGCCGAGATCGCCGGAGCGGTCAAGCCGAAACTGCGCGGTTGGCTGCACGCGGGAACGTTCCCGCTGGCCCTGCTCGCGGGGATCGCGCTGGTCGCGCTCGGTCCCACGCTGCCGGCCCGATTGTGCGCGGCGGTCTACACGCTGACCTCCACGCTGCTGTTCGGCGTCTCGGCGGCCTACCATCGCGGCCGCTGGTCCGAGCGGGTGCAGGACGTCCTGCGCCGCTTCGACCACGCGAACATTTATTTGATCATCGCCGGCACCTATACGCCGTTCGCCTACCTCATCCTGCATGGCGCGGTCCGCGTGCTGGTGCTGTCGGTGGTGTGGGCGGGCGCGGTGGCGGGTGTGCTGTTCCGGGTGCTGTGGGTGCGCGCGCCGCGCTGGCTCTACACGGCGCTGTACATCGGTCTCGGATGGGTCGCGGCGTTCTTCGTGCCGCAGTTCATCAAGGGGACCGGTGTGGGGGTGGTCGCCCTGGTCGCGCTCGGCGGCGTCCTGTACAGCGTGGGCGGTCTGGTCTACGGGCTGCGCCGTCCGGATCCGTCCCCGCGCTGGTTCGGGTTCCACGAGGTCTTCCACGCGTTCACGGTGGCGGCGTACGTCCTGCAGTACATCGCGGTGTCCTTCGTCGTCTACCGCGCCGGCACCGCCTGATCCGAACGCCGGGCGGGAAAAGCGCCCGGGCATGCGACAGGCCCAACGGCCTCTGCCGTTGGGCCTGTGCTATTTGGATCAGTAGTGCTCGAACCGCAGACGGCAGTCGCAGTCGTCGTCGAAGAAGCGGTGGTGGCGGTTGTGGCGGCCGTACCAGCCGTCACCGTAGCCGCCGCCGCGGCCGTAGCCGCCGCCGTACCAGCCGCCGCCGCCGTAGCCGCCGCCGTAGAAGTCGTCGCAGTTGTTCTGCTGGAAGGTCAGGAGGTTGATGCCGAGCAGGCCACCGCCCTCCTCGTTCTCACAGCCCCTGGAGGCCGAGTGGCCGCCGTGGTTCGTGAGCGGCGCTGCCTGGGCCGGGGCGGCCAGCAGGGCGCTGAAGATCGCGGTGGCCGCACCAGCGGCAACGATCGTGGCCTTGAGCATGAAAGCTCCCCTTCTGCACTCGGTCCCCCCTTGGGACCGTTCCTCCCGTCAGATACCCGTCAACCTCAGAATGTAACCAGAGCACCACTAATTGTAGTCGCAAGTGCGGGGCGGCGATGGAAGGAGATCGCGCGCAGCGGGGGAGAAGGGGGGACAGCAGCCCACGCCTGAAGGCGAGAACCAGATGAAGGAACCCCCCATGGCCGCCGCTCCACACGCTCCACCCGACCTCCCGCCCGACGCCCCTTCCGCGGACGGGCCGGGCCTCGGAAGGGACGACGGCGCGGTGATCCGGCGGTCCTGGAGCGAGCCCGAGCGGTTCGGCGCCATCTTCGACGCCTACTTCGCCGAGATCCACCGCTACGTCGCGCGACGGCTGGACGTGGACGCCGCCGACGACATCGCGTCCGAGACCTTCCATGTCGCGTTCCGGCGCCGGACGACCTTCGAGGTGTCGCGGGACAGCGCGCGGCCCTGGCTGTACGGCATCGCGAGCAACCTGGTCGCCAAGCACCGCCGCGCCGAGGTCAGGAAGCTCCGGGCCCTGGGCCGGCTCGGCGACGACGGCGTCGCCGACGGGCACGAGGACCGGGTCGCGACCCGGGTCAGCGCCGAGCAGGTGAGGGGACGGCTCGCCCGTGCCATCGGCGAGCTGTCGGCCCAGCACCGCGACGTCCTGCTGCTGGTCGCCCTGGCCGGTCTCGGCTACGAGGAGGTCGCGCAGGCGCTGGACGTCCCGTACGGCACCGTCTGCTCCAGGTTCAGCCGGGCTCGCGGCAAGTTGCGCGAGGCGCTGGGCGGAGAGAATCCCATGCTCGTTCAGGAAGGACCCGCCAATGGATGAGATGCAGGAGGTCCGCGAGCTTTTCGGCGAGCCCGCGCCGCCCTCGGCCGACGTCGCCGCCCGGGCCCGCCGGAGGGCCACCGGCGGCGCGCGCCGCCGCCTTCCGCGTGCGCGCTGGACGATGCCGGCCCTCGGCCTCGGCCTGGCCGCCGCCGCGACGGCGGTCACGCTGGTCGCGGTCGACCGGTCCGGCGAGAGCGGGCCGGCTCCGTCCGGGCGCACGCCGGAGTCTGCCAGGCAGGTCCTGCTGGCCGCCGCCGACTCGTCCGCCCGGACGCCCGGACCCGCGGGGGCGCCCGGGACGTCCGGGAAGCAGAGCGTCTTCTGGTTCACCCAGGTCAAGCACGGGGACCGGATCCAGGTCGCGGGCAAGACCGGTTCGTACATCGTCGAGGACGTCTCGGAGACCAGGGAGTGGACCAACGCCCACAGCCCGCACCGGACGAACACGCAGACCAAGGCCGGTCGCGGAGGTACCACGACGCAGTACTCGGCGGACCGGAGGCTCGGCGCGCGCCCGGCCGAGGCCCCGGACGTCGCGGCGTGGAAGCGCGACGGGTCTCCGTCGCGGTGGCACGTCGACAAGCGCGACCTGGACACGCGGACGACCCCCTGGCAGGCCCACCAGGAGGAGACCGCGTTCAACTCGGCCTTCCCGGACGGGTCGCTCGAGGAGGTGCGGAGGCTCCCGGCCGACCCCGAGGGGCTGCGCCGGTACCTGCTGGCCCACCCGCACGTCAACATGCGGAACCGGCAGGACTGGGAGACCGACTCCCAGTACCTGCTGAACACCGTCAGCCGGATGCTGGTGGCCGAGCCGGTCAGCGCGCAGGTCCGCGCGGCCGCCTACCGGATGCTCGCCGCGCTGCCGGACGCCCGCACGCACGGCCGGGTGAACGACCCGCTGGGGCGTCCCGGCGTGGAGGTCACCGTCGAGGGCCCGGGGCCCAAGCCCGGGTTCGCGCCGGGGCCGACGCCGGAGCGGCTGGAGACCGGGATCGTCTTCGACCCGTCCACGGGCCGGCTGCTCGCCACGCTCGACATCTCCACCGGCGGGCGGTCCTGGCTCCCGAAGGGGGCCGTCCTGGGCTGGTCGGCGATCGTCCAGACCGGGTGGACCGCCAAGGCGCCCGCGCACGCCACGATCCTGCCGGGCTGATCGGGCGCGGGTAGCGCGTAGCGGCCGGCGCGGTTCGTCCCGGCGGCGGGTCAGGGGATGGCGACGATGAAGTTGAGGTTGCCGAACCCGATCTCGTCGCCGGGACGGACGCGGGCGGGCCCGGTCAGGCGCCATCCGTTGACCCGGGTGCCGTTCATCGAGCCGAGGTCGGAGACCATCCAGCTCTCCCCGGCGCGGTACAGCTCGGCGTGGAACCGGGACACCGTCAGGTCGGTCAGGACGAACTGGCAGCCCGGCGCGCGGCCGATGACGATGCGGCTCAGGCCGCCGTCGGGGAGGGTGAAGCGCGGCAGCCGGGGCGCCCGCCAGGCCGCCTCGATCCGCGCGGTCACCTGCGACACGGTGGAGACCAGGCCGGTGATGCGGCCGACCACGCGGCTGGTGGGCGGCAGGTCGCGCACGGCGTCGTCCAACTCGGCCCGGCTGCGGGCCTGGAGGACCTGCTCGACGCGGCGCTCGAAGGTGTCCTGGGACATCCGTCCCTCGGCGAGCCGCTCGCCGAGCGCGCGCAGGACCTGGTCGCGGTCCGTGTCCGACGCCCGCACCGGAAACGAGGGCTGACCGTCCATGGCTGTGAGTATCCAGGTCCTTCTCTCGACTGTCCAGAAGCGGGCGGGGCGCCCCCGTCAGGTCCCCGGCACCCCCCGCGCCGCCTCTGGTGAGGATTGTGACGCCACCGGACGGCACGGGGTTCGGACCCTTGATCAACTTTCTTCGGGAACGTGGGAGTACGGCGGCGGGGGGCGTTCGGCGCACGCCGTCCGGAGCCGCTCCCGCGCCCCGTCCGGCGCATCCGGCCCGGGGGCGTCGGCGGCGAGCTCGGACAGGGCGAGCAGGCCCGCGCCGAGGACGGGCGGGGCGTCCGCGACGACCAGCTCGGCGTGCGGGGCGGCCTCGGCGAAGCGGCGCTCGACGCCCGCCATGAGCGGCGGGCGCCGGGCGCTGAGGACGCCGCCGCCGAGCACCACCTCGGCCGGACGGTCCAGCAGGCCGAGACGGCGCAGCGCGACCGTGCCGAGCACCGCCACCTCCTCGGCCTGCCGTTCCACCACCGACAGCGCGACGGGGTCGCCGGCCTCCGCGACGTCCATCAGCACCGGGGCGAGGGACAGGATCCGGTCGCGGTGGATGTCGCCGACGTGCACCGCGACGCCCACGTCCTGGGCGGTCGCGGCGCCGAAGTGCGCGGCGACGGCGGCGCTGAGGGCGGTGCCGGGGCCGCGCCCGTCCTCGGCGCGGACGGCGTGCCAGAGCGCGGCCTCGCCGAGCGACCCGCCGCCGCCCCAGTCACCGGTGTGCGCGCCGAGCGACGGGAACCGGGTGCTCGTCCCGTCCGGGGCGACCCCGGCGCAGTTGATGCCCGCGCCGCACACGACGGCCACGCCCCAGCCGCGCCGCGCCCCCGTGTGGAGCAGCGCGAAGGTGTCGTTGCCGACCCTGACGCGGTCGGTCCAGCCGCGGGCGCGCAGGGCCTTGACGAGGGCGCGCTCCTCGTCGGGCAGGTCCACGTTGGCCATGTACGCCGACACGAGCGCGACCGGGGGACCGGACGCGTCGGTCAGCGCCCGGCCCACGAGGGCGGCGACGCCGTCGACGGCGCGCTCGAAACCGCTCTCGTGAGGCCGGTAGCCGGGGCCGCGGACGGCGGCGAGGACGGTGCCGGCCGTGTCGGCGACCAGCACGTCGGTCTTGCTGTTGCCGCCGTCCACCGCGACGAAGACGCGGCTCACCGCGCCGCCCAGGGCAGGTGGGCGCGGTTGGCGGCGACCAGGTCGGACGCGAGCCGGTCGGCCGGGCCGTCCTGCCCGACGAGCGGGTGGGCGAGCAGGGCCGTGCGGACGCGTTCGACACCGCCGTGCAGGGCGGCGTCCAGCGCGAGCTCCTCGTAGGCCGACACGTGCGCGACGAGCCCGGCGTAGAGGGGGGGAAGCGGCGGGACGGGCAGCGGCAGCGGCCCCTTGGAGGTGATCCGCGCCGGGACCTCGATCACGGCGTGGTCGGGCAGGAACGGGAGCGTTCCGTTGTTGCGGACGTTGGCGACCTGCACGGCCGGAACGTCGGCGGTCCCGGGCGTGCCGAGCAGCGCGGCGAGCAGGTGGACGGCGGCCTCAGAGTAGAACGCGCCGCCGCGCTCGGACAGCTGCGGCGGCCGGGTGTCGTTGGCCGGGTCGGCGTACAGCTCGAGCAGTTCGCGCTCGACCGCCGCGACCTGCTCGGCGCGCGGCGTCGCCATGCGCTGCCGGTCCACGATCCGGTCGTGCTCGTAGTAGTAGCTGAGGTAGTAGGACGGCAGGGCGCGCAGGTGGTGCAGCAGGTCGCCCGGCAGGTTGGAGATGTCGGCCAGCGCGGGCAGGTGCTCGTCGAGCAGCTCGGGGAGGCGGTCGGCGCCGTCCACGAGCACGGAGCGCACCCAGGTGAGGTGGTTGAGTCCGGCGTGCCCGAGCTCGACGCGGTTCGGCGGGACGTCCAGGAGCGCCGCGAGCCGCCGCTGGACGTGGATCGCGACGTTGCACAGCCCGACCGCGCGGTGCCCGGCGTCGAGCAGGGCGCGCGTGACGATCCCGACCGGGTTGGTGAAGTCCACGATCCAGGCGTCCGGGGCGTGCTCGGCGATGGTCGCGGCCAGGTCGAGGACGACCGGGACGGTCCGCAGCGCCTTGGCGAGCCCGCCCGCGCCGGTCGTCTCCTGCCCGACGCAGCCACAGGTGAGGGGGAGCGTCTCGTCCACCCGGCGGGCGGCCTGCCCCCCGATCCGCAGCTGGATCACGACCGCGTCCGCGCCCGCGACCCCGGCGGCGGTGTCGGCGGTGGTGACGACGCGGGCGGGGTGCCCGGCGCGGGCCAGCATCCGCCGGGACATCGCGCCGACCGGGACGAGGCGCTCCTCGTCCGGGTCGACCAGGACCAGTTCGGTGACCGGGAGCGCCGCGCGCAGCCGCGCCAGCCCGTCCACCAGCTCGGGGGTGTAGGTGGACCCGCCCCCGACGACCGTCAGTTTCAACCCTTCACTCCCGTCAAGGTCACGCCCTGCACGAACACCCGCTGGGCGAGGAAGAACACGATGAGGACCGGCAGGATCGTCAGCAGCGTCGCCGCCATCGTCAGGTTCCACTCCACGTGGTGCGCGGCGCGGAACGAGGCGACGCCGACCGCCAGCGTCCAGTGGTCCGGGTTGGCGTACACCAGCGGCCCGAAGTAGTCGTTCCAGCAGTAGAAGAACTGGAACAGCGCGACGGCGGCGATCGCGGGCCGCGCCATCGGCAGGACGACCCGCAGCATCGTCCGCAGCTCGCCGCAGCCGTCCACGCGGGCCGCGTCGGCGTACTCGCCCGGGATCGACACCAGGAACTGGCGCAGCAGGAAAATGGAGAACGCGTCGCCGAACAGGCCCGGCAGCATCAGCGGCCACAGCGTCCCGGTGAGGTGGAACCGCGACCACACGATGTACAGCGGCACCATCGTGACCTGCGGCGGCAGCATCATCGTCGCGATGACGACCACCAGCGCGGCCGACCGGCCCCGGAACCGGAACCGGGCGAGCGCGTAGGCGACCGGGATGCTGGACGCCAGCACGAACAGCGTCGACAGCCCCGCGTACATGACGCTGTTCAGCGTCCAGCGGACCATGTCGCCGGTGAACGCGCGGCGGAAGTTGTCCCAGTTCCAGGTGTGCGGCCAGAACGAGCTGCTGAGCGCCTGCTTGTCGGTCATCACGGCGGTGAGCAGCATGAACACCAGCGGCGCGAGGAACATGACGGCGAGCGCGATCGCCACCGAGTGGACGGCGATCCAGTACAGCGCCCGGCGGGCGCGGGTCCCGCGGGACGCCCGGTGGACGCGGCGCGGCGCCGCGGGACGCGTCCCGGCGGCGGGCGCGGTGGTGGCGGTCATCGGGCCTCCTCGCTGGCGAAGGCGCGGAACCGGCGCAGCAGGAACAGGGTGAACAGCATCCCGACGGCGAACATCACCAGGGCGAGCACGCACGCGTATCCCATGTTGAACTGCCGGAACCCCTCGTCGTAGAGCCACTGCGGGAAGGTCAGGGTGGACCCGTCGGGGTAGCCGGGCGCGAACTGCGTCCCGGCCTGGTCGGCCTGCCCGGACGCGACCTTCGCCGCGACCAGCGCCTGCGTGAAGTACTGCAGCGTCTGGATGACGCCCGTGACGGCGCAGAACGCCAGCACCGGCGAGATCGACGGCAGCGTCACGTACCGGAACCGCTGCCAGGCGTTCGCGCCGTCCAGCACGGCCGCCTCGTACAGCGAGCGCGGGACGTCCAGCAGCGCGGCCAGCAGCAGGATCATCAGGTCGCCGACCGCCCACAGCCCCATCAGCGTCAGGCCGGGCCGGGACCAGGACGGGTCGTTGAAGAAGTCCGGCAGCGAGAACCCCAGATGCCGGGTGAGCGCGGGGAACGGCCCGGTGCCGGGGTTGGTGACGAACACGAACGCGACCGTCGCCGACACCGGCGGGATCAGGTACGGCAGGTAGAACACCGACCGCAGGAGGCTCCCGCCGCGCTTGATCTGGGTGAGCAGCTGCGCGACCCCGAGGCCGAACAGCACCCGCAGCGGCACCATCACCACGACCAGCCACATCGTGTTCTTCATCGCGCGCCACGCGTCGACGTCGTGGACGAGGAACCGGTAGTTGGCGAACCCGACGTACTTCAGGGTGAACAGGTCGTACCGCGTGAAGGAGAAGTAGACGGTCGCGGCGAGCGGATAGCCGAAGAACAGCCCGAGGCCGACCAGCCAGGGCGACAGGAACGCCAGCACGCGCAGCCGGTTGCGGCGGCGTGCCCGCGTTCCCGCGCCCGCGGCGGCCCTCGGGGAGGTGAGGGCGGCCATGGATCAGCCGCCGTTCAGCTTGATCGCCTGGTCGACCCGGGTGTCGAGGTCCTTCAGTGATGCGTCCAGGTTCGTGACCCGGCCGGGCTCCCACTGGTCCTGGACGAACGCCTGGAACTTCACCACGTAGTCGTTGCCGTTCGGCGTCGGCGGAGTGGTGGAGCTGTTGGGGTTCTTGAACACGTCCAGGAAGGTCTGGAACTGCGGCGGCATCTTCAGCTCGGGTGAGGCGAGCGCGGGCAGCGTGCTCGGGACGTTCCCGAGGCCGTTGGCGAAGGTGACCAGCGCGTGCGTGTCGGTCGTCAGGTACCTCACGAACTCCCACGCGGCCTGCGGGTGCTTGGAGCCGCGCGGGATCCCGATCACGGTGCCGGTGATGAACCCGCCGCCGTACCGCGCGGTCTGGTCGTCCGGGACGGGCGCGGGCGCGGTGCCGTAGTCGACCTTGGGCGCCTCGTCCTGCATGAACTTGGTGCGCCACTCACCGTCGACGGCCATCGCGACCTTCCCCTGCTCGAAGGGGTTGGACGTCTCGAACTCCTGCCCGAGCGACTTCAGGAACTTCTTGACGTTGGCGTAGCCGTACCAGTCGATCAGGCTCTTGTTCCACTGCAGGTACGCCTTGACGGCCGGGTCGGCGGCGAAGTCCGCCTTGCCGTCGGGGGTGAGCCACTTGGCGCCGAACTCGGTCGCCAGGTGCTGCACCTGGTGCTCGTAGTACTGCGCGGACGGCATGAACCCCGCGACCCTGATCGTCCCGTCCGGGTTGCGGACGGTCAGCTTCTTGGCCAGCGCCGTCAGCTCGCCGATCGTCTTCGGCGGCTGGTTCCCCTTCATCAGGGCCTTGTTGTAGTAGAGGCCGTAGGCGTCGGCGAGCAGCGGCATCGCGCAGCGCCGCCCCTTGTACTGCGTGTACTCCCGGACGGCCTGCGGGAACTGGTTCAGGTCGACCTTGGACTTGGTGAGGTAGGGCGTCAGGTCCTGCCAGGCGCCCGACTGGCACCACGATCCGACCGAGTCGGTGGTGAACGACGACACGACGTCCGGCGGGTTCCCGCCGCGGATCGCGTTGGTGATGCGGTCGTCGGTCTGGTCCTTGACGAGCTTGACGGTGATGTTCGGATGCAGCTTGTGGAACCCGGCGACGGCGTCGTCGAACGCCTTCACCTCGTGGTCGGCCGACCAGCCGTGCCAGACCTCGATGGTCTGCTTGGCCTCCGCCTTCGGACCCGAGTCCGACCCGCCGGAGCTTCCGGCGGTGCAGGCGGAGGCGAGCAGCAGCCCGGATGCGGCGAGGGCCGCCGCGGACAGGCGCCGGGCGCGCCGGGGGGTGAGGAACACTCCTGATCTCCTTCGGAAAGGACGGCCGGACGGCCGTTGGGGGGTAGGAGGAGTGGCCCGGGCCGGAAGACCCGGGTCTCGGGTGTGCCGTGCGCTCGATGGGGGAGTGGTCTCGATGGGCAGCGGTCCGGATGCCCATCGGCCTCGGGGCGCGGTCAGGTGGCCGCGGCCCGGGTGCGGGAGAACACCTCCTCCCGGCATCCGCGCAGCGCCTGGTCCAGTGCCCCGGCCAGGACGACGTTCCCCGCCACCGCGCTCAGCCGCACCGGCGGACGGGGGATGGTCATGCTGTGCAGCTCCCGCTCGACCAGCGCGCGCAGCGCCTCGCCCCCCGCACGGGGCACCTCGCCGGTCAGCACGATCAGTTCGGGGTCGAGGATCCCGACCACGTTCGCCAGCGTCGCCGCCAGCCGCTCCGCCAACTCCCCGAGCGCCGCCAACGCCGCCTCCCCCCGCTCCACCTCGCCGCTCGCCCGACGGGCGTCCGAAGAACGCGCCCCCTCGGCACCCCGCGCCCCCGACCCGTCAGCCCCCCCGCCCCGCGCGCCGGGCGACTCGTGCGAGCTGGGCGCCCCTTGCGTGGCGGCCCCTTCCTGCGCGCTCGGAACGCCCTGCGCGCTCGGCATCCCCTGCGCGCTCGGCATCCCCTGCGCGTTCGGTACGCCCTGCGCGGTGGACGCCTCTTGCGGGGTGGACGTCCTTTGCGGGGCGGGGGAGGGAGGGGCTGCTTCGAGGGCCTGGGTGGCGCGGGTGAGGGCGGTGCGGACGTCGCGGCCCTGGAAGCCGTGGCGGCGCAGCAGCGCCAGGACGGCCCCGCTGCCGAGGCGGGTCTGGACGCCGCCGGTGTGGGCCAGCCGCGCGCCGCGCACGAGCGGCGCGCCGACGGCGGGCATGTAGCCGATCTCGCCCGCGCCGCCGGTCGCGCCCCGGTGCGGACGGCCGTCCAGGACGACGGCCATGCCGATGCCGTCGCCGACCCACAGCAGCGCGAAGTCGCGGACGTCGGCGGCCTGCCCGGACGTTATCTCGGCGAGCGCGCCGAGGTTGACGTCGTTCTCGATCTCCACCGGGACGCCGAGCCCGGCGGTGAGGTGCGCGGTGATGCCGGGGACGTGCCAGCCGGGCAGGTGGGCGGCGTAGCCGAGGCGTCCGGTCGCGGGGTTCACCGCGCCGGGGATCCCGACGACGACCCTGTTGAGCCGGTCGCGGGTGAGGCCCGCCGCGGCGGCCGCGCCGTCCACCGCCGCGGCGGCCCGAGCGGCGGCGTCGACGTTCGTGCGGCCCGGCGTCGCCAGCACGTGCTCGCCGACGACCGCCCCGGTGAGGTCGGCGACGGCGGCGATGATCCGGCGGGGCGTGACGTCCAGCCCGGCGACGTGGGCCGCGGACGGCACGATCCGGTACAGCTCGGCGGTGCGGCCTGGCGTGCCCTCGCGCACCCCGTCCCGCATGACCAGCCCGGCCTCCTCGAGCCGGGCGAGCAGCTGGGACGCGGTGGGCTTGGAGATCCCGGTCAGCCGGGACAGCTCGGGCCGGGACAGCGTCCCGTGGGCGAGCAGCGCCTCCAGCGCGGCGCGGTCGTTGATGGCGCGCAGCAGGCTCGGGGTGCCCGGCGTGGGCGCGGACGCGTCGGACGGCACGGTCGTCTCCCGGCTGCCTCAGAGTTAGGAAACTTTCCTAACGTGGCCCTGAAAGTAAGGACTCCTTCCGAACCCGTCAACCCCTCGTCACCGTTTCGTTGCCGGGAAGCCCGTCCCGCCTCGCGCCAGAGCCCGTCCCGCCCCACGCTCCGCTCCCGGCCCCACGCGCCGACCGCCCGCCACGGCTCCCAGGGCCCGTGAACGGCGAAGGGCCGCCCCGACGGGGACGGCCCTTCTCGAGCGGAGGCTCGTCGGCTGTGAGCCGTCCGAGGTCGAGGTCGACGTGGACAGGGACGGCCCTTCGCCGGCGGAGCCTCGGGGTCAGCGGACGGCGAGCCGGCCTGTCAGCGGGACAGGAGGTCGCGGGCTATGTGGGTCACCTGGATCTCGTCGGTGCCGGCGTAGATCTGGAAGGACTTGGCGTCGCGGGCGAGCTGCTCGACGCGGTACTCGCTCATGTAGCCGTTGCCGCCGAACAGTTGCACGGCCTCCTGGGTGACCTCGGCGGCGGCCTGCGCGGCGTACAGCTTCATCGCGGACGCCTCGGCGAGCGTCGGGGTGCGGCCCTTGCGCTGCATCTCGACGTGCCGGAACACCAGGTTCTGGACGTTCAGCCGGGCCACCTCCATCTTCGCCAGCTTCAGCTGGATCAGCTGGAAGTCGCCGATCGGCTTCCCCCACAGCTCGCGCTTCTTGGCGTAGTCGATCGACAGGCGCAGGCATTCCTCGATGACGCCGAGCGCCATCGCGGCGACGCCCGCCCGCTCGGTGACGAAGTTCTGCTTCGCCGACTCCTTGCCGCTCTGCGCGCCCGTCCCGCCGCCTCCGGTCAGGAGCCGGTCCTCACCGGCGCGGACGTCATTGAGGAACAACTCGCCGGTGGGGGAGGAGTGCAGGCCCATCTTGCGCAGCGGCTTGCTCTGCTCGAGTCCCGGCATGCCCCGGTCGAGGACGAAGGTGAGGATCTCGCGGTCGCGCGGGTCGCGGCCGTCGTCGAGCTTGCAGTAGAAGACGATCGTGTCGGCGTACGGGCCGTTGGTGATGAACGTCTTGGAGCCGTTGAGCAGGTAGCCGTCGCCGTCGCGGCGCGCGGTGGCCTGCATCCCGCCGAACGCGTCGGACCCGGAGTTCGGCTCGGTGATCGCCCACGCGCCGACCTTGTCCAGGGTGAGCAGGTCCAGGCCCCAGCGCCGCTTCTGCTCGACGCCGCCGCGCTTCATGATCGTGCCGGCGGCGAGGCCGAGGCTGACGCCCATGGCGGTGACCAGCCCCGGCGACACCTTGCACAGCTCGACGATCGGCAGGATGCTCAGCGACGCGTTCCCGCCCCCGCCGCTCACCCCGGACGCCTCGTCCGCATCGCCATCGGACGCGGCGGGACCATCGGCCGCGTCATCGGAAGCTGCCTGGGCGGCGGCGCGCTCCTCCTTCTCGATTCGCGCGTGGAAGGAGGAGCGCGCCATCTCGTCCATGCCGAAGGTCCGGAACAGGTCCCGGATGAGGTCGTAGGGCGGCAGGTCGCCGGCGTCCAGGGCGTCCATCTGGGGCCGGACCTTCTCATCGACCCACGAGCGCACCGCGTCGCGGATCATGACGTCCTCGTCGGACCAATCGATCATGCTTCGTCCCGCCTTCGTCGGACCGGTTCGTCCGGTCCATCCTGGCAGACGACGAAAGTAAGCGCTTATTGTGGTCGAGGCGGGCAGGGGTGCGCGCCGACCCGCCCCGACGGTCCTGCGGGGCCCCGGAGACCCGGCCGGTCCAGGCTCAGCCCGGCCTGGGACTCCGGCGGCCCGGGCGGGTCACGGCGTCCAGTAGTTCCCGGACACCACGATCATCGACTGGAGCTGCACGCTGGCGCCGAAGTACACCTTGGGGTCGACGGCCGTCCCGGCGAGCTTCTTCCAGAGCGCGTCCAGCCACTTCTGGGAGCCGGGGTCGGTGGCCGCGGTGACCGCGAACGGCGCGGTGAAGGCCATGTCGTGGCCCTTGTCGAACGCCGACCCGGACAGCTTGTACCCGGTGTAGACCTTGCCCGGGTCGCCGCCGGTCGCCGACTTGATCCAGGCGTTCATCTTCCGCGCCGCCGCGCGGGATGTGGCGTCCCCGCTGACGATGGCGTCGGTGCCGACGCGCCAGGGGTCGCGGCAGGCGTTCCAGTTGTAGTCGCCGTCGTGCGCGTCCTCCAGGACCTTGCCGGACGCGGGCTTGGCGGCGGTCCTGGTGTTGACGACGAAGTCGGGCAGCAGTCCGGTCTTGGCGGCGTACTTGGACTGCAGGTTCGTGATGACCTTCTGGTGGGCCGTCCGGACGGTGTCCCAGGACGCGTCGCCGGTCGCCTTCCGGAACGCCCGGAAGTGGTCGACCATCCAGTCGGACGAGCGGCTCATCCAGTAGTGCGACTCGCTGGAGTCACTCCAGTCGCCGAGCAGCAGCAGATGCGTCGTGGGGTTGGTCTCGCTCTTCTTGATGGCGTTGATGTGCCTCACGGCGAGCCGCTTGTAGTCGTACGTCCCGCCGCTGCCCCACTGGCGGTCGGCGAGCAGCAGCCCGTAAGCGACGTCGAGGTCGCCGTCGGTGGCCGAGTCCGAGCCGTCCACACTCTTGCAGGTGGAGTTCTGCTCGGCCGCGAGCAGGTCGCGGTTGTTCGCCGACGGGTGCGCCAGCGCGTACTCGACCAGCCCGTCGAAGATCTTCTTGGCGTCCAGGTCGGCGCCCGCCATCAGCGCGGTGATCACCATGCCATAGCCCTGCGCCTCGGCGACGTAGGGGTGGTCGGCGTCGGGGGAGTAGACCTGGTACCAGCCGTTGCCGCACTTGCTGTGGAGGAAGTCCTTCTTCCACTGCTTGTACACATTGACCACGGCGTCGCCCGCCGTCTTCTGGGAGCCCGACGGCCGGAGCGTCCCGGCCGCGTACTTGAAGGTGTGCGACCCGAAGGGCCGGGCGGGCGCGCCCGCCGCCTTCACCTCGTCGGCGGAGACCGGGCGGGCGCCGGACGCCTGTCCCGAGCATCCCGCCAGACCCGCGACGGCCGCGCAGACCGCCGCGCCCGCCACCGTTCCGCGTGCGCTTCGCCGAAGCACGCGCCACCTCACCTTCGTCGTGCCGAAGCCGGGTCGCGGACTGCTCTCGACCCGTCCTCGGCGGGGTCCGGAACCGCCTATGAAAGTTAGGAAGGTTTCCTAACTCCAGGCAGGCAACCATCGGGATCATCGTCCGTCAAGGCCTAAAACCGGGCCGGACGCCGCCGTCTCCGGCTCACCTCGGCATACGCCGGGAAATCGGTCGGCGACGCAGCGTCGATAGTTGATCTACAGCGTAAAGGCGTCCGCCCGGGACCCCTCAGACGTCCGACGACCCCGGCAAGGCGTCCGCCGATGCCGCCACGGGACGAACGTGATGGTGACCTTCTTCAGAAGGTGAACCGGTAGTCCACCAAGGACTTCCGCAGCGCGGGCACGGTGTGCAGGAAGTCGTAGATCAGCCGGTAGCGGCGCAGGGGGATCAGGGCGCGGTGCTCGGTGATGGGCACCTGCCCGGCGAGGTGGAGGCGGGGGTTCAGTCGCTCGACGTCGCGTCCGTCCCGCACCGACCACTGGAACAGCTTGTTCCCCCAGACGGCCCAGGGCGCCAGCCCGTCGAAGAGGAGCTCGCCGTCGGGGAAGTGGTCGGTGAGCCGGCGCAGCAGGCGCCGCACTTCGGCGGCGGTCAGGTACGGGAACAGCCCTTCGGCGATGATCAGGACGGGGCGGTCCGCGGGGACCTGCTCGAGCCAGCCGTCATCGGTGACCGACGCGCCGATCAGCCGGTACCGTCCCCGTTCCGGATAGAGGCGGCGGCGCAGGTCGATGACCAGCGGGATGTCGAGGTCGAACCAGCGCAGATCACCCCGCGGGTCGAGGCGGAGCATCCGGCTGTCGAGGCCGCAGCCCAGCTGCAGGACGGTGGCGTCGGGGTGGCGGGCGAGGAAGTCGGCGCACCAGTCGTCGAGCTGCCGCGCCCGGAGCGCGACCAGGAACTGGTTCGCGGTGGGGTGGAGGCGGCGCTTCAGTTTCGCGAAGTCGTACTCGATGCGCTCGACGGCCTCGGCCGCGTAGTGGTCGCCGAGGATGGGCCGGGGGAGACGGTTCTCCCAGGCGCGCAGGTAGAGGGTGCCGAGGAGTGTCCAGGCCACCTTTTCTTCGGCGAGGGCGCCGAAGTCGACCTTGCCCGAGTCCATGGCCCGCTCCGTCCCGTCGCCGCCGCTCCGTTCCTGTGCGTACCCCTCCACCGCGCCGCTTAATGATCTACAGCGTAAAGGCGCGCGGCCGGGTCATGCACCGGCCGTCCGCCCTCGAGGAGCGGACGGCCGGGAGCGTGGCGGGTCAGGCGTGCTCGGCGGCGGCCTGACCGCTCTCCATGTCCTTCGCCTCCTTCTCGGCGACGTCGCGCCACCAGGCGCGGCCGGACTCGGGCAGGGTGTAGATCGGGTCGTAGTACTCGTAGCGGCGGTTGAGCGCCTCGGGGTCGGTGAGCTCGATGCCGGTGCGGTAGTTCTTCGTCCAGTAGGAGATGCCGCGGTCGCGGTCGTACTCGGCGAGCTGGTGGACCCAGCGCTTGCCGACGTAGGGGACGTCGCAGACGATGCGCGGGGTGGCGAAGCCGGGCAGGTAGCCCATGATCGCGTGCTGCAGCTTCTGCGCCTCCCAGACCGCGAGCCGCCAGTGCTCGGAGCCCGGGATCATGTCGCACATGTAGAAGTAGTAGGGCATGATCCCGGCCTCGTCGAGCAGCGAGAACGACAGGTCGAGCAGGGCCTCGGGCGAGTCGTTGACGCCGCGCAGCAGGACGCCCTGGTTGCGGACGTCGCGGATGCCGGTGTCGAGCATGGCGCGGGCGGCGCGGGCGACCAGCGGCGTGACCGAGTTGGCGGCGTTGACGTGGGTGTGGATGGCGATCTGGACGCCGCGCTGGTTGGCCTTGGTGGCGAGGCGCTCCATGCCGGCGCGGATCTCGTCCTGGAGCCAGTGCTGCGGCAGGCCCATGAGGGCCTTGGTGGCGAGCCGGATGTCGCGGATGTTGTCGATGTCGAGGAGCGCGTCGACGAAGGACTCCAGGCGCGGCCAGGGCAGGTTGGCGACGTCGCCGCCGGACACCACGACGTCGCGGACGCCGGGGCTGCGGCGCAGGTAGTCGAGCATGGCGGCGTGCCGGTCCACGGGTTTGATCGTGAAGCGGGCCTTGTCGACGACGGGTGTGGAGTTGCCGACCAGGTCCATGCGGGTGCAGTGGCCGCAGTACTGCGGGCAGGTGGACAGCAGTTCGGCGAGGACCTTGGTCGGGTAGCGGTGGGTGAGGCCCTCCACCGCCCACATCTCGGCCTCGTGCAGCGAGTCGCGGGTGGCGTAGGGGTGGGACGCCCAGTCGGTGCGGCGGTCGGAGAAGACCGGGACCATGTACTGGCGCACGGGGTCGGCGTAGAACGCCTCGGTGGACGAGGTGTCCATGGTGTTGAGCATCTGCGGCGGGAGCAGCATCGACATGGTGGCGCGCTCGCGCTGGTCGCGCTCGAGGTCGGTGTAGAACGCCTCGTCGAGCAGGTCGCCCATGACGGCGCGGAGCTGGCGGACGTTCTTGACGCAGTGGGCGCGCTGCCACTGGGCGGACTCCCAGTCGGCGGTGGTGACGTCGCGCCATCCGGGGAACCGCCGCCAGTCCGGTTCCGTCAGGGGCCTGCGCCGGTAGACGTAGGGCTGGCCGGCGGGTTCGGCCGGTGCGGGTCCGGCGGTGTCGGGACGCAGGGCGGTGGTCATCGTTGACCTTCTTCCTCGCGATGCAGCGATGTGATCGCGTGAAAGTCTTGTATAAGTACGGCGATACGGGAAGACTTCCGCGTGAAGTAGTGATACCCCGGATATCTTTCGGGACTCATCCGGGCTGGGCGGGAGGTGGCGAGTGCGGGACACCGGGACCGGTGCATCGTCCGAGATCACAGGTGGTGCGGGGGCGTCCGAGACGGCGCCTGAGGGTGCCGCCGGGCGGGCCGTGGGGCTGCACCGGGTGCTGGATCCGCCGGGGGTGCTGCCGCAGGCCGCGCACCGGCTGGACGCCGATCCGGTGATCGGGCCGGACGAGGTGCGGATCGCGGTGGAGCGGCTGAACCTGGACGCGGCGTCCTTCCGGCAGTTGCGGACGGCGCACGGCGGGGACGGCGCGGCCGTCCGGGCCGAGGTCCTGCGGATCGTGGGCGAGCGCGGCAAGATGCACAATCCGGTGACCGGGTCGGGCGGGATGCTGGTCGGGACGGTCGCGGAGGTCGGACCGGAGTCGCCCCTCGGGCTGAAGCCCGGTGACCGGGTCGCGACGCTGGTGTCGCTGACGCTGACGCCGCTGGAGATCACCGACGGGCTGGCCGGCTGGGACGGGATGAGCGAGCAGGTCCCGGCGGAGGGCCACGCGATCCTGTTCGCGCGGTCGATCGCGGCGGTGCTGCCGGACGATCTTCCCGTTCCGCTGGCGCTGGCGGTGATGGACGTGTGCGGTGCGCCCGCGCTGACGCACCGGGTGGTGGCGGGCCGTCCGGTGCCGCCGATGGTGGCGGTGCTGGGCGCGGCGGGCAAGAGCGGTTCGCTGGCGCTGGCGGCGGCGCGCCGGGCGGGCGCGGTCGAGACGGTCGGGCTGGTGCCGACCGAGGAGGAGGAGCGGCGGCTGGTCGCGTCCGGCCTCGCCGACCGCGTGGTGCGGGCGGACGCGCGTGACCCGGTGGCGGTCGCGGAGGCGCTGGGCGCTCCGGTGGACGTGACCGTGGTGTGCGTGGACGTGCCGGGCTGCGAGCACGGCGCGGTGCTGGGGACGGCCCCGGGCGGGACGGTCGTGTTCTTCTCGATGGCGACGTCGTTCCCGGCGGCGGCGCTGGGCGCGGAGGGCCTGGCCGCGGACGTCACGATGCTGATCGGCAACGGGTATGTGCCGGGTCATGCGGAGATGGCGCTGGAGCTGCTGCGGTCCGAGCCGGGCGTGCGCGCCCTGTTCGAGGGCCGTCTCTAGGGACGGTCTGTGCCCGCCGTGATGCGCGATCATGGCGGGCATGGTGGTGGAGACGGTGACGGTCCCGTGGATTCCGGTCGCGCACCGGATGGACCTGGTGTTGACGGACGGTCTGCCCGCGGACGGCAGGGTGGTCACGACGGCGTTCGTGCTGGTCATGGACGCCTCTGGCGGGACGCTGCTGACGCGGGTGGAGCGTCCGGGCCGTGGCTGGGAGGTCCCCGGCGGGCATGTGGAGCCGGGGGAGGACCCGGTGGACACGGCCGTGCGGGAGTTGGCCGAGGAGACCGGGCTGGCCGTCCGGGCCGAGGGGCTGCGGCTGTTCGGCGGGCAGGCGATCACGCTGGAGGCCGCGCCGCCGGACGGCTACGGGTATCCGCCGCGCACGTTCATGGCGTTCTTCACCGCGCGGTTGGACGTTCCGGGCCCGGTGACGTGTCCGGCGGAGGACAGTGAGTGTGCCGAGGCGGCGTGGCTGCCTCCGGAGGAGGTCGCGGTGCGCTGCGCGGGCGCGTCCTGGCTCGCACTGTACCGGCGCCTGCTCACAGCCTGAACGCGTCCGCCGCACCCGCCTGGGGGCGGGTGCGGCGGTCCGGGCATGGTCAGAACAGGATGGCGACGACCGCGCTGATCATGACCACGAGGACCACGGTGACCAGTGGCGCGGCGAGCCCGGTCGGCGGCTTCGGCCGGGCGACCGCGACCAAGTGGTGCGTTCCCTGCGGGTGTGTGCGGACGGGAGCCTTCGGCGTCGGCTGAGGCGGGACGGCCGGCCGCGACGGCACAGCCGGAGCCGGAGCCGGTGGTGCGGGAGGCACGGCGGGACGCGGTTGCGGCGCGCGCGGCAACGCCAGCGGCGGCCGAGCGGGGCGCGCCGGAGGCGGCTGCACCGGCGGGGGCGCGGGCGGAGAGGAAACCGGCGGTGCCGCAGGCGGTGTCGTCACGGGCGGCGGTGTCGCCGGAGGCTGCGAGGTCGGCGGCGGTGCCGGCGGAGCGGGGGGCGGCGGGGCCGGAGGCGTGCTCGGCGGGGGAGGCGCGGGCGGCCAGTGGCACGGCCTCCCGAAGATCACGACCCCGACCGAGACCTCGAGGTCCACGCCGGTGTGGATGCAGACGGTCGCCCCGCCCGGGTGCGGCGGCCAGGACGGGGGCACGAGTGAGACGACCTCGGTCCCCGATTCCCACCCGGCGACGGCCATGACCCCGCCCCCGCCCCCGACCACGGGGCCGGGTGGAGGTGGGGGAGGAGCCGCCTTGGCCTTCGCGTGCGGCTGGGTGGCGTCCGCTCGGGAGCGGGCCGGAGCCGAAGACGCGTCCTTCTGATCCTGACGCGGCTTCGCGGCCGGGCCGTGAGGCGCTGGCCTGTGAGCCGGGCCGTGTTTGCCGGCCGAGCCATGGCCACCGATGGGTACGGACGCCGAAGCCGTCCGAGACGGCGGCTTCAGAGTGGTGCCCGCCGTGGGCTCCACGGTGACCTCCCCCTGCGCTTCCGCAGAGCTCGTCGTGACGGGCGGGACGGGCGGGACGGGCGTGGGAGCCGGTGCCGCCGTGGCCGCTGGGCCGGCCGGGTCGCCGGTGTCGGCGGACGTCGGGGTGGCGGCGAGGTCCGGGACGAGCGCGCCGGCGGCCGCGGTGATCAGCAGGAGCGGTGGCAGGGCGAGCGCACGGCGCACCTCAGCCTCCCTGGGCGATGCGGCTGAACTCTCCGGAGACGGCGCTGAAGGCGTCGGGGTGGACGGCGATCGCGCCGGAGAACACGTGGGACATGTCGATGGCGAGGTAGATGCCGATGGCGAGCAGCGCGGCCATGAGTCCGATCGGGATCAGGGTGTGGCCGCGGGGGCGGGCGCCGCCCAGCAGCGGCAGGACGATCACGACGAGGCCGGTGAGGATGGTGATGACCAGCAGTCCGGTGGGCGGGTGGGCGCGGGCGTCCATGGCGCGCTGGTGGCGTGCGGCGGAGACCTCGGTGAGGTGGTCCAGGACGGCGGCGCGGGCGTCCTTGGAGTCGTCGCCGTCCTTGAACGGGAGGGCCGTGGTCTCGCGGCGGAGCTTGTCGAGGCGGGCCCAGCCGTCGGCGCTGAGCCGGTGGTGATCGCGCATGAGGGGCCATTCGGTGCGGCGGACGAAACCCGCGTAGTCGGCGAGCTCCGCGCGGGTGCGGGTGGCGTCGGCGGGGTCGAGGCGTCCGGCGGCCCAGTAGGTCTCGGAGAGGGCCTGCGCCTCGGTGTAGGTGTTGGAGCGGGCCGCGTCGGTGTTGGTCCACGGCACGACGATCGCGATGGCGAAGGCGAGGAGGAAGAGTGCGGACAGCATCCCCCCGGCGTGGCCGTTGGTCGGCCCGTCGGTGGCGTCGTCGTCGCTGCCGCGGCCGGTACGGCGCAGCAGTCGGCTGGCGATGACCACGACGGCGGCCGCGCACGCCGCCGCGAACAGATAGACAGGCATGGGCCCACTCCTGGTTTCCGGTCCGACACCATTACTGACGCGTCGTGATTTTACGTTCACGTTGCGTGGCTGTAGGAGTCTTTGTTCACCGGTGTGACGGGAGTGGAACCAAGAGGAATCCCCGAGGGCATGTGGAATGAGCGTTAAGGGAAGGCTTGCCCGGGGCGCGGCCCGGGCCGGGGCGTTGCTCCGTTCTGATCGTGTCCGGTTCAGAGGTCGATGCGGACGGACTGGTCGCGGAGCCAGGCGTCCATGCCGAGGACGATCTCGAAGGCGCTGCGGCGTCCGCCGAAGCCGGTGCCGACGGTGGGGTCCATGGGCCGGTCGGCCATCTCCTTGAGCGAGGCGCGGTCGACGAGCGGGATGACGGGAGCGGTCACGTCGGCGATCAGGTCGCGGATCTGGTCGCAGAGGGCCAGTTCGTAGGCGGGGTCCTGGATGGCGGGGTAGGGGCTCTTGCGGCGGTCGGCGATGGAGTCGGGCAGCAGGTGGCGGCCGGCGGCGCGCAGCAGGCTCTTCTCGTGGCCGTCGTGGGTCTTCATGGACCAGGGCGTGCCGTAGACGTACTCGATGAGCCGGTGGTCGCAGAACGGGACGCGGACCTCCAGGCCGACGGCCATGCTGGCGCGGTCCTTGCGGTCCAGCAGGATCGGCAGGAAGCGGGTGAGGTGCAGGTGGCAGACGCGGCGCATGCGGCGTTCGTGCTCGTCGTCGCCGGGGACGTCGGGGACCTCCGCGACGGCCTTGCGGTACTGCTCGGCGACGTAGCCGGCCATGTCGAGGGACTGCAGCAGGCCCCGGTCCAGGGGGCCGGGGCGGTCGGTGCCGAAGCGCTGGGAGCCGCCCTCGCGCATGCCGCGGGCGATCCAGGGGAAGGTGTCGGCGTGGACGGCGTCGTGGTCGTGGAACCAGTTGTAGCCGCCGAACACCTCGTCGGCGGACTCGCCCGACAGCGCGACCGTGGAGCGGGCGCGGATCGCGCGGAACAGCAGGTAGAGCGAGGTGTCCATGTCGCCGTTCATGGTGGGGTTGTCGTAGGCGTGGACGACGGTGGCGCGCAGTTCGGGGTCGGCGAGGCGCGTGGCGTCCACGATGATGTCGGCGTGCTCGGTCCCGGCGTGGGCGGCGAGGTCGTGGACGTAGGGGGTGTCGGGGGCGTCGCGGTGGGTGTCGGGGACGAACTGCTCGGACTGGCCGACGAAGTCGACCGCGAAGGAGCGGACGGGGCCGTGGGTGGCGGCCAGGGCGGTGATGATGCTGGAGTCCAGGCCGCCCGACAGCAGCGTGCACAGCGGGACGTCCGACACCAGCTGCCGCGCGACGATGTCCTCCAGGAGGCCGCGGACGTTGTCGATGGTGGTGGGCAGGTCGTCGGTGTGCGGGGTGGCGGGCGGTTCCCAGTAGCGGCGGACGGTGATGCCGGAGCGGCGGATCCGCAGGACGTGGCCGGGCCGGAGTTCGTGGATGTCGCGGTAGGGGGAGTTTCCGACGTCCTTGAAGAAGCCGAGGAGGCTGCGGAGGCCGTCGGCGTCCAGGACGGCGTCGGCGCCGGGGTGGGCGAGGATGGCCTTGGGTTCGGAGCCGAAGGCCAGGCCGCCGGGCAGTTGCCGCCAGTACAGGGGTTTGACGCCGAGGCGGTCGCGGACGAGCAGGAGTTCTTCGGAGCGGGTGTCCCAGACGGCGAAGGCGTACATGCCGTTGAGGTGTTCGGCGAGGGTGTCGCCCCATTGCAGGTAGGCGCGCAGGACGACCTCGGTGTCGCTGCGGGTGCGGAAGGTGTGGCCGCGGGCGGTGAGTTCGGCGCGCAGTTCGGGGAAGTTGTAGACCTCGCCGCTGTAGGTGAGGACGGCGGCGTCGGTGGCGTCCGCGCCGCCGGGCCCGGCGGGGGCGGCCATGGGCTGGCGGCCGCCCTGGATGTCGATGACGGCGAGCCGCCGGTGGCCGAGGACGGCGTGGGGCGCGGCCCACACGCCCTGGTCGTCGGGGCCGCGGCAGGCCATGGTGGCGATCATCTCCGCCGCCGTCCGGGCCGTGTCGGCGGTGGCCTGGCCCGCGGTCAGGTCGCGGCCGAAGTCCACCCATCCGGTGATTCCGCACATGATGCCCACCTTTCGTTCGGTGCGGGCGTCCCCAACCGGTTAGCCGGACAAACTTGTTTCCCGACGGTCAGGACACTTGTTGATGCCCTGAACACTGTTTGCGGACTGACTGCAAAGAGGTTCTTGCGCGTGACATGGTGCATACCGGAAGATCTTCCGTAGAGAACGCGTCAATGAGGACGATTGTTCGTCGCGGCCCGTCCGGTATGCCCGAAGCCGGAGACCTGGGGCGGGCCCGGCGGAGAAGGGAACGGCGATGCCGACCGACCTGCCGAGGGAGACACCCCGGTGACCGGCCCGAACACGCGCGGCAAGCTCGACCTGGACCCGGAGGTCGTCCGCAAGGCGCGGAACCTGGCCGCCCGGGCCGCCGAACCCGTCATCCAGATGGCCCGCACCCACACCACCGTGTCGGTCGAACGCGCACTGCTGCGCCTGTCCGGCCTGTCGGGCGCCGACGCCGAGGGACGCCCCTGGGCCAACCACCTGGTCGACACCGTCCAGGCGCAGGTCGGCCTCGAGCACGGCGTCGCCCTGCCCGTCTGGGACGCCCTCGCGCGCGGGGGGCACGGCTCCCTCGCCGACCTCGCCCAGGCCGCCGCCGCCGGACGCGTCGACTTCCGCCTGCCGACCGGCTCCGACGCCCGCACCGCCCAGGAGGGCGCCCGGCGCGCCGCCCGCGGCGGCATGGACCGCATCGACCGGCGCCGCGCCGAGCGCGACCGGATGCTCGCCGAGGTCGGCGACCCGCCCCAGCCGTGGATCTACCTCATCGTCGCCACCGGCGACATCTACGAGGACATCCCGCAGGCGCAGGCCGCCGCCCGCGAGGGCGCCGACGTCGTCGCCGTCATCCGCTCCACCGGGCAGTCGCTGCTGGACTTCGTCCCCGAGGGCGCCACCCGCGAGGGCTACGCCGGGACGTACGCCACCCAGGAGAACTTCCGGCTCATGCGCGCCGCCCTGGACGACGTGTCGCGCGAGCTCGGCCGGTACGTGCGGCTGACCAACTACGCCTCCGGGCTGTGCATGCCCGAGATCGCCACCCTCGCCGGGCTCGAGCGCCTCGACATGATGCTGAACGACTGCATGTACGGCATCATCTTCCGCGACATCAACCCCCGCCGGACGTTCATCGACCAGCGGTTCTCCCGGCAGATCCACGCCCGCGCCGGCATCGTGATCAACACTGGCGAGGACAACTACCTCACCACCGCCGACGCCGTCGACGCCGCGCACACCGTGATCGTGTCGCAGCTGCTGAACGAGCGGTTCGGGCACGAGGCGGGCCTGTCGGACGCCCAGCTCGGCCTCGGCCACGCCTTCGAGATCAACCCCAAGATCCCCGAGTCGTTCCGGCTGGAGCTCGCGCACGCCCAGCTCGTCCGGGAGCTGTTCCCGGACGCGCCGCTGAAGTACATGCCGCCCACCAAGCACATGACCGGCAACATCTTCGCCGGCTACCTGCTGGACGCGTTCTTCAACCTCGCGGGCGTCATGACCGGCCAGTCGATCATCCTCATCGGGATGATGACCGAGGGCATCCACACCCCCTGGCTGTCGGACCGCGACCTGGCCTTGGAGAACGTCCGCTACGTCCGCGACGCGGCCGGCGGCCTCGCCGAGGACTTCGTGCCCCGGCCGGACGGGTTCATCGGCGAACGCGCCCGCCGCGTCCTGTCGGAGTCCATCGACCTGCTCGACAAGGTCGAGAAGGACGGCCTGCTCACCGCCATCGCCGAGGGCACCTTCGGCGTCACCCGTCGCCCGCCGGACGCCGGCAAGGGCCTTTCCGGCGTCGTCGAACGCGCCGACGGGTATGTCAACCCCGCCATCGAGATCCTCGACAACGAGGACCCGCACGCCGCGTCCGCACCGCAGGAGGTGACCGCATGACGATCGACCCCACCGCCGCCACGGGCGGCGCGACCGGCACCGACACCGAGGCGCCGGCCGAGCCCGCCGACACCCGGCAGGTCATCCGCCCCTACGGCGACACCACCGGCGACGGCCTGGTCCAGATGTCGTTCACCCTGCCCGTCCCCGCCGGGCCCCGCGCCGACGCCGCCGCCCTGCAGCTCGCCGGGAAGATGGGCCTGGAACCGGCCAGCGTCGTCCACGCCAAGCCGATGGGCCCCGACTTCACCTTCTTCATCGTCTACGGCCGCACCAACCACCTGATCGACTACGCCTCGATCCCCGTCCCCGAGGGACGCGAGTACCCGCTGCTGTCGGCGCCCGAGATCAACCAGTCGATCCGCTCGGGCCTCGGCCGCCGCCTGGTCGTCGTCGGCGCCTGCATCGGCACCGACGCCCACACCGTCGGGATCGACGCGATCCTCAACGTCAAGGGCTTCGCGGGGGAGAAGGGCCTGGAGTACTACCGCGAGATCCAGGTGATCAACATGGGCGCCCAGGTCACCGTCGAGGAACTGGTCGCCCGCGCCAAGGACGCCGACGCGGACGCCGTCCTGGTCTCCCAGGTCGTCACCCAGCGCAACGCCCACCTGCACAACACCAAGCAGATGGCCGCCGCGTTCCACGCCGAGTACCCCACGGCCGTCGCCGCGGGCATCGGCCGGCCCCTGCTGGTCGTCGGCGGGCCCCGCTTCGACACCGTCACCCCGTCCGACCTGGGCGTGGACCGCATCTTCGGCAAGGGCACCACCCCCTCGGAGGTCGCGTCCTTCCTCGTCCACGCCCTGCTGCCCGCCGCGACCGGGGAGACCCCGTGACCGGCGGACCGACCTGCGCCGGCGCGCCCGGGGCCGACCCGCGGCTCGGCCTGACCGTCACCCACCGCCGCTACGTCCCCTACTCCCACGCCCACTACGCCGGGAACCTGGTGGACGGCGCCTACGTCCTCGGCCTGTTCGGGGACGTCGTGACCGAGGTGTGCATCCGCACCGACGGGGACGAGGGCCTGTTCGCGTCCTACTCCGACGTGCAGTTCCGCGCCCCGCTGCGCGCCGGGGACGTCGTGGAGGCCGTCGCCGAGGTCACCCGCGTCGGCCGCCGCAGCCGCACCCTGTCCCTCACCGCCCGGGTGATCTGCCGGGGCCGTCCCGACAAGGGCGAGTCGGCCGCCGAGGTCCTCGACGAGCCGGTCACCGTCGTCACCGCCACCGGCACCGTCGTCGTGCCCTGACCACTCCCACCTGCCCGTCCCACCTGCCCGGCGACCCCGCCGGGCACCCCTCCGGCGCGTCCGGCGGCGACCCCGCCGGACGGCCCGAACCCCGACCCGCGGCTGACCAGCACCGGCCCGGCCCGTCCCGCGCGACCGCCGGACGGGCCCGCCGGAGGCGGTTGACAAGGTCGCGGAACTGGGTAACTTTGCTCGAGTCCAGCACGGGACTCACCGATCGGCCGCCCCAAACGCGCACCGGCCACCGCGCCACGGCGGGCCGCGAGAACACCGCCGCCCCGTCCGAACCAGGCACGGAGCCAGGCGCCGTCCGGAGCGGAGCCGCCCGATCGAGCGGGGGTTGGACCCGGGAAGGGCCCCGACATCCAGTAGAAAACGGTGTACCTCCCCTACCGCCTGTGGGGGTGGCTCCGGCCCGACGGATGACCGGGGCCCTCTTCCGTGCCCGCACGCCGCCGGACGGGTACGTATGCGGCAGGACGGCTTTCACACGCCACTCCCGCGCGCCGGTCCCGCGCCCGCCCGGTCGTGCCAGGGCCGTCGAACCGGTAGCGTTCGGCCGTCCAGTACGGACGCCGACACATCGGACAAGGAGCCGCGGTGGCGCACGACATCCTCCCGGAACGGCAGCCGGGCCCAGGCACGGGCGACGATCCCGCCGTGTCCGCCCCCGCCGGTCCGGACGCGGGCACGGCCACCGCCACCACCGAAGCCCCGGCGAGCGAGGCCCCGGCGAGCGAGGCCCCGGCGAGCGAGGCCCCGGCGAGCGAGGCCCCGGCGAGCGAGGCCTCGGCGAGCGAGGCCCCACCCGCCGACGCCGCCGAAAGGGCCGAGGCCGCCGCTGAGACGGCCGCTGAGGCCCCCGGGGGACGCTGGGCGGGCATCAGGCGCGGCGGACGCGCCGGATGGCCCCGCCACGCCGTCACCGTCGTCGCCGGGCTCCTGCTGTGGCTGTCGTTCCCGCCCGTGGACCTGCCCTACCTGGCGTTCCCCGCCCTCGCGCTGCTCACCCTGGCGTGGCGCGGCGTCCCGGCGCGCACCGCCGCCTGGCTCGGGTTCGTCGGCGGCGCGGCGTTCTTCCTGCCTGTCCTGGAGGGCATCCACAAGGTCGGCTGGGACGGCTGGGTGGGGCTGAGCCTGGTCCAGGCGCTCTACTTCATCCCCCTGGCGGCCGGGACGGCCGTGGTCACCCGGCTGCCCCTCTGGCCGCTGTGGACCGCCGCCGCATGGGTCGCCGAGGAGGCCCTGCGCGGCCGCCAGCCGTTCGGCGGGTTCCCCTGGGCTCGGCTGGCGTTCAGCCAGACCGCCACCCCCCTCACCCCGTACGCCTCCCTCGGCGGCGCGCCCCTGGTCTCCTTCCTCACCGCCCTGGTCGGCGGGCTGCTCGCCTACGCCGCCGTCACCCTCTGGCGCCTGCGCGGGAACGGCACCGCCCCGCGCGCCACGGCCGCGCGCGGCCCGCTGCTCGGCGGCGCCGTCGCCGTCGCGCTCGCCGCGCTGGTCGTCGGCGGCGGCCTGGCCATCCCCACGCCCACGTCCGGACGGCCCGTGACCGTCGCGGTCGTCCAGGGGAACGTGCCCCGCCTCGGCCTGGACTTCCTCGGGCAGCGCCGCGCCGTCCTGGACAACCACGTCCGCGAGACCCACAAGCTCGCCGCCGAGATCCGCGCCGGTCAGGTGGCCCGCCCGCAACTGGTCATCTGGCCCGAGAACGCCAGCGACCTCGACCCGTTCACCGCGCCCGACGCCTTCCAGGCCATCGACGGCGCCGTCCGCGACGTCGGCGTGCCCGTCCTGGTCGGGGCCCTGGTCGACACCCCCGACGGGAGGCGGGTCGAGAACCGCGGCATCGTCTGGGACCCCAGGACGGGACCGGGGAACTACTACGTCAAGCGGCACCCCGTCCCGTTCGGCGAGTACCTGCCGTTCCGCGACGTCCTCACCAAGCTGATCACCCGCTTCCAGCGGATCTCCCGCGACTTCGTCAAGGGCGACCGGAGCGGCGTCATGAAGCTCGGCCCGATCACCATCGGCGACGTCATCTGCTTCGAGGTCGCCTACGACAAGGAGACCCGCGACTCCGCGCCCGGCAACGTCATGGTCGTCCAGACCAACAACGCCACCTACGGCGAGACGAGCCTGCCGCCGCAGCAGATCGCGATGTCGCGGCTGCGGGCCGTCGAGCACGGCCGGGCGGTCCTGGTCGCGGCGACGAGCGGGATCAGCGCGATCGTCGCCCCCGACGGCCGTATGATCGCCGAGTCGCGGGAGTTCGTCCCGGCCCTCCAGGTCGCCACGGTCCCCGCGCGCACATCGCGTACGATGGCGGACCGTCTGGGCGCGCTCCCCGAGTGGGCCCTCACCATCGCGGCCCTGGGGGCCGTCGCGGCCGCGCTCGGCCTGGCGCGCCGCCGCCGTGCCACCACCGCGCCGCTTCCGCAGGGCCCCGCCGTGGGCCTGACCGCGGGCCCGCCCGCGGCCGACGCGGCGGGGGACGCGGTGGGGGCCACCGTGCGGGACACTGAGGGTGCCGGCGTGCGGGAGGCCGCACGCACCGACGACGAGGAGAACTGACGCCGATGGACATCCCAGCCGACCTGGGCCGGGTCCTTGTGATCATCCCGACCTACAACGAGCGGGACAACATCGAGCGGATCGTCGGCCGCGTCCGGGCCGCCGCGCCCGGTGTGGACATCCTCGTCGCCGACGACAACAGCCCGGACGGCACCGGGCGGATCGCCGACGACCTGGCCGCAGGCGACGACCACGTCAAGGTCATGCACCGCAAGGGCAAGGAGGGCCTCGGCGCCGCCTACATCGCCGGGTTCGGCTGGGCCGCCGAGCACGGCTACGACGTCATGGTCGAGATGGACGCCGACGGCTCCCACCAGCCCGAGGAGCTGCCCCGCCTGCTCACCGCCCTGCAGGACGCCGACCTGGTCCTCGGCGCCCGCTACATCCCCGGCGGCCGCACCGAGAACTGGCCCCTCAGCCGCCAGCTCATCTCCCGCGGCGGCAACGTGTTCGTCCGCATGATGCTCGGCCTCCCGCTCCGCGACGCCACCGGCGGCTACCGCGCCTTCCGCGCCGCGACCCTGCAGAAGATCGCCCTGGACGGCGTCGACTCGCGCGGCTACTGCTTCCAGATCGACCTGGCCCGCCGCTCCCTCAAGCAGGGCCTGCGGGTCGTCGAGGTCCCCATCACCTTCGTCGAGCGCGTCCACGGCACCAGCAAGATGAGCCGCGACATCATGATCGAGGCGATGGTCCGCGTCACCCAGTGGGGCGTCGCCGACCGCGTCGCCCGCCTCCGCGGCCACCGCTGACCGGCCTCCCGCGGGGGCGCGGGGCCCGTCCGGGCGAAACCGGGGGCGCGGGCGGGGAAACGTTCGGGTGGGCGTCGGCGTTGTAGACGATGTAACGGTCCGTCCACCCGAAGCGAAGATGGAGCCATGCTGCCGCTCGTCCTGGTCCTGTCGTTCCTGCTGCTGCCCGTCCTGGAGATCGTGCTGATCATCCAGGTGGGGGAGATCATCGGCGGCTGGCCGACGGCGGGGCTCCTCGCCGCCGGAATCGTCGTGGGCGGGTGGATCGTCCGCCGCGAGGGCCGCCGCGCCTGGCGCGCCCTCAACGCCGCCCTCAGCCGGGGCGAGGTCCCCGAACGCGAACTCGGCGACGCCGCCCTGGTCATGGCCGGCGGCGTCCTGCTGATGATCCCCGGCTTCCTCACCGACCTGCTCGGGCTGCTGTTCATCCTGCCGTTCACCCGGCCCCCGCTGCGACGCCTGTTCGGCCGGCTCGCCGCCCGCCGCCTGGCCGCCGCACAGGCCCGCGCGGGCCTGTTCCCGCCCGTCATGAACGGCCCCGGCGGCCCTGCCGGCTTCGGGGCCCCTGGCCAGACGCCCTTCGGCGACCCGTTCGGCGGCGCCGCGGGCCCGTCCGGTGACTCCGGGCCGTCCCCACGCGGCACGGTCGTCCAGGGCGAGGTCATCCACGACGACGACCGCCCCTGACCCTCAGCCTCCCTGACCCCCAGCCCCCTCGGCCCACCGCGCCCGCTGACCCGCTGTTCTTCGCTCGGCGCCCAATGCCTTCCTGCACGGGGGACCGCTCCTTGAACGTCTCAAGGGCGCCAGCCCCTGCTCGGCGAGGCTCAGAGGGCCCATGGAGCCCTGGGCCGTGGGGATGGGCAACGGGCCACAGCCGTCCCCTGGTCGCGCCGCTGCGATGATCTCCACGCCGTCCGGCCGGGGCGGGCCGGTGTCGCCGGGCGGACAGACGGAGAACGCCGGGCCGCCCCCGTCGTGTGACGGGGGCGGCCCGGCGTTCGTCAGGGCAGGCGCCGGTGGATCAGGCGGACCTGCGCCGACCGGAACGAAGGATCTCCAGACGTTCGGCCAGCACCTCCTCCAGATCCTCCAGCGTTCGCCGTTCCATGAGCATGTCCCAGTGGGTGCGCGGCGGCTTGCCCTTCTTGGTTTGGGGCAGCTCGCCGTCCACCCTCAGTGCGGTCGCGCCGCAGCTGCGGCACTCCCAGGTCATGGGCACCTCGGCCTCGGCGGCGAGCGTCACGGTGAACCGGTGGCCCTTGCTGCAGGTGTAGTCGACTTCCTGGCGTGGGGCCAGATCGGTGTTGCGATCGTTCTCGTAGCTCGTCGCTCCGAGTCGGGTGCCGCGAAGTGCGCGCTCCGCCATCGTCACGTGCCTCCCAGACGGCTTGCAGTCTTGTTCAGACCAACGCTGAGTACCCCGGCAAGATTCCCAGTAGGCGGGCGATCCAACCCTGGTACTTTTCCTCGCCCGTCATCGGGCCGTGACCGGCCGTTCACCGCCCCCTGGGGGGCAGGATGTGATCGACGAGCCCGTACTCCAGGGCCTCCTGGGCGGTGAAGAACCGGGCCCGGTCGAGATCACGGCGGACGGTCCCGACGTCGCGACCGGTCGCCTCGGCCACGATCCGCTCGGTCTGGTCCCGCTGCCGCAGGATCTCCGCCGCCTGGATCTCCAGGTCGCTGGACGATCCGCGCGACACGTCCACCGCGGGCTCGTGGAGCAGGATCCGCGCCCCGGGGAGCGCCTGCCGCCTCCCCCTCGCCCCGCCCGCCAGCAGGATCGCCGCCGCCGACACCGCCTGCCCGATGCACGTCGTCTCGACGACCGGGCTGACGTACCGCATGGTGTCGTAGATCGCCAGCATGGCCGTCAGGGAGCCGCCGGGGGAGTTGATGTACAGGTTGATCGGCCGGTCGGGGTCCATGCCCTCCAGCGCCAGCAGCTGCGCGGTGACGTCGTTGGCGGCCGTGTCGTCCACCGGCGAGCCGAGGAACACGATCCGCTCCTCGAACAGCTTGTTGTACGGGGTGCTCTCCTTCACCCCGTACGACGTCCGCTCGACGTAGGACGGCATGATGTAGCGCCCCTCGGCGCGCGGCCGCGTCACGACCCGACCCGCTCGGTGGAGTCGACGACGTGGTCGACGAAGCCGTACTCGCGGGCCTGCTCGGCGGTGAACCAGCGGTCCCGGTCGCCGTCGGCGACGACCTGCTCCAGGGGCCGTCCGGTGTGCTCGGCGATCCGCTCGAACAGCGTCCGCTTGAGGTACACCGCCTGCTCGGCCTGGATCTTGATGTCCGAGGCGGTGCCGCCGATCCCGCCGGACACCTGGTGCATCATGATCCGCGCGTGCCGCAGGGCGTACCGCTTGCCGGGCGCCCCCGCGCACAGGATCATCTGCCCCATCGACGCGGCCATCCCGAGCGCGACGGTCGACACGTCGTTCGGGACGAACTGCATCATGTCGTAGATCGCCATCCCGGCGTCCACGACCCCGCCGGGGGAGTTGACGTACAGGGTGATGTCGCGCCGGCCGTCCTGCGCCGCGAGCAGCAGCAGCTGCGCGCACACCCGGTTGGCGACCTGGTCGTCGACCTCCTCGCCCAGGAACACGATCCGCTGGCCCAGCAGCCGCTGGGCCAGGGCCTCGTTCCCCAGTGCCGCCTCCGGCGCCGCGACCGACGCCCGGGACCTCCCCATGAACGTCTCCGCCTGCCCGAACCTGTCCCCGACCAGCATGGCGCCTCCATGATCATCTGTACAACTGGTACTGACTGTACAGATTGGAGCGTAGGGCGCGCGGAAGTCCCGCGCCAGGAGGGGAGGGACGGTTTCGCTATACGATGAATCTCGTGGAAGTGCCGGTTACGGAAGCTCGAGCCCAGTTCGCCGACCTGGTCAACAAGGTCGCCTACACCGGCGAGCCTGTGGCCATCACCCGCCGCGGCCGCGTGATGGCCGCGCTGGTGTCCCCTGAGGACCTGGAGCTGCTGAAGAGCCTGCGCGCGCAGCGCTACGACCTCACGCAGGCGGAATCCCGCCCCGCGGCCCCCGAACAGACGGGGGAGGACCGCCGTCCGAACGGGCCGCTCCAGATCGCCGCGGAGTACCGCCCTGCCATGCCACCACCGGGCCACCGCCCCGGCTTCATCCGCTGACGCGCCCGGAAACCGGGCCACCGCCCCCAGGGGCGGACGGCCGCCGACGCGCGCGAAGCATCGTCGGCGGCCGCGAGCCTGGTCCGTCGCCCATCTGCTCCGGCCTCTGGACCGCGTCCCGGCTCCGAATCTAGGCTGCGGGTGGCGCTCTGACCGCTCTCGGTCTTTTCGGAGGTAGGGGAATGGCGGCTTCGTACGACTCGGCGTCCGCCGCCCGCGTGTTCGACGCCCTCGGCGCCGAGTACGAGCGCGCCTACGGCCACCTGCCCGAACACCACGCGGCACTCGACTGGCTGATCGCGCGACTGCCGTCCAGGGCGCGCGTCCTGGACATCGGCAGCGGCACCGGCCGGCCGACGGCGGAACGGCTGGCGGAGGCGGGTCACCAGGTCACCGGGATCGACATCTCGGCGACCATGGTCGAGATCGCCGCCAGGCAGGTTCCGGCGGCGACCTTCCAGCAGGTCGACGTCCGCGCCTTCGAGACCGAACCCGGCTCGTGGGACGCGATCTGCGCCTTCTTCCCACTCCTGCAGCTGCCCCGGCCCGAACTGGACGCCGCCCTCGCAGAGATCGCGACCTGGATCGCCCCCGGCGGCCACCTGGTCCTCGCCACCGTCCCGGCGGACGTGGAGGGAGTCGAGATCACCTGGATGGGCGAGCGGGTGCGCGCCACCAGCCATCCCGCCGAGGTGTACCTGGAACGCCTGACCTCGGCCGGACTGACCGTCCTGCACGCCCAGGTCAGCCAATTCGTCCCGGACTTCCCGGGCATGGGCCCAGAGGACCAACTCTTCTGCTACGCCCACCGCCCGACCACCACGCCCGAGCCGTAGACACGGCCCCTTGCCTCCACGGCGTGTGGTGTCGTGACCCGAGATGGGAAAGCGCCGTGCGCCGCGAGCCCTATTGGTCGATCATGCGGATGCCGTGGTCGCCGTACCGGGCCCCCTGGGCTCCGGCGGCGGGGACGGCGGCGTCGATGGCGCCGAGGTCGGCCTCGGTCAGGTCCAGGTCGACGGCGGCCAGGTTGTCGCGCAGGTGGGGGCGGCGTGAGCTGCCGGGGATGGGGATGACGTCGCCGCCACGGGTGAGGAGCCAGGCGAGGGCGATCCGGGCGGGTGTCACGCCCTTGGCGGTGGCGAGTTCGGTGATGGCCTCGACGATGGCCAGGTTGGCCTTGAGGTCGTCCCCGTTGTAGCGAGGAGCGGTGGCGCGGAAGTCGCCGCTCTCATAGCGCGTGGACGGGCGGACGGCCCCGGTGAGCAGTCCTCGGCCGAGCGGGCTGTAGGCGACCAGGGCGGCGCCGAGGTCCCGGAGCGCGGGCAGGACGTCGTCCTCGACATGGCGCTCCCACAGCGAGTACTCCGTCTGGACCGCGCTGATCGGGTGGACGGCGTGGGCACGGCGGAGCGTGCCGGCCGAGACCTCGGACAGGCCGACGTGGCGCACCTTGCCCTGGGCGACCAGGTCGGCCATCGCGCCGACCGACTCCTCAACGGGGACGGCCGGATCGACGCGGGCGAGGTAGTACAGGTCGATGCGATCGGTGCCGAGCCGGCGCAGAGACGCCTCGCAGGCCCGGCGCAGGCTGTCCGGCGAGCCGTCGGGGACGAGCCCGCCGGCGGCCCGCCGTACACCCGTCTTGGTCGCCAGGAAGACCCGGTCCCGATGAGGGCCGAGAGTCGCGCCGAGGAGTTCCTCGTTGGCTCCGTCGCCGTAGAAGTCGCCGGTGTCGAACATGGTGACGCCGGAGTCGAGGGCGTCCAGCAGGGTGGCCGCGGCCTCCTGTGCGTCGGCGGGACCGTAGATGCCGGTCATGCTCATGCAGCCGAGACCGAGCCGGGAGACCGCGGGGCCGTCGGTGCCAAGGGGGGTGCTGTGCATCGTTTCTCCGTCAGACTTCCAGGGCCGCGCGGAGGAACTCGCGGATCTCCGCTTGGGCGATCTCGGCCTGCGGTTCCAGGCCCGGCAGGGTGAGGAACGCGTGCCGCGCTCCCGGGTACTCGGTGAGCCGTACGGACGTTCCGGCGGCGCGCAGGCGCTCGGCGTAGCGGCGGCCGTGGTCGGCGAGCGCGTCCCGGGTCGGCACCACCAGCAGCGCGGGGGCGAGCCCGCCCAGGTCGTCCGCCTGCAGCGGTGAGAACGCGCGGGCGTCGGTTCCCGGCGGGACGGCGAGCCGCCGCAGGAGCCGCAGCAGCGGCAGGGCGCGGCTCGGGCTGTAGGCGTACTCCTCGATGGACGGATGGTCGTACATCGCCTCGGTCACGTCGACGGCGGAGTTGACCAGCACCTGCGCCTTGAGCCGCAGGCCGGCCTCCCGGGCCCGGATGGCCGTCAGCGCGCTGACCAGCCCGCCGAAGCTCTCGCCGAACACGGCCGTGCGCGTCGGATCGGCGCCCCACTGCGAGGCGTTCTCCAGCACGTGCTGGAGCACGTCCCAGCCGTCGTCGGCGGCGTCCGCGAGCGTGCTGTCCGGCGCGACGAGGCGGTGCTCGACCGACACGACGAGCGCGGGCAGCCGCGCGGCGAGGTGGCTGCTGGTCCAGTCGCACTGCGCGGCCGTGCCCACGAAACCGCCCCCATGAACATGGATCACGAGCGGCAGACCGGCCGCGTCGCCGTCGCCCGTCGACACCGGCCGGTACACCCGAACCGGCAGGTCACGCCCCGGCAGTGCGACGTCCTGCCACTCGATCGAGGCCCCGGGGTCGGGCTCCCCGAGGAACGCGCGCGCCTCGCCGGACGCCCGCCAACGGTTCTCCGCAGTGCGGTAGACGGCCAGCTCCTCGTCCGTGATCGCCGAGAAATCCGGCTCCGGCACCCGTCCGACAGCAGTGGTCTCACCCATGACTCCGCCTCTCCCTCACTCCCGGCCGGGGACTCCGGCCGACGCGTTGCCATCATTATGCACGCGGTGCGTGCAACGGCAAGTGCATAGACTAGGCTGAGCCGGGACGAGAGGGGCGAGATGGCAGGTCGAAGGCGTTGGACCACGGAGGAGATCCTGGCGACGGCTGAGGAGATGCTGCGCACGAGCGGCACCGAGTCGTTCAGCGTGCGCAAGCTCGCCGCCGTGCTCGGAACCGACTCCTCCAGCCTCTACCGGCACTTCCGCAACAAGACCGAGCTGCTGCGCGCCGTCGCCGACCGGATCCTGATGTCCGCGATGGACGGCTACCAGCCTGCGGACGACTGGAAGCAGCGCATCACCACGACGGCCCTGCGCCTGCGTGAGGCCTTCGGGCAGCACCCCCAGCTCGCGGTGATCTGGGGACGCTACGGATCCGGCGGCACCGGTTCCCGGCTCGTCATGGAGGAGGTGCTCCAGGCCCTGCAGGCCTCAGGCCTGCCCGACGAGGAGATCCCGTCCCGCTACCACCGGATCGTGATCCTCCTCGCCGCGCTGATCGCCTCCGAGGCCGGCATCGGCACCCTCACCCCGAGCGAGTACGAACAGGGCATGGAGCAGTTCCGCGTCGCGGTCCTCGGCGCCGACCCCGACCGCTTCCCCGCCCTGGCCCACTTCGCCCGCGAGATCCGCCCCCTCGGCGCCGACCGCGGCACCGCGTTCGACGAGATCCTCGCCGCCCACCTCACCCAACTCGAAACCGCAATCCCCTAACGCGCCCCCGCGCCCCCTCGGCGACGCCGCAGCACCCCGCCCTGAGCGCGTGCGCCCAGGGCGGGATCGGCTAGTGGGGCCAGAGGTTTCGGGCGGAGAGGACGTGGCGGAGGGCCACCAGGTCGTCGGTCATGATGCCGTCGATACCGATGTCGATGAGGCGGTCCATGACGGCGGGGTCGTTGACGGTCCAGGCGTGGACCTTCAGGCCCAGGTCGTGGGCCTTGGCGACGAAGGCCTCGGTGACGAAGGGGAGGGGGCCCAGGCCGTAGGGGACCTGGGCGCAGGCCACGCCGGTGGAGGCCAGGCGGACGAGTTTGCCGGTGGGGCCGCCGTAGGACTTGGCGCGCAGGGCCATGACGCCGCGGGGGCCCAGTGAGGTGCAGACGTCCCGGTCGGTGAACAGGGGGAGGCGGGCGCGCATCTGGGTGAGGCGGCGGGTGGAGAAGGACGTCAGGCAGACGCGGTCCCAGGCGTTGGCCCGGTGCAGGACGCGGGCGAGGGGGCCGATGACCGACGCTTCCTTGAGGTCGATGTTGAAGCGGGCCTCGGGGAAGGCGTCGAGGAGGTCCTCGAGGCGGGGGATGGGCTCGGTGCCGTGGATGCGGGCGCGGGCGACCTTGGAGTAGGGGAGGGCCGCGACGGTGCCGGTCCGGTCGGTGACGCGGTCGAGGGTCCGGTCGTGGAAGGCCACGACGACGCCGTCGGCGGTGGCGTGGGCGTCGGTCTCCATGTAGCGGTAGCCGAGGTCGAAGGCGCGCTGGAAGGCCGCGAGGGAGTTCTCGGGGCGTCCGCCGGCGCCGCCCCGGTGGGCGAACGCGATGGGGCCGGGGTGATCGAGGAAGGCGTAGGAGCTACTTGACCGCACTCACCAGATTATGGCGGGTTTCGGCGGTCCGTATCGCATTCCAGCCCATACCTTACTATGTAAAGGCCCTGGGCCGGAGCAATGCCCCGGGACTCACCACCCAGCCTCATCTCCGATGAGGCAAGCCGCGCGCGAGCGGTTCGTTCAAGACGGCGCCGGGTGGGGGAGCGAGCCTGGCGGTATGGCTGAGAAGACCTTCACTCCTGCGCTGGGACGCTTCGCGCCGGCGCGTTTCTTCGATCCGGTGGTCGCGTTGACGCGTGAGCGGCTGTGGCGGGCGCTGGCCGTCATGCACGTCGCGGCGCGTCCGGGCGAGGTGGTGGTGGACGTGGGGTGCGGCACGGGGGCGACCGCGCTGCTGGTGAGCCGGACCGAGCCGCGGGCGCGGGTGGTGGCGGTGGATCCGGACGAGAGTGTGCTGGCGATCGCGCGGCGCAAGGCGGTGGACGCCAGCGCGGAGGTGCGGTGGGAGCTCGGGATGGGGGACGCGCTGCCGGAGCTGGTGGGGGCCGGGGTGGCGGACGCGGTGGTGTCGACGCTGGTGCTGCATCAGGTTCCGCTGGAGGGGAAGCGGGCGGTGCTCGCGGCCATGTGGGCGGTGCTGCGTCCGGGCGGCCGGGTGGTGATCGCCGACTACGGGTTGCAGCGGACGCGGTTGATGCGGCTGGGGTTTCGGCTGGTGCAGTTCGCTGACGGCGTGGAGGACACGCGTCCGAACGCCGAGGGTGTGCTGCCGGAGTTGATGGTGGAGGCGGGGTTCGGGGGTGTGCGGGAGGTCGAGGTGGTGTCAACGGTGACCGGGTCGGTCTCGGTGTACGTCGGTGTCCGGGGCGGGGCGTAGGGCGGGCAGGACGGCGGCGGGGGTCAGGCCGAGCATTTCGCGCATCCATCGGGTGAGGTGTGCCTGGTCGGCGAAGCCGCCTGCGGTGGCGGCGTCCGCGAGGGTCCGTCCTGCGCGGAGCGCGTCGACGGTGCGGCGGAGTTGGTTCCAGACGCGCCAGCGGGCGAGGGGCATGCCGAGTTGCCGGCGGGCCAGGCCGCGGAGTCGTTGGGGGGAGAGGCCGACGAGGGCGGCCAGGTCGTCCATGGGGACGGTCCGGTCCGTGAGGGCGTCCATGGCGGTGAGCAGGCGGGGGTCGAGTTCGGTGGACGGTCGGGCGCCGGCGTGGCGGAGGTCGGTTTCGGTGAGGTGGCGCAGTTCGGGGGCGGCGCGGATGGCGGGGTCGGGGTGGCGTAGCCGGTCGGCGAAGGCGCTTTGCGGCTCGATGAAGAAGACGCGCAGGTCGGTCGTCGTGAGCATCTGGTGCGGGGTCATGGGTGGGACGAGGAGGGTGGGGGCGCGGTGGGTGGTTCCGGTGGCGTCGCGGAGGGCGGCGTCACCGTGGGTGGCGATGGTGATCTGGAAGGCGGCGTGGCGGTGGGGGCGGGTGTTCCAGGAGGGGCCTTGGTAGTGGGCGTAGCCGTGTCCGGTGGTGAAGTGCACGGGGTCAGGCGTGGTCGCGGTGGTCGTGGTGGTGGCGGGGTTGGGAGATGCCGTCGATGCCGTGTTGGAGTTGGGAGTAGCGGAGGGGGCCGTCGCCGAGGAGGGCCGTGACCAGGACGCTCCATTTGTCGCCGACGCGGTCGAGGACGTCGCGGAGTTGGCAGGTGGGGGTGGCGGCGCTGACGGGTTCGTGGGTGGGGCGAGTATCGGTGTGCGTTGCGCGGGGCAGGGTGCCTTCTTCCGTCATGGGGGCATTGTCGTTGGGGGTTTCTGTGCGCACAACGTGTAGCCAACGCACAGGAAGTGCGGTGTCTTGTGATGGTGAATGTCGATGTCCTGCGGCGTCGTCCGGGGGCGTTCGGTGTTTCTGGTGAGAGGGAGTGGGTGGCGTGATGCGTGCGGTGGCTTTCGGTGGGTTCGATGAGGCTCTGGTACTGACGGAGTTGGCGGTTCCGGTGCCGGCGGCGTTGAACGCGGTGGACGCGGTTTCGCCGTCTGTGGGGGAGACGGTGCTGGTGTCGGGTGCGACCGGTGGTGTGGGGGCGTTCGCGGTGCAGTTCGCCGCGTCGCGTGGGGCGCGGGTGATCGCGACGGCGGAGCCGGGTGCGGGGGCGGCGTTCGTGACGGCGCTGGGCGCGGCGCATGTCGTCGGTCGTGAGGATCTGGTGGAGGGGGTGCGGGAGGTCGCTCCGGGTGGGGTGGACGCGGCGGTGCATCTGGCCGGTGACGGTGCGGTGGTGTCGGGGCTGGTGGTCGATGGTGGACGGTTCGCGTCCGCGGTGCGTTTCGTGCCGGACGACGCGGCGGCGCGGGGTGTGCGGGCGGTGGCGATCGTGTCGGATCCGAGTCCGGAGACTCTGCGGAGGCTGGCGGACGATGTGGTCGCGGGTCGGTTGCGGGTGCGGATTGCGCGGCGTTGCGCGCTGGCGGAGGCGGTGGAGGCGATCGGTGACTTCGTGAGCGGGACGCTCGGGAAGTTCTCCGTGTCGGTTGCGGGGTGACCAGGGTTTGACGCGGGTGTGAAGGGCGCCGGATCTCACCGGCTCGGGTTCTCCTGGGGCGTTGAGATCCGGGGCCTTTCCCGTTTGTTCCGTTCTCCTGCGACGGACGGTGCGTGGTCGGGGTGGAACGGGCGACGGGTGGCGGGGGACGCGCCGGGGGTGCGGCGGTGACGATGGCCGTATGGATCCCGAACTGGAAGCTTTTGCGCATCTGTTCCCTCGTGCGGACCTGTCGGATCCGGTCGCGGCGCGGATGGGGCTGGCGGCGTTGGCGGCGAGCGCGCCGCCGCTGGACGTGCCGGACATGGTGGTCGAGGACCGGGTGGTGCCCGCCGATCCGGACGTGCCGGTGCGGATCTACCGTCCGGCGGGGGCGCGGGGCGCGGTCGTGTGGCTGCGTGGCGGTGGGTTCGTCATGGGTGATCTGGACACCGAGCATCCGCAGGCGCTGCGGGTCGCGGACGATTCGGGCGCGGTGGTGGTGTCGGTGGGGTACCGGGTGGCGCCGGAGGACCGGTTCCCAGCGGCGTTCGATGACGCCTGGGCCGTCCTGGGGTGGGTGAGTGAGCACGCGGACGAGCTCGGTGTGGAGCGGGGGCGGATCGCGGTCGGCGGTCACAGTTCAGGGGCGGGTCTGGCGGCGGCGGTGGCGTTGCGGGCGCGGGACGAGCAGGGCCCGACGGTCTGCTTCCAGCTGCTGAGTCAGCCGGAGTTGGACGACCGGCAGGTGACGTGGTCGGCGCGGACGTTCACCGACACGCCGTTCATGACGCGGGCGAAGGTCGCGGCGTCGTGGCGGCATTATCTGGGGTCGCGGGCGGCGACGCCGTACGCGGCTCCGGCGCGGGCGGAGGATTTGTCGGGTCTGCCGGCGGCGTACATCACGACGGCGGAGTTGTGTCCGAACCGGGATGAGGCGCTCGGGTACGGGATGCGGTTGTTGGAGGCGGGGGTGTCGGTGGAGCTGCATCAGTGGGCGGGGACGTTCCACGGGTCGCAGGCGATCCTGTCGGCGGAGGTGTCGCGTCTGCAGATCGCCGAGGTCGGCGCGGTTCTGCGTCGTGCTCTGGCGCGTGAGCCGTGAGGCTGCTGGATCTGGGGTGTGGGCGTGGTGGGGTGGGCCGTGGTTGGCGACCAGGTTCGTCACGGCGTCCAAGAGGCCCTGATCTGGGACGATTCGCTGCCGCGTTGGGGTGCGGGTGGTCAGGGGCGGCGGGTGCGTTGGCGGGTGGCCTCGTAGAGGGCGACGGTGGCGGCGTTGGCGGCGTTCAGGGAGGAGGCGGCGCCGCCGATGGGGATGCGGGCCATGATGTCGCAGCCGTCGCGCCATCCGGCGCTGAGTCCGTTGGTCTCGTTCCCGATGACCAGGAGGGTGGGGCGGGTGAGGTCGACGTCGGCGATGTCGCGGTCGCCGTTCTCGTCGGTCCCGACGATTTGGACGGGGTTTCCGGTGGCGTGGAGGTCGCCGGTCCAGTCGAGGACCTCCCGGTGGGAGCGGACGCGCACGACGGGGAGTGCGAGCAGTGAGCCGGTGGACGCGCGGACGGCCTTGGGGTCGTAGGGGTCGGCGGCGTGTCCGGTGACGATGAGGCCGGCGCCGCCGAACGCGTCCAGGGACCGGATGAGCGTGCCGATGTTGCCGGGTCCGGTGGGCCGGTCGAACACGGCGCCGAGGAAGCCAGGGGAGACGGGGATGCGGGTGAGGTCGTCGGCGGGGAGTTCGACGACGGCGACGAGCTCGGGGGTCTGCTGGTCCTTGCCGCTGAGCTGCAGCAGCAGGTCGGGGGACATCGCGACGCGTTCGCCGCCGGCTCGCCGCAGGACGTCCTCGGCCCACTTCGACAGGGGGCGGTCGGCGTCGTAGATGACCGCGTGGACGGGCCAGCCGTGTTCGAGCGCCAGGCCGATGGGCCGGACGCCCTGCAGGAGGAACTCCCCGGCCCGCTGGCGCTTGTTCTGGTTCCGCAGCAGCGCCTCCCACTGCTGGAAACGCGCGTTGGGACGCGTGATCCGTACAACGCCCATGGTCGGGCCCCCCGGTCTTCTCACATCGCGCGCCGTGGCGCGCACACCGTCAAGCGCGCCAGTCTCCCACAGGCGATCTTCGACCGCGTCAGGGCCCGAAACTCGGCACACTGGGCCCGCCGCGCTCCCGGCGCCACCCGGCGCCGGTCGGTGATCCACGTCACAGAGCGTTACGGGGACCGGCCGGGTGGTGCGTCTGGACGGGGAGGTCGACGGGGTGCTGGCGGTCGCGGTCGGGCCGGGCGGTGACCGGATCACGGGCCTGTACTACGTCCGGAACCCGGCGAAGCTGACCCGGGTGGAGTCGGAGACGTCCCTCAGGCGCCAGTGACCTCGGCCGTCACTGGCATTTCCCAGTTTCCCTGACATGAATATTCCCCTTGGGGAATACTTGGGGGCATGGACGCACTCGTCTCCGCACTGGCCGACCCGGCCCGCTGGCGCCTGGTGGTGCTGCTGGCCGACCGGCCGCGCCCCGTCGGGGTCCTCGCCCGCCTCGCCGGCGCGCGGCAGCCGCAGACGACCAAGCACCTGCAGACCCTCGAGCGCGCCGGGGTCGTCACCTCCCTGCGCGTCGGGCAGCGCCGCGTGTACGCGCTGAGCCCCGGCCCGCTGCGGGATCTGGCCGCCGAGCTCACCCGCCTGGCCGACACCGCCGAACGCGACGGCGGGTTCGGCGCGGCCCTGGAGCACCACGGCCGTGCCGTCGCCGAGCGCCTCGCCGCCGACGCCCCCGGGTGGGCCGACGGCCGCACCTTCCACTTCCACCGCACCCTGGCCGGAAGCCCCGACCGCGTCTGGCGGCACCTCACCGACCCGGTGCTGCTCGCCCGCTGGTGGACGCCCGACGGGCTGCGGATGTCGGAGCTGGTGTTCGAGGCGCGGCCCGGCGGACGGATCGTCCAGGAGTACCGCGACGCCGAGGACACCGACGGATCCGACGTCCCCGCCGGACGCGCCGACGGCACCGTCGATGACGTCCGCCCCGGTGAACGCCTGGCGTTCCGGACCGTCCCGCGGCTCCCCGACGGCGGCGCCGCCTTCACCTCCCACCTCGAACTCCTCCTCCACCCCGCCACCCCCGGCACGGGCGCAGGCACGGGCGGTGTGTCCCGTACCGAGCTCGACGTGCACTACCGGATCACCGACAGCGCCGTCGACGCCGCCGACGTCATCGCCGGCATCGAGATCGGCTTCGGGCAGAGCCTCGACCGCCTCGCCGCCACCCTCGCCACACCCCACGACAACGCCAACGCCAACAACAAGCACGACAGCATCGACACCGTGAACAGGAGCGCATCATGACCACTTCGACCGGACGCCGCGTGACCGCGAACCTCGGCCTCAGCCTGGACGGCCGTTACCACGGCCCGGGCGGGTCCCTGGATCTGTCCGCGATCGTCCCCTACGCCACCACCGACTCCTCGCGCGACCATCTCGTCCGCCTCGTCGAGAACGCCACCACGGCCCTCCTCGGACGCAGCAGCGCCGAGGGGTTCCTGCAGTACTGGCCGCCGCTGGCGTCCGACGAGGACGCCGACCCGCGCGACCGCGCCTACGCCAAGTGGCTCGTCGACGTCGACAAGGTCGTGTTCTCCCGCACCCTCACCGAGGCGCCCTGGGAGCGGACCCGCATCGTGAACGCGCCCGTCGCCGACACCGTCACCGAGCTGAAGGCCACCGGGGACGGCGACATCCTCGTCAACAGCAGCCCCAGCATCATCAAGCCGCTGCTCGCGGCGGACCTCGTCGACCGCCTCTACCTGATGGTCGTCCCCGAGATCACCGGTCAGGGGCGTCGGCTGTTCGAGGACGGCCTGCCCGCGACGCGGTGGACCCTCGCCCGCCAGGACACCGGCGAGCTCGGCGAGATGACCATGGTCTATGACCGTGCCCGCTGACGGCCGGTGACCGCGTCCGCCGGCCCGCGCCGTTCCGAGGCCCCGAGGCGCCCGCCCGGGGCCTCACCCCTGCCCCGCCCCCGTCTTTCACGGGCCACCCGCGGGGTGGGGTGGGGCGGCGGGGTGGTGCTACGGTCGCTTGCCGACCTGGTAGCACCCGAACCAAGGGGAGGGCCGATGGCCGATCCGGAGCAGTACCGCGCGACGTTCGAGATGGTGGACGTCGACGGCGACGGGCAGATCTCGCCCACCGAGCTGAAGAACCTCATGCACGCGCTCGGACAGGACATCTCCGAGACGCGCGCGATCGAGGTGGTCGTGCAGGCCGACGCCGACCGCGACGGCCGGATCTCCCTGCCGGAGTTCGCCGCCCTCATGGAGAGCTACACCGGCTGACCCCGCGAACACCCGGCGACGGCGAAACCCGGCCGTGAACCAGGCCGCGAAGTCCAGCGGTCTGTCAGACGGGGAGGGGGAGGTCAGGCGGTGGGGGCGGACCATTCGCGGCGGCGGGCTTCGGCGAGCGCCACGGCCGTCGCGACCGCCACGTTCAGGGACCCGACCCGTCCGATCTGGGGGATGTAGGCGACGGCGTCGGCGGCGGCGAGCAGGGCGGGCGAGCAGCCGTGGTCCTCGCCGCCGACCGCCAGGCACACGTCCCCGTCCAGCGGCGCCTCGTGCAGTGGGACGGCGTCACCGGTCAGCTCCACCGCGATCAGCCGCATGCCCTTCGCGCGGACCGCCGCGGCGGCCTCGGCCGCCGAACCCGCGTGCTCCCACGGAACCAGCCGCTCGGTGCCCAGTGCCGTCTTGGCGACGTTGCGGTGGTCGGGGCTGATCGCGTTCCCCGCCAGCCACAGGTGCTCGACCCCGAACACCGCCGCGCTGCGGATGATCGACCCCATGTTGAACGGCTGCGTCACCGACTCCACCAGCAGCCCGAGCCGCCCCTCGGTGCGGCGCCGCCAGTCCCGGTTCAGCCGCTTGACGTCGGTGGGACGCAGCTGCCGACGCGCGGACGGGCCGCCCTCACGGGCCCCGCCCCGTCCCCCCTCGCGGGCCCCGTCGCGGGGGGCGGAAGCGGAGGTGTCGCGTGCGGTGCTCATCAGAGGTGACCTTCCTGCGGACGGGCCGCGACGTGCAGGACCCGGTAGGCGGAGCGTGAGGCGATGCGGCTGGTCGGGAACCCCTGCTGCTCCAGCCAGCGCTGCAGGGAGTCCGACCCGAGATGCTTCTGCACGACCAGGTGCGCCGCCCCGTCCGGGGTGAGGCGCGGCAGCCAGGTCAGCAGCAGGTCGTGCAGGGCGGCCTTCCCGATCCGGATCGGCGGGTTCGACCACAGGGCCGCGAACCGTACCTGTGGATCGACGTCGCCCGGCAGGGAGAACCGCGCGTTGCCCGCGCCTGCAGACGTGGCGTTCTCTCTTGCCAGCTCCAGCGCCCGCTCGTTGACGTCCACGCCGATCACCGTCGCGCCTGGGGCGCGTTTGGCCATCGTCAACGCGATCGGCCCGTAGCCGCAGCCGACGTCCAGGAGCGTGCCGTTCTCGGGCGGCGGCGGGACGGTCTCCAGCAGGATCCGCGTGCCGGGGTCGACCCGGTCGGGGGAGAACATGCCCGAGTCGGTCCGCAGCCGAAGATGCAGGTCGGGCAGGACGAGATCGACCGACCGCGGACGCGACGGCGTCCCGGGCCTGGCCTCGAAATAGTGTTCCCCCACGTCGGGTGACCGTATCAGTGCCGCAGGGGCGCTCGCGCCACCCGCACGCCGGCCCCGCCCGCCCCCAGGGGACGCGCGTGGGGGAGGCGGCGTGCCGGGGGCGCGGGGGCGTGCGCGTGAGGGAAAGTGGGAACGTCACAGCTGGCGGGGGAGGTCGGGGGGCCGCAATGGTCATCGCGTTGGTGCTGCTCGTCGCCGGATGGTACGCGCTGCGGGCGCTCGGGCTGGTCTGGGAACCCGTCCGCCGCGTCGTCGCGTTCTGCGAACCCTGGACGCGCCGCGCCCACGCCTGGGTCCTGTCGGCGCCCGCGACCTTCACCTACGTCGCGATCTTCACCGCGTCGACCCTCGTCCAGTTCTCCGCCCCGCCCAAACTCATCGACCTGCTCACCACCCTGCAGAGCACCAACCTGCGCAACCTGCACCGCGCGCCGCTGAAGGCCCTGCTCGACAGCGCCCTGTGGGTCGCCGACAAGGGCCAGGGCCTCGCCATGTACGTGACGCTGTTCGTCACCGTCGTCGCCTGGGCCGAACGCCGCTACGGCACGCCCCGGATCCTGATCGTGTGGCTGTCCGGGCACGTCCTGGGATCCCTGCTGACGGCGCTGGTGGAGACCCACGCCCTGCAGAACGGCCGCGCGCCCGCGCGCCTGGCGATCACCACCGACGTCGGCGTCAGCTACATCATGGTCGCCGGGTGCGCCGCGGCCGTCCTGCTCATGCGGGGCTGGTGGCTGGTCGCGGGCGTCGCGGGGCTCGCCTTCGGGGTCGTCGGGCCCGTCCTGTGGAACCACTCCCTGTGGGACCTGGGGCACCTGTTCGCCACCGCGTGCGGGCTCGCCGCGGCCTGGGCGCTGCTGCAGATCGCCCCGGCCCGCACCCCGCCCGACATGCTGGGGTGCCTGCCGCGCCCGGCGCCGCTGTGGGGCCGTCCGCCCGGGACACCGGTCCCCGGCACCCTCGGCGGCCCGCCCCCCACCGGCACCCCCGGAGAGGGCCCGCCCCACGGCGCACGGGGCATGGAGGGCGACACCTGACCGCCCCGAGCCCGACCCGACGCGGCTCAGAACCGGGCCGGGGACGGGGCGGTTGAGGTCAGGGGAGGCGGGAGAACCAGGCGAGGGACGTCCCCGCCGCCGCCAGCGCGAACAGCAGCGCCACGCCCAGGAACCGGGCGGAGATGTCACGGTGCTCGGTCTTGAAACCGAGGGAACTGCCGATGTGGGTGTACACGTCGGTGAGCTGCCCCAGCGACTCGGCCTCGTAGGCCTTGCCGTCGGTGGACTCGGCCAGCGACCGCAGCGTCTCCTTGTTCACCGACACCCCCGTCGTCTCACCCTCGATGTCGACGGTGCCGTACGGGGTGCCGAACGCGATCGTGGAGACCGGGACGTGCGCGCCGCGCGCCGCGTCGACCGCCTCCTGCACCGACCGGCCCGTGGTGTTGTCGCCGTCGGACAGCAGCACGATGTGCGCGGGCGGCGGGTCCTGGCTGGCCTGGGAGTCGAAGGTGCGGACGGCCTGCAGGCAGGTGAACACCGCCTCGCCGATCGCGGTCCGCTTGGCCAGCACCAGCTGGTCGATCGACGCCAGCGCCGTCTGCCGGTCCGACGACGGCGCGGCGATCAGGTTCGCGTTCCCCGCGAACGACACCACCCCCACGTTGAACCGGGACGGCAGCTCCCCGATGAACTTCTTGGCCGCCGACTTGGCCGCCTCGACCCGGCTCGGCGGGACGTCCTTGGCCATCATCGACAGCGACACGTCCACCGCCACCATGATCGTCGCGCGGTCGCGGGGGACCTTCACCGTCCCGGCGGGCCGCGCGAAACCCACGACCATCAGCGCGATCATCACCAGGAACAGGCCCGCGCCGACATGCCGCCGCCACCCCGGATGACGCGGCGCGACCTGGGACAGCAGCGCCAGGTTGGTGAACCGGACCGTGTAGCCGCGGCGGCGCCGCTGCAGCAGCACGTACACGGCCACCAGCAGCGGAAGCAGCAGGAGCAGCCAGAGCCGGCCGGGGGACAGGAGGGTCATGCGTGGGCTCCCGCGGCCGAGCCGCCGGTCGTGGGGACAGAGGACGAAGCAGACGCGGACGACGTGGACGCGGAAGCGGACGACGAACCGGGCCCGGCGGGGCCGGCGGCGCGCCCGGCCGCCCGGCGGCGCCGCAACGCGAACCGGGCGATGTCGGTGACCCAGTCACGGTCGGTCCGCAGCACCAGATGGTGCGCGCCCGCGCGGCGCAGCGCCGCGCGCGTCGCCTCCCGCTGCTGGGCCGCCGCCGCCGCGTACCGCTCGCGGACCTTGCGGGACAGATGGATCTCCTGCGTGGCGCCCGTCTCGGGGTCGGTCATCTCGACCATCCCGATGTCGGGCAGGTCCAGCTCACGCGGGTCGATGATCTCCACGGCGAGGACCTGGTGCCGCGCGGCGAGCCGCCGCAGCGGCCGCTCCCACGGCAACTCACCCGCACCGGGCGTCCCGGGCGCGGGGTTCTCGCGGCGGCGGCCCCACCAGGGACCGGACGCCGCGGCGCTCTCGGGCTCGGCGTCGGGAAGGAAGTCGGAGATGATCACGCGGAGGCCGCGTCGGGTCTGACCGCGGTGCAGCGCCTCGATCCCCGCCGCCAGGCCCGGCCTGGGCCCGCCCAGGTCGAACCCGCCGGGCCCGAACGAGCCCCCGGCCGCGCCCGGCAGGCCGATGGAGCCGCCCGGACGCGCCGTCTCGGGACTGTGCGGATCGGTGTCCAGGACCTCCTGCAGCAGCGCGTACAGCGCCGCCTTCCCCGTGCGCGCCGGACGGCGGCGCAGCCGGTCCCGGTCCAGCAGGTACGCCCCGACCCGGTCACCCAGGCGGACGGTCAGGAACCCCACGGCCGCCAGCGCCGCCACCGCCAGGTCGCGCTTGACCATCCGCGCCGTCCCGAACCCCATGCTCGGGGTGAGGTCGGCGAGCGCCCACACCTCCAGCTCGTGGTCGGCGATCAGGTCCCGGACGTGCGGGGTGGTCGTGCGGGCCGTCACCGCCCAGTCCATGTGCCGGACGTCGTCCTCACCCGGCTGGTACAGGCGCGCCTCGGCGACCTCGGTGCCCGGGCCCGGCAGCAGACCGAGATGCTCACCGTTCAGCAGGCCGTCCAGGCGGCGCGTCACCGACAGCTCCAACCGGCGCAGCGTCCGCTCCGGGACCAGCTCCGCAAGCCGCGAATCACGCGGACCGGACCGTTCGACCGGGGGAGGGAGAGGCGGAGCGAACCCGGGCCGCTGGCCCCATGCCCCGCCCTCACCTGCGCTGTCGCCCGCGCCAATGCCCGCGCCGGAACCCGGATGGCCCGCGCCCGCACCGGGAACACCCGGCACGTTCGGCACGCCCGTGCCGGGGGCACCCGCGCCGGGGAGGCGGGGATGGCCAGGATGTCCGGGGTCGTCCGCCGCGCCCGGCGCCGGGTCCGAGCCCGGCGGTGGTGGCCCGGACGGGCCGCTGGCGGGAGGCATCAGACCGTCACCTGACCGGCCCCGGCCCCGGCGGCCGTCCCCTGGTTCCACACCACGCGCGGCGGCGGCACCGCCGCGAGGATCTGCTCCACGACGTCCCCTGTGTCGACGCCGTCGGCGAGCGCGTCGAACGACAACACGATCCGGTGCGCCATCACGTCCCGCGCGACCGCCCGCACGTCGTCGGGCAGCACGTAGTCACGGCCGTTCAGCAGCGCCAGCGCCCGCGACGCCGCGACCAGCCCCAGCGTCGCCCGGGGACTCGCGCCGATCTCGATCACCGGCCGCAGGTCCGGCAGCCGGTACTGCTCCGGCTCACGCGTCGCCATCACCAGCCGCACGATGTAGTCGGCGACCAGCTCGTGCACCGACACCTCCTCGGCGGCGCGCTGCAACCCGATCAGCCGATCCGGGGTGAGGAGCGGGTCGGCCTCCGGCGGGTCCACGCTCATCCGCCGCAGGATCTGCAGCTCCTCGTGCGCCCCCGGATACCGCACGTCGATCTTCATCAGGAACCGGTCGCGCTGCGCCTCCGGCAGCGGGTACACGCCCTCGGACTCGATCGGGTTCTGCGTCGCCAGCACGATGAACGGCGCCGGCAGCGGATAGGTGTGCCCGCCCAGCGACACCTGCCGCTCCGCCATGACCTCCAGCAGCGCCGACTGCACCTTCGCCGGCGCCCGGTTGATCTCGTCGGCCAGCACGAAGTTCACGAACACCGGCCCGAGCTCCACGTCGAACTGCTCGGTCGACGGATGATAGATGCGGGTCCCCACGATGTCGGACGGCACCAGGTCCGGGGTGAACTGCAGACGCGCGAACGTCCCGCCCACGACCCGCGCCAGCGTCCCCACGGCCAGGGTCTTGGCGACGCCCGGCACACCCTCGATCAGGCAGTGGCCGCGCGCGAGGAGCGCCACCACCATCCGCTCGACCATGTGCTCCTGCCCGACGATGACCTTCTTGACCTCCGCGACCGTCCGCTGGAGCAGCGCGGCGGCCTGGTCGACGTCGTGGGCGGCGACGGTCATCTGCGGGTCCCTCACTGATGGACGGCAACGGGCGGCGGAACACCGCGGCCGGGGGGCCGGACGGCGCCGCCGGACCCGGGGCGCCGGCCGCGCGTCCCGGCGGGCCACGGCAGGCGGGGACGCCCCATGCCGGTGCGGCCCCTTTTCCGACCTTACGCGATCACTCCGAGGGGTGTGGCGGGGAACACCCACCCTCGCCCCACCGGCCCACCCCGGCCACCCCTCGAGCCGGACGGGGCAGCCCCCCGGGGAAGCGCGGGGAAGCGCGCGGAACCCCGGCCCCCGGGCGGAAAGGACGCCCTGGACGGCGGGATCAACGAGGGGGCGATGACGGGATCGCGGAGCGGGCCGGTGTTGTTAGGCTGACGGGCATGTCACGGCCGCTGCCCTCCGGGGATCCTGTCCGGTTGGGGCCGTTCCGGTTGACGGCCCGGCTCACCGAGAACGCGGCCGGGATCGTGTACCTGGCCGTGGACGACACCGGACGCCGCGCGAGCCTTGCGGTCCTGTCCCGCGACGCCGCCGACGACGCCGCCGCCCGCGACCGGTTCCGCGCCGCGATCCTGGCGGGCCTGGCAGGAACACCTCACGCCCCCGGCCACATCCCCACCCCCGCCCCCACAGGCGGGAACGGCGCCGCTCCCGGGCCCGCCCCCGGGGCCGCCGCACCCACCCTCACCGAATCCACCCCCGCCTCCGCGCCGGCGCCCGCCTCCGCTTCTGTGCCGGGCACGGCCACGGGTGCGGATGGGGCGGACCGTCCGGTGTTCGCCGCACCCGACGGGGCACCCGGCGCCGGCGCCGACCCGAACCCCGGAACGGCCGTCAGCAGGGCCGGGGGAGTCGCGGAGATCCTGGCGGCGCAGCCCGACGGGCCCGCGCCCTGGGTCGCGACCGCCTACGACGGGCAGGCGGTCGGCGCGGAACGGTTCCTCGAGCCGGTCGTCCCGCACGGCGCGCTCCGCGGGCGCTGGGGCGGCGTGCGCCGCCGCGGACCGCTGTTCCAGCCGTACTGGGCCGGCGGCACGGGCGAACCCGCCCTCGCGCCCCGCCCCGGAGCCCCCGTCCCGCTCGGCGGGGTCGTGGCCGAGCGGCCCCCGGAACGCGGCCTGGTCGCGGCGATCCTCACCCTGGCCGGGGTCCTGGGCGTCCTGGCGGTGCTGCTGCTGGTGCTGTTCGCCTGCCAGCCGACGGTGAAGACCCCGCCGCCGCAGCCGCCCGAACCGACCCTGGAGTCCCCGTCGGACACGCCCCCGCCGTCCACGCCGGCGTCCCCGTCCCCGTCGCCGACGCCCACACCCCGCGACACCTCGCCGGTGACCCCCGGCCCGTCCGGCTCACCCGGCGACGACGGCAGCGGCTCCGTCTGACCCCGGTCTGGCCCCAGGCGGTCCGGCGATCCCGCCGGCGGACGGTCTTGCCTCCGGGCGCGGCGGGCGGTGAGGATGGGGCCGTGCTGAACGAACTGGCGGCCTTCCTGGGTGCGGCGTTCCTCATCGCGATGGTGCCCGGCCCGAGCACCGTCGTGATCGTCCAACGCGCGGCGAGAGAGGGACGGCGCGCGGGCCTGGCGACCGTCCTCGGCAACGAGACCGGCGTCCTGGCCTGGGGCCTGGCCGCCGCCCTCGGACTGTCGGCGCTGCTGGTCGCCTCCCAGGTCGCCTACGACGCGCTGCGGATCGTGGGCGCCGCCGTCCTGGTGTGGTTCGGGGTGCGCGCCCTCTGGCAGTCCCGCCGCACCACCAGCACCACCGCCGCCGACCCGGCTGTGAGCAGCGCCGACGCCGTTGACGGCGCGGGGCCGCCCGCCGGGGTGGGACGCTGCTACCGGCAGGGCGTGGTGACCAGCTTCGCCAACCCCAAGGCCGGGGTGTTCGCCGTGTCGTTCCTCCCGCAGTTCGTCCCGGACGGCGCGTCCGTCCCGCTCACCCTCATCGCGCTGTCGGTGCTGTGGGCCCTGGTCGACCTCGTCTGGTACACCCCGATCGTGTGGCTCGCCGGCGGCGCCGGACGCGTCCTGCGGCGCCCCCGCGTGCGACGCGTCCTGGAACGGGTGTCCGGAGTGGTCCTGCTCGGGTTCGGGCTGCGCCTGGCGACCGACTCCACCTGACCCCGAACCACAAGATCACGGACACGCCGAACGGCACCCGGCCACCGCCCCCGGTGAGCCCTACGCTGGGGCGATGACCTCTTCCCTGGACGAGCTCGCCGACCGGTACGTCGACGAGATGGCCGCGCTGGACCCCTGCCTCGCCGCGATGATGGGCATCGCCGGACAGGACGACCGGCTCACCGACTACGGCCCCGACGGCGACGCCGCCCGCACCGACCTGGCCCGGCGCACCCTCGCCGAACTCGACAAGACCCCCCTGGACGGCACCGCCGGCGCCCGCGTCGCCGCCGGGGTCCTGCGCGACCGCCTCGAAACCGAGATCGCCCTGGCCGACGCCGGCGTCCGCGAGGAGGCCCTCGACACCACCGACGGGCCCGTCCAACGGCTCCGGCAGGCCGTGGAACTCCTCGACCAGGGCCCCGCCACCCGCTGGGAACCCGTCCTGGCCCGCCTCGCCGCGTTCCCCGCCGCCCTCCAGGGACTCGCGACCTCCCTCACCGCCGCCCGGCAGCGCGGACGCGTCGCCGCGGTCCGGCAGGTCCACCGCAACCTCGAGGTGTGCCGGACCGCCCCCGCCTACCTCACCGGCCTCGCCGACCGCTACGCCCGCTACGGCGGCGGCCCCCTCGAGGAACCCCTCACCGCCGCCGCCCGCGCCGCCGCGGCCGCCCTCCACGACTTCGCCCACTTCCTCGAAACCGAGATCGCCCCGCACGCCCCCACCCACGACGCCCACGGACGCGACCGCTACGCCCTCGGCGTCCGCGACTACCTCGGCACCACCCTGGACCTGGAGGAGACCTACGCCTGGGGCTGGGCCGAACTCGCCCGCGTCGAGGCGGAGATGGCCGAGGAGGCCGCCCGGATCCTGCCCGGCGCGCCCGTCGCCGAGGTCATCGCCGCCCTGGACGCCGACCCCCTGCACCGCGTCACCGGCGCCGACGCGTTCCGCCACCACATCCAGGACCTCGCCGACCGCGCCATCGACGACCTGAACGGCGCCCACTTCACCATCCCCGAACCGCTCCGCACCGTCGACTGCCGCATCCCGCCGGTCCCGTCCGGGATCTACTACCTGGCGCCCGCCGAGGACCTGTCGCGCCCCGGAACCGTCTGGTGGACCGTCCCCGGCCCCGACGCCGACATGATCACCTGGACCGTTCCCGCGACCATGTACCACGAGGGCGTCCCCGGCCACCACCTCCAGCTCGGCGCGACCACCCTCAACACCACCACCCTCAACCGCTTCCAGCGCACCTCCAGCGAACTCCACCCCGGCCACTGCGAGGGCTGGGGACTGTACGCCGAACGCCTGATGGACGAGCTCGGCTACTACCGCAACCCCGCGCACCGGCTCGGCATGCTCGCCGGCGGGCAGCAGCTCCGCGCCGCCCGCGTCGTCCTGGACATCGGCCTCCACCTGGAACTGCCCATCCCGGCCGGGACCGGCTTCCACGAGGGCGAACACTGGAACGCCGACCTCGGCCGCGAGTTCCTCACCCGCCACGGCGGCGCCATGACCCCCGCCGAGGTGTCCTACGAGATCGACCGCTACCTCGGCCGCCCCGGCCAGGCCATCGCCTACAAGCTCGGCGAACGCATCTGGCTCGAGGCCCGCGAGGCCGCCCGCCACCGCGACGGCGCCGCGTTCGACCTCAAGGCGTTCCACCGGCACGCCCTGGACCTCGGCCCCATGGGCCTGGACCGCCTCCGCGCCGAGATCACCCGCACCGCCTGACACACCCGGCCCTCCTCGACCGGCCACCGCTCCCACGCCCGGGGTCGGGAGGCCGGCCGGGGGAGCCGGGGTCAGGTGAGGCCGGTGACGCGGAGCGTCAGGTTCAACCGTCCCGCGTCCAGGCCGATGCCGGACGGCCCCGTCCCCGCCAGCACCCGCGTCACCCCGTGGTACGCCAGCCGGTTCGGCCCGCCGAACACCAGCAGGTCACCGGACTCCAGCGGCACGTCCCGCCACGGGCGCCCGCGACCGTCGGGATTCCCGAGCCGGAACACCCCCGTGTCGCCGACACTGAACGACACCACCGGTGCGAGGCTCCGCTCGTCCCGGTCCTGATGCAGCCCCATGCGCGCGTCGGCGTCGTAGAAGTTCACCAGCGCCACGTCCGGATCCCAGCCGTCCGCCGCCTTCGGATCGGCGGCCAGGGCGGGGGAGAGGCCGCGCGCGTCCGCCAGCGCCTGTCGGCCCAGGTCGCCCAGCCACGCGGGGAACGGCTTCACCGGGGCGCCGTCCACCTGCCGGACGTACCGGTACGGCTCCCAATGCCAGCCCAGGCACACCGTCCGCACCGACATCACGCCGCCGCCCGGCAGCCGCACCCGCCGCATCCCCGCGGGACCCCGCGCCCACTCCCGGCACGCCTGGACCAGCCGCGCCTGCGTTCGGCGGTCCAGCCAGCCGGGGACGTGCGCGACGCCGGGCACGACCTCGCCGCGCGGACGGGGGATCAACGCGTCCACGACGGTCAGTGATCGCCGTCCGGCCGCCTGGCCGCCGTGCCGCCCTTGCCGCTCACACCCGCGGCCTCCTGGGCGTGCCCGTTCGGGGTTCCTCCGGTGCGGGTGGCGGAGACGGCCTCGACGTGCTTGCGGTGCAGCCACAGCTCCAGGCCGTCCAGGATCCGCTCCGCGCCGAAGTCCGCGGTCTCCTCAGGGCCGCTCCACTCCTGCATGTCGATCCGGTTCTCCCGCCACCACTGCGCGTAGTGGGGGAACCGGTCGGCCTGTGACGCGACGTACGGGTCGAGCAGCTCCAGCACCTCCGCCTGCTCGGCGCCCGCCGCGTCGGTCGCCCGCCGGTAGGCGGCCTCCGACGCCGCCGCGCCCACCGCGTGCGACATCAGCAGCGAACTCGCCCATGCCACGTCCCGTCCCGAGAACCCCGCCGACGTGAACACCCCGATGAACCGGTCGCTGAACCGCATCGCGTTCGGGCCGATCGCCATCCGCGTGCCGAACAGGCCGATCACCCAGTGATGCCGCACCAGCATCTTCCGCATGTCCCGCGCGATCCCCGCCGCGGCCTCGCGCCAGGCCACCTCCGGCCCGGGCAGCGGGACCTCGCCCATCACCTGGTCCATCGCCAGATCCAGCAGCTCGTCCTTGCCGTCCACGTAGAAGTACAGCGACGTCGCGCCCGCCTCCAGCGCCGCGCCCAGCCGCCGCATGCTGAACCCCTCCAGGCCCCCGGCGTCCAGCAGCGCCACCGCCGCCGTCACGATCTCACCGCGGCTGAGCTGCGGACGGCCCCTCCGCGGACGTTCCGGACGCATCCACACCGAGTCGCTGATCGGGTCGGTCTTCCGCGGCATCACACGTCCTTCGATCTCACCAGGTCCAGGCGGGGGAGCGGACCTTCACCCTACCCACCCTCGTACAGCGTGCGACTGATAGTACAGTGTTCGAAAAATCGTGCACTGTACGAAAGGAAGCGGGACACCCCCATGTCCACCGACTCGTCCGGCACCGCCCCCCACCCACGGCGCTGGCTCATCCTCGCCGTCCTCTGCCTCAGCCTCCTCGTCGTCGTCATCGACAACACCGTCCTCACCGTCGCGATCCCCTCGCTCATCCGCGATCTCGGCGCCACCAACACCGACATCCAATGGATCCTCGACGCCTACATCCTGGTGTTCGCCGGACTCCTCCTCACCGCCGGAGCCCTCTCCGACCGCTACGGCCGCCGCCTCGGCCTCGTCACCGGACTCGTCTTCTTCGGCGGCGCCTCCGCCCTGGCCGCCTACGCCGGCAGCCCCGGCGAACTCATCGCCGCCCGCGCCCTCATGGGCATCGGCGGGGCCTTCCTCATGCCCGGCACCCTGTCCATCCTCACCACCGTCTTCGACGACGCCGAACGCAAGAAGGCCATCGCCGTCTGGAGCTCGGTCCTCATGCTCGGCGCCCTCGGCGCCCCCGTCGCCGGCGGACTCCTCCTCCAGCACTACTGGTGGGGCTCGGTCTTCCTCATCAACCTGCCCGTCGCCGCACTCGGCGTCGTCGCCGCCCTCCTGGTCATCCCCGAGTCCCGCGGCCCCGCCACCCGCCCCGACCTGCCCGGCGCCCTGCTGTCCACCACCGGCATGACCGGCCTGGTCTGGGCCGTCATCAACATCGCCCGCCACGGCTGGACCGCCCCCACCGTCCTGCTCGGCTTCACCGCTGCCGTCCTCGGCCTCACCGGCTTCGCCCTCTGGGAACGCCGCACCCCCCACCCCATGCTCCCCATCACCCTGTTCACCGACCGCAACTTCACCGGCGCGAGCCTCTCCATCGTCCTGATGTCCCTGTCCGCCGGCGGCCTCACCCTCGCCCTCACCCAGTACCTCCAGTTCGTCCTCGACTACACCCCCCTCAAGACCGGCCTGGCGTTCATGCCGATGCTCGTCACCGTCATCGCCTTCAACGGCATCGGCGTCGCCGTCGACCGCAAACTCGGCACCCGCACCGCCCTGGCCACCGGCCTGCTCCTGCTCGCCGCCGGCTTCGGCCTCCTCGCCCTCATCCGCCCCGGCGACGGCTACTCCCACCTCGTCGCCGCCCTCATGGTCATGGGCGCCGGCAGCGGCACCGCCGGACCCGCCGCCTACGGAACCCTCCTCGCCTCCCTCCCCAAGGACCGCGCCGGAGTCGGCTCCGCCGTCAACGACACCGTCCAGCAGATCGGCCAGGCCCTCAGCGTCGCCATCCTCGGCACCGTCCTCACCACCGCCTACACCCGCCACCTGCCCCACACCGTCACCGGCCCCGCCCGCGAATCCCTCGGCGACGCCCTCGCCATCGCCACCCGAACCCATGACACCGCCCTCGCCCACACCGCACGCGACGCCTTCGTCCACGCCATGACCACCATCGCCCTCGTCGGCGCCCTCGGCGGCATCGCCGCGGCCGCCGTCGCCTTCACCGTCCTCCGCCGCCCCACACCCAAGAACACCCCGGAGGAGACCCCGGACGAGGGTCAGGAGGAGGCCCGGGAGGAGACCTCGGCTGCTGGCCAGCCCACCGAAACGCAACCCCAGGACTGACCTGGAAGGGCGCCCCCAGCCCCCGGCTAGTGGCAAGCCTCGGGAGCGGAGCGGCATCGCCTCACCCTCGCGCCGAACCAGAGACGAAGCCCTCCGCGCCCCGCCACCGCGAGAACACCGACCTCCACACCCGTCCACTGGGGGAGGGCTGGAGGCAGGGGCGGCGTGAGCCGGTGTGCCGGTCGTGAGTGGAAGGCTCGGCACTCCCAGCTGAACTGGGTCGTGCTGGTGTACCCCACGGCCTGGGCGGCCTGGGCGGCGGTGGTGTCGCCGGCCGGCGGGTGGCGGCGGGCAGTCAGCAGGCACCGATGCTTTGGTGCCGCAGCAGGGCCGCGATGTGGTCGGGGACGTTCAGGAGCCGCGCGAGACGGGTCGCGGCGTTGTTCCCACGCCCTCACGGCGCGGGACGGGGCCGGAGCCGTTCCCAGGCGGGAACGGCTCCGCGGGATGTTCGGCCACATGCCCGTGGATTGGACAGCCGTTCCCGACGTCCGCCCCCGTTTTGAGCGGTACAAGCGTCGCACGTGCGGCGGGTACGCGGGTGGCCCCGTCCGGCGGCGGGGTCGGGGGCGGGGACGGTCAAGGGCGACGTGCACTGGTGAGGCAGGGGTTGGGGTGATTATGGTGATGATCACTTCAAGATCGTTTTGTCTGCAGGCGATGGAGAGGAGACGTTGTGTCGGGCTTCAAGAGTGCGCGTTCGAGAGGGGTGCGGAGATGGCCGTTGGTGGTTCTGGTCGCGGGGGCGGTGGCGGTCGGGGTCGTGTCTCCCGCGGCTGCCGGAGTTCGGTACGAGGCGGGCTCGGCGGGCCTGGGAGATCCATACTTTCCAGACAGTGGGAACGGCGGTTACGACGTCGGGCGCTATTACCTGAAGACCGACTACGACCCGGCGACGCGCGTGCTGACCGGGACGACGACCATCACGGCCACGGCCACACAGAACCTGTCGCGGTTCAACCTCGACCTCTACAAGATGAACGTGCGGTCGGTGCAAGTGAACGGGCGGGACGCGTCGTACGAGCGGACCGGCGAGCGGGAGCTGGAGATCACGCCGCCGGCCGGACTGCCGAAGGCGAGCGTGTTCACCGTGGTCGTCCGGTACGACGGGGTGCCGCAGCCGCTGAGCGGACCGTACGTCTTCAACGATCCGTACGGGTTCCTGCCCACCAAGGACGGCGCGACGGTCATGGGTGAGCCCGACGGGGCGGCCAACTGGTTCCCGAGCAACGACCATCCGGCCGACAAGGCCCTGTTCACGGTCGAGACGACCGTCCCGAGCGGGCTCAAGGCGATCTCGAACGGCAGCCTCGTCGGACAGTGGAGCGCGGGCGGCAAGGACACCTTCCTCTGGCGTGAGGATCGCCCGATGGCCACCTACCTGGTCAGCAACTCGATCGGGCACTTCAACGTCAGCACCACCACGACGTCCAAGGGGATCCCGCAGCTGGACGCGGTGGACCAGGACGTCGCGTCAGATCCCGACGCGCTCAGCACCCCGGGTCTCACAACGCGCGTGACCGACGAACTGGGGGACCACTTCGGCGCCTACCCGTTCGGCAGTACCGGCTCGATCGTCCACCACAACAATGTCCCCCCTCTCAACCTCGAGAACGCACTGGAGACCCAGTCGCGCCCGACCTACCAGAGCCCGCCCGTTGAGAGGGGCGTGGCGCACGAGATCAGCCACCAGTGGTTCGGCGACAGCGTGTCCATCCGGCAGTGGAAGGACACCTGGCTGAACGAGGGCTTCGCGAAGTGGGTCGAGTGGTACTGGGCCGAGAAGCACGGCGGCCCGTCCGCGCAGGAATCGTCCCAGCAGTGGTACGACAACCCGCCTCCGACCCTGCCGTACCAACCGGCCTTCTGGGACGTCGTGGTCGCCGAACCGACGCGCGACGAGATCTTCCACCGCGCGATCTACTTCCGTGGCGGGATGGCCCTCCAGGAGCTCCGGCACAAGCTCGGTGACGACGTCTTCTTCCGGCTCGTCCGCACCTGGGTCACCGAACACAAGTACGGCAACGCCGGCACGGAGGACTTCGAGGCCCTCGCGCAGCAGGTCTCCGGCCAGGACCTCACGCGCTTCTTCAACGTCTGGCTGCACACTCCCGGCAAACCCACCTCCTGGTAGTGGTCCCCGTCCGCCTCCTCAAGGCTTCCAGGAGGCGGACGGGCTCCACCAGCAGATGCCCCACCTGAAGGTTCCTTTCCAGTTCCTCGCGCCGATCGGCGGCGATGTCGCCACCCTTCCCGCGCAGGACGGCTGAGAAGGCGTCGCTGGAGGACTCCACCGCGTTGAGTTCTTGCGGGGGAGAGGCGGCATGGTCGGGCCGAGTACCGTTCCGCCGGGGACCGCATCCAGCCGCCGCCCCAGAGTCGCCGGGAGGAACACCATGACCGTCACCCTGTTGGCCGACCCCACCGCAACCGTCCCCGCCCTGAAACTCCGGCCGTGGCAGCCGGACGACGCCGAAGCCCTCGCTGCAGCACACCGCGACCCGCTGCTCCGCGAGCGACTCCTCACCGTGCTCGACGGAGAGGAGGAGGCCCGGCGATGGATCGACAAACAGCACCAGCTGTGGAGCACCAGGTCGCGCTTCAGCTTCGCCGTGACCGACCCGGGCGCCACCGATCGCCCGCTCGGCCACATCGTCGTCATATTCCAAGGCCAGGACGAGGGGGAGACGACGACAGCAGAGGTCGGCTACTGGACGAGCCCCGAAGCCAGAGGACGCGGCATCGCGCCCCGAGCCCTCGAAACCGTTTCGCGCTGGGCACTGGACCCGCGGAACGAACTCCACCTCACCCGACTCGAACTCCGCCACGCCACCGGCAATCACGCCTCATGCCGCGTGGCCGAGAAATGCGGATACCAACTGAAGTCACTCCTCGCCCCGCACCCGCCCAAATTCCCAGAGGAGGGACACCTCCACCAGCGCCCAGCAGCGCCTCCAGCGTGAGCCCGGGGGAGCACCTCCACCTGGTCGCACTAGGCCGGGCAAGACCCACTCACCCGCCGCCAGGCCCAGACGGCAGCCCGCACGCCTTGGTGTACACGTTCACCGCGGCGATGAACCGCATGTTGAGCTTGCCGCGAGCCTCCGATGAGCCGCCGTCCTTGAGCGCGTCCGCCTGCTCGCTGACCTCGATCGCGGTCTTGAACGCGGCGGCCAGCTCCGGATCCCGAAGCTGCGGCTGAACCGTGCGGAACACCCGCATCGCCCGCTTCGGCGCGTTCTTCACGAACTCCGAAGGCTTGTCAGGAGGATGGCTCGCCTTCTCCTCCCGGAGCGCGATCTGAACCTTCAAGCAGTCCGCGCGGCGAACCGGATCGTCCACACCCTTCGAAACGGACGCGGCGCCCGGCGCCTTCGCGTGCCCGGCCCCTCCGGACGAACAGCCCGCCACGACGACGGTGGCCGCCACCAAGGCGGACAACGACAAGACAGAGATCGACTTCACAAGCGAACTGTCTAGAGCAGAGGCCCCTCCGCCGTCCAGGGAAATAGGGGCCTTCGAGCCCCGCCTGGACAACGATCGCCACTCATTCAGGACGGGCAGCGCAGCCCGACGCTGACGCGAACGCGAGCACCGGTCGAGCTGTCCCAGCGAACCTGCTCGACCGGCGGAACCTCTCATCGACGTTCGGCGGGAGCGCACCGATGATCCGCAGGTGGACACCGGCAGCCCCCTCCGGAATGATCGCCGCTGCTATGCGCCCGCTTGACGAACCTCTCCCTCAAAGTCAAGGAGCACAATGCAGACCGCTCGCGTGCTCACCAAGGCGCACGGTCCAGCAGCCCGGACGCCCCAGCGCCGGTCCCGTCCCACCTGGCGCTTCCCACGGCGCACCGGGCTGGAGCGTCATGCCGACGAGCCCGTCGGCTCGCCCGCAACGCGACCGCAAGGGCGAGATCACAGCCCTGCCGGACATGTTCGGGCGATGATCGCGGCGATCCCGCTGGAGTTCAAGACCGGCGAGCCCATCCAGGACGTGTCCAAGCCCGGCGACGCTCAGGCCTACGACTGGATCAGGAACGGCGACGTCGCTCACGCCCGCACCCTGAACATCCTGATCCACCGAGCCGGATCCCAAGCCGAAGCACGCCGCGCCTTCACCTCCAACCGTTGCGACCCGCCCGGCGAAGGCCAGACACGCAAAGGCCCAGCCGCAACTATCGACCACCTGGGGGACAAGGCGTTCGGCTTCCCGATGCAGCAGCGCGCCGTATGGGGTGGCAACTCCGACGACCTGCCCTACGACACCGCTCGCACCCAGGCCACAGCCATCGCCCACATCGCACAGGCCCACGCGATCACAAGGACCTCAGACGAGGCCGCGGAAGGGCGCCTCAGCGACGGTGAGGGTGAGTTCGTGTGGAGTTATGCGGATCGTCGCAGAGCAGGCAGCTCCAGCAGCAGCGCGTTCGATGCTGCGCTCCGCTGGTCGGGCGGGCTGGGCCCGGCCAAAGCCCCCAGCCAAGGGCTGCGCGAACTGGGCCCGGCACCCGCCCCGCCGCACCTCGACGATCAGGCCGACCAGCGCGATTGAAAGTTCGAGTTCGGTGTTCAGGGGAGCGGGTGGAGGTAGGCGGCTACCGGCGGTCCGGCGTCGCTGTTCAGCTCGATGGCGTGGTCGGTGATGCGGCCGCCGGTCAGGGTCAGGCGGAGTCCGCTGGCCGAGGGCAGAACCTGCGTGGCGGTTCGGTCTCGGTCCAGGAGCCGCTGCAGCCAGACGGCTTGGGCGATGCGGTACTCAGGGGTGGCGTAGGCGGCGTCGTAGTGCTGGATGAGGATGTGCGCGGGTTTGAGTGTGGCTGCGATGGTCGGGACGTCGCGGGTTTCCAGGTGGCAGGCCTGGGCGCGGCCCGGGGGCTGGTTGATGTTGGAGGCGTCGGCGTGCGCGATGACCAGGGCGGTGTCAGAGAGGAGTTCGGCGACGCGGTCCAGCAGCCCGGGCATCAGGTTGGTGTCGGAGGTGTACCAGATGCCTCCGGCCGGGGACTGGTAGGCCAGGCCGATCGCCGAGCGGGTGCGGCCGGTTTCCTCGGTGTGGACGGCGGGGGTGGCGTGGATGGTCAGATCGCCGACCTTGATGGAGGGGTCGCCGTCGCCTTCGGTGTCGGGGTGGGCGAGCGTGACCACCTCGGCCATGCCGCCGGCGTGGTAGGGCGAGAACGCGGTGAACCGGGCGGCGGTGGTGGGGTTGGCGACCAGCAGGGCCCGTCCGGTGGTGTGGCTGGCCATCGCTTCGAGGCAGGGGATCAGGTCGGTGTAGTGGTCGGGGTGGAAGTGGGCGACGCAGATGGCGTCCAGCTCACTCCAGGCGAACCGGCCCCGGTCGACGAGCTGCAGCAGCAGGGTGAGGGCGGCGGGTCCCGGGTCGACGAGCACGCTGGTGGTCGCGGTCCGCACCAGGTGGCCGCCAGCGCCACCGGCGAGCATCCCGTACCGGCACCCCAGTGCGCCCAGCAGCACGATTTCGGTCGTACCCGGGTTCGGACGCGGGACCGGTAGGAGGCGCTGGCCGCCGGGGGCGTGCATGGCCACATCGGCGGCGTCCGCGGCGGCGAGGATCGCCACGAGCTCGTCGTCGGAGGCCGCGCGCAGCCGTCCGACCAGGTCGGAGTCTGGTGCTGCGTCGCTCATCGTCCCCCCGGGCATGCTCGGTGGTGACAGGCACCCGAGTATGCCGATACCCGCCCTGCCAGCGGGTCAATACGACCGAGCCGGACGCTGACCTGCGTCAACGCCCGGCTGCGGCCCTGGTGGGGTCAGGTTCGGCGTAGGGGAGGGACAGCGGACCGGACCGCGTCGATCACACGGTCCTGCTGGGCGTGGGTCATGCCTACCGAGCAAGGCAGATGTATCGCGTTGCGGCCGAGGGTCTCAGCGACCGGGGACGGCCAGGGGGCGGTGTGGCGGTGCGCGCCGGTCAGGTGCAGCGGTGTCCACGGTGGACCGGCCGCGATGTCGGCGTCGGCCAGCCGCGCCCGGAGTTGGGGCGCGGTGGTCGCGGACCGTTCGGGGGCGATGAGGCAGGTGGTGAACCAGCGGGTGGTGTGCGCCCAGGCGGCCTCGGCCTGGAACCTCACGCCGTCCAGGTCGGCCAGCGCCTCCGCGTAGCGGTCGAAGGTCGCTCGCTTGGCCGCGATGAAGGACTCGATGCGTTCGAGCTGGGCGCAGCCGATGGCGGCCTGCAGGTTGGTCATCCGGTAGTTGAAGCCGACCTCGCCGTGCCGGTACTCGACCGGGTGCTCGCGGGCCTGGTTGATCAGGTAGCGGGCGCGGTCGGCCAGGCCCGCATCGTCGGTGAGGATCGCGCCGCCGCCTCCGGTGGTGATGATCTTGTTGGCGTTGAAGCTGACCGCGCTCAGCCCCGGCGCCCCTATCGGACGGCCCCGGTGCGTTGCGCCGATGGCTTGGGCTGCGTCGCAGACGAGCGCCAGGCCGTGTGCTTCGGTGAGGGCGCGGATCGGGTCCAGGTCGGCGGGGTGGCCGAGCAGGTGCACCGGCATGACGGCGGTGACGATCCGTCCGGTGTCGGGGTTGAGCAGGCCATGCGGGGTGCGGGTGCAGGGGCCGGTCAGGAACCGTTCCAGCTCGGCGGGGTCGAGTTGCCAGTGGTCGGGCTCGACGTCCAGGACCACGGGGTGGGCACCGGCGTGGCGGATGGCATTGCCGGTGGCGACGAACGTCCACGCTGTGGTGATCACTTCCTGGCCGGGGCCGACCCCGGCCAGGAGCAGGGCGATGTGCGCGGCGGCGGTACCACTGCAGGTGGTGACCGCATGAGCCGCACCGCAGAACTCGGCGATCTGCCGTTCGAACCGGGCGAGGAACTGCCCGGCGGGGCCGATCTGCCCGGCGGAGACGGCGTCGGCGAGGTTGTCCAGTTCCCGTCCAGACAGGTCCGGGACTCACCACGGGATGTCAGGCGACCGCATGGCGCACCTCGTCCTCAAGCAGTCCGGCGGACAGGGCGTCGGCGATCTGCGCGATCCCTTCGCTCAGGGTGCGGGCCGGGGCCCATCCGGTCACGGACGTGAGCTTCTCGCCGGTCACTCGGTAGTCGCGCGCGTCCCCGGCGACGGGCTTGATGTCGACCTCGATCCCGGGGCCGCAGATCTCGGCGACCAGGTCGGCGACGTCACCGAGCCGGTGGTTGCCCGTGGTGGAGGCGACGTTGAACACCTCGCCGTTAATGTCGCAGTGCTGTTCGAGGCCGTGAACGGCCGCGTCCGCTGGACCTTGAGAGCCGGTCTCGTCACAGGCTCGTTCACATCGGATGGTCGCATGTTCGTCGCGTCCGGACTTGAGGACGGCGTGGTCGACGCCTGGTTCCTTGCCTCTTTCTCGTCCTGAGGCCGGTCAGGGGCAGAGAACGTCGAGGCGGTCCTGGATGTCTGAGTACTCGGCCACCGCGTCAGCGAGGATCGCCTCAGCGGTGCGTCCTCCACGGACGCCGAAATGGGCCTCGGCTATGCGGGCGATGCCCGGCTGAGGCTCGGCGTCCTCATCCAGGCCGTACATGACGGCTTCGAAGGGACCGATGCCGGCGGCGAGCAGGTAGAGCAGATCGCAAAGGTCTGTCGCGACCGCGCCGACATCGCCCTCGTCACCCAGCAGGACTACCGGCTGCTGCTCGACCGGACGGTCTTCGTGGACGAGCCAGAACGCGACCAGCGAGCCGGTGCCATTGATGGCGAACACGCGGAACTCCCGCTCGGAGTCGGCGTTCTCGGTCCACGCCTTCACCCAACCCGAGCCGAACGCTTCGAGCATCTCGAAGTCGATGTCGCCGAAGCCGGGCGCGTCCTGATACACGCACAACGCTTGCAGGGCTTGGGGGAGCGGTTCGTCGGCATCCGGCTCCGGCCAGTCCGGAATCGTCCGGACGGGGAGCACGGCGCGGACCTGCTCGGCCGAACGCAGCAGGACGGGATCGTCCGCGTCCAGTTCGTGCAGCCACAGGCTGAACCAGATGAAGCGCCCGTCCGCGTGGTAGCGCGCTTCAAGGGTGATCCGCTCGTCGCGCTCCAAGACGTGGACGACGTTGCCGTATTCGGCGACGCGGCTCTCCAATGCGCGGGCGCGGGCCTCCGGCTCAGGCAGCGCGGTGGTGATCCCTTCGCGTAGCGGCGGCGTGTAGCCGTCCACGACGTTGATCTTTGTGAGGTGGCCGAGCACCTCACCCCGGCCGCCCACCCGGGGTGAGGGATGGCGGCCGGGGATCCGCGCGGACGCCTTGTAGACGAGCGACCATCCGCACTCGTCCACGCCCGGGGCGCCGACGTCGTCCCTGTCGCGGAACGTCGGGGGAGCGCCCAGGCCGTACGTCCGGTGCAGCTCGATCAGCCGCGGGTCGTCGGTGCGGCAGCCGAGCAGGCTCTCGAGCATGGCGAAGGGCGGCGGTTCGGTCATGATCGTCGACGGTAGCGTCCGTCAGAACGAGCTGCCGGTGGAACGCGGCCCGACCGGGATGCTCACCACGGCACCATGCCGTCCTCGTCGAAGAACCCTCCGGTCGGGCCGTCCGCGCCCAGGGTGGCCAGTCGCACCACGATCGCGGCGCCGTCGTCGGCCGTGCGGGGGAGGGGAAGGCCGAGGTGCCGGGTGAAGTCCGTCGCGCAGGGGCCTGGGGTGCAGGCGTTGATCAGGATGCCCCGCTCCCGAAGGTCCTTGGCGTACTGCACGGTCAGGGAGTTGAGCGCCGTCTTCGAGGGCGGGTACGCCGCGTGGCCCGGCAACCGGGACATGTAGTGGTCCGGATCGGTCATGTGGGCGAGCGACCCGATGCCGCTGGACACGTTGACGATGCGGGCGGCCGCCGAGCGCGACAGGAGCGGCAGCATGGCGTTGGTCACCGCGATCACACCGAAGACGTTGGTCTCGAACACCCGCCTGACCAGGTCGAGGTCGGCGGTCGCGGGCTCCGTCGGTCCGGGGCTGCCGGAGATCCCGGCGTTGTTGACCAGCACGTCGAGCCGGCCGAAACGTTCGTCGATCTCCCTGGCGGCCGCCTGGATCGTCGCCGCGTCGGTGACGTCGAGCGTGAGGGCGTGCACGTCGCCGCCGCCGGACCTGAGCGCCTCGGCGACCTCCTCACCGCGTCCAAGGTCCCTCGAGCCGAGCAGGACCGTCGCGCCGCGATCGGCGAGCCGGCGGGCGACGGCACGCCCGACGCCTCTGTTCGCGCCCGTGATCAGGGCGATCATCTCGTCAATCATGCTGACGACATCACCACCGAGGGCCGCGGCAGGACAATGCCCGCCTGGGTCTTGGCCGATACCCTCACGGTATGGATCGGCTGCAGACCCGCGAACTGGCGTACTTCGTGGTGGTCGCGGAAGAGCTTCATTTCGGCCGGGCGGCCGCGCGTCTCGGCATCGCGCAGCCGCCGCTGTCCAGAGCCATCAGTCAGCTCGAACGCCGGATGGGCGTCCTCCTGCTGGAACGCGACAGCCGCAAGGTCGCGCTCACCCCGGCCGGTGAGGTGTTCCTCGCCGAGGGCCGCCGGGCCCTGGACGCGGTCGACGCGGCCGTACGACGCGCCCAGCGCGCGGGACGGCCCTCCTCGCGGTTGGTCCTGGTGATGAAACCCGGCGGTGACTGCGGTTTGCTGCCCGACATCCTGTCCGCCTATGAGAACGACCCGGATGCGGTCCCCGTCGACATCGTCCTGTGCTCGGCTCACGAACGCGTCGGGATGATTCGCGACGGCCGCGCCGACGTGGGGCTGCTGCACCTCTCCAACACCGACCTGACCGGTCTCGACGTCGAGGAACTCCTGACCGAAGACCAGGTCGTCGTCCTCCCTCGCGACCACCACCTGGTCGGCCGGGCGAGCGTACGTCTCGCCGACCTGGCAGGCGAGACGATGCCGGATTGGACGACCGGCTCCGACGAGACCCCGAACACCGTGCCCGTGCGGGACGTCGGCCAGCTCATGCAGCTGATCGCCCTCGGCCGCGCGGTCGCCGTGGTGCCCGCGTCCGTGCGCGGCCAACTCCGCGACGACCTGGCCTGCGTACCCGTCACCGACGCCCGGCCCACCACTCTCATCCTCGCCTGGCCGCAAGAACACCGAGCGCCCGCACTCGCGGCATTCGTCCGTACCGCGACCGACGTCGCGGCCCACCGGCAGCACATCCCCGCAGCCCAGCCACAGACCTGAACCAGCCCAGGGCCCACAACCCGAGACGAGGCGGAAACCGTTTGGGCGGTGACCTGGAGACAGGCATGATCTGCACATGTTCCGCAAGCTCCGCCAGCGGGGGACCCGGCCCGTTCCCACCCCGCGGCCTCCCCGCCCATCGTCTCGGCCCCTGCCCGCGCCTTTGACGGAGGCCGAGGTCGCCGAGGCCGAGCACGAGCTCGGTGTCCCCTTCCCACCCGAGTACCGCCACTACCTGCTGAACGTCAGTGCGGGCGGCGCGGTAGAACTCCTGCACCGCACCCCTGAGGGCTGGAGGTGGAAATGGCAGGACGTGTGGGGCGAACAGCTCCGGGCGCCGTTCCCGCACCCGGACTCCTGGGCGGAGTATGAGGACGACCTGTGGCAGCGCCTTCCCCAGCGGGAGGACTTTCCCGACCAGGAGTCGTTCGCCGCCGCCATGGAGCCCTGGGACCAGGAGCTCAAGGACTTCGAGGAGCGGCAGCTCGCGGGCACCTTCATCGCGCGCAGCCACGGCTGCACCTTCAACACCCGCATGGTCGTCTCCGGTCCGCTGGCAGGCACCATGTGGTGGGAGGACCTGGGGTGCTGCGAGGAGATCGTTCCGCTCTCCCTCGACCACTCCGTCGCCTCACCGCGCCCGATGACCTTCGGTGAGTGGCTCAGCCACGGGACCGATTCGTGGGCGCTGAAGCCTCCTTCCGGCTGATGCTGTGCTCACCGGCTCGTCCCAGCTGGGCGTCCACCGGCAGGTGAGGACGGGCCGCCAGACGGCGGCTGGACGCCCAGACCACGAGGGCACAGGCGGCGAAGGCCGCGCCGAGAACGCTGGAGCCCGTCCATCCGGCCTTGGCGAACACAGTGGTCGTGGCGGTCGCGCCGAGGGCGGAGCCGAGCGAGTAGAAGATCATGTAGCCGCCGACGACGCTGCTGGTGCGGTTCGCGTAGGTCATGGTGAGCAGGTGCTGGTTGCTCACATGGACGGCTTGCACGGCGAAGTCGAGCACGACCACGCCGACGACGACGAGCCACAGCGACCAGGACGTCTGCGCGATGGCCGACCAGGAGACGGCGAGCAGGGCGAGCGACCCGCCGGTGACCGCGTTCGCGAAACCGGCGTCGGCCCACCGTCCCGCCCGTGCGGCGCCGAGCGCGCCGACCAGCCCGGCGAGGCCGAACAGGCCGATCTGCGCCGTGCTCAGATGCCATGGGGCGTCCGCGAGCGGCAGCGCCAGGCCGCTCCACAGCGTGCCGAACGAGGCGAACAGGAAGAACGCGATCAGTCCCTGGGAGACGAACAGCCGCTCGCGGAACAGCCCGCCCATCGACGTCAGGACCTGCCGGTACGTGGGGTGTTCGGTGCGCGGGTCGGGCGGCAGCACCCGCAGGACGAGACCTGCCAACGCCACCAGCAGCAGGGCGAGCGCGACGTACACGCTGCGCCAGCCCCAGACCGCGGCCAGCGCACCGGCCGCGACACGTGCTCCGAGAATGCCGATGACGACACCGGACGTCACCACGCCCAGCGTCCGTCCGCGTTCCTCGGGGGTGGACAGGGCGGCGGCGTAGGCGACCGTCGTCTGCACGACGACCGCGAACAGGCCCGCCACGGCGAGCCCGACGAGCAGCATCCAGGTCGCGGAGGCCGCCGCGGCCAGCACCGTGCCCACCGCGGTCAGCAGGAGGTGTCCCGCCATGAGTTTGCGCCGGTCCAGCATGTCGCCCAAGGGGACGAGGACGGCCAGTCCCACCAGGTAGCCGAGCTGCGTCACCGCGACGATCCACCCCAGGTGCGCGTCCGGCACACCCAGATCGCCGCGGATCTCGGCGAGGACGGGCTGCGCGGCGTAGAGGCTCGCGACGGCGACCGCGCAGACGGCGGCGAACAACATCCTTCGGGCATGGGTCGACCCCATCCGCCCTCCTTCGATCAGTAGCAAATTGCAACTGATTCGACCGTACGGCAGAATGGTTTCAAACAGCAACTCTTCGGGAGGTGTGATGGCCGGGACCGAGATCCGCGCCGAGGATGTGCCCTGGACCGATCCGTCCTGCCCGGTGGCGCGGAGCCTCGACCTGGTCGGCGACCGCTGGAGCCTGCTCATCGTCCGCGACGCCATGAACGGGGCGCGCGCGTTCACCGATTTCCAGCAGCGCACCGGCATCGCCCGCAACATCCTCACCGACCGGCTGCGCCGGCTCGTCGAGCGCGGCGTCCTCGACCGGCAGGCCGCACCCTCGGGCAAGCGGCAGCTCTACACGCTCACCCCGGCCGGACGCGACCTGTTCACCGTCGTCGTCGCCCTCCGCCAGTGGGGTGAACGGCACGCCTTCGCGCCGGACGAGACCCACTCCGTCCTCATCGACGAGCACGGCCTCCCGCTTCCGGAGCTCCAGCCGGTCGACTCGACCGGCACTCTCGCCGACGTCAACACGACCGCGGTCAAAAAGGCCGACTGACGTCGGGAGATGTAAACGCCGACGGGGTCTCGGTCGCCGTCCGGCTCGGCCGGGCGGCGGTCCCGGCCATGTCTTGTCAGAGGCTGCGGGCGGTGATGTCGCCGTTCGGCGTGGTGGCGTGGATTTCGAGCTCGACCGAGCCGTCGTTCTTGAGGGCGTTGCTGACGCGGCCGTTGCCGGTTCCCGCGTCCAGGGAGGCCGAGACGCCGATGGCGGCGCCGACCGAGATGTCGCCGGACTGCGTGCTCAGCACGACCTTGCCGCGCCTGGCCTCCGCGATCCGGATCTCGCCCCGCGCCGTCCTGATCTCCGCGGAGCCGTTGAGCCGGCCGATCTCGACGTCGCCGTCGATCGCGGTGAGGCGAAGGTCCGCGACCTCGTCCAGCTTGATCCGACGGTACGCGCCCTCGAAGGCGACGTCACCGAGGCGTCCGACCGTGCGGAGTTCGGCACTGGCCGCCTTCGCCTCGACCCGGGAGCCGGCGGGCAGCCTGATCGTCACCTCGACGGATCCGGACGGGCCGAAGGGCTCGTTCTTCGCCGGGGTCTCGATGCGCAGGACGCCGTCGGCGTAGTCGACCGTCGTCCGCTCCGCCGCCCTCACGTCGCGCCCCTTCGACGCGTTCAAGGGCAGGACCTCGACCACGACGTCGGCCCGTTCCGCGGCGATGAGCTGCACGCGCCCCGCGGGAACGGACAGGACGGCGGCGATCGGGGTGGGGGCGTCGAACTTCCGCATCGGCGCCTCCTCGGCGGCTCATCGTTTCGGACAGCACAAACGCTACGTTGCTTTCCACAATTCGGCAACCATTTCGTTGCGACTAATCGACATCACTGCAGGAAGTTGCCGAGAAATCGTTGCAACGATCTCAGATAGAACGCAACGATCTCCCGGTCATTCGTTGCATTGAACTGGAGGTGAACGCTATCGTGGAGGCGTCGGAGACCGCCGAGAAGCAGCACGAAGGAGTACTCGATGCCCGGAGGCAGGCTCACCCAGCAGGAACGCCAGCAGATCGCGCTGGGACTGGCCGACGGGCTCGCCTACGCCGAGATCGCACGCCGTCTCGACCGTCCGACCTCGACGATCACGCGCGAGGTGATGCGGAACGGCGGCCCCGCCGGCTACCGCGCCGACCTGGCCCAGCACGCCACCCAGCAGCGCACCCAGCGGCGCAGGCCCGCGTCCACCCGGGGGGTGGACGCGGGTCCCCTCCCGCATGGCCGCGACGCCGTCGCCGTCCACGACTTCGAGGAGAGGCTCGCCATGGTCCTCATGGCCTCGGGCCTGCCCAAGATGATGGCCCGCGTGCTGGCCGGCCTCTACACCACCGACTCCGGCAGCCTCACCGCCGCCGAACTCGCCCAGCGCCTCCAGGTCAGCCCGGCGTCGGTCTCCAAGGCGATCACGTTCCTCGAGAGCATGGACCTCATCCGCCGCGAGCGCGACGAACGCCGCCGCGAGCGCTACGTCGTCGACGACGACCTCTGGTACCAGTCGATGGTGCGCAGCGCCCGGGCCAACGACGAGTTCGTCGAGACGGCGCGGCACGGCGCCACCGTCCTGGGCGCCGGCACCCCGGCCGCCGTCCGCCTGGAGAACGCCGCCCGCTTCCTCGACTTCATCCATGAGAACCTCCTGCGCGCCGCCGAGCAGGCCCGCGAGGTCCTCTACGTCAAGACGGAACCGACGTCGGACGACGCCGACGGGTAGGCGGCTCGTCCGGGGCGCAGACCAAGGCCGCCCCCGGCCGTCGTTGTACGCTGGCGGACATGGCATGCCGCATCACCGGGTTGATCCTCGACTGCGTCGATCCCGAACGGCTCGCTTCGTTCTGGAGTGAGGTCCTCGGCTACGTCGAACTCGAGCGGGAAGCCGACGGAAGCATCGCGATCGGGCCGCCCGGCGCCGGACCCGGCGGCCCGCTGCCCACGCTCGTCTTGAGTATCACCAGCGACCCGCGCCCCAAGAAGCTCCCTCTGCACATCGACGTCAATGCCACCGACCGCGACCAGGACGCCGAGCTGGAGCGACTGCTCGCCCTCGGCGCCAAACCCGCCGACGTCGGCCAGACCGGAAACGAGTCCTGGCACGTCCTGGCCGACCCGGAGGGCAACGAGTTCTGCCTTCTGCGCGCCCGCGTCGAGCCCGTCTGACACGCGCGTCCCAACACCGAGACGCGGTTGGCGATCCACACACCGTGGCGCGGTTCGCGGTCCACGGTGACCGGCGCCGAGTGACGTTTCGGCGCCTCAGCTGGGTTCCGCTTTTTCCGTGCTCGCCTGCGGGCCGGTCAAGACGCGTGCCAGCAGGTCACGGAGCTGCTGCCGGTCCGGGTCGGGCAGCTCGAAGAAGGTCCGGGCCAGCGAGTGGGTGCAGCAGTCCAACTCCCGCCGTTTGTGCTCGCCGGCGTCGGTGAGCACCACGTGCTTGACGCGGCGGTCACCCGGGGCGGGCTGACGTGTCACCAGGCCGCGCCGTTCCAGGCCGTCGACGATGCCGGTGACGTTCGACGGCTCGCAGGACAGCCAGTCGGCCAGCTGACGCATCGGAGCGGGGCCGGACAGTTTGGCCAGGACGAGCGCCTGGGCCGGAGGAAGGCCGAGTTCCGCCGCCGCGGCGTTGAACTGGGCGCGAAGCCGCCCGGTGACCTCGAAGACCAGGCCGCTCAGCTCGGCCACGACCTCATCCGCGTCGGCTCCGGCACCGGTCTCGGTGTCGGCATGGGCGCTCATGCGGCCAGTGTAGCGACCACTTAAGCCGCTGGACTGTTCAGCTCCTGAAGTGAATGCTACGCTCCGGCGCGAGTAAAGCTTAAGGAACTGAACTATCGAGCAGATGAAGGGGATGTCACCATGATCCAGGTGAGCGCGGGCGGGCCCGCCGACGCGGGGACCAGGCGATGACGGCGCCCGAGGAGGAGATCCTCGACAATCCGACCCCGTGGGTCGCCGACCACATCCGCGCCTATCTCGAAAGCGACGGCGTCCAGGGGCACCTCTTTCAGGGTTGGCCGACGCTGCTGCTGACCACGCGAGGCCGCCGGTCCGGCAGGCTGCGCCGCACCGCGCTGATCTACGGCCAAGACCAGGGCCGGTACCTTCTGGTGGCCTCCAACGGAGGATCCGTCCAGCACCCGGCCTGGTACCTCAACCTCACCGCGCACCCGGACGTGACCGTCCAACTCGAAGCCGAAACCTTCACCGCCCGGGCCCGCACCGCCACCCCGGAAGAGAAGCCACCGCTCTGGGCCCGGATGACCTCGTTCTTCCCCCGCTACGACGAATACCAGGCCACCTCGGGACGCGATATCCCGTTGGTGATTCTGGAGCGCGTCACGCCCTGACCCTGGCCTCGCCCGCGGCGAACCACCGCGGGCGGCGGTAGATCGAAGGACTTGCCGTCATGGTGAAGAGGCAGCCGGAAAACGGAAGGACGGCATGGGCGCGGCTCTGCCGGTCTGACGAGCCGATCTTGAGGGAGGGCCTATGCCGGACGGCGAAGAAGCGTCGTGTCTCGGGGAGTTCAGCGCGCGTTTGCACAGCGACGACATCGAGGTGGTGTGCGATGCGCTGAGCGACTATCAGCGGGCCCAGGCGGGCACCAGATGTGGCTTCGACAACCGGTACCGGCCGCTGGACAACGAGGTTCTCTTCGTCGCCCGCGACATTCTTGATCGGGCGTCCACGCTCGACGAGGAGCACCGGGAGCGGGCGCTTTCGTGGTCGCTCACGATGGTGTGGCATCTCGGGGAGAGCGAGGATGCCGACCGGATCGCCGACGTGCTGGAGGGGGATCTGGGGCCCGGGTTGCGGAAGGGTGCGCTCGGCGCCGCGTCCACCGCTCTCGAGGACGGCGAGGAACCGAATCCGCGGCTGCTGGCGGCCGTCCGTGCCGCCGCGCTCGACGAGAGCCTGGACGCGCGGGCACGCGGCTCCGCGATTCACGCCCTGGGCGACCTCGACCTCCCTGAAGTGGAGGAGCTCATCGTCCACCTGACCGGGGCCGCCGATCTGGTGGTCCAGGTCGAGGCTGCCAGGCAGCTGACGACGCCGCACAAGGTCCGCAAGCACCGAGAGCTGCTCCAACGGCTCGTCGACTCCTGGCCGAAGGACGGCGGTCCGTGGTTCGGCGATGTTCGCGACTCACTCGAGGGCTTCCACAGCTTGTACTGGCAGGATGCCCATCTGGACGATCCCGCCCTTCGGCACGCTCATGATGAGCTGCAGTTCCCGCTCAGCGACGAGACGTTCCTGGATGCCTTCGCCACGCTGCTGCACAGCGAGAGCCCGGTCGCCGTGGGCATCGCGCTCGACCATTACGAGCGTTGGGACGGCCTGCGGCATGTCCTGGACGATGACCAGGCCGATGCCCTCCTTCCCGAGGTTCTGGAGCGCGCACGTGAGGTGCTGCGCCGTCCGATCTCGCCCGCCGAGGTGAGCGCGCTGACGACGATCGGGTCGGAGTACGCCCAGCCGGACGACGCCGAGCCGCTGGTGGACGTCCTCACCCGTCCGAACTCCGGCCAGGAGCGGCACAAAGCGACCTGGATGGCGCTGGGGGTGTTCGAGAAGAGCGATGTCCCGGACGCCGATCTCGTCGAGGCGGTGGGCTGCCTGGTCTTCGACCCGTCCCTCGGAGAGGAGGAGACGGCGATCCGGGTCCTGGCCGAGGGCCTCGGCGCGGACGCCGACGAGCTCCTCCTCCGCGCGCTGCGCGAGACAGCGCCGAAGGTGCAGGCTCATGCCGCCTACTACCTGGTGAGTACCGGTGGCCTGGACCGTCACCGCGCGGTCATGGAGGAGGCGGCGGAGCGCTGGGACGGAGAGCGTTCCCCGGCGCGTCCATGGGGCCAGAACCCCGCCGATCTGATTCTCGGAAAGCCGCACAGCGTCCACTGGCAGGGCCACCGGCTGCCGGACCCGGACCTGTATCGCGCCCACCGAAGGCTGCGCCACCCCGAAGCGGACGAGTCGTACCACGAGGCCATGCGCACGATGCTCGAAAGCGGCGACGTCGCGGCCGTCGGCATCGCCCTCGACCATTGGTGGGACGCGGAGGGCGCTTCCGCGCGAGGCGGCGACGGGGCACGGGAACCGGCGAGGGCGCTCGTCCTCACCCTGATTTCAGAGATCCTGCGGCAGCCGCAGTCCCCGCCCGAACTCAGCCGCGAGTACGGCCCCACCGCCGCCCACCGCACGGCCCTGTCAGCGCTGAAGGTCGCCGCCCAGGACGACCTGTCCGTGCTCGCCGACGCCCTCGAGAACGCCGACGCCGAGCTTCGCGAACTGGTCCTCGACGCTGCTCGGGACGTGCTGTGGAGCGTGCAGGAATCACATCCCCGGCTCGCCCAGGCGCTCGGGGACGTAGCGTGCGACGAGACCGTCCCGATGGACGACCGCGGCATGGCCGTGTATCTGGTGGGGGACTTCCGGGCCGACAACACCGTCGACGTCCTTCTCCGCGTGATCCGCTGCCGCGAGCTGAAGATTCAGGCCGCCGCGGCCCTGGCCCTCATCAAGCGCGAGACGTTCGAGCAGCACAGGACGACCATTGAGGCCCTGGCCGCGGGCTGGCCCACGGAGGACGTCCCCACCGAAGTCGTCGAGGTACGCGAGATCCTCGATGACCTCGCCCCCGCCGACGGGGAGTGAGCGGGCGCGTTCATCGGTGCGGCGCAACAAGATCCGGACACAGCCCAAGGGGCTGCGGCGATGACAGGCTCCTGCCTCGCTGGCCGCCGCCTGGTCTCCGGGGCCGTCGAGGCGGCGGCGACATGCGGGCGCTAGCCCTGGGTGATCAGTGCCGTGTCTTCCCAGGCCGCGGGCCGGGGGAGCATGAAGTAGGCGTAGCCGCAGTCGGCCCACGACCAGGACTGGTGGCCCTCGGTGGTGAGCATCCGGCCGTCCGTGATGAGTTGCAGGAGGAGCCGCCAGTCGGCCGGGCCGCGGGCCATGACGGCGTCCTCACGAGGGTCGTTGTGTATGGCCGCAGGCCAGCCGCCCAACTGGTGGCAGGACTTGTGCGTTTCGCCCCACTCGTCGATCAGGTCGTCGAGTCCGTCGGCGAGCCGGGCGAAGAGGTGGTCGCTGTCGCCGTACCCGCCGGCGATCCGGAGCGGCTTCCACGCCTGGTGGAAGCGGTCCGGGAGCGTGAGGACCGGCTCGAAGCGGACGTTCTGCGGCACGAAGGCGGTCGCGCGTTCGGGCGCGGGGACCTCCTGCCCCTGGTGGGAGAGGAGCACCGCGCAGCCATCCCCGAAATCCGGATAGGGCCATTCGACGTCAGAAGGCAGATCGGGATCGTAGTGGAAGACGTTGAGGACGCCCTCACGCGGCAGAACGTCCGGCCCGGGGAGCTCCGCGAGGTCGAGGACGGCCAGCAGGGTCAGCGGGATCCCGTTCCACTCGGGCCAGTCGACACCCGCGTCCAGCAGGCCCGGCCCGCCGAACCGGGAGCGTCCGGAGCCGCCCGGTTCGATCCGCATCGCGGGGGCTGCGATCTCGAACACTTGCCGTGCCACGTCATCGGCCACGAACTTCGAACACAGCCGCCGCAGCTCGGCTCTTTCCCCCGCGAACACATCCACGGCCCCGATCGTAGGCGCTCCAAGGCGCCAACCTCCCCATTCCGGAACAAACGGGGTGCGCGCAGACCCGCCGGGGCCCGTGCGCCTCGCCCAGGGCGACCACTCGGCTCGGTGCTGGTTCAGACGACGGAATCCGTGCGACTCCTCGCCCGATTTGGGGCAAATGATGGGCTCAGTCATGCTTTTTCCGACGCTTAGCGTGGGCCCCGCAATGGCCGGGGTCACTCACGCCGAGCAGGGAGGACGTGCGCGCGACACCATCTATCGCTGAGGATGTCCTCGGGCCCACCTAAGCTTCGGACATGACGATTCAGCGAATGGACCACATCGGCGCAGTCGTCGACGACCTTGAGGCCGGCATCGCGTTCTTCACCGAGCTCGGCATGGAACTCGAGGGCAGGATGCCGGTCGGGGGGCCTTGGGTGGACGGCGTCTGCGGGCTCGACGGCGTCCAGGTCGACATCGCGATGATGCGGACGCCGGACGGAACCGGCAAGGTCGAGCTGACCCGGTTCCGGTCGCCGACGGCGATCAGCCCCGCACCGGACAACTCCGTGCCGAACACACTGGGGCTTCGCAGCATCATGTTCGCCGTCGACGACCTCGACGACGTCGTCGAACGTCTGCGCGCGCACGGCGGCGAACTGGTCGGCGAGGTGGCCCGGTTCGAGGACACCTACCGGCTCTGCTACCTCCGCGGCCCCGCGAACATGATCGTCGCACTGGCCGAACCGCTTCACTGAAGGGCCGTTCGTCTCAGGGGCTTGCCGGGCGTTGCCGTCCTGACGGGCCCCTGTTTTCGTGTGCGCGGAGGTGCGTCAGCGAAAAAGGCGAGGGAGACGACTTCCCCCTCCATTTTCAATCTATAGCGCAACCGGGGGCTTGCGGCAAGACCGGGGGCATGCCTCAGAATCTCTCGCTGAAGCCAGTACCTGCGAAAACGGGATCAGTGAAAAGCGTTCAGTCCAAGGGCGGACGCGTCGCCGACCCCGTGTTCCGGGCTGGCCGAACAACAATCAGCGAGCAGGGGGATTCATGGTCGACGTGATCATTGTCGGCGGCGGGCCGACCGGACTGATGCTGGCCGCCGAGCTGCGCCTCCACGGGGTGAGCGTGCTCGTCGTGGAACGGGACGCCGAGCCGCTGCCGAACGTCCGCGCGCTCGGTCTCCACGTCCGGAGCATCGAGGTGATGGACCAGCGCGGCCTGCTCGAGCGCTTCCTCGCCGAGGGGAAGAAGCACCCGCTCGGCGGCGGCTTCTTCGCCGGTCTCGCCAAGCGTTCGCCGGTGGGGCTCGACACCGCGCACGGCTACGTCCTCGGCATCCCGCAGATCATCACCGAGCGCCTGCTGGCCGAGCACGCCGCGGAGCTGGGCGCCGAGGTGCGGCGCGGCAGCGGGCTGGTCGGGCTGAGCCAGGACGGCGACGGGGTGACCGCCGAACTGACCGACGGCACGCGGGCGCGGGCGCGGTACCTCGTCGGCTGCGACGGCGGCCGCAGCACGGTGCGCAAGCTCCTCGGCATCGGCTTCCCGGGCGAGCCCGCCAGCAAGGAGACGCTGCTGGGCGAGATGGGAGTGACCGCGGACCCGGCGACGATCAACGCCGCCGTCACCGAGATCCGCAAGACCGAGCTGTTCTTCTCCGCCATGCCCCTCGGGGACGGGGTGTCCCGCTTCGTCGTCCCCGCCGCCGGGGTGGCCGAGGACAGCGCGGGCCCGCCGACCATCGAGGACTTCCGGCGGCAGCTGACGGCGTACGCCGGAACCGACTTCGGCGTTCACTCGCCACGCTGGCTGTCCCGGTTCGGCGACGCGACCCGGCAGGCCGAGCGCTACCGGTCCGGGCGGGTGCTGATCGCCGGGGACGCGGCGCACGTCCACCCGCCGATGGGCGGACAGGGACTCAACCTCGGCGTCCAGGACGCGTTCAACCTCGGCTGGAAGCTCGCGGCCGAGATCGACGGCTGGGCCCCGGACGGGCTGCTGGACACCTACGAGGCCGAGCGCCACCCGGTCGCCGCCGAGGTACTGGTCAACACCCGCGCGCAGGCCGTCCTGATGGCGAACGAGCCGGGCCCGCTCGCGGTGCGGCGGCTGATGTCGGAGCTGATGGACTTCGAGGAGGTGAACCGGTTCCTGATGGAGAAGATCACCGCGCTGAACGTCCGCTACGACTTCGGCGAGGGGCACGACCTGCTCGGACGCCGGATGCGGGACGTCGAACTGAAGCGGGGCCGCCTCTACGAACTGACGCGCGGCGGCCGCGGCCTGCTCCTCGACCAGACCGGCGGACTGTCGGTGGACGGCTGGACGGACCGGGTCGACCACGTCGTCGACACCGGCGCCGACCTGGATCGCCTGGACGCGCCCGCCGTCCTGCTCCGTCCGGACGGCCACGTCGCATGGGTGGGCGACGACCAGGACGACCTGCGCGCCCACCTTCCCCGTTGGTTCGGCGCCCCGTCCGACGCCTGACAGTGTGAACGCGCCGGGTGGGCGCGGGTCCCTGTCGCAGCCTGCGCCCACCCCGGGGGATCAGCTCTCGCGGATCGCCTGGGCGAGTTCGGATTCGTCCCATATCCGCAGGACGCCGTCGCTTCCGCCGGTGACGAGCACGGGACGGCCGTCCATGATCGCCGCCCGCAGAGCCGTCACGGAGTGGCCGGGGGTGGGGACATGACCGACCGTGGTGCCGTCGGCAGCATCCAGAAGATGCAGGGAGGCATCGGACGGGTGCACCACGAGGGGACGGCCGTCGACGTGCATCACCTCCATCATGTCGTCGGCGCCGTCGAGCTGGACGGGGCCGTACAGGGGAGGCCCGTCGGGGTCGTCGGCGTCGAGGGACCAGGCGTAGAGCCCGCGTTCCTCGGTCAGCCCGATGATCGCCGTGCCCTGCTCCAGTCCGCAGGCCGCGACGGCCCACACTCTCGCGTCGTCCATGTCGTCCGGGGAGAAGTCGCCGAGCTCGGCGAGTGTCTCCGCGTCCCACACGGTGACGCCCGATCCACCCGCGAGAATCAGGGTCCGGTCGGCGATCCGCGCCGTGCCGAGACAGAACACCTCGCTGACTTCGTCGAGGAGGGTGTCGGTGCCGTCGAGCGACCAGAGGCGTACCTCCTCGGAGTACTGCTGGGCGGTGACGAACCTGTCGTCCAGCGCGACGATGTCGGCGGTGTACGCGCCACAGGACGGAGTGCGGGCCACGAGTTCACCGCTGCCCAGATCCCAAACGGCGGGTTCCTGCTCGTCACCGCCCGCCGCCAGCACCAGCCTGCCTCCACCGGACACGGCGGCGACCTTGCTGAACTCGTTGTGCGCGTCGGGGTAGTTGGCGAAGGCCGGGTTCTCCGCATGCGCGAACGCCAGCCGAGGGGATGTCCATTCCCCGGTGGAGGGCGACCACGTGAAGACGGAGCCCCACTTCTCGGCGCAGACGACCCTCGTGATGCCCTCGTGTCGCACGACCCAGAGGTGACAGATCGGAGAGTCGGCGGGAATCGGTTCACTCGTCATCATCAGCTTGGTCCTCGACTGCTCGTCGTCGCCCGCTGCCCGCCGCCGGGAGCGGCTTTCATCGGCGGGGCAGCGTCATGATCATTTCGCGGGATCGTAGCGACCGGCCTGCGGCCTTGGCCCGGATTCAGGGGAATCGTTCAGGCGATGCCGGGGGAGGGTGGGGTGGGCGGATGTCCGGAGACGTCCGGGATCTTGCCTTCGGGACTGCCCGATCCGCCCCTGACGTGGCGCGGGATTTCCGGGAGGCTCCAAGGGGATCAGTGTCGGCGATCGGAGCGGGGCGGTCATGGGGGAACAGCGGCAGGCGTGGCAGAACCGGCCTGGCCGGGCGCAGGCGGAGGCCGCCGCGAGGCCTCATCGCCCGGTGGCGCCCGCTGCCGCTCCCGCACTCACCCCCGGGATGGGCCCCGACGCGTTCGGCGCGCTCCAGCACAGCGCCGGCAACCGCGCGGTCACCACCTTCGTCCAACGCGCCAACGCAGGCGGGAACGCGCAGGGTGAGGAGAAGGAACGGACGCAGGCGGTCAACGCTCGCGTGATCATCCAGCCCTGGTACGCCTCGGGCGACCAGTTCGGAATCGCCGCCACACTGATCGACGACCCCGAAAAGCACGTCTACATCACCCACGGGCACGACGAGCGGCAGGAGAGCGCCGCCAGGAATGTGGCGAAGTTCTACGAGGATTCGGGCATCGCTTCCGTCCGGGTCCACGTCGTCGAAGCCGTCAAGCAGGGTGACGCCAAGAAACAGGCCAAGAAGGACGCCAAGGAGCGGGGCGCGGACGTCTCCAACTCGGAGATCCAGCCGCTCGGCACCGGCACGACCTACGTCGGCGCCAAGTTCTCGGACGAGATGCGGGGGAAGGTCCGCGAGGCCTGGAAGCTGAACGGCGACCAGAAGACCGCCCACGAGAAGGACCGGAAGGTCGAGGAGTGGCTCGGCGCGAAGGGGGTCGACGCGGCGGGCAGGAACATCGCGATCCTGTGGTCCAGGTTCAGCGGCAAGAGTGGCGAGGTCCATCTCGAGCATGACACCGGCTACCTGGGCATCGCCCAGATCATCGCCGGTCTCTCCTCCCTCGACCTCGTCCTGATCGTCGGGGACGCCGCCCCGAAGAACAAGAAGCAGGCCGCCGGGCGGGCCCCGAAGTACGACGCGATCGCGGCCGCCTACAACGGCACGGACGAGGGGAAGGGCGACGAGAAGGGCGGCAAGGTGAAGGTGCCCGGCTTCGGCGCCAAGGTCGTGAACCTCACCGGCTTCTGGAACGACCCGGGGTTCAAGGAGTGGGGCGGTGAATCACGCACCGGACAGTTCCTGCTCTTCGACTACCTGAACCGGCACGCGGCCGCCGCCCGTCACCTGGGATTCCGGAGCGGGAACCTGGAGGCGATGGCACTGATGGGCTTCACCGTCCGGTACATGGAGGAGCCGGGAAGCATCGGTGGCGATCGCATGGAGAAGTGGCATGCCCATCCGCAGGGCAGCGGTGAGACCAGGGGCGGAGGAACCGCGCCAGGGTACGAACGCCTTGCGGTCGAATTCCCGCCCACGCGTTCGGGTCGCCGCCAGAGGGCCCTTCCAGAAGAGGTTCGCGAAAAAGTGCAGAAGAACGCGCAGTGGTACCAGGACCGTCTGGAACAGAACCCGGAAGACCGGGAGGCCAAGTCCGGCCTGAAGGGCTTCAGCGACAAGGACCTCGCCGACATCGACGCCTACCTGCTCGGCCAGGGCACGAGGTAGCGCAGACGACCGGAACGCAGGGGGTGAGCTGACGGGTGGCACTGCTGTCGATATCTCCGGAAAGCGGTTTGTCGGCGTGGTGGGGCCGCTCGTGGGCGGGGCCCTGTTCACGGCCGTCGGAATCTGGCTGCTGGCCACCGGCCGTTGGGCCCGTCCCGGCGGCATTCCGGGGCCGCGTCCACTTCGCCGAGGGATTTTGATCTCGCGGGCCGCTTCGCTGGGACCGAGAGGTCGCGGGGCGTCAGGCGGGGGCGGCGAGTAGCGCCTCGGCGATCTCCGTTCGGGCGTAGAGGACGTAGCGGCCCGTCCGGTGCGCCGAGACGAGCCCGGCGTCGCGCAGGGCGGTGAGGTGCTGGGACGTGCCGCCCGCCGAGAGCCCGGCGCGGAGGGCAAGGTCGCCGGTGGGGGCCGGTTCGTCCAGGAGGGCGAGCAGGCGGGCGCGGGAGCGGCCGAGGATGCCCGCGAGCGCGGCCGGCGCGTCCCGCTCAGAGTGCTCCCAGAGCGTCCCGACGCCGCGCGCCGGGTAGCGCAGCAGCGGCTGCCAGCCGGGTTTGGTCATCGAGAAGAGCTTGGGCCAGGTGAACGCGGACGGGACGAGCAGCAGCCCGCGTCCGTCCAGCGGAACCGTGCCGGGACGGGCGCGGGGCACGTTCAGCTGGTCGCCCATCCACGTGACGCCCGGACTGAGGTCGGCGAACAGGCGGTGCGCGCCGCCGGAGGCGAGCAGCCGCGCGCGGTAGAGGATGTCGCCGTCCAGCAGTGCCCGGACGCGCGGCCAGTAGGGCGCGAGCGCGACGTCCCAGAACTCCGCGACGGTCTCGGCGAGCCGGTCGAGCCCCGCCTGCGGGTCGGGGTCGGGCGGGAGGCCGAGCGTCGCACGGTCCTCGACGACCCTGTCGTGCGGCTGGAGGCGCAGGGCGGCGAGTTCCAGCTCGAGATCGGGGGCGGGCGAGGTCGGCGGCGGGCACGCGAACGCGGCGATCAGCCGAGGCCCGATCAGTTCCGACAGCGGTTCCAGGCGCGTTCCGGCGGCGTCCAGCCGTGGCCGGACGGTCTCGGCCCACCGGCGGTGCAGCGGGTGCTCGGCCGGGTACTTGAGCGTCCGGACGGCCGCCACCGTCTCCCACAGCGGTGAGATGGCGAACCGGGTGTAGGCGAGGTCGTCGGCGGTGAAGGTCAGTTCGAGCACGCGGATCCCTTCTGGATTCGGTCCAGACTAAATCCATCGAGGCGGATTGCGGTCATCCGCGAGGGTTCCGGGCATGACAACCCTCACCCGCGATGTGCGGCGGCCCGTCCTTGGAAACCGGGACTTCCGGCTGCTGTTCACCGCGGCCGCCGCTTCCAAGATGAGCACGCAACTCGGCACGCTCGCCGTCCCGCTGCTCGCGCAGACCGCCCTGCACGCCGGTCCCGGCCAGGTCGGACTGCTCGCCGCGCTGAGCACCGCGGCGTTCCTGCTGGTCGGGCTCCCGGCCGGGCCCTGGGTGGACCGGATGCGCAAGCGGCCCGTCCTGGTCGCCGCCGATCTCGTCCGGGCCGTGCTGGTCGGGTCCGTCCCGGCCGCGTGGGCGCTCGGCGTGCTCACCCTGCCGCAGCTGTACGCGGTGACACTGCTCACCGGCGTCGCGACCGTGTTCTTCGACGTCGCGCACCTCAGCGTGCTGCCCGCCCTGGTCGGACGGGACCGGCTGGTGGCGGCCAACTCCGCGCTCGCTGGCCTCAACACCGTCGCGGACGTCTCGGGACGCGGGATCGGCGGCTTCGTCGTCCAGGGGCTCGGCGCGCCCTTCGCCGTCCTGGCGGACGCGGTCGGCTACCTGTGGTCGGCGTGCTTCCTGCGGAACCTGCGTCCCGCCGAACCCGACCGTCCCGCCGGACGCGGCGGCATGGGAGAGGGCCTGCGATTCGTCCTCGGGCATCCGATCCTGCGTCCGGCGGCGCTGGAGGGCGCGCTCACCAACCTCAGCATCCAGATGTGCCAGGTGGCGTTCCTGGTCCTGTTCATCACCGAACTGCGCTTGCCCGCCGGGGTCCTGGGCTTGTTCCTGGCGGCGGGCGGCGTGGGCGCGTTCCTCGGCTCGATCGCCGCTCCCGTCCTCGCCCGGCACCTCGGCGTCGGCCGCGCCCTGTGGCTCGCCGGAATCGCGGTCGCCCCCTTCGCGCCGCTCGCAGCTTTCGTCCAGCACGGCCCGCTGCTCTGGGTGGCGGGCCTCGGCTGGACGGTGAGTCTGTTCAAGGTGGGTGTCGACAACGTCCTGCTGGTCAGCTTCCGCCAGAACGTCACCCCGGACGGGATGCTCGGCCGCATGAACGCCACCTTCCGCTTCCTCCTCACCGGCGCCCTCGCCTTGGGTGGCGCCCTCGGCGGCCTCGTCGGCCAGTACGCGGGCGTGCGCGCCGTCCTCTGGCTCGGCGTCACCGGCCTGACCCTCCGCTGGCTGATCACCTTCTTCTCCCGGGTCCGCCGGATCACGTCGATGACCGAAGCCGCCTGACCCGTCACCGTGAACGGAAGCAATCGGTCACGGTCCAGCGGGAGGCCGTGACCGCTCCGGACTACTCGCTTATGAGGACTGCCGGCTCTTCCAACGGCTCACCCGGCTCCGATTCCGTCTGTGCGCGCTCGTAGTCGTATTGCATGCCGATACCGAGGGTGCTCTGTGCCGGAAGGAGGCCGGCGCCGACGATGTCGAGCACCAACGGGACGAGCAGCTCGGCCAGCCGGGCCATCTCGTCGGCTTCGAGCGCGTCCCAGGGAGCGGCGGCGAGCTCGTCGGTGAGCTTCTCGACGGCGGTACGCACCCGAAGACCTGTTTCCGTGGCCCTGCCATCGGTCTCAACCAGGCCGCGGGCGGCGAGGCGTTCGCGAGCGGCGGCCCACTCCCTGTCGGTCCACTGCCTGCTGCCGAAGACCTCTTCCGGCGCGGCGCCGACGGCGGCGTGCGAGACCAGGGACTCGGCAGGGCCGAGTCCGTGAGCCTGGAGGGCGGCGATGTGGCCGTCGCCGCGGTGCTCGCGCAGGATGGTGGCGGCCTGCCAGAGCACCACATGCGGCTCATCGGACCAGGGCAGCGCGGCGTTCGCGGCGGCCATGGGACGGCCTGCCGTGTCCGCCGCCTCGGCGACTCGGTGGGCCAGTTCCGCGGCCTCCCGCAGCTCTGGCGAGCCGATCCGGTCACCGAACAGCTTCCGCAGCGCACGGTCCACTGCGGTACTGCGGGCCTCCAGTACCTGCTCGGGGCCGGCGATCCGCCAGGCGGGTGCGGTGTGACGCTCCACCATCTGAGGGCTGAGGCTGTAGAAGAGGGCGTTCACCAGCTGCGGGCCGACGGGACCGAGCGGCGCGGCACGGTAGGCGAAGTAGCTGGGCCAGCGCTCGTCCGTGGCGTAGCCCAGGGCCGTGGCCTCCTCGAATGCCTCCGGCGCGTAGTAGAGGGTGGCGTGCACCGGCTCCAACAGCTGCCACATCTGCCGGACCATGCTGAGACTGTGCGTCATGTCGCTTCCTTCGGTGTCACGGTCACGCGGCCAACAAACTTGCCACTGACTAGATTGCATGCCTCTCCAGATCTTGTCAATGACAAGATCTGGAGAGGCCGCTGTCCACGGTCGTGGCATCGACCCACCACCACAGAGATCTGCCCGCCGAAGCGCTCGAGCCGTGGATGTCGCCCGCGGTTCCCGCGGATGATCCGGACGAGGCGGTGCGGTGGTCCGGTTGAAGGGGCTGCGGTACCTGGAGGTGACCCGGGAGCGGTGGCGGGAGTTGTCGAAGCTCGACGACTTGCCGCCGCTGGCCATCGTCGGCGTCCATCCGGACCGTCCCGACCGCAGTTCCTCGCTCTGGACGACCTGGGACACCGTCTACGGTAGGCCGCCGACTGAATAAGGGCTCGTCGTCCTGTCTCCCGGGTCCCCAAGCCCGGGAGACAGGACGCGGTCAGGGGCGGGGGATGGCGACGGCGTCGTAGGGGGTGGTGGGCGTCGCCGTCGTGTCGAAGCGGGCGTTGGTGAGGTAGAGGCGGGAGCCGAACTCGGCCATGGTCGCCGGGACGTCGAACAGGGGCGAGCCGACCCGCTTGACCACCTGGCCGTCCGTCCCGGCCTTGTTCAGGTGCAGGACGGTCACCGTGTTGTACATGTTCTGCACCGCGTAGAGGGTCTGACCGCGCAGGAGGAGGCCGTCGCCTTCCTTCAGGGACTCGCCGTGCAGGTTCACGCGGTGGGTCGCGCCGTTCTGGTCGACGCGGAACAGGTCGCCGGTGTTGGACTGGACGACGATCAGCGCGCGGCCGTCCGGGGTGGGGGTGATGCCGTTGGCGTTGAAGCCGTCGGCGTACTTGATGTCGCCGGTGAGCGGGATGCGCTCCGGCTTGGACGGCAGCGCTCCGCCGTTCAGGGGCAGCTTGTATAGGACGGGATTGGTGGAGTCGGTGATCCAGGCGGCTCCTTCGGTGAGGACGATGTCGTTGACGAAGGCCGGGCCGCTGGTCAGCTGGTAGGTGGCCAGGATCCTTCCGGTGTGGGTGTCGACGATCCGGGCGTCGCCGCCGGTGCCGCCGGCGACGAACAGGTGTCCGTACTTGTCGAGCTTCAGGCCGAGGGCCTGCGTGCCGGGGCCCTTGCTGAAGACGGTGCCGCGGCCGGTGCGCAGGTCGGCGCGGTAGATCGAGCCGTCGGCCATCGAGCCGACGTAGGCGAACGGGCCGGACCCGATGGCGATGCCCTCGGGCTGGAAACCGTCCGGGAGCCGGATGTCGCTGGGGAACGGCGTCGCGTCCGTGGCCTGGGCCGGAGCGGCCGTCGCACCGAGCAGACCGAGGACGAGGAGAGCCGAGATCGTCTTGCGTCGCATGATGTGTCTGTTCCTTTTCAGTGGCAGAAGGCAGGGGCGTGGTCGCGGACGAAGTCGGCGACGTCGCGCGGGGGACGGCCGAGGAGTTCGGCGACGGTGTCGGTGGTGAAGTCGCCCCAGCCGGAGGTGTAGGCCTGCGCGTATTCCTCGAGCATGTCGACGATCCAGGACGGGACGCCGTAGCCGAGCAGGGCCTCGCGCTTGGCGCCGTCGCTGACGGGCTGGTAGCCGACGGGGCGGTCGAGCGCGGCGGTGAACCGGTCGGCGACCTCGTCGAACGTCAGCGAGCGGGGGCCGGTGAGGGTGTAGGTGCGGCCGTGGTGCTCGTCGGGGTCGTCCAGGAGGACCCGGGCGGCGCACTCGGCGATGTCGCGGGCGTCGATCATTCCGAGCCGGGCCTCCGCCATGTTCAGCGAGAACGCGTCGTCACCGGCCACATCGCCCGCCTCATTCAACAAGTTCTGCATGAACCAGTGCGGGCGCAGGATCGTCCAGCGCATGCCGCAGTGCTCGACCTCGCGGTCCGACAGCGCGTGCAGCCGGGCGCTGCGGGACGGCGCGTCGTGGGCCGCGCCGACGACCGACAGCCGGACGACGCGTTCCACGCCCGCCTCGCGCGCGGCCCACATGGCGTTCATGTTGTGCTCCGGTGTGCGCGGGCCGTTCGGGACGAGCAGCCAGAGGTCCTGGACGCCCTCGAAGGCCGCCGGAAGCGACCGGGGTCGTCGAGGTCACCGGCGAAGACCTCGACGCCCCGCTCGCGGAGCGCCTCGGCCTTGGACGGGTCGCGGACGAGCGCGCGAAGGTTCACGTCGGCGCCCTTCAGTGCGTCCATCAGTGCGGTGGACACGGTGCCGGTGGCTCCGGTGAGGAGGATGGTGCGCGTCATGTCGTTTCTCCTTGTCAGGTGGTCGAGGTGGCGGGCGTCCGGTCATGGGCCGGTTCGACCGGGTCCTTGGCGGTCGTCCGCCCGGTGGTGAGGCGTTCGAGGATCCAGAGCAGGACGGTCCCCGCCAACAGGACGGCGCCCAGGGCGGACACGCTGCTCCAGCCGCCGTGCGCCCAGGCGAACGAGGTCAGCGCGGAACCCGCCGCGCCGCCGAGGAACAGCGTCGTCACGAAGGCGGAGTTGATGCGGTTGCGGGCCTCGGGCCGCAGCCCGAACAGGACGTTCTGGGTGCTGTTCAGCACCGCCTGATGGGCCAGGTCGAGGACGACCACGCCGGTGAGCAGCCAGAACAGCGAGTGGGCCCCGGCTGCGGACGCCGCCCACGACGCCACCAGCAGGAGCGTCCCCGCTCCGGTCACGACCTGCACGAGCCCGCGGTCGGCGAGGCGTCCGGCGAACGTGGCGGTGAGCGCGCCGACGACGCCGAGCAGTCCCACCGACCCGATGGACGACTCGGACCAGCCGTACGACGGCCCCGAGAGCAGGAACGTCACGGCCGTCCACAGGACGCTGAACGAGGCCAGGCTCAGGGCGCCGATGCCCGCACGCCACCGCAGCAGCGGCTCGAGCCGGAACATCGAGACGGTGGAACGCAGCAGACCGGGATAGGTGAGGCTTCGGTCGCGCCCGCCGAGGCGGGGCAGGAAGAGGCGGAGCAGGACGGCCATCACGGCCATCGCCACCGCGTCCACCCAGTAGACCGTCCGCCAGCCGCCGAGACCCGCGAGCGTGCCGGACGCGGTGCGCGCCACGAGCAGGCCGAGCATCAGGCCGGTCATCACCGTCCCGACCACCTTGCCCCGCTCGGCCGGGTTGGCGAGCGCCGCCGCGAACGGCACGACCACCTGTGCTCCGACCGAGGTCAGCGCGGTCAGGGCCGTCCCGGCGAGCAGGACCGTGCCGTTGGGCGCGGTCGCCGACACCAGCAGGAACACCGCCGTCGCCGCGTACAGGGTCACCGCGAGCCGACGCCGTTCCATCAGGTCGCCCAGTGGGACCAGCAGCATGAGGCCCAGCGCGTATCCGACCTGCGCGGCGGTGACCAGCAGCGTCGCTTGGGTGGAGCCGAGGTGCAGCTCGCGGCCGATCAGGTCGAGCAGTGGCTGTGCGAAGTAGTTGCCTGCGGCGGCCAGTCCGGTCGCCGTCGCCATGAGCACCAGCAGCCCGCGCGACAGCCCGCCGTCCTCGGGATGAGAGCTCGTCGTCATGCGTCCAGCCTGGGGCCAGGATGATCAATGAGTCCAACACATGTTTGTCATGGACATCGATCGTGATCCACGATGGTTCCGTGGAGCTCCAGCAGATGCGCTACGTCGTCGCCGTCGCCGAGACGGGCACCTTCACCCGCGCCGCCGAGCAGTGCATGGTCGTGCAGTCCGCGCTCAGCCACCAGATCGCGCGGCTGGAACGGGAGCTCGGCGCGAAGCTGTTCGACCGCACGAGCCGCCGCGTCCGGCTGACCCCGGCGGGGGAGGCGTTCCTGCCCGCGGCGCGGCTGTCCCTGGACGCGGCGGAACGCGCGAAGGCCGAGGTGGCGGCGGCGTCCGGCGAGGTCCGCGGGCAGATCTCCATCGGGGCCATCCCGACCGTCACGGCGGTGGACCTGCCAGGCGTCCTGGAGCGGTTCCACGCGCGCCACCCGCAGGTGAGGATCAGCCTGCGCTCGGGCGCGAGCGAGGAACTGGCCGAACGCGTGCGCGTGGGCACCCTCGACGTCGCGTTCCTGGGGATTCCGGTGGGCGCCCGCCCGAAGGACGTGCACGGACGTGAGCTGGCGCGCGGTGAGCTCGTCGCCGTCGTGGCGTCCGGTCACGCGCTCGCCGGGCGGGACCGTGTGGACCTGCGCGACCTGGCGGACGAGCCGTTCGTCGACTTCCCGCCGGGGTCGGCCGCGCGGGCGCAGACGGACGAGGCGTTCACGGCGGCGGGCGTGCGACGCGAGGTCGGCTTCGAGATCTCCACGGCGGACTTCATGACCCGGCTCATCCGGCAGGGCCTCGGCATCGGGCTGATGCCCGCGTCGTTCGTCTCCGAGCTCTCCGACCTGGCCGTTCTCCAGATCCGGGACGCTCCCACGCGCATGGAACACCTCGTGTGGAGCCGGTTCCCGCCGTCACCGGCCGCCAAGGCGTTCCTGGCCGAGCTCGGCGTCTCGGCCGCGGACGCCGAGTAGCGCTACCTGCCGGTGCCGGATGCGAACCGCTGGGCGACGCCCTGCAGGACGCATTCCAGCCCGACGGTGAAGTCGTCGTCGCGGACGGCCCGGGTGTCCTGCTCCCTTCGTTCCGCGTAGATCCTGTGCAGGCGGGGGTAGGCACGGGTGGCCTCTTCGGCGGCGGGCAGCAGGCTCTCGGCCCACTCCGCCTGCGTCCGGCCGCTGCGCGCGAGCGTGCGCAGGGTGGCGGATTCGCTGGTGGAGACGCCGACGACGTAGGCGATCACGGTGTGCACCGCCTGTTCGGCCGCCGCGAGCTCGAGACCGCCGTCCTCGAGGACGGCGAGGAGGGACTCCATCAGGCGGAGCACGTTGGGGCCGAGGTAGGCCAGGCCGGTCTCACCCAGGACCGAGACGGCCCAGGGGTGGCGCAGGAACGCGGCGCGCAGGCTGCGCGCGCACCGGGACATCGCGTCCTGCCAGTCCGCCGGATCGTCCGGGACGGGGAGCTCGATCTCGCCGTAGACCTCGTCCACGACCAGTTCGAGCAGCTCGTCCTTGTTGGCGACGTGCGTGTACATCGAGGTGGCGCCCGCGTTCAGGCGGGTGCCGAGCTTGCGCATGCTCAGCGCGTCGATGCCCTCGGCGTCCAGCAGTTCCAGCGCCGCCGCGACGATCTGCTCGCGGCTCAGCGCGGGCTGCTCGCGCCGCTGCGGCCGCGGCCGCGTCCACACCGACGGGATCGGCCGGCCTTCGGTCGCCATGCGGCCCTCCTCCTCATGCCCCGGACGTTTACCGGACAGTGTACGGATTGCGCACACCGTACGGTGAACGTACGGTGTGCGGAGCACCGAACAGTGTGCGGAGACGGCTGGACGAAAGGGATACTCATGTCGTTCGACATCGACCAGTGGCAGGGCAGGCTCGACGAACTGCGCGCGAAGCACCACGTGCCCGGGGCAACGCTGGCCGTCCTGTCCGGCGATTCCATCCACGAACTGGCGAGCGGGCTGCTGCACCGGGGGACGGGAGTGGAGGCGACGCCCGACGCGGTGTTCCTGGCCGGATCGCTCGCCAAGACCTACACCGCGACGCTCGTGATGCGACTGGTCGACTCCGGCGTCCTCGACCTGGACGCGCCGGCGGCGAGCGTCCTGCCGGAGTTCGCGACGCCCGACGCCGAGGCCACCGAGAAGGTCACGATCCGGCGGCTGCTGTCCCACACCGGCGGGATGACCAACGACTTCACCCACGACACCGGACGCGGCGACGACTGCCTCGCCAAGTACGTCGAGGCACTCCGGGACGTGCCGCTCGACTGCCCGCCCGGGACGGTCCTGTCCTACGGCAGCTCGGGGTACGTCGTGCTGGGGCGGATCGTCGAGAAGCTGACCGGGCGAACCTGGGACCAGGCGCTGCGGGAGCTGGTGCTCGCGCCGCTCGGGCTGGAGCACTCGGTGACGCTGCCCGAGGAGGCGCTGCGCTTCCGCACGGCGATGGGACACCTGGGCGATCCCGGGACCGAGCCCGTCCCGGCGCCGGTCTGGGACGTGATGCCGCGCTCGGCCGGTCCGTACGGCCGGGTCATCGTTTCCGCGGGTGACGTGGTCCGCTTCGCGCGGATGCACATGGCCGGGGGCGTCGCCCCGGACGGCACGCGCGTCCTGTCGGCCGAGGCCGCGGCGCTGATGCGGCGCCGCGTGGCCGACAGTCCGGACAAGTGGTCCATGTCGGCGGACGGCTGGGGTCTCGGCTGGGCGCTGTACGACTGGGACGGCGTCCCCGGCTACGGACACGACGGCAACGCCGGGACACAGCAGTCGTACCTGCGGGTCGTCCCGGAGGCCGGGGTCGCCGTCGCACTCCTCACCAACGGAGGCGACTTCGAACACCTCTACCAGGACCTGTTCGCCGAGTTGCTGGACGAGCTGGCGGGCGTGCGCATGCCGCCGCCCTTCGCGCCGCCGGAGAACCCGCCCGTGGTCGACATGGCGCCGTGGCTCGGCGTCTACGCACGTGAGGGCGTCGTCACGACCATCACCCAGGACGCGAACGGCGCGCGCGTCAGCTACGAGTTCGTCGGCGGGATGAGGGAGATCGTCGAGTCCATGGGCTTCTCACCCCGCATTGAGGGCGACCTGACGCCGCTGTCGCCGACGGTCTTCGCGGCGAGCGGCCTGTTCGGGCACGACTACATGCCGGTGGTGTTCTCCGCGCTGCCCGACGGGACGCCCTGCGTCCACGTCAGCATGCGAGCCGCGCCGAAGACCGGCTGAGAACGGGCGGAAGCAGGGCGGTCTTCACCGGAACAATGTTCCGGTGAAGGCCGACTATGGCTTGTGGCGCAGGCCCGCGACGAGGAGTTCCACCAGGCGGCGCGCGTCGTAGCGGGGGTCGCCCTCGGCGCCGATGCACAGGTTGCCGACGCCGCGCATGAGCTCGTAGGCGTCGATGTCGGAACGGATCTCGCCCGCGTCGGCGGCGGCCCGGAGGAGGTCGGCGCACACCGGGACGAGGCGGTCGATGAAGTAGGCGTGCAGGGACTGGAAGGCCGGGTCGTCCGACTGTAGGACGGCGGCCAGGCCGTGCTTGGTGGCGACGAAGTCGACGAACTGGTTGACCCATCGTCCCAGCGCCTCATAAGGGGGGACGTCGCTCGCCAGCAGGGTCACGCCGGCCTCGGCGCAGGCTTCGACCTGGTGCCGGTAGACGGCGGTGATCAGGTCCGCGCGGGTGGGGAAGTGGCGGTAGATGGTCGCCACCCCGACGCCCGCCCGGGACGCGATGTCGCGCACCGGCGCCTCGACGCCCGAGGTCACGAACACCGCCGCCGCGGCGTCCAGCAGCGCCTGCTCGTTGCGCCGGGCGTCGGCCCGCTTGCGCGGGGCGGCCTTCCCCGCGGCCCTCTCGTCGGCCATCGCGCCCTCCCGTTGTCAAACGGAACCATGTTCCGTATATTAATCGGAACATGGTTCCGCTTGCTTCATGATGCCAGAGCGGAACCGGTGACCCAAGTCATGCCCACGTTGAAGGAGCACGGTATGCAGTACCGCACCCTGGGACGCACCGGAGTCCAGGTGAGCACGCTGGTGCTCGGCGCCATGAACTTCGGCCGGATCGGCTCCACCGGGCAGGACGAGGCGGACGCCATCGTCGGCGCCGCCCTCGACGCCGGGATCAACCTCATCGACACCGCCGACTTCTACCCCGGCTCCGAGGAGATGGTCGGCAAGGCCATCGCGGGCCGCCGGGACGCCATCGTCCTGGCGACCAAGGCCGCACTGCCGGTCGACGACGACCGCAACCACCGGGGAGCCTCGCGCCGCTGGCTGGTCGCCGAACTGGACGCCAGCCTGCGCCGCCTGGGCGTCGACCACGTCGACCTCTACCAGATCCACCGCTGGGACCCGTCCACCAGCGACGAGGAGACCCTGTCGGCGCTGACCGACCTGCGGCGCGCCGGGAAGATCCGCTACTTCGGCTCCTCGACGTTCCCGGCCTACCGGATCGTCCAGGGCCAGTGGGCCGCGCGCGAGGCCCGGCTCGGACGGTACGTCACCGAGCAGCCCAGCTACTCGATCCTGCAGCGCGGGATCGAGGCGGACGTCCTGCCGGTCACCCAGGAGTACGGGATGGGCGTGCTGGTGTGGAGCCCGCTGGCGTCGGGCTGGCTGTCGGGCGCGGTCCGCGCGGGCCGGGAGATCGCCACGCACCGCTCGACGGTCCGGCCCGAGCGGTTCGACCTGTCGCTGCCGTCCAACCAGGCCCGGCTGGACGCGGTCGAGCGCCTGGCGAAGGTCGCCGACGAGGCGGGCCTGACGCTGATCCAGCTCGCGCTCGGGTTCGTCACCGCGCACCCCGGCGTGACCAGCGCGATCATCGGCCCCCGGACGATCGACCACCTGCGCTCGCAGCTCGCCGCCGCCGACACCGTCCTTTCCGCGGACGTGCTCGACGCGATCGACGAGATCGTCGCGCCCGGCGTCGACCTGGCCGCGCACGAGAAGGTCGACACGCGCCCGTCCCTGGTCGACGCGTCGCTGCGCCGCCGCTGACCGGTCCTGGCGTGTGGTGGCCCGCCCCGAGGGACGGGCCGCCACACCGGAACCGGGTCAGATCTCCCGGATGAACGCGATGGCCTCGATCCGATCGAGCGCGGACGGGGCGAGCGCGGCGTAGGTGTAGTCGGCGGGCACACGCGGCTCCGGCTTCCGGTCGAGGACCTCGGCGAGGCGCACCGGGTCGACGGCGACGCGGGCGTCGGGCAGACCCGACAGCATCCCCTCGAGGCTGTCGGGCGCGGGGACGTCGGAGCCGCGAGTGCCGAAGTTGGTGGCCACGACGGCGTACCCGTCGCCGAGGTGGGCGGCGACGATGGCCCCGGCGCTCCACCACTCGACCGTCTGGCCGTCCCAGGTCATGCTGCTGCGGTCGCGCTGCAGGTGGGAGTTGTGGGCGAACATGAGGGTGCGGCCGCGCCGCTCCTCGCGGCGGACGATCGCGTCGAGGCTTTCGGCCATGAACGCGTCGCGCACGGCCAGGAGTGAGCCGACACGTGCGGGCGTGGTGTCGGCCATGGCCGCGTGGTAGCGCAGCAGCCCGGTCGCGGCGCGTCCGTGCAGGTCGGCGCGCCACCAGTCGTCGGGGGACGTCGCGGCGATCAGGTGCGGTGCATTCGCGGCGAGCAACGCGCGCAGGTCGCCCGCGACCAGCCGCAGCTCGCGGGCCTCGGGCGTCCGGCCGACGGACGCCGTGGGATCCATCATCACGGCGGGGTTCGTCCAGGGCTCGTCCGCGCCGAGCAGGGCGTCCAGGTCCGCGCGGCTGTAGGGCACATCGAGGTGGGCGGCGAGGTAGTCGCGCAACTGGGTCAGCGCCGAACGCGGGCTGGCGGCACCGGCCGTCTCCAGCGGAGCCTCCAGGCCATAAAAGTGCACCCGGTCGCCCGGCGGACGCCCGTCGTTGAAGGACCGCATCCACCTCAGCAGTTCGCGGTTGCCCGCGTAGGCGCCGAAGTCGTGGCTGAAGCCGCGCTCCACGGCCTCGTCCAGGGTGCCGGTGCCTTCGGTGGCGTACGCGTCGGCGGTCATGGCCATGAGGCCGTCGCTTTCGATCGCGATCGAGCGGTAGCCCTCATGCTCGACGAGGTGACGGAAGAACTCGTTGCGCAGTTCCAGGAACGCCTCGGCGCCGTGCGTGGGCTCGCCGAGGCCGAGCACGCGGGTGGTCGCGGGCAGGAGCGAGGCGAGGGACTCTCCGGTGAAGGGACGCGCGGCGTCCCCGATCGATGCCGTCATACCTTCAACCGTATCGTTGAACCTTCGGTGTAAACTTTGACGCTTCCTCCAGCTCATACAGAGGGTGAAGTCTCAAATGGGGTTGCGTCCTGTCGATCTGGCCCGAGAGCACGGCCTGTCCACGCAGGCGGTGCGCAACTACGAAGAGGCGGGTGTCCTGCCGCCCGCCGAACGCTCCCCGAGCGGCTACCGCGTCTACGCCCCGCGGCACGCGGCGGCGCTGCGGGCGTTCCTGGCGCTCGTCCCCGCGCATGGCCACGCGACGGCGACCGCGATCATGCGGGCGGCGAACGAGGGCACGGTCGAGGCGGCGCTCCGGCTGATCGACGAGAGCCACGCGGAACTGGCGGACGACCGGCGCACGCTGGAGGCCGTCGAACGGGCCCTGCACGACCTCACCCTGCCGGCCGCCGAGGAACCCGCGCGGAGCGGGACGTTCATCGGCCCGCTGGCGCGCAGGCTCGGCATCCGTCCGGCGACACTGCGGAAGTGGGAGCAGGCCGGGCTGGTCGTCCCAGGCAGGGATCCCAAGACCGGCTACCGCGTCTACAACCCGGCCGACGTCCGGGACGTGCTGATGGCGCACCAACTGCGGCGCGGCGGGCACGGACTCGACCAGATCGCGCAGGTCCTGGAGCAGATGCGGACGGCGGGCGGCCCCGAAGCGCTCCAGCCGACCATGCGCGAATGGCACGCGCGGCTGACGGCACGCGGCCGCGCGATGCTGGCGGGCGCCGCCGCACTCGACGCCTACCTGAGCGACTGATCCGCCCGGAAGGTTCTAAGCTTCGGGCCGTGGCGGAGATGCGGGCTGACCTCGACACCGACAACGGAACGCGGCTTCCGGCCGAGCTCGGGACGGCCCTGGACGTCCCGCGGGCCCCCGAGCGTGCCCTGCGCGGCACCCCGCCGGCCCGCGCCGCCGGTGAACTGGCCAGCCTGATGCGCGCCGCCGGGATGGACGAGTCGGCGCTGCGCGCCACGGGCGTGTGGCTGGTGTCCGGACGCCGGTCGTCCGCGCACACCCAGGCCGCCTACCTGCGGGACGTGAGCTGGTGGGTGTGGTGGTGCACCGCCCGCGGCGCCCACATGGCGCCAGCGGCGCAGGCCCAGGCCCCCGTCCCGCGTGACGCCGACCTGTACGTCGCAGACCTGGTCGCCTCGGGCCTGGCCCGCGCCACCGTGAACCGGCGGGTCGCGGCGGTCTCCTCGTGGTACCGGTACCTCGTCCGCGAGGGGTGCGTGGCGGCCAACCCGTTCGAGGGCGCGGAGCGTCCACGGATGGACACGCGGCACTCGCGGACGCGCGGCCTCTCCAAACAGCAGGTCGCCGACGTCCTCACCCACGCCGCCGAGCACGAGTCGGCCCGGACGTACGCCCTGCTCTGGCTGATGTTCGCCACCGCCGGACGCATCGGCTCGCTGCTCTCCGCGCGGATCGAGGACCTGGGCGAGGACAGCGGCCACCGCGTGCTGGACGTGGTGGTCAAGGGCGGCCAGAACAAGCGGTTCGCACTGCCGCCGCCCGCGGTCGCCGCGCTCGACCGGTACCTCGCCGAACGCGGCCGCCCGGACTCGGGCCCCCTCTTCGTCAGCCGGACGGGCCGGACGCTCGTCCAGTCCTACGTGTGGAAGCTGGTCAACCGGGTCGCGGGGGAGTGCGGCGTCGACTTCGTCATCAGCCCGCACTCCTTCCGCCACTCGGCGATCACGATCGCGCTGGGCGAGGGCCGTCCGCTGCACGTGGTGCAGGACTTCGCCGGGCACGCCGACCCGCGCACGACCCGCCGCTACGACCGCGACCGCGACGCCCTGGACCGCTCCCCGGCCTACCAGCTCGCCGCCTTGGTCGCCCCGTCCACGCGTCCCGAGCGCTGATCGTCAGCTGCTGAGGGAGTCGAGCAGGCGGAGCCGGTCGGCGGAGTCGGAGCCGGGGGCCGCGCCCTGGAACAGGATCCGCTGGCCGGGGTCGCCGCTCACACGGAGGCTCTCGACGTCGAGGGTGAGCGGGCCGACCAGCGGGTGGTCGTAGCGGCGGCGGGAGTGGCCGCACTCGGCGACGGGCTGGGTGGCCCAGATCCGGGCGAAGTCGGCGCTCTTGATGCTGAGCTCGCCGATGAGGTCGGCGAGCGCCGGGTCGTCGGGCATGTCGCCGGTGGCCATCCGCAGGTAGGAGGCGACGCTGACCGCGTCGTCGTGCCAGTCGGTGAACAGGTCGCGCATGGCCGGGTCCAGGAACGTCATCTTCGCCAGGTTGACGTTCTGGCCCTGGTTGAGGCCGAGCAGCGCGTAGCCGAGGCGGTTCGCGCCGAGCAGGTCGAAGTACCGGCCGACGACGATGGCGGCCTGGTCGATGGTGCTCTCCACCAGCGTCAGCACGGCGGGGCGCAGGTCCTCCGGACCGTACGGACGGCGCGTCTGGTCGGCCTGCTCCGGACGGGCGAGACGGATCAGGTGCGCGCGCTCGTCCACGCTCAGCTGGAGCGCGTTGCCGAGGGCGTGCAGCACCGAGTCCGACATCTGGTGGCTCTCGCCCTGCTCCAGGCGCGTGTAGTAGTTCACGCTGATCCCGGCGAGCTGGGCCACCTCGTTGCGGCGCAGGCCCGGGACGCGCCGGGGCGACCCGTAGTCCGGCAGTCCGGTGGCCGACAGGTCCAGTACGGCGCGGTGCGCGCGGAGGAACTCACCCAGCTGATCGCCCATGGCCTCATTGTCGGCGCGTCCCGGACGGCCTGCCACCCCCTGCCGTGGGTACCCAGCACCGGGGCACGCCAGGAGCGCCGAACGGTGCCAGCGTTGACGGCATGAGCGAACAGAAGCTGATTGCAGTGGTGGGCGCGACCGGCGCGCAGGGCGGCGGACTGGCGCGGGCGATCCTCGACGATCCGGACAGCGGGTTCACGCTCCGGGCCCTGACCCGGGACCCGTCGACGCCGGCGGCACGGGCGCTCGCCGAGCGCGGCGCCGACGTCGTCGCGGCGGACCTGGACGACGAGGAGAGCGTGCGGCGGGCGTTCGAGGGCGCGTACGGCGCGTTCGTGATGACGAACTTCTGGGCGCCGCTCACGCCGGAGCAGGAGGCGGCCCGAGACCGGGCGCGCATGGAGATCGAGCAGGCCCGGACGGCGGCGCGCGCGGCGAAGGACGCCGGGCTGCGGCACGTGGTGTGGTCGACGCTGGAGGACACCCGTCCGTACTTCGCGCACCTCGGACGCGACGTCCCGACGCTCCTCGGCCGGTACAAGGTGCCGCACTTCGACGCCAAGGCCGAGGCGGACGCCGAGTTCCGCGACATCGGAGTCCCCACGACGTTCCTGCTGACGACCTTCTACTACGAGTCGCTCCTCAAGGGGCAGGGCCCGCAGCGGGACGCCGACGGGAAGCTCGTGCTGACCCTTCCCATGGCGGACAACGCGATGGCGCTCGTCGGCGGCGAGGACATCGGCCGCACCGCGTTCGGCATCCTGAAGGGCGGCGTGGAGTACGTCGGACGGCACGTCGGCCTCGCGGGCGCGCACGCCACGGGCGAGGAGCTGGCGGCCAAGTTCAGCGAGCTGCTCGGCGAGCAGGTGACGTACCGCCCGGCGTCCTATGACGAGGCGCGCGCCGCCGGGTACCCGGGCGCGGTCGAGACGGCGAACATGTACGAGTTCTACTCTGAGGCGTCCGCCTACTTCACCGGCGTCCGCGACCTGGAGCTCGTGCGCCGCGTCAACCCGCGCCTGGAATCCCTGGACGCCTGGCTCGCCCGCCACCGCGCGGACGTCGAGGCGGTGCTCTGACATGCGGATCGGTGTCCACAGCCTGATGAGCGACGAGGGCGTCCGCCCGGATCGGCTCGCCAGGGCGCTGGAGGAACGCGGGTTCGACGCGATGTTCGTCCCGGAGCACTCGCACCTGCCGGTCCGGACCGAGATCCCGTACCCGATGGGCGGCCCGGTCCCGCGCCCGTACTTCCGCATCTACGACCCGTTCGTCGCGCTGTCGATGGCGGCGGCGGTCACCGACCGGCTGCTCCTGGGCACGGGCATCGCGATCCTGCCGCAGCGGGACGTGATCCAGACGGCGAAGGAGGTGGCGAGCCTGGACCAGCTGTCCGGCGGACGGTTCCTGTTCGGCATCGGGACGGGCTGGCAGTTCGACGAGATGCGCGACCACGGCGTCGACCCGCGCACGCGCGGCGCCCGGATGACCGAGCAGCTCGCCGCGCTCCAGGAGATCTGGACCAAGGACGAGGCGGAGTTCCACGGCGAGCACGTCGACTTCGACCCCATCCACGCCTGGCCCAAACCCGTCCCGATGCCGCCGATCTACCACGGCGGCGCGGGCCCCCGCGTGCTCGGCCGGGTGCGGCGCTTCGGCCGGGCCTGGATGCCCGCGGCCGTCACGGACCCGGCGGACGTGCCGGGGCAGCTCGCCCCGGCCGAGGGCCTGCCGGTGTCGGTGTACTACGGGGACGGCGACAACGAGCCCGTGCTCGAGGCGTACGCGCGGGCCGGAGTCGAGCGCGTCACCCTCTTCCTGGACGAGCTGTCCGAGGCCGAGACGTTCGCCCGCCTGGACGTCCTGGCGAAGCTCGTCGACCGCTACCCCGAATGACCAGGCCGGAGCCGATCACAGCGCCGGAACGACCGCGGTGCCCAGCCGACCAGAGGAAGCATCGGCAGGGCACCCCGGCCGCGGTCACGGAAACCGCGCGTCACGCAAGCGTTCACTCAGGGGGGACGGCGTTCTCGGTCAGGTGGAGGAAGTCGGCGAGGATCTCCGAGGCGACCACCGGGTCGAGATCGCCGAAGGGGAGCCGGTCGCCGAGGCGGCCGGTGAACAGCCACACCCGAGTGATCTCCTGGTCGGGGTACTCGTAGGGCGCGATGACGCGGATGCCGGGCTCGATCTGCACCATCAGATGCCGCTCGTCCGGCGTCATGAGACCGATCTGGCGCCGGAAGCCGCCGGTCTCCTTCTCACCGAGTTCCCAGCCGCGTCCCGTCATGCCGAGCACACGGCCGAAGTGCACCGTCAGCCGGTCGAAGCGGGTCAGGTTCCCCGTCTCGCGCTCCTCTTCCGTCAGCGTGTGCACGGCCCGTTCGAGCTGCGGGAACGGCTGAAGGATCTCGTGGTCGGCGAACAGCCGCGTCCAGTCGCCCACGTCCTCGCCGCCCAGCCGCAGCGGGTGCGGCAGCGTCACCCGTGCCGACTCCGGAAGCGTGAACCCGGCGTCGCGGACGTCGGTGAACGTGCGGTCCCCGGCGACCCGGAACGTGGTGACGGCCCCGTCGACCTCGGCGCTCCACACCAGGCGCCGGACGATGTGCCCCAGCAGCGGATGCCCGGCGAGCAGGGAACGGAACTCCCCGGCCGTCCAGCCGCGGCCCGACACCATCGCCTGTTCCAGCCGCTTGATCTGCTCGGCGGCGGTGGTCTTGACCTCCTTCTTCAGGTCGCCGAAGCGCTTGTACGCGGCGGGCGCCAGGGTCTGGTCGTCCTTGACCCCGGGCTTGGGCAGCGTCGTGCGGCGCTTGCCGTCCCCGTCCGTCACGTACGGCTTGAGCCGCTCGTCGAACCCGACGGCGAAACGCCGGTGGCCGTAGTCCAGGGTCATGCCGCCCTCGGCGTCCAGCCCGAGGTCGGGAACGAGCCGATCGGCGAGTTGCTCGGGGGTCAGCCCGCGCTCTCCGGCGATGCGTTTGAGAGCCGCCGCCGCCCAGGGCCGTATCCGCTTGGCGTCCTCTGCCTTCAGTGAGAGCCGATGCAGGTGGCGCAGCGCCGAGTCGGTGCCGAGCCTGCTGAACACCTGCAGAGCCGAGGTTCCGCCGCGGTCCCAGACATACGCCTTCGACCAGCGGGCGACGTCGGGCGCGAGAAGATCGGCGACCTCGTCATCGGCCAGGTTGATCAGTGCCCACTGGACGCCGGGGAACGCCCACTTGGCGGAGTCGTCCGCCTGGTACAGCGCCCAGGCGAACTCCGCGAGCGAGCCCGGGTCGCATGCCTCGACGACCTGCGCGAGGGCCGGGTACGGCTCCGACGGTGTCGAAATGGACACCATCGTGATGACGTTCCGGGTCACGTCCGCGGGCAGGGCGAACTCGCGTCCGCGCAGCAGGATCCGGGGCAGGCGCTCGGGAGCGAAGCCCGGGGGAACGGGAGGGAGCGGGTCCGGGTACAGGTCCAGCGGGTCGGTCCTCAGCGCGGCGATCGCCGCCACGGCCTGTTCCCCATAGTGACGGGCGGCCTCGACGACCGCGTCGTGCCCGTGCCGCTCGGCGACCAGACGCAGGGCCTCCTCGGCCTTGGTCCGTTTCGGGCCGGGCTTGCGGAGGGCGTCCGGCACGGTCAGCCTCGCCGCGGCCGGCCCGTGTTTCTCGAACCAGGACTCCGCTTGGTTGTCATTCGGGTAGACGCCCCAATGCTTGATCATGATCTGGGCGACGTCGGCGTCCAGGAACGGATCCAGCGCGTAGAAGGCACGCTTGTTCTTCGCCTCGTACAGCGCGATCGGGTACGCCGCCATCTCATGGCGCGCCACGGCCGCCTGGACTCCGCTGGACATCGGGTATCCCGTGAGGACGTCCCAGTAGCGCTCGTCGGCCAGCAGCTTCGCACCGAGTTCCAAGGGCGCCTGCGTGAACAGGCCGACGGCCAGGGCGTGGAGCCGCCGCTCCGGCTCCGCCCGCACCCTCTCGGTGGCGAAGTCGTCCGCCAGCCGCTCCCAGTCGGTGTCGTCGGGAAGGCGCTCCCAGTAGCGCTTCTCGTACGGTGCGTTCAGCCACTCCTCCCGCTGGCCCGGTGCCCACACGACGACGGTCGGTTCCTTGGGCGCCTTCAGCCCCTTGAGGACGACCGGCTCCTTGCTCTGGGGCTCCCGCTGCCACGGCGGATTCACGAGCAGGTCGGGCAGGGCGCTGGCGGGGGCTTCCTTGATGTCCGGCATCGCTCCAGGTTTCTGACGAGATCGGGGAGGACCTCGGCGTGCGCGCTGCGCTCACCGAGGTCGGTTCATCATCCTTGGCCCGTGTGCCGGGGTCAGGCGCCGACGTAGTCGGCGAGGTGCTGAGCCGTTAGGGTCGAGCGGCCGGCGACCAGGTCCGCCGGGGTGCCCTCGAAGACGACGCGGCCGCCGTCGTGGCCGGCGCCCGGGCCGAGGTCGATGATCCAGTCGGCGTGCGCCATGACGGCCTGGTGGTGCTCGATGACGATGACCGACTTGCCGGAGTCGACGAGCCGGTCGAGCAACCCGAGGAGCTGCTCGACGTCGGCGAGGTGCAGGCCGGTGGTCGGCTCGTCCAGGACGTAGACGCCGCCCTTGTCGGCCATGTGGGTGGCGAGCTTGAGCCGCTGCCGCTCGCCGCCGGACAGCGTGGTGAGCGGCTGTCCGATGGTGAGGTAGCCGAGGCCGACGTCCGCGAGCCGCCGAAGGATCGCGTGCGCGGCGGGGATCCGGGCGTCGCCGGAGCCGAAGAACTCCTCGGCCTCGGTCACCGGCATCGCCAGGACCTCGCTGATGTCGCGTCCGCCGAGGCGGTACTCCAGGACCGACGCCTGGAAGCGCTTGCCGTCGCACTCCTCGCAGACGGTGGTGACGCCCGCCATCATCGCCAGGTCGGTGTAGATGACGCCCGCGCCGTTGCAGGTCGGGCAGGCCCCCTCGGAGTTCGCCGAGAACAGGGCGGGCTTCACGCCGTTGGCCTTGGCGAACGCCTTGCGGATCGGCTCGAGCAGACCGGTGTAGGTCGCCGGGTTGGACCGCCGCGAGCCGCGGATCGCGGTCTGGTCGACCGACACCACGCCCGCGTCGGCCGGGATCGACCCGTGCACCAGCGAACTCTTGCCGGAGCCCGCGACGCCGGTGATGACGGTCAGGACGCCGAGCGGGACGTCGACGTCGACGTCCTGGAGGTTGTGGGCGTTCGCGCCGCGGATCTCCAGCGCGCCGGTGGGCTTGCGCACCTCGTCCTTGAGGGCGGCGCGGTCGTCCAGGTGGCGTCCGGTGACGGTGCCGCTGGCGCGCAGGCCCGCGACGGTGCCCTCGAAGCAGACGGTGCCGCCGGCCGTGCCCGCGCCGGGGCCGAGGTCGACGACGTGGTCGGCGATCTCGATGGTCTCGGGCTTGTGCTCGACGACCAGGACGGTGTTGCCCTTGTCGCGGAGCCGCAGCAGCAGGTCGTTCATGCGGCGGATGTCGTGCGGGTGCAGGCCGACGGTCGGCTCGTCGAAGACGTAGGTGACGTCCGTGAGGCTCGAGCCGAGGTGGCGGATCATCTTGACGCGCTGCGCCTCACCGCCCGACAGGGTCCCCGCGGGACGGTCGAGCGACAGGTAGCCCAGGCCGATCTCCACGAACGACTCGAGGGTCTGCCGGAGGGAGTCGAGCAGCGGCCCGGCCGGCGGCTCGTCCAGGTCGCGGACCCAGGCGGCCAGGTCGCTGATCTGCATGGCGCAGGCGTCGGCGATGCTGATCCCGGCGATCTTCGAGGAGCGGGCGGGCGCGGCGAGCCGGGTGCCGTCGCACTCGGGGCAGGCGGTGAAGGTGACGGCCCGGTCCACGAACTCGCGGATGTGGGGCTGCATGCCCTCCTTGTCCTTGGCGAGCATCGACTTCTGGATGCGCGGCACCAGACCCTCGTAGGTCATGTTGATGCCCTCGATCTTCATCCGCGTCGGCTCGCGGTGGAGGAAGTCGTCCAGCTCCTGCTTGGTGAACTCCCGGATCGGCTTGTCCGCGTCGAAGAAGCCGGACGAGGCGTACAGCCGGTAGTTCCAGCCGCCCGCCTTGTACCCGGGGATCGTCATCGCGCCCTCGGACAGCGACCTGGAGTCGTCGAACAGCTGGCCGAGGTCGAGGTCGGACACCGAGCCGCGGCCCTCGCAGCGCGGGCACATGCCGCCCGTGACGGCGAAGCTGCGCTTCTCCTGCACGCTCTTCCCGCCGCGCTCGACGGTGACCGCGCCCGCGCCGCTGATCGACGGGACGTTGAAGGAGAACGCCTGCGGCGAGCCGATGTGCGGCTTCCCGAGGCGGCTGAACAGGATGCGCAGCATCGCGTTCGCGTCGGTGGCCGTCCCGACGGTCGAGCGCGGGTCGGCGCCCATCCGCTGCTGGTCGACGATGATCGCGGTGGTGAGGCCCTCCAGGACGTCCACCTCGGGCCGGGCCAGCGTCGGCATGAAGCCCTGCACGAACGCGCTGTAGGTCTCGTTGATCAGCCGCTGCGACTCGGCCGCGATCGTGCTGAAGACCAGCGAGCTCTTGCCCGAGCCGGACACGCCGGTGAACACCGTGAGCCGCCGCTTGCGGAGCTCGACGGTGACGTCCTTGAGGTTGTTCTCGCGGGCTCCGACCACGCGGATCAGCTCGTGGCCGTCGGCTGCGTGGAGGGCGGACGCGGGCATGGGCTGCTGGGCGTCCGGCTCGGTGGCCTTGCTCATCATCTCTCCGTCGAGTCGGGAAGGCCGCACGCTATCGGACGGCGGTGACGGTTTCGCCCGCCGATCCGTCCGCGACGGCATCGACGGCCCCGACGGCGTCGGCGGGCAGGCCGCGGTAGGTGAGCGGCTCGCTGTAGACGAGGTTGGTGGTGGTCGAGCCGAGCTCGAGCAGCTCGTCCACGACCTGCTCCAGGTGGCCCATGGAGGTCGCCGCGATCTTCAGGACGTAGCAGTCCTCGCCGGTGGTGCGCAGGCACTCCAGGATCTCCCCGCGCTTCTGGAGGAGGTCGTGCAGCGGGCCGTGCCGGTTGCCGGGGTACTTCAGCCGCACGACGGCGAGGACGGGCAGCCCGGCCTTGGCCAGGTCGACACGGGCGTGGTAGCCGGTGATCACGCCCAGCTCCTCCAGGCGCCGGACGCGCTCGGTGGTGGCGGACGCGCTGAGGCTGACCCGTCGGCCCAGTTCGGTGAGGGGGATGCGGCCGTCCCGCTGCAGCTCGATGAGGATCGCCCGGTCGGTCGCGTCGAGATTCTCGGTCACCGCGCCAAAATACCGTCAGATCCACGGCCGAGCCTGCTCGATGGCGGGAGAACTCCCTTCAACTGGGCCGGATCGGCTGGATAGCGTTACCCACGTGATTCTGGGAGTGAACGTTCCGAACTTCGGGCCCGGCGCGGACCCGGACAGGCTGGCCGCATGGGCGCAGACCGTCGAGGGCCTCGGCTTTGACCTGCTGATGGTCTCCGACCATGTCGCGATCACGCCGGACGTGGCCGAGCATTACCCCGCGCCGTTCTACGAGCCGTTCACCACGCTGTCGTGGCTCGCGGGCGTCACCCGCCGCGTCCGGCTGGGAACGACGGTGCTCATCGCGCCGTACCGGCATCCGCTGCTGGTCGCCCGCATGGCCGCCAACCTGAACCGGCTCAGCGGCGGGCGGCTCGTCCTCGGTGTGGGCGCGGGTTGGGCGCGGCAGGAGTTCGAGGCGCTCGGCGTTCCGTACGAGCGGCGGAGTGAGCTCACCGACGACCTGCTCCGCGGCGTGCATGCCGCCTGGCAGGACGCCGACGACTACCGGAGCGGGCGGATCCCGATCTGGGTGGGCGGGCACAGCGACGCCGCGATGCGCCGTGCCGTCCAGTTCGGCGACGCCTGGCACCCGCTGCGCTTCACGATGCCCTGGCTGGACGAGGCGGTGGGTCGCCTCACCCGGATCGCCGAACGCGAGGGCCGCCCGGTCCCGGCCCTCGCGCCCCGCATCCTGCTCCGCCTGACCGCCGACCCGCTCGGCGACGAACGCCGCGCGGGCGAAGGGACGATCGACCAGGTGCTCGCCGACCTGCAGCGGCTGCGCCGGATGGGCGCCGAAAGCGTCCTGCTCGACCCGTTCCTCGCCCATCCGGACGAGACGCTGCGCCCCGAGAACGCCTGGCGGGACCTGGCCGCCGTGGCCGCCCATCGAAAGGAACTCACGTGACCTCCAACGACGAACGCCTGCTGCGCCGGGCCGTCGAGATCGCCGTCCGGTCCCGCGCGGACGGGCACGCGCCCTACGGCTCGCTGCTCGCGGACCCGGACGGCGTCATCCTCATCGAGGCGCACAACACCGTGCGCGCCGACCGGGACATCAGCGCCCACCCCGAGTTGAAGCTGGCCCGATGGGCGGCCCGCGAACTCGCCCCGGACGTCGCCGCGGCGACGACGATGTTCACCAGCTGCCAGCCGTGCGGCATGTGCACCGGCGCGATCGACCGGTCGGGGCTGGGACGCGTCGTCTACGCGCTGTCCAGCGAGCAGCACGACGCGCTCACCCCCGGCGGCGGATGGCCCTCCGTCCGGCAGGAGGGCCCGGCCCTGTCCGAGGAGGCCCGCGCCGCGATCGACGGCTACTACACCTGACGCGTCACAGGCCGTGCCTGCGGTCGCCCAGGACGGACTCGGCGACCAGCGCCTCGAAGGACGCGTCGAACTCGGCCGCGCTCCGCCCGGTGACGCGGTCGTGGTCGACGGCCCGCCGGACGTCCTCCTCGACCAGGTCGCCGTTGAGCGCCATCGCGGCGGCCGCGCCCTCCGCCGCAGCGATGATCACCTGCGCGTGGGTGTTCACGACGTTGCCCGCCGCCGAGACGCCGGGAACGCTGGTGCGGCCCTTCCCGTCGGTCCGCACCAGGCCGTCCTCGCGGGCGCAGCCGAGGGCGGTGAGCGGCCCGTCGTTGGGGATCATGGCGCTCTGAACGAACAGGGCGCGGCGTTCCACGACGTTCCCGTCGGCCATTTCGACGCCATGAAGCCCGTCCTCGTCGGCGACGATCCGCTTGACCTCGCCCTCCACGACGGTGATGCCGCGTGCGGCGAAGCGCTCGCGGTCGTCGGGGGAGAACTCCTGGTCCTGGGTGAACAGGGTGACGTTCGGAGACCACTGCCGCACCATCAGCGTCTGGTGAACGGCCATCGGGCCGGTGGCCAGCACGCCGATCGGCTCGTCGCGGACCTCGTAGCCGTGGCAGTAGGGGCAGTGCAGGACGTCCTTGCCCCAGCGTTCGCGCAGGCCGGGAAGGTCGGGCGGCTCGTCCCGCAGACCGGTCGCCACCAGGACGCGGCGGGTGCGCAGGGACGCGCCGCCGGTCAGCTGGACGGTGAAGACCGGGTCGGGGCCGTCCTCGCGGACGACCTCGTCCACGCGCGCGGCGATCGGCTCGACGCCGTATCCGGCGAGTTCGGCGCGGCCCGCCTCGAGCAGCGCCGCCGGGGGCATGCCGTCCCGGGTGAGGAAGCCCTGCATGTGGGCGGCGGGCGCGTTGCGCGGGGCGCCGTCGTCCAGGATCGCGACGCGGCGCCGGGCGCGCGCCAGCACCAGTCCGGCGCTGAGTCCCGCCGCGCCGCCACCGACGATCACCACGTCGTGAGTGTTTTCGTTCATCGGGTCACCTCCACGACCCCAGCGTGCGTCCGGATGCGTGAAATCGGCAACTCTTGTTGCCATTTCCGGGACGCATCGAGTGGAATGGGGTCATGGAGCATCACCACGACACCGTCCCGGGCGACCCGTCGTCCGCGATCGACCGCGCCCTGACCGAGGTCGGGCCGCGGCTGCGGAAGCTGCGCGCCGAGCGGGGCATCACGCTGGGCGCCCTCGCCGAGGCGACCGGGATCTCCAAGAGCACCCTGTCCCGCCTGGAGTCGGGGCAGCGCAGGCCCAGCCTGGAGCTGCTGCTGCCGCTCGCGCAGGTCTACCAGGTGCCGCTGGACGAGATGGTCGGCGCGCCCGAGGTCGGCGACCCGCGCGTCCGGCTGACGCCGCGCGACGGCGGCGACCGGACGGTGATCCCGCTGACCAAGCACCCCGGCCCGCTGCAGGCGTGGAAGTCGATCCTGCCGGGGAACGCGCGCAGCGAGCCGAACCCGGTGACGCACGACGGCTACGAGTGGCTGTACGTCCTGTCCGGACGGCTCCGCCTGATCGTCGGCGACCACGACCTGGAGCTGGAGCCCGGCGAGGCCGCCGAGTTCGACACCCGCCTGCCGCACTGGTTCGGCCCGGTGGACAGCGAGCCGGTCGAACTGCTCAGCCTCTTCGGCCGCCAGGGCGAACGCTTCCACCTACGCGCCGCCCCCAAATCCCGCCGCCCCGGCGGTGGTGCCTAAGGCGGCAGGGGGTGGCTGGTCAGGTGCGCCATTCCTGGTGGTAGGCGGGGTGGTCGGAGTAGGCGGAGGCGAGGGCGCGGAGGGTGGTTAGGCGGACGGCTTGGGCGGCTTCCGCGGCTTCGCTGCGGTGGCCGCTGGACAGGAGCCATTCGGCCTTCACGTACTCGTCGAGGATGAGGCGCTTGGCGGCGACGTCGTGCAGGATGCGGGCGGGGTGGTGGCGGGCTATGTGTTCGGCGTAGCTCTCGTTCTCGGCCTGGGCGACGAAGCCCGGACGGCCCGGGCCGTCCGGCTTGCGTTCGCCGCCGGGGGTGTCGAGGCTGACCGAGCCCGGTGGGGACGGCCGCCATGCGGCGCCCGACCCGGCGCGTGCGATCTGCTCGTCCTTGGCGATCCGGGCCCGCAGGAACTCCACCAGCTCGTCCACCCGGCCATTGTGCAGCCCCGGCCGGACAAAACGCATCCGAACAGGTCAGCCCAGCCGTAGCGCGGAGGTCAGAGTGCGCAGTTCCGCGACGCCGAGGATCCGCGCCACCAACGCGTACAGGACGCCGCCGGCGGCGGACGCGGCGACGACCACCACGGCGGCACTGCCCGGCCCGGCGCCGAGCGAGCCGTCCACGGCGTGGGCGACGGCCGCGGCGGCGAGCCCGGCGACGATCGCGGCGGCCAGGGTGCGCAGGTGGGTGTCGAGCAGGCGGTGGCCGTCCACGCGGCCGAGCCGCTGCCGCAGCAGCACGGCCGTGACGAGCAGTCCGGTGGTGTAGGCGACGGCGGTGCAGGCGGCCATCGCGACCATGAGGTGCGCACCGCTGGTGAACAGGGACGCGACGAGCACGGCGGTGACCGTGACGGCCGAGACGCCGACGCTGATCAGCGCGGGCGTGCGGGTGTCGCCGAGGGCGTAGAAGGCGCGCAGCATGATCTGGTACCCGGCGAACGGGACGAGTGCCGGCCCGAACGCGGCCAAGGTCTGCCCGGTCAGCTGAGCCGCGTGCGGTGAGGTGTGGCCGTGCGCGAACATCAGGGTCGTCAGCGCCGGGCCGAGCACGATCAGCGCCGCCGCGACGGGGGCGAGAGCGACGCCGGTGAGCCGCAGGCCGTGGGACAGGTCGGTGGTGACGCCTTCGAGGTCGCGGCGTCCGGCGGCGCGGCTCATCCGCGGCAGCACGCCGGTGATGACCGTGACCGCGACGATCCCGTAGGGGAGCTGGAAGATCATCGAGGCGTTGCCGTACACCGAGAGCATTCCCTTCCCGGCGTTCGATGCGAGCCGTGTGGACACCACGAACACGGCCTGCGTGGCGGCGACGGACGCGATCGTCCAGCCCGCCATGGCCACGATGCGCCGGACGCCGATGCCGCGCGGGTCGGCGTGCAGGCGCAGCCGGAATCCGGCGCGGCGTCCGGCGAACGCCAGGACGGTCATCTGCGCGGCCACCCCGGCGCTGGTGCCGATCGACAGCAGGAGCGCCTGCGCGGTGGTGAGTGACTCGACGTGCCCGGCGCCGCCGACCAGGACGAACGCCAGCCCGGTCGCGATCACGACGAGGTTGTTGGCGACCGGCGCCCACATCGGCGCGGCGAGCCGTCCGCGCGCGTTCAGCACGGCCGCCAGGGTCGCGCTGACACCGTAGAACAGGATCTGTGGCATGAAGAAGCGGGTGAACAGGACCGCCAAGTGCCGTTGGGGCGGCGAGAACCCGCCGACGGTGGCGTCCACGATCAGGGGCGCGGCGACCACGGTCACGATCACGACCGCGCCCAGTCCGTACACCACCAGCGACAGCAGCCGCTGGGCGAACAGGTCGGCGTCCTGCCGGGACGCCTGCCTGACCAGCAGCGGGACGACGACGCTGGCCACCGCGCCGCCCATCACCAGCTCGTAGATCGTGTTCGGGGTGACGTTGGCGGCGGTGTAGGCGTCCAGCAGGCGGGTGCCGACGCCGAGCGCGGTGACCAGCACCAGCGTGCGGACGAACCCGGTGATCCGCGATACGGCGGTCGCGACCGCCATGGCGCGCCCGGTGCGCAGCAGTTCGCTCATCGATCGCGCCCCTTCCGTCCCGGCCAGGTTAGGCGACCGCAGGCGCGGGCGGCGGCCCGGACGGGTCGTCCGGGCCGCGCGAATCGGTCGGACCAGGTCAGACGGACTTCTGGTAGGAGCGGAAGGTGGCGACGGAGATCGCGACGCACACGATCGTCAGGGCGAGCAGGCCGCCGCCGCGGGCGGCGATCGGGCCCCAGTCGGGGCTCGCGGTGAGGGCGGAGCGGCCCGCGCGGACGGCCCAGTCGAGCGGGTTGCACGCGGTGATGATCCGCATCCAGTGGGGCATCAGCGCGGTCGGCATGAACGCCGAGGACAGGAACGTCAGCGGCAGCATGAACAGCACGTTGAACCCGATGATCGCCTCGCGCTGCCTCAGCAGCATGCCCATCGCGTTGGACAGGCCGCCGAACACCGTGCCGAGCAGGACGCCCGCGGCGACGACCACGGCGCATCCGGCGATCCCGCCGGGGTAGTGCGCGCCGCCGAGGAGCCCGAGCAGCAGGATCGCGACGGACTGGAGCCCGGTGGTGACGGCCTGGTCGGCGACGCCGGAGGTCATCAGCGCGACCCGGCTTACCGGGGAGGACAGGAACCGGTTCAGGGTGCCCCGGTCGATCTCCTCGATCATCGCGACGCCGGCCCACATGCTGGCGTTCATCGCGTTCATGGCGATCACGCCGGGCACCAGGTAGCCCAGGTAGGAGCCGTGGCCGTGGCCGAAGCCGGGGATGTCCACGACGCGGCGGAACAGCGAGCCGAACAGGAACAGCCAGATCGCGGGCTGGACGAGGTTCCCGACGATGACGGCGGGCTGCCGCGCGAGCGCGTGCAGGCGGCGTCCGGTGAGGAACCACGTGTGGGAGATCAGGCGCGGCACGGTGAAGGCGCGCGACGCGGGGGAAGTGAGGGGTGCGGTGGTCATCGCGCGGCCTCCTGCCGGGCGGAGGGGGCGGCCTCGGACGACGCCGTGGTGTTGTCGGGGGCGTCGTCAGGGCCGGTCTCGGGGGTGTAGCGGCGGCCGGTGTAGCGCAGGAACACGTCGTCCAGAGACGGGCGGGCGACGGTCACGGACGCGGCGGGCGTCCCGGCGCGTTCGAGGGCGGCCAGGACGGCGGGGACAGCGGCCGCGCCGTTGTCGCTGCGGGCGCTGACGCCGTGTCCGGCGACGCGGACCTCCCGGACGGTCGGCAGCGACTCCAGCACGGCGCGGACCTGGGCGGGGACGCTCCCGGACGGCAGTTCGAGGTGGACGGCGTCGCCGCGCAGCTCGCCCTTCAGCTCGTCGGGAGTGCCGCCCGCGACGACGCGTCCGCGGTCGACGATCGCCAGGCGCTGCGCGAGCCGGTCGGCCTCCTCCAGGTAGTGGGTGGTGAGGACGACGGTGAGGCCGTCGCTTCCGGCCAGGCGCCGGATCTCGGCCCACATCGCGGTGCGGGCCTCGGGGTCCAGGCCGGTGGTGGGCTCGTCCAGGAACAGCACGGCGGGACGGTGGACCAGGCCGAGCGCGACGTCCAGGCGGCGCTGGGTGCCGCCGGAGAGCGTCTTGACGAGCCGTCCCGCGACCTCGGCGAGGTCGAACCGGTCGAGCAGCTCGGTGGCGCGGGCGCGGGCGGCGTGCCCGCCCATGCCGTGCATCCTGGCCTGCAGGATCAGGTTCTCGCGGGCGGTGGCGCGGGGGTCGCTGCCGGAGCGCTGCGCGACGACGCCGATGAGGCGGCGCACGTGGTCGGGGCGGCGCCGGACGTCCACGCCCTCGATCACGGCGGTGCCGCGGTCGGGGCGGGTGAGGGTGGTGAGGACCTTGACGGCGGTGGACTTGCCCGCGCCGTTGGGGCCGAGCAGTCCGAAGACGATGCCGCGGTCGACGGTGACGTCCAGGCCGTCCAGGGCGCGGACGCCGCCCTTGACGCCGCGGACGGAGTAGGTCTTGCCGAGGTCGTGCGCGCGCACGGCGCACGGGTCGGTGGTCATGGGGACTCTCCCGCTTCGTGGGATCGGTGGTGGGACGATCCGGCGGCGGAGGGGTCCGGCTAACCTTGCGGTGTCACCCAGGTCGCTGGTTCCGTTGCCGCGGATCGGCGTTCTGGTCTCGGGGCCCCGGCCCGGTGTTGCCGCACCGGCCGGGGCCTCTGGCTTCTCGCTCGCCTTCCGGCGGCGTCAAGTGGGGGTCGTCAGCCGGCCTCCTCGTCCTGCGGCCGCCCGCCGCCGGCGTCCCGCGGCCCGTCCTCGGTGGCCCGCGGGGCCCGGTCGGCCCGCTGCTCCTGCTCGTGGAGCCAGTCGATCTCGCTGGGGACCTCGCCGGTCTCGTGGAAGTGGGCCCATTCGGCGAGGCCGGGCATGGTGCCGTCCTCGAGCCGGGCGAGCAGCGCGCGGACCCACGCGGCCTCGGCGGCGCAGAGGGTGCGGTGGTAGTCGGCCTCGATGATGAGCAGCTCGGGCAGCCACGCGCGGGCCTCGGCGAGCTGCCGGTCCTGTTCGGCGAGTTCGGCGTCCAGCGCCTCCATGCGGCGGCGCAGCAGGACGGTGAAGTCGCGCGGGTCCAGGACGGCGACGTCGGCGAGCGCGGCCTCGAAGCGCGGGTACTCGCGCTCGGGGACCTCGACGATCTCGCGCAGCCAGTCGGTGAGCTCGGCGCGGCCCTCGGAGGTGATCGCGTAGACCGTCCGGTCCGGCTGGTTGCCCTGCCGGACGGTGCCGGTCGCCTCGATCAGCCCGTGCTTCTCCAGGTTGCGCACGACCGTGTAGAAGGACCCCCAGTTGATCTTCACGCTGACGTCCTTGCCGCGGCGCCGCAGCGTGGAGGCGATCTCGTAGGGGTACATCGGACGCTCGGTGAGCGTGCTCAGCACCGGCAGTGCCAGCAGGTTGGCGACCTTGCGCCGCTTCGCCACCGGAACCACCTCCGCTCGGGTTCGGCCGGTTGGCTACTCGTCTGCGAGTACTCGTGGACGAGTACTCGCTTCCGAATATACGCCTGCCGCGGCTCGTGTCCACCCCTTCGGAGGTTCTTACGATTCTCTGACGTACGGGTCGGCTCGCTGGAGGACCCCGGACACGGTCCCTAGCTTGGGAGCAAGATCACCAAGGCGAGGAGACCGCAGAAATGAAGCCGCGAGCGCTAAGGCTCCGCACCGCATCCCTGGGACTGGCGCTGGTTCCGCTCGGACTGGCCGGGTTGCAGCCCCCGGCCGTCGCGGACGAGGCTCCCGTCACCATCAAGTCGAGCACGGTCACCCCCTCGACCATCATCGGCGGCAGTGGCGGTACGCAGACGGTCACGCTTTCCCGTCCGGCCCCCGAGGGCGGGACCGAGGTACGGCTGAGGTACGACAAGATCTACGAGGCGACGGTCGGCAACTCCGTCAGGGTCCCGGCCGGCCAGACCAGCGTGACCTTCCCGTTCCGGGTAGCCGCCCCAACGGCCACGCATACCGGCGCCATCTCCGCCCAGATCACGGGCAGCACCGCGACATCGAGCGCCGGTTTCACGCACCAAGCGGCCGATCCCTCGACCCGCGCGGTGAGCACGCTGCGGTTCAACGAGACCGCCCCGGTCGACGGAACCCCCCTCACCGGCACCGTCGAGCTGAAGTACCCGGCACCGTCCGGAGGACTCACCGTGAGTCTGTGGGCCAACACGGCGTACGGCGCCGCCTCGATGTACCTGCCTTCGTACGTGACGGTGCCCGCGGGAGCGGTCAAGGCCGACTTCCAGGCATACGCCTTCGCGGACGGCCCGGGATTCGTCAAGCCGTCGGCCGATCTCGGGACCTCGCTGGCGAGCCAGGAACTCGTCATGACACCGAAGGCCTTCGCCCTCAGCGGTGACGCGCCGAAGCCCAACAGCTCCAGCAGGCTGGCGCTGGGAATCGGTGACGCGGCGAACCCCTCGGGCGCCGTGGTCTTCCTCAAGAGCAACAGCCCGGAGGTCAAGGTGCCCGCACAGGTGACCGTGCCTGCGGGGAAGCACGCAGTCGCGGTTCCCTACTCGATGGGCGACTTCACGCAAGGTTCCCCGTGGCCCACGGTCACCGCCACGTGGAACGGCAAGACCGTGACGTCCCTGATCTTCCCCCAGTAGGCGAGACCACGACTCCATAGCGACTGGAACAACCCCCATGCCCTTCCGACTCTTCAGTCGGAAGGGCATCCGCTTGAGCGGCCGTCGGAGGCGGTTCCCAGGATCGATGGGTGCGGGAACGTGGTGCGCAGGAAGTCTGGATGGTCGCTGGGCCGTGCGGGTCGGGCTGGGAAACGCGCATGTGGCCGGACGGTCATGGTGAGGATCGGGTCGTGCGGCTTGGATGGGCCCGGTCCGGCTTCCGTCACCGAGGCGTCGTCGTGGGGAGCGCCGGGCAGGGGAGGTGTTGACCATGGAAACGAGCGGACGGGACCACGGGCGCCGGTGAAGATCACGTTCCTGCTGCACAGCGCGTACGAGATGGGCGGCACCTTCCGGTCCAACATCATCCTCGCCAACCACCTGGCCGGCCGGCACCGGGTGGAGGTGATCACCGTGCTCCGCTCTCGCGAGGAGCCGTTCCATCCGGTCGGCCCGGGGGTCGGGCTGCGCACGCTGGTCGATGTGCGCGGGTGGGCGAGGCCGGGCTGGGCCGCCGGGCTGGACCGGTTCCCGAGCCGGCTGATCTCGCGCGCGGACCCTCGGCGCCACGAGGTCCCGCTCCGCGGTGACCCGCGGTTGTGGCACGCGTTGCGGACGCTGCGGACCGACGCGCTGGTGACCACGCGCAGCGGCCTGAACCTCCTGGCGGCCCGTTTCGCACCGCGCGGCGTGGTGGTCGTCGGACGCGAGCACCGCAACTTCGGCTTCCACGACGGCGCCATGCTGGAGCAGATCAGGCGCTGGTACCCGCGACTGGACGCATTGGCGACCCGCACCGAGAGCGACCGCCGCGACTACGTCCGGATCCTGGGCGAGGGCGTGCCGGTCGTGACACTTCCCGGGGAGCTTCCGGCGCGTCGGCGGCTGCGGTCGTCGCAGGACCAGCGGGTCGTCGTCGCGGCCGGCCGGTTCGTCCACGTCAAGCGCTACGACCTGCTGATCCGCGCGTTCGCCAAGGTGAGGGCCGCCCGGACGGACTGGACGCTGCGTCTCTACGGCGACGGCCCGCTGGAAGGCGACCTGCGCGCGCTCGCCGACTCGCTGGGGCTCGGCTCCGGCGTCGACTTCAGGGGACCGGCCGACGACATCGAGGCCGCGCTGGCCGAGGCGTCGATCCTGGCGGTCAGCTCCGACAACGAGGGCTTCGGCAGGACGATCATCGAGGCGTTCGGCTGCGGCGTCCCGGTGGTCAGCTTCGACTGCCCCCGCGGGCCCAGGGAGATCATCGTCCACGGCCGCAACGGGTTGCTCGTCCCGCCCGGCGACGTGGACGCGCTCGGCGCCGCGCTGCTCGACCTCATCGGCGACGACGGGCGGCGTCGCGGCATGGCCGACGACGCCTTCCAGGCTGCCCGGCAGTACGACATCGACATCATCGGCGAGCGCTGGGAGAGCCTCCTGGCCGACCTCGTGGCCGCCAAAGCGGCCAGGGCGGCCGGTGCGGCAGGGGCGGGAACGCGGGCCTCCCGGCGGTGACCTCAGGAGGACGGTCCCGTGCAGGACTGGTCGATCGGCGTCTTCGAAGGGCCCAGCCCGCTGCACCTGCGGCCGGCGGCGGACATCGCCAATCCGGTGCTCACCCGCGAGCACGTCCATGACCTCGACGCGGCCTTCGTCGCCGACCCCTTCGCGCTGCGCGTCGGCGACCGGTCGCACATGTTCTTCGAGATCTACGACCGGGCCACCGGCCTGGGGCGGATAGGCCACGCCGACAGCCCTGACCACCGGTCCTGGACCTACAACGGCGTGGTCCTGGCGGAGGACTTCCACCTGTCCTATCCGTTCGTCTTCACACACGGGGGACGGTTCTTCCTGGTCCCCGAAACACGTCGCACCGGGCAGGTGCGCCTGTACGTGGCCGACCCGTTCCCCACACGCTGGCGGCTCGCCACGGTCCTGCTGCACCGTCCTCTGGCCGACCCGACCCTGGTCCATTTGGACGGCCGGTGGTGGATGTACGCCTGCGGTCCCCACAACCACGACCACCTGCACCTGTTTAACGCGGACACGCTCTTCGGCCCCTGGACCGAGCACCCGGCCAGCCCGATCGTCTCCGGCGACCCCGGTAGGGCCCGTCCCGCCGGAAGGCCTGTGCTCTGGGATCACCGGCTCGTCCGCTTCGCCCAGGACTGCCGGGGTGGTTACGGCCGGGGCGTGAGGGCCTTCACCATCACCGACCTCTCGCCCGACGACCATCGGGAGACCTCGACCCCGGTTGATCCCTTCGGCTCCGCCGCGCGCCAGCCCTGGAACCAGGGCGGGATGCACCACATCGACCCGATCCACCTCGACGGACGTTGGCTGGCCTGCGTCGACGGCTGGAGCACCGAGTGAAACCACTTATACCGGGAGACGGGAGGGGGCTCGGATCCGGGTGACGGGTCCGACGGGGCCCCTCGGGTCAGGCCGCAGGTTCCGGTCACGCGTATCGAGGGACCCCGGATGACCGCTTCTCTCCGCCCGTTTTCGTCCTGGATGCGATCACTGGCCCCCTGCGTCACCCTCTGCCGTTTATACCGGGCGGTATCTCTCCTCTTTAAAGCGTTCCACGGGTGGCGAATACCGACCTTTTCCTGAACGCCGGATTTAGCTCCGGAATATCGCGTTCCGCGCCTTATCGGGCGCGTACGGTCAGGGCCCTGGAACACGCACTCGCAGGAGGGGGAGCGGTGGGCATCAATGGCTGCATGGAGCGGATCATGACGATTCCGGGGGCGCGCGGCGCGACCCTGGTCGACTGCTCCACCGGCCTGGCGGTGGCCGCGACCGGCGGCGCGGGGGCCCTGGACCAGCACGAGGACGCGGCGGGGACCACCGACGTCGTCCGGGCGGTGCTGTCCAGCCCGGCGCTCAGCACGTCGCCGGCGGGCGACGACGTCCAGGAGATCATCGTGTCCGGGACGTTCGGCTACCACCTGCTGGTCTGCGTCGGCCAGGCCTTCGGCGCGCAGCTCTTCCTGCACGTCGTCCTCGACCGGGACAGCGGGAATCTGGCGCTGGCGCGGCTGCGGGTCCGGGAGATCGTCGAACTGCTCGCGGAGGGCCGCGATGACGTCTGAGTTCTCCGGCGCCCCGCGGGGTCTCGGCGACGGTTCTCCGGCGCGAGGGGAATCCGCCGCCGTCGCCGCGCGGGGGCCGCAAGCGCCGGTCGAGGGCGGCGGGGTCCCGCTGGAGGAGTTGCTGCTCCAGTTGGAGCGGGAGCGCTGCTCGGGCGAGGTGAGCTGCGGCATGGAGGGGCGCGTCCTGCTGTCGGAAGGGCTGGTGTGCCGGGCCGAGTCCCGCCGCGCCACGTCCCTGGCCGCACTGTGGACGACCGACGGTCCGGTCGGGGAGCAGCCGTGGTGGCCCGGCCACGGCGGTTCGTCCGAGGGCTCGGGCGGCGGGGAGGACGACGCGTCCCCACTGGAGGTCTACGCGCTGGCGGCGACGTTCGACGCGATGTCGCTGCTGCTGGACACGGCCCGCTCGGCCGCCTGGTCGGGACGTCCCGACGGCGGCCAGGCAGGGCGGGGCGGCGGCCCGGGATTCGACCCGGTGTTCGTCGCGGGACGGCTCGGACGGCGGACGGTGCGCTGCCGGGGCGTATCGCCGGGGGTGCTGCTGCACGAATGCGCCCGGCTCGCCGACCGCGCGGGCGGGTGGCCGCTGGCGCTGGCGGACGCCGCGCCGGTGGTGGCGCCGCGGCACGTCCACCGGCAGCGGGTGATGCTGACGGCGGTGCAGGCCGAGGTGGCGCTCGCGGTGGACGGCCGCCGCACGCCCGCGGGGCTGGCCGCCGAGCTGGGCCGTCCGGTGGTGGTGTGCCTGGAGGCGGTGCGCGCGCTGACGGCGCTGGGACTGGTCGAGCGTCCGGTGGTGGGCGTCGGCGGTCCGCTGCGCAGGCGGACGCGGCCCGCGGCGCGGCCGGTCCCGCCGCCGCTGGAGCCGCCGCCGGTCGACATGGAGACCCTGATGCGGCTGCGCGCCGCGCTGGAGCAAGTGTGACCGGGGGGAAGCGGCGGCTGGGCACCCTGGTCGAGCGATGGACGCGGACGGCGCCGGGCGAGCCGCCCGGGAACGGCGTGGGCGGGCCTCCGCCCGAGTCCGACCCGATGGTGCTGGCGGAGCTGAGGCGGCTGCGATCCCGGCTGGACCGGCTGGTCGGGAGCCTGGTGGCCGCCGGCGACGGGCGCCTGGTGGCCCACGACCTGCCACCGTCGGTGGAGCCGTGCGGGATGGCGGCGCTGACGGTGACGCATCTGGCGATGTCGCACCGGCTGGCGGCGACCGCGCACGGCGGCGGGTTCCACGAGGTCGTCGTGCAGGGCACCGGCGGCTACGTGGCGATCTACGCGGCGGGGTGGCACACCTCGCTGACCGTCCTGGCCGGGCCGGACGTGAACGTGGGGCGGCTGCACCTGGAGTCGCGTCCGGCGGCGCGGGCGATCGCCCGGCGGCTGGCCGCGACGACGCCCGGCGGACCGGGTGATCCCGGCGGCCCCGACGGCCCTGACGGCCTGCTTGGTCAGGGGTGAGCTCGCGCGGGCCCTCCGGGCGTGAACGAGCGGTGAAAGGAACATCCGACTGAAAAGGAGACCCCCATGTCGAACATGGATCTTTCCCTCAAGGACATGATGTCGATCGACGGCGCCATCGGCGCCGCGGTCGTCGACTTCGGCAGCGGCATGGCGCTCGGCGTGCAGGGCGGTTCCAAGGCCCTGGACCTGCAGGTCGCGGCGGCGGGCAACACCGAGGTCATGCGGTCCAAGATGCGCACCATCGAGCAGCTCGGCCTGAAGGACGAGATCGAGGACATCCTGATCACGCTCAGTGGCCAGTACCACATCATCCGGCCGGTGACCGGGCGCAAGGGCAAGGGCCTGTTCCTCTACCTGGCGCTCGACCGCGGCCGCGCGAACCTGGCGCTGGCACGCCACCACATGAAGGGCATCGAGGAGAACCTCGAGATCTGACCCCGCCCGCCGCGGAACGGGCCCGGACGATCGTCGTCCGGGCCCGTCCTCGTGCCCGCGCCCTGATCATCCGTGCCTCGGCGGGGCGCGAGGGGAACGATTCGTGTGGACGATCGTTAGTCTGGAGTGGCAGGACGTGGGCGGGTTTGGGGGCATGACATGACCGACCGGACCGGGAGCGGCCCGAACATCGGCGGCTCGACCGGCGATGACGCGTCCCCGCAGACGCCCGCCGCTCTGAAGCCCTTGGCCGAGCCCGCACCAGAGGCCGTGCCCGAGGCCGAGCCCGCTGCGGGCGGGGTGACGCGGGCCGCAGTGGACGGCCTCGGTGAGGTGACGCGCGGGCTCGCGCCGCTCGCCGAGCGGGCGGCGCGGGGCGCGTCGGCCGCGGCCGAGCCGGTCCGGGTGATCGCGCGCCGGGCCGCCGACCAGGCCGCCGCGCAGGTCGTGGAGCGCCTCGCCCGCACCTCGGCGATGGAGTCGGTGGAGCGCGCCGCCCGGGAGGCGGCGGTCAAGATCGCCTCGGCGGCGGCCGAGAAGGCCGTGCGGGAGGCCGTCCAGGAGGCGCGGTCCGTCGCGCGGACGGTCGCGGGCGCCAACCCGCTGGCGGGCACCGCGATCGAGGTCACCGGCACCCTGACCGGCACGGCGATGACGCTGGCCGAGCAGGCGGCGCAGCACCCGATGGCCGCGGCGGCGCGGCGGCTGGCCACGCGCAACCCGTTCGCGCGGGCCGTGACCGCGACGGCGGTCGACGCGGTCGCCGACGTCGCGGGCCGGACGGTGTCGGCGCCGGTGGTCCAGGCCGCGACCCGCGTGGTGGTCGACACGGCGATCGACGCCGTCGCCGACGTGGCCGTGGACGTCGCGCTCGACGTCGGCCGCGAGGTGATCGCGGACGTGGTGCGGACGGTGGCGCAGGAGGCCGCCAGGCAGGCGGCGCGGGAGCTGGCGTCCGGGGTCCGGGAGCAGGGCCGCCGGGTCGCGGCGGCCAGCCCGGTCGCGGCGGCGAGCGCCGATCTCGCGTCCTCGTTCGTCCTGGACGTGGCGCGTGATCTGGGAACGGGCGAGGCGGCGCGGGCCGCGAGCGGGTTCTGGAGGGCCGCCGCGGGCAGCGCCCTGGCCCGCACGGCGGCCGGGCTGGCCGGGCAGGTCGCCGACCGGGCGCTCGCGCTGGCCGTCGAGACCGTCATGCGCGAGCTGATGCGCGAGGCGCTGAAGGCGGCGCTGAGGGAGTCGTTGCGCGGGATCCTGTTCGACGTGGCGCGGGAGGTCGTGGTCGAGTCCGTCCGGACGGGCTGGACGACCGTCCTGCGTGCCGACGCCGAGCCCGCGACCGCCGGGCCGGAGAGCACTGAAACCGCGCGGGCCGCCGGAGGGGCGCCCGGGAGCGCGGCGGCCGAGGTGTCGCTCAGCGGCCTGGTGGGGCGGATGGCGCGGGCCACGGTCGGCGCGGTCGCGTCGCACCCGGCGACGGGCACGGTGGTCACCTCGGCGACCGGGATCGCCGTGCGGGTCACGGCCCGGACGGCGCCGCGCGTGGTGCCGCGGGTCGCGGCGAGCACGCTCCGCAACGCCTCCCGGTACCGGGCGGGCGTGCGCCGCGCCGATCTTCCGGAGCGTCCGGCGGCCTCGTCCACGGAGTCGATCTTCACCATGGTGACGAGGACGGCCGGGGACGCGACGACGGCCGTGATCCGCACCGCGGTGCGTCCGGCCCGCCCCAAGGGAACCGGGCGCGAGGGCGGCGGCCGGAGGCCGGCGGGGGACGCCTGACCGGCGTTCCGGGCGGCGGTTCCGAGGGGTCGGCGTTTCTGAAAGATCCATGAGAATCCGCTGGTCACAGCGGTGATCGTGGTGTGGGCGGTTACCGTGGGCGCATGGAGTCTGGTGCCGCGCGTGGGCGGATCCTGGTCGTGGACGACGAGCCGGCGGTCCGGGAGTCGCTGACCAGCAGCCTGGAGTTCGAGGGGTACGAGGTCGGCACCGCCGCGGACGGGCTGCTGGCGCTGGACGCGGTCGAGCGGGAGCATCCCGACCTGGTCGTCCTGGACGTGCTGATGCCCCGGATGGACGGGCTGACCGCGTGCCGGCGGATGCGGGCGCGCGGCGCGACGATGCCGGTGCTGATGCTGACCGCGCGGGACATGGTCGGCGACCGCGTGACCGGGCTGGACGCGGGCGCCGACGACTACCTGGTGAAGCCGTTCGAGCTGGACGAGCTGCTGGCGCGGGTGCGGGCGCTGCTGCGCCGGGCGGTGGACTACGGCCCGGCGTCCCGCCCGGACGGCGAGGTGCTGGCCTTCGACGACCTGAGCATGGACCCGCGGACCCGGGAGGTGACGCGGGAGGGGCTGCCCCTGGAGCTGACCCGCACCGAGTTCATGCTGCTGGAGCTGTTCCTGCGGCATCCGCGGCAGGTGCTGACCCGCGAGCAGATCCTGGAGACGGTGTGGGGGTTCGACTTCGAGCCGGCCTCCAACTCGCTCGACGTGTACGTGATGTACCTGCGGCGCAAGACCGAGGTGAACGGGCTGCCCCGGCTGATCCACACCGTGCGCGGCGTCGGCTACGTGCTGCGGGGCTCGTCATGACCGGCGATCGCGTCGACCGGGCCGTCCGGCGCGGAGAGGGCGGCGGATCGTGCGGCGCCTGATGACCCGGCTGCCGCTGCGGGGACGGCTGGCGCTGCTGACGGCGCTCGCGGTCGCCGTCGCGGTGGCGGCGTGCGCGACGGTCAGCTGGTTCCTGGTCCGAGGCCAGCTGTACCGCGAACTGGACGGACGCCTGCACGCGATGAGCGGCCCCCCTCCGGCCCCGGACATGAACAACCGCCGGCCGCGCGGCTGGCCGGAGATCCGGGACGCGCTGAACAACTGCCAGCCCACGCCGACCGGCACGACCGACACCCGGTACGGCGGCCCGTACTTCATCCAGCAGGCGATCGTCGCCGACGGGCGTGCGTGCGCGATCCCCGACCGGGGCGGACTGACGGTGACCAAGGCCGACGCGCAGGTCGCGGCCGGAACTCGTCCGAGCGCGCTGCACAACGGGAAGGGCGTCGACAGTCAGGGGAACAGCGTCCAGGTGCGGATCCTGACGGTCGGATACCCGGGGAAGGACACCGACGGCAACCTGGTGCGGTTCGCGGTCTCGACGGCGATTCCGCTGGACGAGGCGGAGGGGCCGCTCGACAACCTGGCGCTGCTGCTGGTGGCGGTGTCGGCGGCCGGGGTGCTGCTGTCGGCGGGCGCGGGTCTGATGATCGCGCGGGCGTCGCTGCGTCCGGTGGACCGGCTGACCGACGCGGCCGAGCACATCGCGCGGACCGAGGACCTGGACACCCGGATCCCCGAGCACGGGCACGACGAGATCGCGCGGCTGAGCCAGGCGTTCAACACGATGACGGGCGCGCTGGCGGCGGCGCGCGACCGGCAGCAGCAGCTGATCGCGGACGCCGGGCACGAGCTGCGCACGCCGCTGACGTCGCTGCGCACCAACATCGACCTGTTGCTGCGGTCGCAGGACAGCGGCCGGGAGCTGCCGCCGGACGCGCGGCGCCGACTGCTGGCGAGCGTGAAGGCGCAGATGGTCGAGCTGTCGAGTCTGGTGGGCGACCTGCTGGAGCTGGCGCGTCCGGCGGAGGGGCAGCCCGCGCGGGAAACCGTGGCGCTGCACGATGCGGTGGAACGCGCCGTCGAGCGGGCCCGGCTGCGCGGCCCGGGGCTGACCGTCGAGCTGGACGCGTCGCCGTGGTTCGTCCAGGGCGATCCGGGGCAGCTGGAGCGGGCCGTGGTGAACCTGCTGGACAACGCGGTGAAGTTCAGCCCGCCGTCCGGCCGGGTGCGGGTGCGGCTGGCGGACGGGGAGCTGACCGTCCAGGACGAGGGTCCGGGCATCGCGCCGGAGGACCTGCCGCACGTGTTCGAGCGGTTCTGGCGGTCGCCGTCGGCGCGGAGCCTGCCGGGGTCGGGACTGGGCCTGTCGATCGTGGCGCGGGTCGTCGGCGAGGGCGGCGGGCGGGTGAGCCTGGAGCCGGCCGAGGGTGGCGGCACGGTGGCGCGGGTCGTCCTGCCGGGCAGCCCGGTACGTCCGGACTGATGGCCTTTCTGGGGAATCATCCGGCGGTCGGGGACGGGTTTCTCATCGACCGTTAAGGAAGGGCTCAGCGGTCTCCCACGCCGGTTTCCGACGGTGGTTCGCATGAGTCACCTGGTCACCACACGGAGCACGGCGGGCCACGCCGTCGCCCCGTCCGGATCCGGGAGTCCCGAAGGGGAGCCGGGCGGGCGGGGGCGGCTGGTGGAGGTCGTGATCCCGGTCTTCAACGAGGAGCGCGTGCTGTCCGCGAGTGTGCGGCGGCTGCACGCCTATCTGAGCGACACCTTCCCGTACGCGTGGCGGATCACCGTCGCCGACAACGCCAGCACCGACGGCACGTGGCCTCTCGCCGAGGAGCTGACGGCCGAGCTGCCGCGGGTCCGGGCGGTGCATCTGGACCTGAAGGGCCGCGGCCGGGCGCTGCGGCGGGTGTGGTCCGGTTCGGACGCCGACGTCGTCGCGTACATGGACGTGGACCTGTCGACCGACCTGGACGCGTTCCTGCCGCTGGTCGCGCCGCTGCTCTCCGGGCACAGCGACCTGGCGATCGGGTCGCGGCTGTCGCGCGGGTCGGCGGTCGTGCGCGGGCCGCGCCGGGAGGTGATCTCGCGCTGCTACAACCTGCTGCTGCGGGCGACGCTGGCGGCGCGGTTCTCCGACGCGCAGTGCGGTTTCAAGGCGGGCCGGACCGAGATCGTCCAGGCGCTGCTTCCGGTGGTGGAGGACCAGGAGTGGTTCTTCGACACCGAGCTGCTGCTGCTGGCCGAGCGGACCGGCCTGCGGATCCACGAGGTGCCGGTCGACTGGGTGGACGACCCGGACAGCCGCGTCGACGTGCTGCGCACGGCGCTGGACGACCTGAAGGGAATGGCGCGGGTGGGACGTCGGATGCTGACCGGCGGGTTCGGAGCCCCGGTCGCTGGACGGTTCGGCGCACGGACGCGCCCGGACGGCGAGGCCGCCGAACGCGACGCCACGCGGCAGGGGCCGCCCGGCGACGGACAGGGCGGCGGCGAGCGCGGTGGTGACGGGAGCGGTGGCGCGGGCGGTGAGCTGCCCGCGGGGATGCGGCGTCAGCTCCCGGTGTTCGCGATGATCGGCGCGGTGAGCACCGTGGCGCAGCTGGCGCTGTTCGTGCTGCTGCGGCTGGTGATGGGGCCGCTGGTGGCGAACGCGCTGTCGCTGGTGGTCACCACGGTCGGCAACACCGCCGCGAACCGCCGGTTCACCTTCGGTGTGACCGGGTCGCACCGGGCGGTGCGGCACCAGGTCGAGGGCGGGCTGACGTTCCTGCTCGGGCTGGGACTCAGCACCGGCGGGCTCGCGCTGCTGCATGCGACGGTCGCGAATCCGTCCCGGTGGGTGGAGGTCGCGGCGATGGTGGCGGCGAACGCGGTCGCGACACTGGTGCGGTTCCTACTGATGCGGGCGTGGATCTTCCACCCGCGCCGGTTGCGCGGCACGTCGCGTCCGGGAACCGCCCCTGCGGCCCCGCCCGCGAACTCGACCACGAGTCCGACAGCGAGCCCTGCCGCAGCCGCGCCCATGGCCACTGCTGATGTCGCTGCTGCGGCGCCTGAGGAGGCGGGTCTGTGAGCGCGACGATGACGACCGGTGCGTCGGAGGGGGCGTCCCGGTCGGCGGGGTCACGGCGGGGGTGGCCGGGCCGGTTCCTGCTGGGGCCGGAGGGGGATCCGCCGTGGGTGCGTCCGGGGTTGTGGGCGATCCTCGCGCTGGCGGCCGTCCTGTACGTCTGGGGGTTGTCGAAGAGCGGGGACGCGAACACGTACTACGCGGCGGCGGTGAAGAGCGGCACCGAGAGCTGGAAGGCGTTCTTCTTCGGCTCGCTGGACGCGCACTCGTTCATCACGGTGGACAAGCCGCCGATGGCGCTCTGGGTGATGGGCCTGTTCGCCCGGGTGATCGGGTTCGGGTCGTGGAGCCTGCTGCTGCCGCAGGTGATCGAGGGCGTGGCGGCCGTGGCGCTGCTGCACGTGACGGTGCGGCGGGCGTTCGGCCCGGCGGCGGCGCTGCTGGCGGCCGGGGTCCTGGCGCTGACGCCGATCACGGTGGCGATCAACCGGGACGACAACCCCGACACGCTGCTGGCGCTGCTGCTGGTCGCGGCGGCGTGGGCGACGACGCGCGCGATCCAGGACGGACGGGTGCGCTGGCTGGCGCTGGCGGCGTTCTTCATCGGCTGCGGGTTCAACACCAAGATGCTTCAGGCGTCCGTCGCGCTTCCCGCGCTCGCGCTGGCGTACCTGCTGTTCGGCCCCCCGAAGCTCGGACGGCGCGTCCTGCAACTGTTGACGGCGGGCGCGGTGCTGCTGGTGTCGGCGGGCTGGTGGATGACGGTGGTCGACCTGATCCCGGCGTCCAAGCGCCCGTACATCGGGGGCAGCACCGACGGCACGGTGTGGGACCTGGTGATCGGCTACAACGGCCTGGGCCGGGTGTTCGGGCAGAACCGCGGCGGACGCGGCGGCGGTGACGCGTTCCGGGAGCTCGCGCAGCGCGGTGGGGAGTTCGCGGGGCAGGCCGGGGACGTGGTGCGGAACCGTCCGCGCGGCGGGTTCGGGGGCGGGTTCGGCGGGCAGTCGGGCATCGGCCGGCTGTTCGGCGGGGAGCTGGGAGGCCAGATCTCCTGGCTGCTGCCGTTCGCGGCGATCGCGCTGGTCGCGGGCCTGGTGCTGGTGTGGCGTCGGCCGCGGACCGATCTGGTGCGGGCGTCGCTCGTGTTGTGGGGCGCGTGGCTGGCGGTGCACTTCGTGGTGTTCAGCTTCTCCGAGGGCACCTTCCACCCGTACTACACGACGGCGATGGCCCCGGCGGTCGCGGCGCTCGTGGGCGGCGGCGGAGTGCTGCTGTTCGGCGCGTACCGGCGGTCGGCGCGGTGGTCGTGGGTGCTGGCGGCCGCGGTCGCGGCGACGGGCGCGTGGGCGTTCGTCCTGCTGAACCGGACGCCGCACTGGCATCCGGCGCTGCGCTGGCTGGTGCTGGCCGGGACGGTCCTGGCGGTGGCGAACCTGCTTGCCGGACGGCTGTTGCGGCGGGCGGGAGTGCCGTTCACCTTGGCGGGGCTGACCCTGGCGCTGGTGGCGGGACTGGCTGGTCCGGGCGCGTACGCGGTGTCGGCGGCGTCCTCACCGGTGAACGGGTCGAACCCGCTCGCCGGTCCGAACAGTGGTCACGGCTTCGGTCCCGGCGGACGCATGGGCGGACGTGGCGACGACCGGCTGCGCGGTTTCGGCGGCATGCCTCCGGGCATGGGCAACGCCGGAAACGGTGCGGCGCGCGGGAGTGGCCTTCCGGGCTACGGAACACCACCTGGCGGTCAGGGCGGCGCGAACGGTCAGGGTGGTTTTGCTGGGCGTCGCGGCTTCGGTGGTCCGGGCGGTGAGGTCAGCGATCAGATGGTCTCCTACCTGGAGAAGCACCAGGACGGCGCTCAGTGGCTCGTCGCTGTGAGCAACGCGCAGGCGGCGTCGTCGATCATCCTGAAGACCGGCCGCGCGGTGATCGCGATGGGTGGGTTCACCGGGACCGACAAGGCGATGTCGGTGTCCAAGCTGGAGTCGTACGTCCGGCAGGGGAAGCTGCATTACATCGTGGTCTCCGAGGGCGGAATGGGCCGGGACGGACGCGGCGGATCCGAAGCGGTCACCGCGTGGGTGAAGCAGAACGGGACGCTCGTCCAGCCCAGCGAGTACGGCGAGTCCGCGTCCGCGGCGGCGGGCACCGGGACGGGTTCGTTCGGGTCGCCGATGGGTGGCGGGACGACGCAGTTGTACCGGCTCGGCTGAGCGGTTCCTGTTGGGTTCGCGTAGGGGATCGGCCCCGCCCGGCGCCTCTGATGGGCGTCGAGGCGGGCCGGTTCCGCGTGGTCAGGTTTGCGAGGGGGGACGAACACGATGACGGCGATACTGGCGGACGAGACGTCGGCGGCGCGTCCGCACGGGGCACGCGGGCCGTGGCCACGGCGGTTGCTGTTCGGCGACCGGGACGATCCCGGCTGGGCGCGTCCGGGGCTGTGGGCGCTGCTGGCGGTGACGGCGGTGCTGTACGTGTGGGGGCTGGGCGCGTCGGGGTGGGCCAACGCGTTCTACGCGGCGGCGGCGCAGGCCGGTTCGGTGAGCTGGAAGGCGATGTTCTTCGGCGCGTCGGACGCGGCGGGCGCGATCACGGTGGACAAGACGCCGCTGGCGCTGTGGCCGATGGCGTTGTCGGCGCGGTTGTTCGGGGTGAACGCCTGGAGTCTGCTCGTCCCGCAGGCGCTGATGGGCGTCGGGACTGTCGCGGTGGTGCACGCGTCGGTGCGCCGGGTGCTGGCCGGTGAGGTCGGGCGCGCGGTGGCGGCCGGTGCGGGGCTGCTGGCGGGCGCGGTGCTCGCGGTGACGCCGGTGGCGGTGCTGATGTTCCGGTTCAACAACCCGGACGCGCTGCTGGTGCTGCTGCTGAGCGTCGGCGCGTACGCGTTGGTGCGGGCGCAGGAGCGGGCGTCGACGGGGTGGCTGCTGGTCGCGGGCGCGGCCGTGGGGTCGGGCTTCCTGGCGAAGATGCTGCAGGCGTTCCTGGTCCTGCCGGTGTTCGCGCTGGTGTACCTCGTGTTCGCACCGACGCCGCTGCGGCGCCGGTTGTGGCAGCTGCCGGCCGCCGGGGGCGCGCTGCTGGTGGCGGCGGGTTGGTGGGTCGCGGTGGTGGCGCTGGTTCCGGCGTCGTCGCGTCCCTACATCGGCGGATCGCAGCACAACAGCGTGCTCGAGCTGGCGCTCGGCTACAACGGCCTGGGCCGGTTGAACGGGAACGAGACAGGCGGGCTGGGCAACACCGACGGCGACGCGGGCTGGCTGCGGATGTTCGGGCAGCAGGTCGGCGGGCAGATCGCGTGGCTGCTTCCGGCGGCGCTGCTGCTGCTCGCGGCGGGCCTGTGGGCGGTGCGCCGGACGCCCCGGACGGGCGGCGCGCGGGCGTCGCTGCTGGTCTGGGGCGGCTGGCTGCTGGTGACCGGCGTGGTGTTCAGCCTGATGCGGGGAATCTTCCACGAGTACTACACGGTGGCGCTGGCCCCGGCGGTCGCGGCGCTGGTCGGCCTCGGCGCGGGCCTGCTGTGGCCGCGACGACGCGTCCCGGGGTGGGCCGGGGTGCTGGCCGCGACGGTGCTGGTGTCGGCGGTGTGGGCGTGCGTCCTGCTGCACCGCACGCCGCAGTGGCGTCCGTGGCTGACGGGCGTGGTGGTCGTCGCCGCGCTCACGGCGCTGGTGCTGATCGCGGTGTCGGCGTCGGACGACGAGAACCTCGAGCGTCCGAGGCGGAGCGCCCGCGCGGCCCGGGTGGTGGCCGGTGCGACGGTGGCGGCGTCGGTGGTGGCAGTGTTCGCGGGCCCGGTGGCGTATGCGCTGGACACGGCGTCCACGCCGCACGAGGGCGCGATCGTGACGGCCGGTCCGTCCACGGGGCGTGGGCCGGGCGGGTTCGGCCGGCACATGCGTGGCGGCGGCCAGGGCCCGTGGGCGCACGGCGGGACGCCGAACGGGATGCCCGGCGGGAACGTCAACGGGAGCTTCCCCGGGTTCGGCGGCAACGGCGGTTCGGGAACGTCCGGCTTCAACGGCCCGCCTCCGGGCTGGCAGGGCTCAGGCCAGCAGAACCCGGGCGGGTTCCCGGGCGGCGTGGGCCACGGGATGCGCGGCGGCCATGGCGGGCTGCTGGGCGCGGAGAAGCCGTCGTCTGAGCTGGTCGAGGCGTTGAAGCAGGACGCGTCGTCCTACACGTGGGTCGCGGCGGCGGTCGGGTCGAACAACGCGGCCGGGTACCAGCTCGCGACGGGCCGCCCGGTGATGGCGGTCGGCGGGTTCAACGGAACCGATCCGGCGCCGACGCTGGAGCGTTTCCAGCAGCTGGTGGCCGCGAAGAGGATCCACTACTTCTTCGGCGGGTCGATGCCGGGGATGCGCGGCGGGGGCTCGTCCGGCGGGAGCGACGACGCGCAGCGGATCGCAGCGTGGGTGGAGGAGAACTTCACGACGCGGACGGTCGGCGGCGTGACGGTCTACGACCTGACGGCCGAACGGTGATCTACTCGGCGTGAGACCGTCGTCGGGACGGTCGGGCGTCCACGAGGGGGAGCGATGGTCGACCGCAGCAGGTTGGACGAGGCCGGGATCGCCGAGCGGCTGAAGGAGCTGCCGGGCTGGTCACGGGAGAGTGAGGAGATCCGGCGCGCGTTCGAGGCGCCGTCGTTCCGGGCGGGGATCGACCTGGTCGTAGCGGCGGCCGAAGCCGCCGAGGAGGCCGACCACCACCCGGACATCGACGTGCGCTGGACGACCGTCCGGTTCGCGCTCAGCACGCACAGCGAGGGCGGCCTGACCAGGCTGGACTTCGCGATGGCGCACAAGATCGACGGCTTGGCGGTCGAGCACGGCGCGCGCTGAGCCCGGCGGACGGCGGGACGGCCCGCCGGGGTTCGCCGCCGGGCCGTCCCGCCGTCCGGACGTGTGTGCGCTCGCCTAGTGGGTGGAGAAGCCGCCGTCGACGAACAGGGCCTGGCCGGTGACGTAGGCGGACGCCGGGGACGCCAGGAACACGGCGGCTCCGGCGAAGTCCTCGGCGACGCCGTTGCGTCCGGCGAAGGTGCGGGCGGCGAGGGCTTCGACCATGGCCGGGTTGGACTGGAGGCGCTGGTTGAGCGGGGTCATGACGAAGCCGGGCACCAGCGTGTTGGCGGTGACGCCGTGCGGGGACCACGCCTCGGCCTGGGAGCGGGCGAGGGCGGCGAGCCCGGCCTTGGACACGCCGTAGGCGCCGCTGGACACGAACGCGCGGTACGCCTGCTGCGAGGTGATGTGGATGAGGCGCCCGTAGCCGCGTTCGGCCATCCCGGGGCCGAAGCGCTGGCTGAGCAGGTGGGGCGCGTCGAGGTTGACGGCCATGGTGGTGTCCCACACGTCCGGGGTGAGCTCGCCGAGCGGCGGGCGCAGGTTGATCCCGGCGGCGTTGACGAGGATGTCGGGTTCTCCGAACGGCCGGACGGCCTCCTCGGCGGCGGCGAGCAGGGCGTCCCGGTCGCCGAGGTCGACGCTGACGCGGGCGGCGCGGCCTCCGAGGGCGGTGAGGTCGGCGACGGTGGCGTCGAGTTCGCTCTCGCGGCGGGCGAGGACGACGACGGACGCGCCGGCGCCGGCGAGGGCCTCGGCGATGGCGCGTCCGATGCCGGAGCTGCCGCCGGTGACGACCGCGACGCGCCCCTCCAGGGAGAACATGCCGGTCAGGTAGGCCGCAGGCGTGCGGGGCGTGGGTTGGTCCATAAGACGGTCACCCTACGGAAGGGGTGCGCGGGTCCCGCTCACCGCCCTCCTCGGAATGATCTCCGCCGGGAACCTCGGCGGCGTCGTCGGGCTTGCGGCGGTCGCGCCAGACGATGACGCCGATGACCGCGACGACGACGAACGTCGGAATGAAGAACGGGATGGCGGTGACGGCCGAGTGCGTCGCGAGCGGCTCGGCCGCCGCCAGGGGCAGGGTGGTCACGTGCCGACCTTCTCGGGAGCGGGGACGGGCCGGGCCGGTTCGGGCAGGACGCGGGCGATCCGGGCGACGCCCCAGCCGAGGGCGATGAGCAGGGCGAGGGTGCAGGCGAGGACGACGGTCGAGCACGCGGCCCACAGCCAGGGCGGCAGGCCGGTCTTCAGTTCGCGCTGCAGGATGTGGCGTTCGCCGGTGACGGCGCGGGTGACGTGCGGCTGGGCGGGCATCTCGGGGGCGTTGATGGCCTTGTCGTGCGGGAGGTAGACGGGGACCCCGGCGAGTTCGCGTCCGTCGTGGACGCGGACGAGGGTCTTCCACTGTCCGCCGATGGGTGCGGGGACGCTGGTGTGATAGACGCCGGGCGCGTCCCGGACGAGCCGGTCGACGTGCAGGCCCTTGCCCTGCCAGGCGGTGATGTCGACCCAGGACGGGTGGTCGACGCCGTCGCGGGGCGTGAGCTCGACGCGGACGTCGGCGGTGCGGTCGGCCCCGGTGCCGTGGACGCCGGTGAGGGTGAGCGTGGCGGTCTCGCCGCGCGGGACGCTGTAGATCTGGCAGTTGACCAGGGCGGCGGCGAACGCGGCGAGGCTCCCGGCGAACAGCGCGCGGGCCAGGTTGCGCCGGGCTCGGCGTGAGGCGGTGGGTCGTCCGGGGAGGCGGCCCTCGAGTCCTTCGGCGAGCAGCGCGCCGCAGACGCCTCCGGCGACGCCGCCGACGACGGCCATGAGGGTTCCCTCGACGGCGATGTCGCCCGTCCAGGGCAGCCGGAACGCGACGTGCGTCCAGGCGAACTCGGCGGCGAACCCGGCGGTGCCGATGAGCAGCCCGGACACGACGCCGAGGGCGAGCGGGCGGCGGGCCAGGACGAGCGCGGCGAGCTCGACGCACAGCGCCTCGGCGAAGTACAGCGGGACGGCGGCCCACAGTTCGCCGATGACCCCGGCGACGGCGACCGACACGCCGCCGCGCACCAGCATGTAGAACGCGACGGCGAACAGCGCTCCGCCGCGTCCGACCCACAGGCGGGCGCTGACCAGGGCGCATCCGGCGGCGACGGCGATGAGCAGCGGCTGGTGGACGAGCCGGAACTGCGGGACGCCGAAGTCGTACTCGGCCTGGAACACCGACAGCCCGACGAGCAGTCCGCCGGACGTCATGCCGCGCCGGATCCACTGCGTCCACGCGGGCGGCCGGGGGCCGTCCGGGTCGGTGGCGGCGCGGGCGCGGCGGCCCTCGCGTTCGAGGATCATCATGGCGACCAGGGACAGCCCGGCGCCGCCGATGAGCATCAGGTGGGTGGGGCCCCAGAGGGTGACGTCCTGGCCGAAGATGCGGTGCCAGACGTCGTCGAGGGGGAAGCCAAGCAGGGCGTAGAACCCGGCTCCGGCGAGCAGGACGCCGCCGGTGGGCGCATGCCAGGTGCGGGTGATCCGGACGGCGGCGACGCCGGGCCGTTCGCCGGGCAGCGGCAGGACGACGGCGATGACGCCCGCGGTGAAGATCCCGAACAGGCCGAACAGGATCGGGTAGTGCGCGATGTTGGCGAGGGGGCCGACGTCGCGTCCGTGCGAGATGTGCAGGGAGATGTCCCAGTACATGCCGAGCAGGGCGGTGAGCAGGGACAGCAGGGCGACGCTGGACGGGAGGGCGGCCCAGCCGGGCAGGCCGCGCCCGGTGCCGCGTTCGGAGAGCGCGGCGGCGCGGGTGAGCCAGGTGAGGCGTCCGCTGCGGTGGCCCCAGCCGAGCAGGAGCAGCACGGCGGCGAGGGCGGCGCCGGCGCCGGAGGCGATGACCACCTGGTCGAGCGCGGCGCCTCCGGCGGGCCGGTCCTGCTGCGCCAGGTGCGGGAGGGCGGGGTGGCCGAGCACGCGCGCGGCGGCGCGTGCGGCGCTGTCGGTGGGGGGTTGCGGCACGGTCGCTCCCTTGCCTGGACGTCTGTTCGGGGGGTGGGGGTGTGATTCCACCCACGGCCCGGAGTATGCCAATCTCGAATGTGTCATTGTCTAGTGTCACATCGTGTGGTGTACGACACCCGGCGGCCGCCGGGCGGTCCGGGCTGGAGGAGGCAGGGTGCGCGCGTCGAGGTGGCCGGTGCTGGTCGTGGCGGTGGCGCTGCTGGCCGGCGCGGGGTGCGGGAAGCCCGCCTCGCAGGCGCGGTCGGAGACCGGCGGCGCCTCGGGTGGCGCGCCGGGGACACCGGCGGGGACGGCTTCGGGGTCGGCGTCGTCGGCCGTGACCGAGGTGCGGGTGTCAGTGGTGAAGGGACGGGTGGCGACGGCGTCCCGGACGGTGAAGGTCCGGCGCGGCGCGACGGTCGTGGTCACGGTGACCAGTGACGTCGCCGACGAGTTCCACCTGCACGGCTACGACCGGGAGCTGGAGTTGGCCGCGGGGCGTCCGGAGACGTTGCGGCTGGTCGCGTCCGTGCCGGGGGTGTTCGAGGCGGAGCTGCATCACTCGGGTGCGCGGCTGTTCGAGTTGCAGGTGGGCTGAGTGTTGGGGGTTCTGGCCGAGGTCGCGTTCGGCGGCGCGGGGTGGGGTGCGTCCGGGCCGGGTGGCGGTGTGCTGGCGCACGGCCTGGGCGGCCGGACGGACCTGCCGATGGACGGGGTGACGGCGATCGCGGGTGGGGGCGCGGCGGTCGCGGCGTCGTTCCTGGCGCTGACGGTGGCGTGGACGCGGCCGAGGCTGCGTCCGGATGCGGGTCGTCCGCTGCCTGCGGGTTTGGCGCGGTTGCTGGACGCGTCGTGGCTGACGTGGGCGGGCCGGTCGGTGGCGCTGGCCATGTCGGCGGCAGTGGTGGGGGTGGCGTTCGCGGGGCCGTCCTCGGACGCGCGGAACCTGGCTCCGTGGGCGCTGTTCGTGACGTTCTGGGTGGGTCTGGTGCCGGTCAGCGTGGTGTGCGGGCCGGTGTGGCGGCGGGTGAATCCGCTGCGGACGCTGCACGCGGTGGTGTGCCGGGTCTCGGGGATGGATCCGTCCGGGGTGCGGACGGCGCCGAAGTGGTTGGGCTGGTGGCCTGCGGCGGGTTGGCTGCTGGGGTTCGTGTGGCTGGAGCTGGTCGCGCCGCACCGCAGCGATCCGCGGACGGTCGGGTGGCTGCTCGTGGGCTACGCGGCCGTGAACATCGGGCTCGCGGTGTGGTTCGGCCGGGACTGGTTCGCGCGGGGTGACGGTTTCGAGGCGTACTCGTCGCTGCTGGCGCGGATGTGCCCGGTCGGGCGGCGCGGTCCGGACGGGGCGCTGGTGTGGCGGACGCCGTTGACGGGTCTGATGGGCGCGGGCGGGGAGTCCGGGCTCGCGGCGACGGCGTGCGTGCTGATCGGGTCGACCGGGTTCGACGGGGTGACGCGGACGACGTACTGGCGCGACAGCGTGGATCCGGCGGACGTCGCGGCGGGGACGGCAGGGCTGCTGGTGTCGGTGGGCATGGTGGCGTTCCTGTACCGGGCGGCGATGTGGGCCGGGGCGCGGGTGTCGGGGCAGGACGTCCGGGAGTGGTCGTCGCGGTTCGCGGGGACGCTGCTGCCGATCGCGCTCGGGTACACGGTGGCGCACTACTTCTCGTTCTTCGTGCTGGAGGGCCAGACGACGGTGATCCTGGCGAGCGATCCGCTGGGACGGGGCTGGGATCTGCTGGGGTCGACGGGCCACGTGGTCGACTACGGGGTGCTGACCCCGACGGTGATCGCGGCGGTGCAGGTGAACGCGATCGTGCTGGGGCATCTGGCGGGGACGGTCGCGGCGCACGATCTGGCGTTGCGGACCGTCCCGCCGGGGCGGCGCCTGGCGGGGCAGGCGCCGCTGGCGGCGGTGATGGTGTGCCTGACGTGCGCGGGGCTGTTCGCGCTGCTCAGCGGGTGACCGCGGCCCTCCCGTCGCCCGCTTCGGCGGTCCTCCCGCCCCCGCCCCCGCCCTCGGTGTCGGTTTCGTCCGGGGTGGCGAGGGCGCGGCGGAGGTGGGGGGCGGTGGGCGAGGCGGGGTCGTGGATCAGGTCGGCGGGCGGGCCGGTGAAGGTGACGTGCCCGCCGCGGATGCCGCCGCCGGGGCCGATCTCGATGATGTGGTCGGCGTGGGCGATGACGTCGAGGTCGTGTTCGACGGTGATGACGGTGCCGCCGTCGTCGACGATGCGGTCGAGCAGGACGATGAGGGCGGCGACGTCGTCGCGGTGGAGTCCGGCGGTCGGTTCGTCCAGGACGTAGAGGCCGCCGCCGGCACCGCCCCCGCCGCCGTTCCGGGCGCGGCCGCTCGCGGTGGTGCGGTGAAGGTGGTCGGCGAGTTTGAGGCGCTGGCGTTCGCCCCCGGAGAGCGTCGTGAGGGACCGTCCGAGGGTGAGGTAGCCGAGTCCGGTGCGCAGCAGTGAGGCCAGGCGGGCGTGGATGCCGGGTTCGGGGAACAGTTCGGCGGCCTGGCCCGCGGTCATGGCCATGACCTGGGCGATCGTGTGGCCGCGCAGCGGGTAGCGGTCGGTCTCGGGCCGGTAGCGGCCGCCGTGGCAGGTGGGGCAGACGGTGGTGACGGGGTCGAGGAACGCCAGGTCGGTGGTGACCGTCCCGGCGCCGTCGCAGGCGGGGCAGGCGCCGGTGGAGTTGTGGCTGAACCAGCCGGGGTCGACGTCGTGGGCGGCGGCGAACAGGCGGCGCAGCGGGTCCAGCAGGCCGAGGTAGGTGGCGGGGCTGGAGCGGCGGGAGGTGTTGATCGGCGACTGGTCGACGACGATGGCGGCGGGGTGCGCGGCGGGGAGCAGCCGGGCGGCGAGGGTGCTCTTCCCGGCTCCGGCGACGCCGGTGACGCAGGTCAGCACGCCCGTGGGGAACCGGACGGCCGCGGGGTGCAGGTTGTGCGCGGCGGGTCCGTTCGTCCCGGTGGCCGCGGCGGTGTCGACCGTGAGGTGGCCGGTGGGACGGCGGGGGCGGGTGTTGAGCCGGGCGGGCCGGGTGAGGGCGCGGGCGGTGGGCGTCCCGGCGGCGCGCAGGCCGGGGACGTCGCCGGTGAACAGCAGGCGTCCGCCGTGGACGCCCGCGCCGGGGCCGAGTTCGACGACGTGGTCGGCGGCGGCGATGACGGCGGGGTCGTGGTCGACGACGATCACGGTGTTGCCGCGGTCGCGCAGGCGGCGCAGCAGCCCCGTGAGGCGGTCGACGTCGGCGGGATGCAGTCCGGTGCTGGGCTCGTCGAACAGGTAGGTCAGGCCGGTGAGGGTGGAGCCGAGGTAGCGGACGACCTTGACGCGGCGGGCCTCACCGCCGGACAGGGTGCGGGTGGGACGGCCGAGGGTGAGGTATCCGAGTCCGGCGTCGGCGAGGCGGCGCAGCCGGGTGAGGGCGTGCTCGACGACCGCGGCGGCGACCGGCCCGGCGTCCGCGGCCATTCCGGCGAGGACGCCGGTCAGGTCGGTGATCTCCAGTCGGGTGAGGTCGGGCAGGGTGCGTCCGGCGATCCGGGCGGCGCGGGCGGCGGCGTTCAGGCGGTCGCCGCCGCATTCGGGGCAGGTGCCGCGGGTGGTGACGGCGGCGACGGCACGGCGCTGGGCGGCGGGCTGCTCGGCGGTGTCACGCCGCACGTACATGCGGTCGAAGCGGTCGGCGAGCCCTTCGTAGGTGTTGCCGCGGTCGCCGCCGACGCCCCCGTCCCGGGACACCTTGAAGCCCTTGCCGTGCAGGAGCGTGTGCCACTGCTCGGGGGTGTAGTCGCGCAGCGGCAGGTCGGGGTCGAACAGCCCGGAACGGGCGTGGGTCTGCCAGACCCAGCTCCCGACGGCCCAGGGTTCGAACCGGATCGCGCCGTCGTTGAGGGAGCGCGTGGTGTCGAGCAGGGCGTCCAGGTCGAGGGTGGTGACGGAGCCGAGGCCGTGGCAGGCGGGGCACATGCCCTCGGGGTCGTTGAAGGAGAACGCGGACGCCTCGCCGGCGGCGGGTTCGGCGCAGCGCGAGTACAGCACGCGCAGGACCGGGAGGACGTCGGTGGCGGTGCCGACGGTGGAGCGGGCGCCGCCGCGCGGGGGCCGGTGGTCGACGACGACGGCGGGGGTGAGCCCGTCCACGAGGTCGGCGTCGGGGCGGGGGTGGCGGGGCATGCGGTCGCGGACGAACCAGGGCAGGGTCTCGGCGAGCTGCCGGTTCGACTCGACGGCGAGGGTGTCGAACGCCAGCGACGACTTGCCCGATCCGGACACCCCGGTGATCGCGACGAGCCGGTGCTTGGGGAGCGCGACCGTGAGGTCGCGCAGGTTGTGCTCGCGCGCCCCGGTGATGGTGATGGTGTCGCGGAGTTCGAGGTGCTCGAGGTGATCACGGTGCTCGTGGTGGTGCATGCCGATCACGCTAGGCGGCGATGCGGCCAGGTTCTGTCCTCATTGGCGGGCATGCTGGAGGTATGAGCGCTGAGCCGGAGAACGGGTGGGGCGGCGGGACCGAGGCGGCGGGGGACGGTTCGCCGGGGGCCTTGGACGGGCCGTCGGGAACGGCGGCGCGCTTGCTGCGGCTGCTGGGGTTGCTGCAGGCGCGGCGGGAGTGGAGCGGCCCGGAGCTGGCGCGGCGCCTGGGGGTGTCGGTGCGGACCGTCCGGCGGGATGTGGAGCGGTTGCGGGCGCTGGACTATCCGGTGCGGGCGGCGGCGGGCCCGGTCGGCGGGTACCGGCTCGAGGCGGGCGCGGCGGTCGCGCCGCTGCTGCTGGACGACGCCGAGGCGGTGGCGGTCGCGGTGGGCCTGGTCGCGGCGGCGTCCGGGGGATCGGCGGCGGGCGCCGCGGGTGCGCTGTCGGATGAGGCGGACGGCGCGGGCGGGGAGGCGGCGCTGCGGGCGCTGGCGAAACTGGAGCAGGTGCTTCCGGCGCGGTTGCGGCGCCGGGTGGCGGCGGTGGCGCGGGCGACGGTGCCGGTGGACGGCCCGGACGCGGGCCCGCGGGTGGATCCAGGGGCGCTGGCTGTGCTGGCGGCGGCGGTCAGGGACGGCGAGCGGGTCCGGTTCGGGTACCGGGACCGGGAGGGCCGGGTGTCGCGGCGGCTGGTCGAACCGTCGGCGCTGGTGGCGGCGAGCCGCCGCTGGTACCTGGTCGCGTTCGACCTGGAGGCCCGCGACGACGCGTCCGGCGGGGGCGGGTCGGGGGCGTGGCGGACGTTCCGGCTGGATCGGGTGGACGAGGTGTTCCCGACGGGGGTGCGGGTGCCGCGGCGGGAGGTTCCGGGTGGGGATCCGGCGGCGTGGGTGCGGCGGTCGCGGGCGGGTGGCCGTCCGGTGGTGCGGGCGGTGTTGCGGGTGCACGCTCCGGCGGAGGTGCTCGCGGACCGGTTGCGGGTGAGGCGGGAGGAGATCGAGCCCTTGGACGACGGCTCGTGCCTGCTGCGCACGCTGCCGGATTCGCTGGAGTGGACGGCGATGCGCCTGGCGCATCTGGAGTTGGAGTTCACCGTGCTCGAGCCGCCGGAGCTGGCGGACCGGCTGCGGGAGGCGGGCGCGCGCCTGCTGCGCGCCGCCGGACCGCCGACCGGCGCGACCAGCGGGACCGGCGCGAGCGGTGGGACCTCTCCGGAGGCCGCCGCCACCGACGTCCGCCGGGACGCGGCGGACGGTCGGCGGGGCGGCTGACCACGGGGCGCGCGTGGCGCCGGGGGTCAGTCGAGGTCGGGCCAGGTGATGAGGACGTGGGCCCAGGTGAGCCCGGCGCCGAAGCCGGCGAGCAGGACCTGGTCTCCCGCGTGGACGCGGCCGTCGGTGACGGCGCGGTGCAGGGCGTAGGGGAGGCTGGCGGCGCCGATGTTGCCGACGTCCTGTCCGGCGATGGCGAGCTGGGCGGGGTCGAGTCCGGCGGCGGGGGCGAGGGAGGCGACAAGCTTGGGGTTGGGCTGGTGCGGGACGACCAGGGCGAGGTCGCCGGCCTTCACACCGGCGGCGCCGGTGACCTCGGTGACCAGGCGGGGGAACACGTCGATGATGAAGTCCCGGACGGCCGAGCCGTCCATGCGGATGGTGTGGTCGAGGGCGGCGACGGTGGCCTCGGTGGCGGGCCGGCGGCTGCCACCTGCGGGGATGAGGACGTCGTCCGCGCGGGTCCCGTCGGCGCCCATGCCCATGGCGGTGATGCCGCCAGGGGCGGGGACGGGGCCGAGGACGGCGGCGGCGGCGCCGTCGCCGAACAGGGCGCTGGTGGCGCGGTCGGCGGGGTCGAGGAAGCGGGAGTAGACCTCGACGCCGATGACCAGCGCGTAGGGGCCGCCGCCGGGGCGGACGGCCGCGCCGTCCGGGACGGTGGGGGAGGCGGTGAGGAGGCCGGCCGCGGTCTGCAGGGCGTGCAGGAAGCCGGTGCAGGCGGCGGCGACGTCGAAGGCGGCGGCGCGGTGCGCGCCGAGGAGGGCCTGGACGCGGCAGGCGGTGGCGGGGCCGATCTCGTCGGGGGTGGAGGTGCCGAGGACGATGAGGGCGAGGTCGCCCGCGTCGATCCCGGCCGCGGCGAGGGCGTCGCGGGCCGCGTGGGCGGCCAGGTCGGAGGAGGCCTGGTCGGGGGCGGCGCGGTGCCGGGCGCGGATGCCGGTGCGGCTCTCGATCCAGTGCGGGTCGAGGCCGAGTCCGGCCGACAGCTCGGTGCTGGGGATCCGCTGCTCGGGCAGGTAGGCGCCGGTGCCGCGGATGGCGTACGGGATGGCATACGGGATCGTCACGTCGTGCTCCCCCCATCCGGCCGGGGAGGGCCGGATTTCGGTGGTCCTGGTGGCGGCGCGGCTTTTGTTGTGCTTTGTGGCGTTCATCCTTTCACCCATGGTGACCGGCCGGTCGTTCTGCGGGTGACCGGCCGGTCGAACCGAGGAGGAGGCGCTTGTCGGCGCCTCGATTCCATGAGTGAATAATCCCATTTCGCAATCCGCTTTCTATATCTAGTTCTTGTATGGCGTTTGTCCGTCGAGAAGTGGAAGTGTGCCTTCCCGGTTAGGAGTGCGGAGTGACCCCCACGTCGCCCCCAGGGGCCTCACGACCCCCGTGGGCCTCGCGACTCGCAGATCCCGACGAGGTCAGCGCGTTCCTGTTCCCCGGCACCGGCGCCGCCGGTGCACCCGATCTGGGCGCGTTGGCCGCAACCGGCCCCGCCGCCGCCCGTGTCGTCGGCGACGTGCTCGACGCCGTCGCCGAGGCGCTCCCTCCCCCCGGCGGCCCGTCAGGCCCTGGCACCCCCGCGAGAGAGGACGGCTCCCCAAAGCAGGACGGTCCCGCAAAGCAGGACGGTCCCGCAAAGCAGGACGACCCGACAGGACAGGACGGCCCCGGTGGCGGGTGGCCGTCGATGCGGCGGATCCTGCTGGACGAGCCCGACGCCTACCGCGCCGCGGCCCGCACGCCCGGCGTCGCGCAGCTGGCCGCCTACACCGCCTCGGTCGCGGTCGACCGGGTGCTGCGCGCGTCCGGGGTCGTCCCGGCGTTCGCGGTCGGGCAGAGCTTCGGCGAGATCGCCGCGATGGTGTGCGCGGGCGCGTTCTCCATCACCGACGGCGCGCGCATGGCGCTTTCGGCGGTGGACGTCCTGGCGCGGCGCGGCGCGGGCGGCGGCATGGGCCTGCTGGAGGCCTCCGAAGACGACACCCGCGCCCTCATCGCCGAGGTCGCGCGGCTGGCGCGCGAGGCCCGGGAGGGACGTCCGGTCGCCGACGCGCACCGGGTCCTTCCCGGCGGACGCGTCGGCGCGCGGTCGGCGGCGTCGGGGGAGGTGGTGGTGGCGTGCCTGAACGCGGCGTCCGCCACGGTCGTGTCCGGCCAGGACGCCGAGCTGGACGCACTGCTGGAGGCGGCGCGCGACCGGGGTGTGAAGGCGGTGCGGCTCGCCGTCCCGTACCTGTCGCACCATCCGGCCCTGGCCGGGGCCGACCACGAGTGGTATGAGATGATCCGGCATTTCCCGAGGCGTCCGCTGGAGACGGCCGTGCACTCGCCGGTGCGGGGCCGCGCCTACCGTGACGACGACGATCTGCACCGGGCGCTGGCGGACTGCATCGTGCGGCCCGTCCGGCTTCCCGACACCCTGGTCGAGGTCGCCAAGGCCGGCGCGACGGTGTTCGTGGAGGCGGGTGCGGGCGACGCGCTGTGCCGGTGCGCGCGGCTGACCGTCCCGGACGTCGCGACGGTCGCGCCGCTGCGGGAGCGTCCGCGTCCCGGCGGCAGGCCGCCGGTCGGCAAGGCCGCGCCGGAGATCCGGTCCGGAGAGGCGCCGGTGTCCCTCCCGACGCGTCCGGCGCCCGAGGCAGGCGGGGAGGCCAGCGACACCTGACCCTCCTCGCGCGGACGGAACGACCCCTCCGATCGCATGCCCGGCCACCCGAGTGACCAGCCGGTCCTTCGGTGCGGCCGTTCCGTCCGCGTGCCCGCCGCCATCTCGATCTTCGTCATCCGCAAGGTTCTGTTCGGTTTCGTGTCGCGACAGGAGCACCGCATGACCCGACCGTCCGATCCGTCCGATCATTCTGGTTCCGCCGATCCGTTCGCGGTGGCGTTCGAACCGGACGCGACGCCGGTGGAGCCGCCGGCCGACGCGTCCGCGCTGCGCGACTGGATGCGCGGCACCGCCCCGGAGGGCCGGCTCGACGCGAAGGAACGGCTGATGATCGCCGAGGCGGTCCCGGCCGCGTTCTTCGGTTACCCCGACGGGCTGACCCTGTCAGAGCGGCAGGGCCTGACCTACCGGCGGATGCAGGCGGCGGGCCTGGCCGCGCCGCCCGCCTTGGACCTGCTGGACGATCCGCCGCTGCTGTGCGGTCTGCTGGAGCGCTGCGCGGTCGCCGACCCGGCACTGTTCCACGTGCTGATGCTGCACTACACGCTCGCGCTCGGCCCGATCGCGAAGTTCACCCCGCGGGACGGGACGGGCCCGCGCCCGGACCGGGACGCGCTGGAGTCGATGGACGCGGCCGGAACGCTGCTGATGACCGAGATCGGCCGCAGCAACAGCCACCTGTCACCGCGCACCCTCGCCCGCCACGACCCGGAGACGGGCGGGTTCGTGCTGACCACGCCGGACGCGGCCGCCGCGAAGTTCCCCACCAACACCGCCCATCCGGGCGTGCCGAAGGTCGCCGCCGTGTACGCCACGCTCGTGCACGGCGGACGGGAGCGCGGCGTGTTCGTGTTCACCGTCCCGCTGCGCGCCGCGGACGGCTCGACGCCGCCGGGGGTGCGGATCACGCCCGCGCCCGACACGTTCGGGCTGATGGTGGACTACGGCGCGGTCACCCTGACCGAGGTGGCGGTGCCGTTCGAGGCGTGGCTCTCCGACGGCGCGCGCCTGGAGCCGGACGGCGGGTTCCACGACCCGGCCGGCGGGCCGGGCGAGCGGCTGGTGCGGTCGATGGGGATCGCGCCGCCGGTGTGGCGGGCGGTGGTGTCGGCGTGCGCGGCGCTCGCGCGGGCCTCGGCGGTCACCCTCGTCGCGCACACCGCCGGGCGCGCCACCCTGGGACGGCTCGCTCCGCGCCGTCCGCTGGGGGACTACCGCAACCAGCGGGAGGCGATGCTCGGCGCGCTGGCGTCGGCGTACGCGCTGACGCTGGTCGCCGACCGGGTGAAGGGGCCGCGTCCGCTCGGCCGCGCCCCGGCGGCGCCGCCGTCCAGCGCCGGGACGGGCGGCGCGGCATGGGCGCCGTGGTCGGCGGTGGACCGTGATCTGGCCCTGCTGAAGGCGGCCGTGACCGAGCAGGCCCAGGACGTGGTGGGCGCGTGCCGGGTGCGCGCGGGCGCGCCGGGCTTCGCCGCGTCCAACCGCCTGAACGGCTACCGGGGGCTGACGCACGCCTACCAGAACGCGGGCGGCGACAACGAGCTGATCCTGTTCGACACCGCCCGCGCGCTGGCCGCCGACCCGCCCCCCGCGCCCGATCCGGTGCCGGAGGAGGCGGGGGAGTTCGGTTCCCCGGCGATGTGCCGGAACCTGGCGGCGTCGCTGGAACACCTCCTGACGTCCCGCCTCAGCACCCAGACCGCCGCGGACGCCGGCAACGCGGACGCGGTGTTCACGGCGTGGAACGACAACCTGACGCTCGCCGCCGCCACCTCGCGGATCGCCGCCGACGGGATCGTCCTGCGGATCGTGGCCGAGGCGTCCCGGGACGTCCCGGACGAGGCGGCGCCGCTGCTGCAGCCGCTGCTGCGCCTGTACGGGCTGGACTGGATCGAGCGCCGCGCGGCGCTGCTGATGGAGCACGGCGTCGCCGGGCCGGGCCTGCTGGAGCGGGTGTGGGCCGGGCGCCGCGAGGTCGGCGACCGTCTCGCCGGACGCGTCGGCGACCTGGCCGCCGCGCTCGACACCCCGACGCCGATCGCCGCTCCGGCCACGCCGAGAGAGCCCACCTCGTCGACCTGAACCGCGCCGCGCAGGCCGGGCGGTCCTCCGACGGCCGTCCGGCTCGGTGGCGGCCGTCCGGTGCGGGGCGGTCGTCCGGGTCAGCGGATCGGGACGACCGCCATCGCGTCGATCTCGACGAGGAACTCCTCGCGCACCAGCCGCGACACCTCCACGAGGGTCGCGGCGGGTGTGACGTGTTCGGGGACGAACTCGGCGCGGACGTCCCGGACGGCGACGACGCCGGAGGCGTCCCGCAGGTAGTAGCCGAGTTTCACCACGTGCTCCCAGGTCGCGCCCGCGTCGGCGAGGACGGTCTCGACGTTGCGGAACACCTGCCGGGTCTGGGCGGCGAGGTCGCCGGGGCCGACGAGCCCGCCCGCCGAGTCCACCGGGACCTGCCCGCTGACCAGGACGAGCCGTCCGGGCACCTCGACGGAGATGCCGTGGCTGTATCCGGGGCCGGCGGGGAGGCCGGGCGGGTCGATCTGGCGGATGTCGGTCCCGGTGCGCAGTTCATGATCGTTCACCCCGCCACCGTAGCCGCCCCCCCGGGCGGCGGCGAGGACGGCCCGTGGGCGGACCGAGGCTGAGGTGGGGCGTTGCGCGAAACACCCCGGTGGGCTGCGACAATGATCGGTATGAGTGAGCGCAGGCCGATCGAGTCGTGGCTGACGGACATGGACGGGGTCCTGGTGCACGAGGGTCACCCGATCCCCGGCGCGGACGAGTTCCTGAGGCGGCTGACCGCCTCGGGCAAGCGGTTCCTGGTGCTGACGAACAACTCCATCTACACGCCGCGGGACCTGTCGGCCCGGCTGCACGCGCTGGGGCTGCCGGTCGCCGAGGAGGCGATCTGGACGTCGGCGCTCGCGACCTCGCAGTTCCTGTCGGACCAGCGGCCGAACGGGTCGGCGTACGTGATCGGCGAGGCGGGCCTGACGACGGCCCTGCACGAGGCCGGGTACGTGCTGACGGACCTGAACCCCGACTACGTGGTGCTGGGGGAGACCCGCACCTACAGCTTCTCGTCGATCACGCGGGCGATCCGGCTGATCGAGCGCGGCGCGCGGTTCATCGCGACCAACCCCGACCCGATCGGCCCGTCCACGGAGGGCTCGCTGCCCGCGACCGGCGCGGTCGCCGCGATGATCACGCGGGCGACCGGGGTGGAGCCGTACTTCGTCGGCAAGCCGAACCCGCTGATGATGCGGACGGCGCTGAACCGGGTAGGCGGGCACAGCGAGACCACGGTGATGATCGGCGACCGGATGGACACCGACGTCCGCGCGGGCGTCGAGGCGGGCCTGGAGACGATCCTGGTGCTGTCGGGGGTGACGCGGAAGGACGAGGTGGACCGGTTCCCGTTCCGCCCGTCGCACGTGGTGCCGTCGATCGCCGACGTCGTCGACATGGTCGCGCCCGCCCGCGAGCCCGGCACGAGCACCGACGCCGGATCCGGTTCCTGACGGGGGCGCCCGTCCCCGATCGCCGATGGCCGCCGCCATGCGCATGATCGCCGCGTCCGGCTCGCACGAGCTGGAGATCCGCCGTTCCCGGTTCCTGTGCACGCTCGCACGGGTCGCCGACGAGAACGAGGCGGCGGCGTTCGTCGCGGCCCAGAAGCGCGCCCACCGCGACGCCACGCACAACTGCTCGGCGTACGTGGTGGGCGAGTTCGGCGAGCTGACCAAGAGCAGCGACGACGGGGAGCCAGCCGGGACGGCGGGCATCCCGATGCTGGAGGTCCTGGTCCGGCGCGGCCTGACCGGGACGGCCGCCGTCGTCACCCGCTACTTCGGCGGTGTGAAGCTCGGCGCGGGCGGCCTGGTCCGCGCGTACTCGCAGTCGGTGTCGGAGGCGGTCGACGCGGTCGGCGTCGTCGAGCTGCGTCCGGTGGTGCACGTGGAGGTGACCGTGGACCACGCGCTGGCCGGGCGGTTCCTCGGCGATCTGCACGCGCACGGACCGCAGCCGAGTGACGTCCGGTATGCCGACGCCGTCCACGCCGAGGTGTCGGTGCCGTCGGACGGCCTAGACGACTTCACCGCGTGGGCCGCGGAGGTCACCGCCGGGCAGGCGCGCCTGCGCACGGTCGGGACCGGCCACACGGAAGTCCCCGTCACCGAGTAGCCCCCACCGCACCACCCGGCCAAGGCATCGTCGCGCCCCAACCCAAAAAGCCGCCCGAGGCGTCGGATCGGACCCCTCGGACGGCTTGCGGCAGGCACCGCGGACGGGTTCAGCCGCGGCGGTGACGCCCGGGGCCGGGGGCCGGACGGCCCTGAGCGTCCAGGACGGGCAGGTCCGGCATCGTCACGGCCGCGTTGCCCGGCTGGGGCATGGCGGGACGGGGGCCGGTCGGGTGGGAGTGTCCCGCGACCGGGACGTCCTGCCGGCCTCCGAAGCCGTATCCGGCGCCGTCCGCGTAGGCGGGCACGGGCGCCGCCGCGGCGGGCGCTCCGAGGACGAGCGGCCCGAGCGGTCCCCACTCGCGCAGCCGCTCCACCAGCGGCGTGACGAGTTTCGCCGCGAGCAGCGACACGGCCGTGGCGACCGCGAGGCCGACCAGGAGGCCGACGGCGACGTCGTGCGGGTAGTGCACGCCGACGAACACCCGGGAGAACGCCTCGAGCACCGCCAGCGACAGGACCCAAGGTGCCAGGGCCCGCCAGGCCACCAGCAGTCCCGCCGCGGCTCCGGCGGCGATCGTCGCGTGGTTGCTGGGGAACGACCAGTCTCCGGGCGGGGGACACGTGGCGATGTTCATCGCGTGCGGCACGGCGCGGCAGGGACGGTCCTCCTTCAGGACGTCCTTGACGTTGGAGCTGACCAGGTAGGCGCAGACCATCGAGACCGGGACGAGCAGGGCCATCGCCATCGCCCGGCCGTCACGGGTCCGGGCCCGCCACCAGACGACGGCGGTCAGCGCGGCGAACGCCAGCAGCCCCGCGTCCGTGCCGACCTCCGCGCCGGTGTGCACCCAGCCGGGCGTCCCGTGTGCGAACTCGGTGACGCTCCGGTACCAGTCGGCACTGAAACCCGGTGCTTGCATGCTCCCCCTCCACGTCCGGCGCGCCGTCCCGGATTCGGGACGGCGCGGTCCCGGGAGTAGAAGCGTCCCGGGACAGATCAGATCATCTACCAGACCAGGACGGTTCACGCACTGTTCACCACAACGCGACCCGAGTCACGTTGGACCGGATTCCTGCCGGATCATCCCGTCCTACATCGAAAGTGGTACGCGCGGTTCGTCACCGCCGACGATGCCCGCGCGGTCCCGGCGACGTGACACTGGAAGCAGCCGTCCACGCAGGAGAGATCTCATGAGCAGCCCGTTCACGCAGCCGCCCGTCCGACCGGGTCTGCGCGCCGGTGACCGGGACCGCGACGCCGTCGCCGAGCGCCTGGGCGACGCCCTGGCGGACGGCGCGCTGAGCGCCGCCGAGTACCAGGCGCGCCTGGACCGGGCGATGGGCGCGGTCACCCAGGCCGAGCTCGCCGCCCTCACCGCCGACCTGCCCGAGTCCGGGACGGCGGGCGCCCGCGCGGCGGCCGCCGTCGCGTCCGCGCACCGCCGCGCCGACCGGCTGCGCGCGCGCAAGGAGGTCCTGTACTGGGTCGGCGGCGCCGTGATCATGACGGTGCTGTGGGCGGCCAAGTCGATCAGCCAGGGCCACCTGGAGGACTACTGGCCCGCCTGGCCGCTGGGCATCTGGGGCGCGATCCTCCTCTCGTACGTCTTCTGGCCCTCCCGCGACAATCGGAACCGGGGCCGCGGGGACCGGGACGCGGCGGGCCGCCGCGGAATCCGCTAGCCCGGAGAACGGGTGGCGTGATCCGTCCGGGGGAGTGCGAGAATGATCGTTTTGTGGGATTCCTGCACATTTTCGACATGGACGGCACGCTGCTGACCGGGTCCACCGCCAGCCTCCAGATCGCCCGCCACACCGGGACCGAGACGGAGCTGCACGACCTGGAGGCGCGTTTCGCGTCCGGAGCCATCGACACCAAAACGTTCTCCACGTCCCTGTACGGCATCTGGCGGGACCGGCTCACCGCCGACACGGTCGCCGCCGCCTACACCGCGAGCCCCTGGCTGGAGGGGATCGCCGAGGTGTGCGCCGACATCCGGGAGCGCGGCGAGCACTCGCTGGTGATCACGATGTCGCCGGACTTCTTCGCGCGGCACCTGCTCGAGCTGGGATTCGACGAGGTCGCCGCGTCCCGGTTCCCGCCGCTGCCGCTGGCCGGGCCGCCGGAGCCCGGCGACATCCTCACCCCGGCGGACAAGGTCACGATCGCCGACCGGGTCCGCACCCGCCACGGGGTCTCCTGGGACCGCTGCGTGGCCTACGGGGACTCGATGTCGGACGCGCCGCTGTTCCGGCACCTGCGGCACACCGTGGCGGTGAACGCCGACCACCACCTCGCCGATCTCGCGGCACTGGACTATCGCGGCGGCGACCTGACCGCCGCCTACGGTCTCGCCCGCGCCCTCCTCACCCCCGTCGACCAGGCACAATGAGTGAGCGTGGCGGCGCGCGCCGCCACGCTCCGGCTTCTCGACAAGATCGGCTCGCCCGTGACCGCCACGCCCCGAACCCGACCCGATGATCTCCGCGCCGACTGCGGCGCGTGTTTCGGGCTGTGCTGCATCAGTCTGCCCTTCACGCGCTCGAGCGACTTCGCGATCACCAAGCCGGCCGGGACGCCGTGCCCGAACCTCGCGGCCGACCACCGGTGCACCGTCCACTCGGGCCTGAGGGACCGCGGCTTCACCGGCTGCACGGTCTACGAGTGCCTGGGTGCGGGGCAGAAGCTGTCGCAGCACACGTTCGGCGGACGTGACTGGCGTGACCATCCCGAGCTCGTCCCGGCGATGACGGCCGCGTATCCGGTGATGCGGCATCTGCACGAGCTGCTGTGGCATCTGCGCCACGCGGAGGCGCTGCCGTCCGCCGCGTCCGTCCGCGCCCAGGTCACCGGCATGATCGCGACGCTGGACGACCTGACCCACCAGGACGCCGACGCGCTCCTCGCCGCCGATCTCCCCGCCCTGCACGCGGCGGCCGCCGAGGTCCTCCGCACCGCCAGCCGCCTCACCCGCCACCACGAGAACCCCCGTCCGCGCGACCACGCCCGCGCCGATCTCACCGGACGGGACCTGCGCCGCGCCGACCTCCGGGCGGCGGACCTGCGGGGCGCGCTCCTCATCGGCGCCGACCTGACCGGCGTCGACCTGAGCCACGCCGACCTGCTCGGCGCGGACCTCCGCGCGACCGTCCTGAACGGCGCGGACCTGTCCACGACGCTGTTCCTCACCCAACCGCAGCTCAACGCCGCGCGCGGCGACGCCGCCACCCGCCTCCCGGGCGACCTCACCCGCCCGTCCCACTGGCACTGACGCCCCAAGGCCGAAGACTCGACCACGCCTCCCGCAGGACCGCCCCGCAATAGTTAAGAAACTCCTTGACCTTTCCGGTTCCCCGGCCGCATAGTTAGGCATGTGCTTAACCATCCAGAAGCGTTGGACCGGGTGTTCCAGGCGCTGGCGGACGCCACGCGCCGGGACATCGTCGAGCGGCTGGTTCGCGGGCCGGCCTCGGTCAGCGAGCTGGCCCGGCCGCTCGACATGTCGCTGCCGGCGGTGATGCAGCACCTGCAGGTGCTGGAGACGTGCGGGCTGGTCCGCTCCGAGAAGGTCGGAAGGGTCCGCACCTGCCACATCGAGCCGGGCGTCCTGCGGCTGGCCGAGGAGTGGACCGCCGCCCAGCGCACGTCCTGGGAGCGGCGCCTCGACCGACTCGGCGGCTACCTGGCCGAACATCCCGACACCCCAGACCAAGGGAGCCGACCATGACCGACCGCGTCGTCGCGCATGCCACGTTCAGTCTCGAACGCCTCTACGCCTCCAAACCGGCCCGGGTGTTCGCCGCATGGGCCGACCCCGCGGCGAAGGCCCGCTGGTTCGCCGGTCCCGACGCCGAGCACGAGCTGGACTTCCGGGTCGGTGGGCGGGAGGTCAACCGCGGCCGCCGCGACGGTGGCCGGGTGCTGACGTTCGAGTCGTGGTACCGGGACATCGTCCTGAACGAGCGGATCGTCTACACCTCCACTCTTAGCGCGGGGGAGGACCTGGCGACGGTGTCGCTCACGACCGTGGAGTTCCACCCCGCGGACGGCGGCACCCGGCTGCTGCTCACCGAGCAGGGCACCTTCCTCGAAGGCCGTGAGGAGCCGAGCTGGCGGGAGCAGGGCACCGGTGCCTGGCTCGACGCGCTGGCCGCCGAGCTGTCCCGCGTCGGCGAGCCACGGTGACGAAGCCCTCGCAGGCCCGCCGCTGGCGGGTCCTGGCGCTTCTGGGCGCGGCGTTCTTCATGACCATCCTGGACGGCACGAGCCTGCTCACCGCCCTGCCCGCGATCGAACGCGACCTCAGCCTGCACGGCCCTGCCGTCCAGTGGACCGTGACGGCCTACGCACTGGCCTTCAGCGGGCTGCTGTTGTTGTGCGGCCGCGCGGCGGACCTGCTGGGACGCCGGCGGATGTTCCTGGCCGGAATGGCGCTGCGGGTGCTGGCCTCGCTGGGGTGCGGGCTCGCCCCGTCCATCCAGGTCCTGGTGGCGGCCCGCGCGCTGCAGGGCGTCTCGGCAGCGATCATCGCCCCGGCCGCGTTGTCGATGGTGATGAACGCCTTCCCCGAAGGACCCGAGCGGAACAAGGCGCTCGGCATCTGGGGCGGCCTCGGCGGGTTCGGCGCCACCGCCGGTCTGCTGCTCGGCGGCGTCATCACCGACGCCTTCGGCTGGCAGTGGGTGTTCTGGGTGAACGTCCCGGTCGGGCTGCTCGTGCTGGCGCTCGCCCCGACCACGCTGGGCGAGAGCAGGGACCGGGCACGCTCCCGCTCCTTCGATGTCGCCGGTGCGCTGACCATCACCCCGGCACTCGTCCTGCTCGTGTACGTGATCACCCGCGTGCCGACGGCCGGGTCGGTGAACGGGCGGACCCTCGGGCTGCTGGCCGCCGTGGCCATCCTGGTCTGCCTGTTCATCCTGATCGAGAAGCGCTCGGTGGCCCCGCTCGTCCCCTTCCGGGTGCTGCGCTCGCGCACGCTGATCGGCGGCAACCTCCTGCTCCTCACCGCCGGCATGACCGTCGACGGCATGCTCATCACCCTCACCAACTTCGTGCAGCAGGTGCTCGGCTGGTCGGCGGCACGGTTCGGCCTGACGGCCGCGGTGATGACCGTCTCCGCTGTCGCCGGCGCCCTGCTGAGCCAACGGATCGCCACCAGCCTCGGCATGAGGCGGGTGGCCGCGGCCGGGACCGTCCTGCTCGGCTGCGCCTGCCTGCTACTCACCCACCTATCGGCCAACAGCCCGACGTGGCTCCTACCAGCCGCCCTGTGCGTCTTCGGGGCAGGAATGGGCGCCGCCACCGTCTGCGCCCAGATCGCCGCACTGACCGGCGTCCCCGAAAACGAGTCAGGCCTGGCCGCCGGCCTCGCCGACACCTCCTTCGCGCTCGGCACCGCCCTCGGCGCCGCCATCTGCGCCAGCATCGCCGCCACCCACACGTCCACCGCCAGTGGACCGGCACAACTCACCCTCACCGCCGGGCAGCAAACCGCGTTCGAAGCAGCCGCCGTCTTCGCCGCCCTCGGACTGATCACCGCGTCAACACTGCTCGGCAAGCGACCCCGCCGCCCCCACGCCGAGCCGGCAACCGCCCTCGCGGGGCCATCCGATCCGATTCCTGGCAGTGCCCAGCAGCCGCATCACGCCCAGGCCGACGACCGACACCCCGATGCCGATCCTGCCCGCGGCCGCTGATCAAGGAGTGGAGGGCGACCTGGGCGGTCAACAGCCCTACCAGCGAAGTCGGCGACATCTTTCCTTGAGTACGCGGCGGGGCCGGGCTGAGTACGAGCACCCATGCCCCATCGCCGAGGCTGCCTTTACGGTCATCGAAGTAAGCGATGCCGCGGAGGGAGAAGGCGATGAACTACGGCGCTCAAGAGCGAGCCAGGTCGGGTGGAAAAGGCCGAGGCCTGCGCGTGGCGCTGGCAGTCGGGGCGGTGATATTGGGCCTTGTGACCGCCGCCGCCCTTACGGTGCCCCACATGTTCAGAGTGCAGCTTGCCGAGGAGATCCCCCACGCCAGCAAGCGGTCGGCCGCCGCCCGGGTTGCCGAAATGCTCAAGCGGACCGAGGACGCCACCAACCCTCCGCTGGAGCTTCACCTGTTCAATCCGCGAAAGAACCCGCTATCAGAATCGTGCGATATGAACGACGGAGTCTTCGGCCTCGACGGTTCGGCGTTCGACGCCATGTACGAGGCTCCGGTCGCCAATCGAGCAGCGGCGACGGTGTTGTTGAACCAGGTCGTGCATTACTGGGCCGGCCAGCCCCATACCCTGATCGAGCCCAGCGCGATCACGGACGTGGTCTGGCGCCCGGACACTCCTCCCAGCAGGGAGTGGGAGGAGGGCCAGATGGACCTCCGGATCAGTGTCTGGGTCTCCCCGCTACAGAACGAGGCATCCTCGATCAGCCTGACGATCGATGTGACCGGCCAGTGCGTCCCGAAGGTGTGACCCAAGAACGCCTGGAGGAGTTGGCTGCGCAGGGATGACGCGGCCAGCGCCCGCCAGCTCCTCGACCAACTCGACCTACTCCTGCTCCCGCCGAGCGCAAGACCCGCCAGGACGTCCCAGCCTCACCCGGCACGCGCAGACCAAGTGGAACGTCAACGTCGAAGCCTCGGCGTCCTTCCAGGCATGGGTACTCGCCGAGGTGAACGTCAAGGTCGGCGGCGGCCTGGAGAAGCAGAGCAGCATCACCAAGGCGGTCAGCGACACCGTTCCGGTCAAGCCACACCACGGTGAAGGAAGATTCCTTGGCTTGAGGTCAGGGGGTGGCTGTGACGGGTGGAGTTCCCTTCGAGGTGGTGGTTGGGAACGGTGTCCAATGGATGCTGGTGGTCGGTTCTGGTGTGCGCGGGCCTTCCTGCCAGCCTTCGATGGGGCCGCTCTCCATTCCGACCCAGAACCAGATGACCAGCCCGGCAGCGAGCGCGGCGGCGGCAAAGAATACGATGATGCAGGCCAGGTATACGATGGTGCAACCGCGGTCGACTTTGTTCGGGCGGTTCATCGGATCAGTTAGCCGTTCTCTGCTTGGTTTTGCCTCGGACGTCGACGTCGCGTTTGAACTGGGGGATGTCCCTGAGCATGCGGTCGGCATCCACTTGATAGGGCTCGCCGTTGCCGTTGAGCCAGTGGTTCGGTAGGTCGGCGGAGTCGTTGTAGCCGTAGTAGTAGCGCAAGCCTTCACGGACGACACCGAGTATTTCGCGCAGGTTCATGTCGTCAATGCCGAAGCCTCCGTTGCGCCAGTTACGGTCCTCGGTACGGACAGTGCCCTTGGTGCCGATTGCAGGTGTCGTCACCCATGACGCGCAATCATGACACGACCAGGCGCCGTCGTCTCAACATCCGCGACGTTTGCGACCAACACCGCCAGATCGGTGTGTTCTTGGCGTATGCGACCTCGTCTGGGAGGGCGCTGGTCGACCGGGAGCTATATCTGCCCAGGTCGTGGCTGGCCGACCGGGGCCGCTGCCGCCGGGCGGCGATCCCCGAGTCGGCGGCCTTCGCCACCAAGAGTGCTCAGGCATTGCGGATGCTGGCACGTGCCCTGGGCGCCGGAGTGCCCGCGCGGTGGGTGACCGGCGATGAGGTCCACGGTCAGGACTACAAGTTCCGCCGTGCCCCTGACCGAACGCGGGATGGGGTTTGTGGTGGCAGTGCCGTGCAGCCAGAGCGTCGGGATCTTCCTATTCAACCGGGCGGCTTCCCGCGCGAGGCGACCGGCCGTCAATCGTTCCTGGACCCCGCCACCGGCTACGTCAACCTCGCTGGAACCCAGGAGCGGTTCGCCTCGCCGGTCGACAACAACTACACCTTCACCGCGCTCACCTTCACGTCGGCCGCCTTCGACGAGTACGCGGGCGTCCTGGCCCGCCGACGCGACTGCGACTGGGCGTTCCCGGTGAGCGCCGCCGTGGGCCTGCGGCATCGGGAACTGCTCGGCGCCTGCCGGGCGGGTGTTGGACCGGTTGGAGATCGAGGAACTGCTCCATGCGCTGTTGGACGTCCTGCTGGCACAGCCGCCTGTGGGAACCGGTGATGCCAAGGGTTCGGCGGCGACGCGTGCACAGCACCGCCGTCTGGTGTCGAGCGTCCAGGAAGCGCTCAACTCCGGCCACCTGACGACCGGCCTGGACGAGCTCGCAGGTCTGGTCGGCTCCTCACCAAGCACCTGAGCAGGGTCTTCCGCCGGGTCACCGGCCGCACGATCACCGCGTACCGCAACGACCTGCGAGTGCGGGCGGTGCTGGAAGATCTCGCCCGGGGGCGCGGCGGCCAACTCGCCGAACTCGCCGCCGAGTACGGGTTCACCGACCACGCCCACCTGACCCGGACGTTCCGTCACCACCTGGGCGAATGTCCGTCGACCCTGCGAGAGAGGTTGAACGCTGGCGCGCATGCGGTGGCGGCCGTGTCATAGGCCCGGTGGGGTTGTGCCTGGTGCACATGGCGACCGTCAAACGGCTGTGGCTGGAGCGGGGTTGGGCTGTGGGTGAGGGCTTCGTCGAATCGGCGGTCAGGCGGCTGATTTCACGGCTGGTCGGAGCGTGGCCGCCAGTCGCCGGGAATGTATGGCCAGGATGATCACGACGGCCGGGATGAGGAGGTCGTTGACCAGGACGCCGCCGGTGTTGCCGGGAGCGTGGTCGCCGCCCGCGAACCACTGGTAGAGGTGGCCGACCAAGGCTCCCCAGAGGAACATCCCGGCCCCGAGCCCGATGGTGACGCGCTCGCGCGCGGACGCCGAGGCGGCGCGGAATCCCATGACGGCCAGTCCGAGGTTGGCGAAGGCGATCTCGAACATGAAGGGCGTCCGGTGGAAGCCGATCGCGGTGGCCATGGTGTCTGGGAAGACGAGGAACGCGACCGTCATCCACAGGCTGCCGATGCCGAGGGCGCCGATGGCCCACCAGCGCTGCCAGATCTCCAGCCGCTCTTGGGGTGAGGTGGCATGGCGGGCCCGCACGAAGGCGCCGACGGTCGGGACCAGGATCCAGACCAGGGGGAACGCTGACTGAGCGAGGTAACTGACGTTGTCCATGGCTTTAATCTTGCGTGGTTAATATTAACGTATTAACACTCTGCTGCGCTGGCACCATGGACGAAGGACTCGCAGACCTGCTGCACCGCGTGGTCATGCTGCTGGGCGAGGCGGCCCGGCGGCGCACCGACGATCGAGACGGCCTGACCTACAGCCAGATACGACTGCTGGGCACACTGGAGGACATCGAGCCGGTGACGCAGCACCAGCTGGCGCAGGCGCTGTCGGTGTCCGACCCGGCGATCAGCCGGGCGCTACGACCACTGGAGACGGGCGGCATGGTGACGGTCACCATCGATCCCGAACATGCGCGGCGGCGGCTGGTCCGCATCACCGAGGCCGGCCGGAATGCCTTCCACACTGCGGGAAGCCGCTCCACGACGAGTTCCGCGCCGCGCTGGTCGCGGCTGGCTTTCCCTACGAACGCCACCTCGAGGACACCCGGCGACTGGCCGAGCTCCTCGCCTCCGACTGAGCTCCCACGCACTCGCGCGTCGGCTCGTTTGGTGCAGAGAAGCTCGAGGAACAGGAAGAACGACTTGAGCACCCGGGCGCGCGACAACCGCGTGCCCTTCGCCGTGCTCCGCAGCGCCTTGCCGAAGTAAACGTCGGCGTGGCCGTGCTCCTTCTCCCACAACGGCCGCAGAGAACGAACGCGCAGATGGCCTCAGTGAACCCCGGGGTTATTTCTCAGTCGACGCGTCCGAGCAAGGGGTGGATGCGCATGGCGGCTTCGAGTTCGCCGGGGAGTTCGTCGCGGTAGCGGCCGAGGGTGGACAGGTCGGCGTGGCCGAGGACGCGTCGGACGGCGTCCATGTCGGTCGCGGCGGCGAGCAGGTGGGTCGCCGTGGTGTGCCGCAGCCCGTGGGGGGTGACCGAGCGACGGTGTTCGGGGTCGACGCGTGCCTGGACGCGGTCGATGACCGCCTGGACGTCGCCGCGCGCGAGCCGCCGTCCACGCCAGGACAGCAGCAGCGCCTTGGGCTCGCGGCCGCGGTCGAGGAGTGTGCGCCCGTCGGCGAGGTAGGCGTCCAGGACGTCGGCGACGGGGCGGGGGAGCGGGACGTCCCGGGTCCGGCCGCCCTTGCCGAAGACGCGCCAGTAGCGGACGCCGGCGTTCACGAAGAAGTCCTCGGCGTTCGCGCGCGTCAGTTCGGACACGCGGGGGCCGACGGCGGCGAGCAGGAGGACGATGAGCGCGTCGCGGAGTTCGGTGCGCTGGTCGGGCCGCCCTCGTTCGCCGGTGATGGTCTCGGGTCGTTCCGCCAGGTCCCGGGCGGCACCGACGAGACCACCCGCCTGCTCAGCGGTGAGGGCGCGTCGTTCGGCGCGCAGGCCGCCGCGGTGTTTGGGACGGACCGTCGCGGCTCCCATCGGGTTCAGGTGCACCCATCCGGCGACCAGCGCGTACCGGAACAACGCCGACACCGACCGTCGGAACCGCGCCTGCGACGCCGCGCTCTGCAAGGCCCCATCCGAGGCCCGCGCCGCCCCAGTCTTCCCGGACGTTCCGGCTGTGCGTCGCCCGTCGGGTTTGCGAGCGAACCGCAGCAACACCTCGTCGATGTCTTCGCCGGTCAGGTCGTCCAGGACCAGCTCGGGTCCAGCGAGGTCGGCGAAGGTGTGCACGTCCCGCGCGTACACCTCGGCCGTCGCGGGGGCGAGCGCCCCTGTGGAGCATTTGGCCCGCACCATCTCGGCGTAGCGGTCGACCGCTTCCGCCACCGTCAGCCGCTGAACATCCGTGGGTCGCACCCGGTGGACGTTACCTTCTTCCGCCGACAGTGCGACGCCTGACTCCGGACGAAGAGGAAGGGCTCCTCCCTTCCAGGAGACCCACCACCACCCAGATACCTATGCCTCGAGCAGGGAAAATTCGAAGCCGTGCCACAACGCCGTCGTCGACACCGACGCGCTCACGCACCGACCCGTACCCGGCCAGGCCGTGCTCTGCCGCCTTGATTCGGGCCAGCAGGTCTCGCGCTGCCGCCTCGGGGGCAACACGACTGTTCGAACTACGTCGACCCTGTCGTCACCCTCCGCTTCTTGTGGCCAGTGGTATGGCCGTTGACATTTCGATGCACATTTGCCGGTACACCCCGGAGGGCTCCCTCATTTCGATGCATGAGGAGGAGCCGGGGCGGGTGTGTCTGCACAGTAGCCGGGCTCAGGCGCGCAGGCCTTCTCGGGCGCCCCGCTGGTGGAGTCCGCACAGGAAACAAGAAGAGGAAACGACGCGAACGATATAAGCAAGATCATTGCTTTGATGAATCGCCTCATCAAGCATCCCTTCTTCCGTCGCCGCCGGGGTGAAGGTCTCCGTCGGTGTCGTCCACAAGACCTTCAAGACCGCCGGGGGTAACCCCACCGACCGGCCCCCGACTCCCTAAGGAGAACGTCAGGAAGTTGGGTGGCGGTGGGCGGGCACCCCGGTGGCAGCTGGGGAACAGCGAAAGTGGCGATGGGTGGTCAGCGTGGTGGCGGTAGGCGGACAGGTTAGGCACAAACCGCGGATCCGGCCCGTGTCGATCAAGTGAGTGTGTTCGTGCAGGGGGGCGGCCCACCGCGCACGCGACCGCGCAAAACAAAGGCTTCCTTGATCAATCATGGTGATGTAAGTTTCGACATGAAGTTTGGCACATGACATCGCTGCTTGCTGGAGTGTTCATGAAGCATCTAGGAATTCTCGCGCACAGCACGGAAGGGGCCGCGCTCTGCTTCCGTACCTTCTGCCAGCACGGATTCCGCGAGCTAGGACCTCATGAGCATCCGGATGTGACCCTGGACTGCATGGACATGGGCCGCAGCATGCCCGCCTGGGATGCAGGAGACTACGTCTCGATTCGGGCGACGCTGGCTGCGAGCGCGCAGCGGCTTGCCCGCGCCGGTGCGGACTTCTTCGTCTGCCCGGACAACACCGCACACATGGCGTTGGAGGAGCCGGGAGAAGAGTTCGCCATTCCCGGGCTGCATATCGCCGAGGTCGTCGCCGACCAAGCCTCTGTCGCCGGTTACGGCCGAGTCGGCGTGCTGGGCACCAAGTACCTCATGGAGGGCCCGGTGTATCGGCGCGCATTCGCCTCCCGTGGAATCGTCGCCGAGATCCCTGATGAGGAGGATCGCCAGCTCATCAACAAGGTCATTTTTGATGAGCTGGTGAACGGTGATTTCACTGCGAGCTCACGTGAGGCGTACGTCCACATCATTGGGAAGCTGATGGCTCGGGGCTGTGACGCGGTCGCTCTCGTATGTACCGAGATACCTCTCTTGGTGACGCCTGACGTCTCTCCGCTGCCCACTCTGGACTCGACCCGCCTGCTGGCTCGTGCCGCTTTTGACGTCGCCATAGGGCGCCGGGCGTTTCCAACCTGGCAAGGTGGGCCGATGGAAGGCTGACTTGAGGGGCTCGATCGGGTACCGATCAGCCACCCACATTGGAACGGCCAGTCACGGCAAGAGGAGCCCGGCAGGCTCCTCTTGCCGTGACTGGCCGTTTGTCTGCTACCCAAGCCCCGTAGCCCACCGGCTGCGCACTGGCCAGGCCCGGCCACGTACCCACGGTGCGCCGGTCGGGCCCGGCCGGTGTGCGGCTGGGCCCGCGAAATGGTGAGGGGCGGTCTGCTGCCGCGGCAGCAGCACCTCCCACTCCGGGCCCCGCAGCCCTGGCGCCCCGTGCGGCGCGAACCGGCCACCGTTCGCTGTCATGGTCGAGTGCGTGGCGGGGATGCCTTGCGTGGATATGGGGTTCCCTCAACGCGGAGGTGGCACATGCGACGCAGATCCTGGCTGGTCGTGGCGGCGACGGCGGTGGGACTGGTGGCGACGGCGTCCGCACCGGCGACGGCAGGCGGCCACGCGACGACGGGCGGACACGCGGTGAAGCGCGCGGCTACCGGCGGAGGTTTCAACGGCCCGGTCATCTCGCACCCGGTCTATGGGCCCGTGGACCTCGCGGCCGGGGACGTGTGTCCGTTCCCCGTCCATTTCGACTCCCCGATCAGCGACGTGACGATCGAGTCGTGGACCAACGACGCGGGCCAGCCTGTGTACGACGTCGGCTACGGGCCGCTGAACATCCGGGCGCGCAACGTGTGGACGGGCAAGACGGTTACCCGTTGGATCGGCGGCAACGCAACGTTCAGCTACCCCGACTCGATCTCGCACATCGCGACCGGCAACGAGATCTCGGTGACCCTTCACAAGGGCGACAACCCGCCGAACCACCTCTACATCATCGGCAAAAAAGACTACGCGGCCGTCCGGTCGGTAACCGTCAACGGACACACCACCAAATCGTTCCTGTACCTCAGCGGGCATCCCGAGGACCTCTGCAAGACCCTCGCCCCTCGCTGACTTCACGGGTCATCACCCATCGATCACCTAGATCATTGATGGGATTGTCGCTTCTGGTCAGTGACAGTAAGCGATGGAAAGGCGCAGGCGGATCGCTCGCTCTCGCCGTCCGCCTCACCGGACGGCGAGAGCGGTCGCTTTCCCGGTGTTTTCCAGGCTTTCTGTCGGGTATCGCAGGCGCATGAGCCGTCAGCCGAAAGCCTCCGGCCGCGCGGGCAGCGCCGTCGCCGCGCGGCCGCTGGACGACAACCTCGAACTCGCCCTGGCCGTCATGGAGTCGGCCCAGCGGGAGATGGCACGCAAGGCCCGCCTCCGCCTCCCCGCGATCCGCTTCGGCGCGATCGCGGGCGTCCTGGGCGCGTGCTCGGCCGCCGCGTAGTACCGGGCGAGCGTCCAGCTCCTCGAACGCAAGCTCCCACCCGAACTCGCCGCACTGGTCGCCGCCGCCGCGTACGGCGGAGGCGCGACCGGCGCTGCCATGATGGCCGACTCCTACCGGCTGCCGCACCGATGCTTCATCGCGCACCGCGCGGCCGGGGCGTTCATCGCACCGCAGAACACGGCGGCGTTCGACTCGACGGTCTTCTCTCCCGAACGTGACCTCCCCCCAAGTGGCTCCGGGAGAGGTTGCGGTGCGCGGTCGCTGTTGTCGCGGGACGGGGGTACGTGCCGGTAGCGCCGGGTTACCTCACGGCCGCCTGACCTCAGTGCCAATCGGTCTCGATCTCATACGGCTCGACGACCCGCGTCCCGACGGCCCCTGCGGGAGACTCGGGTCTCTCATCGCGGGACCGAGCCCGCACGGCGTTCAGGGCGGTCATGAAACGGGTGAGGAGTTGGTCCATGTCTCCGGCTCGCCAGACCAGGTGCAGGGTGGTGGCGGTACCCATGAGCCGCCGAGGTGTCACGCCCTCCCGGTGCAGCACCCGGTAGGAGTCGGCCATCACGGCGGCGCCGAACCCGGCGGCGACCAGCGCGAGGATCGTCTGAGCGGTACGGCCCCGTGCGCCGACGCGCGGCACGATCCCGGCGTGGTGGCACAACGTGGTGACCTCGTCGTGCGCGTGGGGCGCGGATTCGCGTGGCCACAGCACCAGGGGGATCTCGCCGAGCACGGACGCCGGTGCGGGCTCACGGGTCCTGGCGAGGGGGTGCCTGGCCGGCAGGAAGAGGGTCAGCGGCTCGCGTGTCCAGACCTGTGTGGCGAGACGGGCGTCGTGGACCGGTAGCCGCTGTACCGCTATGTCGAGGCTTCCGTCCAGGATGCCGGACGACATCTCGGCGTCGTCGAACAGCTCCATCAGGGACAGCTCGACGTCGGGGAGTTCTGCTCGCAGCCGTCCGAGGGCGTCTCCCAATACGCCGTTGATGCCCGAACCGGCGAACCCCACCCTCAGGTGGCCGACCTTGCCCTCGGCGGCCAGCCGTACGTCGTCCAGAGCAGCTTCGGCTTCGGCCAGCAGGTGCACGGCCCGCCGGAGCAGAGCCTCTCCGGCGGCGGTCGGGACGAGCCCGCGGCTGGCACGGGCGAACAGCTCAGCCCCCAAGCGCCGTTCCAGCTCCCGCAACTGCCGGCTCAAGGTCGGCTGGGTCAGCCGCAGCCGGCGGGCGGCACCACTGATGGACCCCTCCTCGGCGATCGCGACCACATAACCCAGCAGCCGTAGATCCATCCATACCTCCAAGTCATGGCTGCCATATCAATCGATGCCTCAGAGTAGGCATGTCAGGGATCCACGGCAAAGATCAGAGTCGTCCCGGTTGCCGGAAACGCTGGAGTTGTCGTGAAACACCTGGGAGTTCTCGCCCACAGCACGGGAGGAGCCGCCCTGTGCTTCCTCACCTTCTGTGATGAGGGATTCCGCCGGACCGGCCGTAACGAGCATCCCGACGTCTCCCTGGACTACATCGCCTTCGGCTACAGCATGTCCGCCTGGGATGCGGGGGATCATGCGACCGTCCGGGCCACCCTGGCCACCAGCGCGCAGCGACTGGCCCGGGCCGGCGCCGACTTCTTCGTCTGCCCGGACAACACCGCCCACCTGGCGCTGGAGGTGCCGGGACCGGACCTCCCGCTGCCGGGCCTGCACATCGCCGAGGTCGTCGCGGACCAGGCCGCAATCGAGGGGCACACCCGCGTCGGCGTGCTCGGCACCAGATACACCATGGACGGCCCGCTGTACCCGCGCGCACTCGGCGCCCGGGGGATCACCGCGGAGCTGCCGGACGCCGCGGACCGCGAGCTCGTCAACGAGATCATCTTCACGGAACTGGTGAACGGCGTGATCAGCGACGCGTCGCGCCAGGAGTACCTCCGCGTCATCGAACGGCTGGCCGACCGTGGCTGTGACGCGGTCGCCCTCGTCTGCACCGAGATTCCGTTGCTCATCACGCCCGAGGTCTCACCGCTGCCGACGCTGGATTCGACCCGGCTGCTGGCACACGCGGCCTACGAAACCGCTGTCGGCGAGCGGGCGATGCCCGACTGGCGCGGCGGCCCCCGATGAGCCCGGTACGCCGCGGAACGGAGCGCATGGTGTCACATCCCGAACGGCGCCTCGACGAGCTGGGTCTGATGCTGCCGGAGGCCGTCCCCCCGGTCGCGACCTACCTGTCCGCCGTGCGCAGCGGTGCTCACGTCTACATATCGGGCCAAGTGCCGCTGCGGGAGGGGCGCCTGATCACGGCCGGCCGGCTCGGTGACACGGTCGGCGTAGAACTCGGGTATGCGTGCGCGCGCCAGTGCGCCCTGAACGCACTGGCGGCGCTGAAGGCGGAGATCAGCGACCTGGCGGCGGTGGCCCGCGTGGTCAAGGCCACGGTGTACGTCGCGTCGACGGAGGACTTCACCCGACACCCCCAAGTCGCCGACGGTGCGTCGGACCTGCTCTGCGAGGTCTTCGGCGACGCCGGACGGCATGCCCGCTCGGCGGTCGGGGTGTCGGCGCTGCCGCTGAGCGCACCCGTCGAACTGGAACTACTGGTCGAGCTCCACTGAGCCCGCGAGTCCCCTGAGCCCCCAGGCCACCGGCCCGCGGGGAAGACAACACCTTTCAGTCACGAGGAGGGCGCCCATGCCCACGAAAGTCCCGGCGGCGATCGTCGGTTCAGGCAACATCGGAACAGACCTGCTCTACAAGCTCCACCGATCCGAACTCATCGACCCGCGTTTCATGATCGGCATTGACCCGGACAGCGAGGGCCTGCGGCGGGCGAAGGACCTCGGCGTCGAGGTGTCCGCGGAGGGCGCCGACTGGCTGCTCGGCCGATCGGACCGGCCCCCGCTGCTCTTCGAGGCGACCTCGGCGAAGGTGCACGCCGCGGCCGCACCGCGCTACGAGGCCGCGGGGATCACCGCGATCGACCTGACGCCCGCTTCGGTCGGGCCATGGGTCGTACCCGCCGTCAACCTCGACGAGCACCTGCAGGCGCCGAACCTCAACATGGTCAGCTGCGCGGGACAGGCCACCATCCCCCTCCTGTACGCGATCGATCAGGTCGCCGACGTCTCCTATGGCGAGATCGTCGCGACCATCGCCAGTGCCAGCGCCGGTCCGGGCACCCGGTGGAACCTCAGCGAGTTCAGCGAGAAGACCAGGCAAGCCCTGACCGCGGTCGCCGGAGCGGACGAGGCCAAGGCGTTCTCACTGATCAATCCGGCCGAGCCTCCCATGGTCATGCGCGACACCGTGTACGCGAAGGTACGCCGGAGCGACGCCGACCGGATCGAGCAGGCCGTGCGGGACATGGTCGCGGAGGTCCAGCGGTACGTGCCGGGCTACCGGCTGCGACTCGTGGAGGTCGACGGCGACCTGGTCACCGTCATGGTGCAGGTGGAGGGCGCGGGCGACTTTCTGCCCACCTACGCCGGCAATCTCGACATCATCACCGCCGCCGCGGTCGCCGTCGCCGAACGGATCGCGGAGCAGACGCTGGGAGCCACCCGATGATCACGCTTGTGGACACGAGCCTGCGCGACGGCATGAGCAGCGTCTCACACCAGTTCACCCCGGAACAGGTCGCCGCGGTGGCCAGGGGCCTCGACAAGGCGGGTGTGCGGGTCATCGAGGTCGCCCACGGCATCGGCATCGGCGGCTCCTCGATCCAGTACGGGATCGCCGCCGCGACCGACGTCGAGTACGTCCAGGCCGCCGTCGCCGCGGTGGACAGCGCGGACGTCGCCGTGTTGTACGTGCCGGGAATCTCGACGCTCCCGGCCCTGGACGCCGTCCGCGACGCGGGCGCGACCACGGTACGGGTCGCCACACACTGCACCGAGGCCGACTGCGCCGAGCAGCCGATCCGCCACGCCCGCGACCAGGGCATGCGCGTCATGAGCTTCCTGATGATGAGCCACAAGCTCGAACCCCCGGCACTCGCCGAGCAAGCCGCCAAGCTGGAATCCTACGGCGCGCAGGTGATCTACGTGGTCGACTCCGCCGGGGCGCTCGTGCCTGGTTCCACCGGGGCCCGCGTCGCCGCGCTGCGCGACGCGGTCCACGCCGACATCGGCTTCCACGCCCACAACAACCTGGGTGTGGGCATCGGCAACGCGATCGCCGCGGTCGAGCACGGCGCGACCTACATCGACGGGTCGCTGCGAGGTCTGGGGGCCAGCGCCGGCAACGCCCAGACAGAGGTTCTCGCGGCGGCGTTGGAACGAGCCGGTCACGACCCGGGAGTCGACGTCTTCGCACTGATCGAGGTCGCCGAACACGTCCTCGCGCCGTTGATGACCGAACCCCAGATCGTCGACGAGACCGCGCTCCTGCTCGGGTACGCCGGTCTGTACTCCACCTTCTTCCACCCGACCAAGCGCGCCGCGGGCAAGTACGGCGTGCCCGTGCGCGAACTCCTCCTGGAGTTGGGCCGACGCCAGGTCATCGGCGGCCAGGAGGACATGATCATCGACGTCGCGGCGGAGCTTTCGAGTCGTGCCGGGAGGGCGTGAGTGAGACCTTTCGAGGTGCGTGAGGCGGCCGTCGCGCTGCTCGACGCCTACCGGTCGGGCACGCCGATTCCTCCCCTGAGCACCACCTACCCCAGCGCGACGATCGCCGACGCCTACCGGATCCAGCAGGAGCAGGTGCGGTCCTGGTCCGCGGCCGGAGACCAGGTCCGCGGCCACAAGATCGGCCTGGTCTCGGCCGCGATCCAGCGGCAGATGGGCGTCCACGAGCCCGACTACGGTCATCTGACCGCGAGCATGTTCCATCCGGAGCACCGGCCGATCCCAGCCGGCGCGTTCATCCAGCCCCGGATCGAGCCGGAGATCGCCTTCGTCCTTGGCGCTCCGCTCCGCGGGCCCGGCGTGACGATCAACGACGCCACCAGGGCGGTTCGACACCTGCTGCCGGCTCTTGAGATCGTCGACTCCCGGATCCGGGACTGGGAGATCACGATCGTCGACACCATCGCCGACAACGCGTCGTCCGGGGCGGTGGTCCTTGGAACCACGCCGATCGATCCGGCCCAGGTCGACCTGCGGTCCGCGAACTGCGCTCTGCTCAGGAACGGGACAGTCGCTGAAACCGGCACTGGGGCAGCGGTCCTCGGCACACCGTTCCACGCCCTGACCTGGCTGGCCAACGCCATCGGTGCACTGGGTGTGTCGCTGGAGCCAGGCCAGATCGTCCTGTCCGGCTCCTTCGCCAGGGCCATCACGATCGCATCGGGCGACCGCATCACGGCGGACTTCCCCGGAATCGGAACCGTCACGGCGGTACTGGCCGAGCACGCCAACGAGCTGCAGCAGACCGAGCGCACAGCAGCGGATTGGGAAGTACACCTACGGACCTCCGGTGGGGGGAGTGAGGGCCGATAGCGCTGCGCAGCCCGGCATGACGACCGGCGCCGACGTTCTCCCGCTCAAGGCCCGGTCGGCGGGCCGGAGCCGTCGATCGCCGACAGGGCCAGGTGCTTGTCGAGGTTGAGCTGGATCTCCCCCAAGGGAGCCATAGTTGGTGTGGAAGGCCCGGGACTCGGGTCGGTGTCACCAGAGGTGAAGTAGCTCCGCGTGATGGCCGACTCGACTTCCCAATGCCGTCTGTCAAGGCCCGGGACTCAGGTCCGTGCGACCAGCCGCAAGTAGCGCTTTGTCGCACTCTTCAACCTCTTCGCACGAAATGATCTAGAAACCCTGCATGCTGCGCACGCTGGGCGGGCTGTTGCCCTCGAATACCGTCCTGGTCGCGAGTGGCACGGCCCTGGACGGCGAGCCTCATCAAGTGGATGCCGACCGCGTGCTCAGGAACATCCCCCAGTTCAAGCGCGACGTCGACGTCCGAGGCAAAACCCAAGCAGAGAATGGCTGACTGATCCGATGAACCGCCCGAACAAAGTCAACCGTGGTTGCACCATCGCGTTCCTGGTCGTCACCACCATGTTCCTGGCCGCCGCCGCGCTCGCTGCCGGGCTGCTCATCTGGCTCTGGGTCTCACTGGATCGCCACCCCATCCAAGGCTGGCAGGAAGGCCACACACCAGAGCCGACCACCAGCATCCCTTGGACACCGTTCCCAACCACCACCTCGAAGGGAACTCCACCCGTCACAGCCACCCCCTGACCTCAAGCCAAGGGGGCGCGTGAGGCGGTGAGGATCAGGCCATGACCGACCCGGACGACGCGCCGCCGATGACCGTGGCGCAGATGCGGAGCAGTGGGAAGATCCGGCCGAGTATCAGCGCTTAGCGCTGAGTAACTGGCGACTTCACATAGTGTCCGAACTCGACTACCGCGCGAGTCCTCGCCAGGGGGACCGTCACACCGCTCTGATCGGCGCAGGTCTCAAGAATCCGATCTCGGACGAGGGCACGACCGCGCCGTTGTCCGAGCGGAACGACACCGCGAGCGCCGGACTTATCCTCGCGTGCCCGGACCGGAATCCCTCCGGAAGCCGGGCCGCGTGCACCGCCTGCGCCCTGCGGCGATCGCTCTACTCTGGGGCCGGTGGCACCGCCCCGAGTCCCGGGCCCAGTAGAGATGCAGCAGGTCTCGCCGCTGCTGGCTTGGGGAGGGCAAGCGCGGGGCCGGTCGGGTTCTTGCTGTCGCGTACTCCGATGCGACCGGAGAGACCAGCTACGTGTTCAAGGTCAGCGCGCCCAACGCACTCCCCACCGTCCGAGGTTGAGCGTGAAGCCTTGCGCCATTCCACATCTAGCAGCTGCAACGGTTCACCACTCCCTGATCGCGGATAGCAGTGGGGTCAGTGCGTGTCGTACTGGCCTGCGCGGATGGCTTCCGCGAGGCGACGGGCAACGGAAGGCCCCAGAGCAAGTCGTGGGCCCTCAGGGTCCTTGCTGTCACGGACACACACGGCTTCGGGGTGGAGGCGGGCAAGTTCCACACAGTCGCCGCCCTCGGAGCCGGAGCGGCTCGCCTTGCGCCATTCGATCACGCGTAATCCTCCATCGCCATCAAGATCGCTTCACGGCTCGTGTCCACTGGCCAGGCCAGATCATGGATCCGTTCGAGCCTACGCGCGTATCGCTCTACGCGACCCGGATCAAGGACCAGATTCCCCAGCATTCCAGGAGCTTCGGCGAATGCCATATCCGAGCCGACGGTGAGTATCTTGAACGCTCCGTCGTGCCCGAGGTGCAGGGCATGGTGTCGTCCCACGACTCGGACACTGACGCCCGGTCGCTCTGAGAGCTCAAGGAGATGCGCGAGCTGCGCACGCATGATCCGGCGATCCCTGGTCGGAGATGCGAGCACCACCCATGACAGGACGACGGCGATGAGTGGTGGGTCCGGCCGCTCCCACACGGCTGTCTGCCGCTCCATGCGACGCGTCAGCGCCTTGTCCACATCGGTGATCAACCCCGCTTGGTAGGCGTTGTCGATGACAGTCCGAGCGTAGTCCGGGGTCTGGCACAACCCAGGAATGAAGGCCGTGTCCCAGGTTCGGTGTCGTGTAGCGGATGCCTCGTATGCGGCCAGCGAGGGCAGCCACTCGTCATCCGGCCGTGCAAGAGCATGAGCGACCAGGTGGTGCAAGAGCCCTCGCAGATTCCACGCCTCGTCCAGCTTGGCGGCATGCTCCGGGGACAGCCTGCGAGAACCGCTCAGAATGCGCGTCACCAGTGAGCGGTCACAGCCGAGCAACTCAGCCACACGGCTCTGGTTCGTGCTCTGGACGTAGATCTGCCGGTCCAGCTCCATCGCGATGAGATCCCACAGCGACCGCAACGGCTCCAGTTCACGCTTTGTCGCGTTCCGCCGCTCTGTCGCCTGTTTGTGCTGGTGAGGCGACCTCTTTGGGGGCAGCATTTTCGATCCCCTCCTGTGACCGGGGTTCCGGGAACGCTAGCGACGGTATCCCGGGTCGGCGCACTCTGTAACTCGATTCACACAATCCGTCACGGAGGTCTCGTATGCGCTTGGCACGGTGGCGCGGTGGACGGCACGCGGCAGGGGCCGCGCGAACCGTCCAGCCCGAAGCCGCAACCCCACCCTCGTCACCTGCGTCACGTCCGCGCCACCCTCGCGCGCAGGCGCTCGACGCCTTGGAGAACGCAGCCCCGCAATACGGAATGAGCGCGGCTCGTGAGCCGGACGCCGTGGCGCTGTCGGTCGTCGGCGTCCCGCCCGTCAAGGTCTGTGTCGACTACGAGCACGGCGAGTGGTGTTACGTGTGGACGGCGCGGAACGCCGGACGTGAGTCGCTCGGCCCCGTCGCCGATGTGCACGACGTGCTTCGCCTGATCGCGTGGTCGCTGAACACGGGCGGCGTGCGGTGAGCGCGAAGGGCTCCTACAAGAACCGCACCACGCGCTTCGCGGACCCCGCTGTCCTGGTGCCCGTGGTCCTCGGCGCATGGGGACGCGTGTGGGACATCGCCTGGGCCGACGGACGATCCTCGGACCGCATGTGCGAACTGATCTCCGTGCTTGCGAGTGCCGATGCGGCGGATGCCCTGGAAGGGGCAGAGACGCTCCCGGTGCTGCTCGCGCTCGACTCTGCATGGAAAGAAGTCGAAGCGGCGTTCACCGGTCGATTGGAGGCGTTCGGCTACTTCCCCGCGCGCATCCGGATCATCACCGCACTCGCGCACACCGAGTACCTGGAGATCGTCAGCGAGGCGATCCAGCGCATGGGGCCGTTGCCCAAGCCCGAGGACGAGAAGAACGCCGCCGGAGAGGATGGAACATGAGGCCGATGCACGACGCGATCACTCTGATCGGGACCCCGGCATGAGGTGGCCGTACAGCAGCAGGGCATGGTCCCGGCGGAGTGGCTCGGGCCCCGATCTGGGCTGGATGCTTGAACCCGACATCCATGAGGACGGGGAAGCCCACATGCGGCGCACGCATGAGGCGAAGGCCGAATCTCCCGTGACGGCCGGCTGGCTCCTTGACGTCCAACCTCACCGTGTCGAGGGATACATGGGCGTGTCCCTGTGGGTGGCCCTGCTCGGCCTCGGAGGCCGCCTCGACGGACGACGCATCTGGATCGAAGCGTCCGGCATACAGGACCTGCTGGACGTGGCCGACCGAGTCCGCTCACCCGAGTTCCGCGAGGCCATGGGCGACTTCGGCGACTCCTACACCTGAACCGAGGTCACGCGCGGCGTCGGCCACAGAAGGCCTCCAGATCCCATTTCCCGGGCGGCGGGCCGCATGGGCAACCGCCTGCGAACACCCCGCCGAGGAGCATGTGGGATCACAGATCGGAGGTCACCACCTGAGGCCGTGAGCTGATCGTCTTCGGGTTGCTCAATTGGGCCTCACCGCTGTTTGCCTCGGGGGGCGTCACCTAGTGATCAAGGCCACCGAGGTCTGGCGGTGCCACGGCCGATGCCTGATGACAGGCGGACACTCTCAGTGATCACTAGCAGGCCGACCGGAGGACGGCGGATCACGCTCCGTGCAGCTGCCCAGCGGATGCCTCCTACAGTAAGGGCTTGTGCTTTACGGCAGAGCTGAGGAGATCAGCGCACTTGACCAGGTGATCGGGCAGGCCCGCGAGGGAGCCGGCGGCGCGGTGGTACTGCGGGGCGAGGCGGGGGCGGGGAAGACCGCCCTGCTCGACGCGGCGGTCGCGCGAGGCGGCGGGATGCGGGTGCTGCGGACCACCGGTGTCGAGTCCGAGGCCGACCTCGCGTTCGCGGCGCTTCACCAGGTGCTGTGGCCGGTGACCGGCTCCCTCGACGCGCTGCCCGAGCCGCAGCGCGACGCCTTGGGCGCGGCCCTGGGGCTCGCCTCGGGCGGCGTGGGGGAGCGGTTCCTGCTGGGCGCCGGTGTGCTCTCGCTGCTCACCGAGGCGGCCGCACCGGACGGGTTGATCTGCGTGGTGGACGACTTCCAGTGGGTCGACCGCGCCTCGGCCGACGCCCTGCTGTTCGCCGCCAGGCGTCTGGGGACGGAACGGATCGCGATGCTGTTCGCCGTGCGCGGGGACGCGCCGGTCAAGGGCGTGCCGCTGACGGTGGAGGTGCGCGGCCTTCCCGGGGACGCCGCCACCGAGCTGCTGGAGTCCGGCCACGACGCGCCGTCCGCTCACGTGGCGCGGGAGCTCGTCACGCTGACCCGCGCGAATCCGCTCGCTCTGCGCGAGATCGCGGCTCGCCTGACACCCGCGCAGCTCGCCGGGCGCGAGCCGCTGCCCGAACCGCTGCCCGGCGGCGCGCGGCTCTTCGGCGATCGGGTGGCCGCGTTGTCCGCCTCCGCTCGGCTGGTCGCGTTGGTCGCCGCCCTGGAGAGCGACCTCGGCCACGTCCTGCACGCCACCGACCTGCTGTTCGCCGAGCACCCCGCAGGCGACGCGACGGACCGGAGCGCGCGTGCGGCGCTGGCCGAGCTGGAAGGCGCGGGGCTGGCCGAGGTGGCGGGCGCGAGCGTCCGTTTCCGCCACCCGCTCATCCGGTCCGCGGTGCATGAGGCCGCCGCTCCCGCCGACGTCCGCCGCGTGCACGCCGTCCTGGCGGAACTGACCGCGGACGAGCGCCGAGCCTGGCATCTCGCAGGGGCCGCGTTGGGACAGGATGAGCAGATCGCCGCCGCGCTGGTGGACGCCGCGGAGCGGACGCGGGACCGCGGCGGGTACGGCGCCGCCACCACGGCCCTGGCCAGGGCCGCCGAACTCACCCCCGATCCCCGGGCCCGTGCCGTCCGGCTGAAGGACGCGGCCGTCGCGGCCTGGCTCGGCGGACGCCCCGGACAAGCGGAGTCGCTGCTCGCCGAGGCGCGCGAACGGTCCGGCGGGGACGCCGCCCTCGCCCTTGAGATCGCCCAGCTCCGGGGCCGGTTCGAGCTGAACTCGGGCAACGCCGCCGAGGCCGTCCGGATCCTCGCGGCGGGCGACGGCCTGAGCATGCTGGCCGACGCGATGGAGGCGGCCACGTTCGTCGGTGACATGCCGGTCATCGTCGAGCTCGGCCGGAGGGCGACGGCTCACCCCGAGGGATTCCTGCGGGACGCCGTCGCCGGGATCGGCCTGACGCTGGGCGGCGACGACGCCGGCCCCGGCCTGCTGCGGCGGGCGCTCGCACACGCCGGCGAACTGGACGACGCGGCCGAATACCTGTGGGCGACGGCCGCGGCCAGCTGCCTGGGCGAACCGGACCTGGCCGCCGAGATGGCCGGACGGGCCGGACGGGTGGCCAGGGTGTCGGGCATGACCGGGCAGCTGCCCGTCGTCCTGGAGTTCGTGGCGACCGCCGAGCGCCTCGCCGGACGGCTGGCGCGCAGCCAGGCCATCTCCGAGGAGGGCCTGGAGCTCGCCCGCGAGGCCGGGTACGAGAACACGGTCTCCGCGCACCGGGCCAATCTCGCGGCACTGGCTGCCCTGCGGGGCGAGGAGGAGGCCTGCGAGCGGCACGCCCGCGAGGCGCTCGCCATCGCCGTCCCGCACCGGGTGGGACTGCACGTGGGAGTGGCTGAGTACGCGCTGGCGCTGCTCGACCTGTGCCTGGGCCGGTACGAGGCGGCGCACGACCGGTTCACGGCCATCGCGTCGGCGGGGCCGGGCGCCGGGCACCCGACCATCGCGTGGCGGTCGGCGCCGGACCGCGTCGAGGCCGCCGTGGGCGCGGGCGACGAGGCGGGCGCGCGAGCGGTGGCCGAGGCGTACGAGCGGTGGTCGGCGAACGCCGCGACGCCGGAGTCACGCGCGCTGCTGGCCCGCTGCCGGGGTCTCACGTCCTCGTCCGAGGACGCCTTCGATGAGGCGCTCCGGCTGCACACCAACCCGTTCGAGGCGGCCAGGACGTCCCTGCTGCTGGGGGAGCGGCTGCGCCGCGGGCAGCGTCCAGGCGAAGCCCGCGCGCATCTGCGGACGGCCTGGGAGACGTTCGAACGAGCGGGCGCCCGGCCGTGGGCACGGCGCGCGCAGGAGGAACTGCGGGCGGCGGGCGAGAGCGGGCAGGCCCCGCCCGCGGCCGTGCTCGACGCGCTGACCCCGCAGGAGCTGCGCATCGCGGGGCTGGTCGCCGACGGGCTGTCGAGCAAGCAGATCGCCGCGCGGCTCTTCCTGAGCCCCCGCACGGTCGAGTACCACCTCTACAAGATGTATCCGAAGCTCGGCATCGGCTCCCGTACTGAACTGGCGCGGCTAGTAGTTCTACAGAAGGCACCGGTGGCCGACGACGGCATGCTTTGAGTCATGCAGAACGTGAACATCTGGAGCGAAGAGTTCGGCGCCGAGACGGACGCGCCGATCCTGTTGATCATGGGTTCGATGGCACAGGGCGTCCTGTGGCCGGACGAGTTCGTCGGCCGCCTGGCCGCCGGAGGCCGCCGGGTCGTCCGGTACGACCACCGCGACACCGGCATGTCGGACACCGTCGACTTCGAGGCCAACCCCTACACCTGGGACGACATCAAGAACGACATCTACCGCGTCATGGACGCCCACGGCCTGGAGAGCGCGCACCTCGTCGGCCACTCGGCGGGCGGGTTGCTCGCCCAGCTCGTCGCCGTGGAACGGCCGGAACGAGTGCGCAGCCTGACCGTCATCGCCTCCTCGCCGCTCGGCGGCGGCGAGGGCCAGGTCCTCGTGCGGGCCCTGATGGGCCAGCCCCAACCCGAAGGGAGCCTGCCCGAACCCACGCCGGAGTTCGTCGACTTCTTCCGCGCGCTGATCGCCTCCCCGCCGCCGCAGGACCGGCGCGCGCTGATCGACGGCATGGTCGCCGAGCAGCGCGTCCTGCACGGCACCGGACTGCCGTTCAACGAGGACGCGACGCGCCGCCTCCAGGAGCGGATCCACGACCGGGCCCGCGATCTGTCGGCGGTGACCAACCACCGGCTTGCCGCCGCGGCCGACCCCGACTTCGAACCGGTGGACGCCCTGCACCAGGTGAAGGCGCCCACACTGGTCATCGAGGGCAGCCACGAACCGGCCAAGCCGGGGCACGGCGCGGTCATCGCCGAGCGGATCCCCGGCGCGCGGCTGAAGATCGTGGACGGCATGGGCCACACACTCCCCGCCGAGGTCCATGAGGAACTGGCCGAAGCCGTCCTCGCCCACACCGCCGGGTGACACCCCGCCTGGACGGCCCGGCGAGAGGCGCGGCAGCGCACTGCTGATGGACACCGCGGCGTTCCACAGCATGACGACACGGTCCGGCCCCTGCCGCTTTCGGCGGACCGGAAGACTCTGACAGGATTTCGCGCGGGGGACGGAGTGTCACCCAGGTGCTCGACCGAAGGTCCATGCGCCACCGCCGAGCAAGTGGTCCAAGTGCCCCGCGACCTGCTCGATGAGGTCGTCGCCGAAGACCACGAGGGTCTGCTCGGCGTAGTGGGCGAAGGTGCCGAGGCGGGCATCCGCGGTAGTGAGGAAATGGAACTCGCCGTCCGCGATGGCTCTACCCGGCCAGGGCGGCTGTGCGGGGCCGCCGACGCGCCGCGGGTCGAATTCCCACCCGTTGAGATATGGGCGGTGTTGGTAGACCCACTCGCCGGGCCGGGCGCAGACACGCAGACCGCGCCCGATGACGCTTTCGGCGGCTGCGATCGCCGGGGCATCGCGGTCGAACAAGCCGTAGAACCAGCGGCGCGAGTCGAGCGGCGCGGAATACCGGCCGCTCCCGCTGGCATAGTCGAAGCTGATGCGGGCCTCGCAGTGACGTGCGATCCTTCGGGTCTCGGCGTCGTGAAGCGAAGGCCTTATGGGTGGAGTCGCAGCAGGCTCACCTGCGGGCGTCCAGCGATGGGACCGGACCAAGGTGACCTCACGGAACCCGGCGGCAAGCGGGTCGCTGCGCAGCTGCCCGTCGGCCTCGGCGGCCAGGAACCGCTTCGCCGGCGGCTGGAACCACCACATCGGCAACTGGGCGGATCAGCGGTCCGATCCGTTCGACCACAGTGCCGAACGGCGGAAGCGCCGAACCGCGGAGGCTGCCATCATGCGCTGCCGGCAGTTCCCGCACGCCCAAGGCCACCGCGGCATTCAAGCACGGCTATACCGCGGGCACCACCATTCAAGATCCACCGAGTCCACTTCCCCAGCAGCCACGGAGTGCAAATGGGCACCCATGAGACCTGACTTAAGGGTCAAGTCCGGTGGCCAGCGGCGACATTGACATGTCACGATGAATCCGTACGCCCTATGGCATCTCGCACTTCAGGGAGCAAGCGATGGATCTCGCGGTCACCAATGGGGGCCGTCGCAGGATCGGTCTTGACGCCCAGCGCGATCGGTTTCATGTCGCGGACATGACCAAGGGCACGTTCACCGGCGAGGGACCGGTCGCGGAACAGGCCCTCGACAAGCCACTCAGGGGCCTCACGGTGTGAGATCTGGTCCCGTGGTTCCGGGCATGCGCGTGCGAAGCCATGCCCGAGGATTCCCAACCTTGCGCCCACGCGGCGGCAACGTCATCAGCCGACCCATGGGGTCGGCCTGCGGAGACGGCGCAAGGGCCTGGACCAGACGGGCGCGTGAGTCGGACCGCGAGCCTCGCGGCCGCAGCGATCAGGAGGACACCATGACCACAGCCAAGGACATCATGAATCCCGGCGCTCACTGGATCACCAAGAGCGACACGCTCCAGCACGCGGCCCAGCTGATGCGCCAACTGAACGTTGGCGCGCTTCCCGTCGCCGATGAGACCAACAGCGAGCGGATGTGCGGGATCATCACCGACCGGGACATCGTCCTCAAATGCGTCGCGGAAGGGCTCAACCCGGCCGACTGCAGGGCGTCCGACATCATCGACGGCACCCCGCGCTGGGTCGCCTCGGACGCCGACATCGAGGATGTGCTGCACGAGATGGAGAACCACCGCATCCGCCGAGTCCCCGTGATCGAGAACAAGCGGATGGTCGGCATGATCAGCGAGGCGGACCTCGCGCAGCACCTCCCGGACGACCGGCTTGCCGAGTTCGCCGGGCACATCTACGCGCCGGCCTCGCTGATCCACTGAGCCGAGACCGCTGTCCGGCGACGCTCTCACGGAGGCGCGGTGATCCCGCCGGACGAGAGCGGTCAGGTGGAGAGCGGTCAGGTGGAGAGCAGCCCGGTTCGGTGGCGGCCACCAGCACCGTGGCCGCCACCGGCGGCATCCGCCTCGCGAAGAACCGCTATGGGACGCCCCCGATGCCCTTGGCCGCCAGCAGTGCCGCGAGGGCGACGAGCCGGTTCACCCGAGGGTCACGAACGGAAACCATGTCGATGCTGGAGCGCGCCTTGAAGCCGTCGGAATGTTCGGACTTGAAATCGAAGTCGACCGACCTGAGATCTCCACCAGTGGAGTTCCCGTTCAGGAAATCCGTCACGGTCAAGGCCTTCTCGAAGGGACTGGTCCCGGCCTTCTTGCGCTTACCGGTCGCCGACCACGGCGGCAGGCCCTCCTGCGTCACGGTGAGTGTGAAGACGTCTCTGCGTTTGATGATCTCCTTCTGGAGTTCAATGGTGCCGATCACCGCCCCGCCCGGCCACCACGCCCCGCTCGCGCTCACGTAGGCGATGGTTTCGCCCTCGCCCGGGCCGGCTACCACCCGGTGCAGCATCTCGCCGGCGGCGTCACGCACGAACCCATGTCTGCTGGGAGTCTTGTGGACGGACGGCAAATCGGGCCGGGCCTCCCGGCAGTAGGAGTACCGAGCGACGGGCTCACTCCCACCGAGCGGAAGGATTCCGTACACATGCACCGAGGGTCCGGGGCCACGGCCGGACTCGTCCAGCCCGAGCGCCGAACCGGCCGACCTGCCCATCTTCGTTTCCCGCAGAGAGGCGGGCAGCACGCCGAAGAGGCCACGGGCGATGTCCCCCTCGATCGTGTCCGAGCCGAGAGTCCTCTTCACCAGGCCGCCGGTGGGACCGCCGCCGACCACGACCGGACCGAACTCCCTGAGTTGCCACAGGGCGGCTTCGTGGGGGTTGGCCATCGGGATCACTCCCGTTCGAGATCGTACTGACCGGTCATCGCGTTGTAGACACGCTTCATGCCGGGCGGCACGTAGGCATCTCCGTCTGTTCCGGCCGGCCTTTCCCTGCCGCCGTTCTCCTGGTGGATCAGCTGCTTCATCCGGCCCACCAGGTCTTGGACGTCCTCCGGCCCGGCCCCGTCCCAGAGCCGCTTGTAGATCTGCCGGGCGAGTTCCTGCTGCCGCGGTGTCTGCGTCACCTGGAAGGCGCGCTTCGCCGCTTCCGAGAGGACCGGCATCTCCTCATCGGCCGCGTCGTCGAACGGATCGGTCATCACAGGCCCCTCACGGCGCGGGTAGCAGTCCGACCCGCGCGACGCCGCCGGCGGGATCCCAACCTGGCTTCTCCTCGAAGTCCCAGTCCTTGTTGCTGACCAGGCCCTCGTTCATCAGCTCGTCGAACTCCTTCTTCACATTGCCCACCGGGTTCTTCATGAAGGAAAGGATTTCGTGGACGTCCTTGGTGAAGTCGGAGATCGCCTTCTCGATCTTGTCGTAGAGGTCGATGATCCCCTTGATCGCGCTGATGATGTCCTTGATGATCTCGTAGATCTGGTAGAGCGTCCAAGCCGCCGCGATCACGTCCGCGACGGGATCCTCCGGGCCGCCCCCGAGTGCTTCGATGGCGGCGTCGCCGGCGACCATCTTGACCAGCCGCGAGAGCCCCGTCGCGATCAGGTTGATGATGAGGTTGATCGCCTTGGTCACCAGGTCGTTGATGATGTCGAAGTACTTGTCGCAGGTCTTGCCGACCAGCATCGCCGCGTCCCCTACACCTCCGGACCCCATGGACCAGCGGAACATCCAGGAGTCGAACCGGGTGGCCGCGTCGCCCTGCCACCCTCCGCCGAGACGCACGGTCGCCTTCCTGATCGTGCCCGCCACCGTGTAGGTGCCGGTGCCGAGCTGCTTGAAGTTGTCGCCGAGGAACTTGAGAATTCCCCAGTTGCCGGCGATCGGGTGAAGGATCACTTCGACGAGGCTCTCGCCGGTGAAATGCTGGAAGATCGAGTTGGCTCCGTAGAAGATGACCCCGGCGGGCGCGTGAAGGAGCGTGCTGAGAACCTGCCCCCCGGCCCACTTGGACGTATTGTGATACGTCGGCTTCTCGTCAGGCCCCTTGCCCGCGTTGGCCGCCTTGTCCTTGCCGTAGGCCTTCTTCCCGCGATTGGCCTTCCAGGCAAGGCCGCCCAGGCCGGGAAGCCCCGGGGCGATGTCATCGGCGATGTCACCACTGGCCGCGTCGTTCGTGTCGCCGGTCGCGGAACCTGAGTCGTCGAGCTTGATCTCCTGGTCGTTGAAGTCCCCGGCCATCGAGAGGCCGGGGACATCGCCGATGTCGGGGAAACCCGAGATGGCGCCCGGATAGATCTTGGCGATCGAGTCCTGATTGGCCTTCTCTGTGTCCGCGTGCGTCTGTCCGGTGCGGGTCGCGCGCCCCGCGACGTCGGTCATCCCCGACTTGCAGGTGTCGAGCTTGCCGGTGAACCAGGACGACACCTGCGGGGCGAAGTCGTATATCGGGATGAGGAGAAGGCCGGGGCCGCTGTCGAGGCCGGGGATCGACACCGGATCCTTGTCGTTCCCGGTGGTCGTGCACTCCTTGCCGGCCCAGTCGCCGAGCGTGCCGAAATGCCCGGACTGCAAGCGCATCAGAGAGGCGAAATCGTCGAAGTCCTTCTTCGGCGGCCAGTGCAGTTCTGTCACCTCGAGTCCTCCATAAAACGGGATCCCGCTACATACCTCACCTAACCAACAAACCGATGCGGACTCTAACGATATCGACCAAACGCTGCAACCGGTTCAGGAAATCCGCACCGCGCGAGAGGGTGCGAAATTCCGTCTACGCAGGTCAGATGACCCTCGCGGCATGCCTTCGATTAGTTGCGACAATTGTAATAATTCTCGCCTGTCAAGCCCCTGCCCCACCCGGTGAACAGAGGGCCCCAGTGTTGGTTCCATGCCGCCTCACCTCAAATGATCTTGAGGCCGGAGGGTCGAGAACATCCTCGCTCTACGGTCGTCTCGGGACGGCGGAACGAGCCATCGCGAACACCGCACCACCCATCGCGACGACCAGCACGGCGACGCCGAGTTGGGAAGAGGTCTGCCGCACTCCGCCGGCCAGTCCCTGCTCGTGGCCGGCGACCCCGGACGTCGCCGCGCCGCCCACGGCCGTCCGCGGGCCGAGGCGGACGGCCACCTGTCCAAGGACGGCCCCGAGCGCGAGAGTCAGCAGCCCGACGGGCGCGACCACCTGGCCCGCGCGGCCCGTCCCGAGCACCTCCTGCAGGTACAGGGTGACCAGCAGGTACGCGGCACCCCCCAGTGCGGGCGCCACGTTCCCCTGGCGCACCCCTCCGAGCGATGGCGATCTCCCGCGACAACCGGCCCGCGCCAGTGCGTCCAGGATCTCCACCACGTCGGCCAGGTCGAAACGTTCCTAGCCACAAACTCCTCCGGCGTCGTTGCCGACCGCCAGGAGGATCTGGCCAGACGGTGGCCGAGTCCGCTCGAAACGCCATGCAGAGTGAGACGGATCGATAACGTGACCGAGCCTCCACCAGGTGGCTCAATTCCATGAACGGCACGCCCGGATGAGTTTCCCGCAGCGGCGGGACGCGATCGTGAAGATCCTGGCGGAGACGGAGTGGCTGATGATCGTGAACTCGGCTTCGGGGATCGGGGGAGTGGCCGCTGGCGCCAAGGCTCACGGTCCAGGTTCCCGGTGGGGGCTGATGAGTTCACGCCCACAGCTGTTCGGCCGAGGGAAGCGCGCGGGCCAATGAAACTGGATGTTGTGGTCCCTCTAGCGGTCACCGTGCTTGTGGCCACAGCGGGTTATGTGGCGACTTACACGACGAACCTGCGCCTTGCACGCCGCAAGGATCGTCTGAAGCGGGTCAATCGTCAGCTCAGCGAGCTTTACGGTCCGCTCTATGCGCAGGCGGAGGCTCTGGACCGCTCCTGGAACAGGTTCGCAGACCGGCACTGGCCGATGTGGACCGCATCGGCCCCTGCCACCGCCGAGCAGGCCGCCAACTGGCGTTTGTGGATGTCCACAGTCTTCATGCCGCTCAACCGGCGCATGGTCGAGCTGGTCGTGTCCCACGCCGACCTGCTACGCGAGGAAACCATCCCCGAACCCCTGAAGGACCTGTGCGCCCACGTCGCCTGCTACGAGCCCGTCCTCGCTCTCTGGCAGGAGGACGGCTTCGACTCCGTCCAGTTCGATGATCACATCTCGATCGCCGGCGACTTCCCGCGTGCGGAGCTGGACGCATACGTACGGACATCGTTCGAGTCACTGAAGCTTGAACAGGCGCGTCTGCTCGCGCAGACACAACGCCTACGCTGATCGGTGTGTGACGCAAAGTAGCTCGCAGAATGGGCCTTCGTGCGAGCAGACCATCAACTTCGTTACGCAGAGCTATGTTGTGGCCGGTGACACGGACCCGAGTCTCGGCCCAATTAGGGTGGCCGCCATGGCCTACAAACGCCCGAGGCTTGCCGAGCGGCTGCGTGACCGTTTGGAACCGGACGAGCGGCTGCTCGAGGTGGTCCTTGTGACAGGCCCCCTCTCGCGTCGTCCCGCCGCCGGCGAGATCGTCGGCGAAGCGGACACGCTCGCCAAGCGGTTCCGAGCCCAGAGCACCAAAGAACGGGCCTGTGCGCTGGGAGTGACCGACCGTCGGCTCATCTTCTCCTGGCAGGGACTGAACGAGGCCGACTCCGTGCTCGCGCGGCGCGACGTGGTTGGAGTCGTAGCGTCCGGCCGCCGGTTCCTTGGAGCGAGGTTCCTGCTGCACCTGGCGGATGGTTCAGCGCTGGAGTTCGCCATCACCAAGGAGTGGCTCGACGACCTCACCCGGCTGCTCGGCCCACCACCGGTCAGCGACCTATAGGCCCAGCTCCCATCAGCTGGGCCCAGCTCTTTTCCCGATCTCCTGAAGTTGTAGTCGTCTGACTGAAGCGCGGGCCGCGCGGCCCGCGCTTCTCGCATGTTCGCCACTGGCTGCCGGTCACCCCTCCCGCTGGGCCGCTGAAGCAGGTCAAAGCCGAGCTCAGTGCACGAGCCGGGAACGGCGAGAGGGGTTGTTCAACGCGTCCATCGATCAACCGATCAATACGTGCGCTTTGTTTTTCCGCTGGTGAGCACTGCCGAACAAGCATGCCGCCTGCTGAACTCGCTGCTGTCCGGTCCACGAGAGGAAAGGAAGAACGAACAATGTCCCCTCACCTCCGTCTGAAGACGGCCCTTACGGTCTCCGCGTCCCTTCTGATCGGTGGGGCGCTCGCGGGCCCCGCCGCGGCCGGCGCTCCCCCGAAGCCGACCCTGAAGGACGCGGTCCAGCACTTCGGCAACATGGCGACCGGCGGCTGCCTCGACGACAGCTTCGCGTACGGCTTCCGCGGCTTCAGCTGCAACGGCATGGCCTTCCAAAACTGGAACGTGCACATCTGGGGAGACGGCACGCGCGAGCTCAAGAACCTCGCCACAGGCCGGTGCATCTGGGGCGGCGGCGCCGAACTCTCCCGTCCGAGTACCGGCAACTGCGACGCCTCCAAGGGGCAGAGCTGGTGGACGTACTCCCGCGGCGACCAGGTGAGCTTCCAGAACCAGGCCACTGGCCTGTGCATGGACGACAGCGAATACGGGCTCCGCATGCTGAAGTGCAACTACAACCGCTACCAGACCTGGCGCTGACGCGACTCCGAGGCGACGCCGCCGCGTGAACCGGTGTTGTTCGGTCCCTGAAACGGGCTACCGAACAACACCGCGGCGGGGTGGAATCGGAATCACGGCCAGGTCGCAGGAGTGACATGCGGCCCGGCGGGCGCTTCGCGGGGGCCGGCCGCCCGCCGGGCGCATCCTTTGTTGAGAGAGGAAACCGCATGTCTCTTCTGGCCAGCATGCTCCCCACGGCCCGAGTGCCTCGTCAGACACGACTGTCACGACGCAGACATCTGATCCGCGGCGGGGTGGCATTGGCGCTCGCCGCCGTCGTCAGCGGGCCTGTGCCCGCGCGTGCCACGCCGGTCCGCGCCGCGGCGCCGTCCGACGACGGAACGACGGCCGCGGCGCGGTACGGCTGGGGGAGTCCGATCCCGGCGGGCTCGGACGAGTTCGACTACGGCTCCGAGGCACAACCGGCCGCACCCGACCCGGCCAAGTGGGAGGCCGCGGGCGACAGCGACGGATGCTGGCCTGGCCACGGAAATCACGGGCACCGGTGCCCCCAGAACACCACCGTCGTGGGCGGCGTCCTGCGGGAGGTCGGCACGAGTGATGGCACCACGGGGTGGCTCGCCTCGCGGTTCGGGCAGCGCTACGGCCGCTGGGAGACGCGGGTGCGATCGTCCGCGACAGGTCCGGCCGCCGGGTGGAACTACCAGCCGCTGCTCATCCTCTGGCCGGTCTCCAACGTCTGGCCGCAGGAGGGTGAGTACGACTTTCTGGAGGACGCCGTCCCGGGCGGGCAGTGCGCGCGGGCCAACATCCACTACCCGCACGACGACAACGTGCCGACGCAGCAGGAGTCCGCCGAGCGGTGCGGCGTGGACATGACGCAGTGGCACAACATAGCCATCGAGTGGACGCCGGACCATGTCACCGGCTTCATCGACGGCGAGCAGTGGTACAGCTTCTCCGGCGGGGCCAATGCCGTGCGCCGGTGCATCCAGTGCGCCGGCGTACTCCAGCAGACCATCCAACTGGACACCGTCCGGGACAACGACCAGGACGCCGTGCAGAGCGCCACCTACGAAGTGGACTGGGCGCGGGTCTACGCCCTGCCCTCCTGACCGCCGGCGGTCAGTGGCAGGGCGGGGCGAAGGGCAGTTGCCCGACGTACCGGTTCCACAGCGGAGCCGTGAGGCTCGGGCCGACGGCCGCGCAGATCCGCGCGGTGTCCCGATCCGCTCGAAGTTCCCACAGCCGCGCGGTCGTGTCCCACGCCGCGCTCGCCAGGGTGTGGCCGTCGGGGCTGAAGGCGACCGAGACGACGGCGTCGGTGTGGCCGGCCAGCGACTGCCCCAGAGCGACCGGGCGGCCGGAGCCGGCGCGGCTCCACAGCCGGACCGTACGGTCACGGCTCCCGCTGGCGAGGGTGGTCCCGTCGGGGCTGAAGGCCACAGAAGTGACCCAGTCCCGGTGGCCGGTCAGCGGCTCGCCCAGCGCCACGGGACGAACTGGATGGGCGAGGTCCCACAGCCGGATCGTGCGATCCTCGCCACCGACGGCCAAGGTGTGGCCGTCGGGGCTGAAGGCGACCGCGGTGACCAGGTTCTGCTGCCCGTTCAGCGGCTCGCCGAGCGCCGCGGGACGCTGACGGTCGGCAAGGTTCCACAGCCGCACGGTGCCGTCCTCGGCGCCGCTGGCGAGAGTGGTCCCGTCCGGGCTGAAGGCCAGGGAGGTGACCGAGCCTTGGTGGCCGGTCAGTGGCCCGCCCAGTGCCACAGGACGAGGAGGATCGGCGAGATCCCATAGCCGGATCGTGCGATCTTCGCCCCCGGCGGCCAGGGTACGGCCGTCGGGGCTGAAGGCGACCGCGGCGATCTCCCCGCGCGGACCGGTGACCGGCCTGCCCAGCGGCTGGGGATGCGCGGGGTCGGCGACCCGCCACAGTCGTACGGAGCCGTCCCCTCCTGCGGCGGCCAGCAGGCCACCCCGCGGGCTGAACGCCACCGACTGGACCGTGCCTGAGAAGCCGGGGAGCGCCTGTCCCAACCGCGCGGGACGCGCGGCTCCGGCGACGTTCCATAGCTGCAGGATCCCGTTGTTGCCCCCTGTCGCCAGGGTGCGGCCGTCGGGGCTGAACGCCGTCGAGGCAAGGGCACTGCGCCCCACCAGAACGGTGCCCGGCAGCGTCCACACCCGGGCGGTCTCGTCGTATCCCGCGCTGGCGAGGGTGGCCCCGTCAGGGCTGAACTGCACCGACCAGATGCCGTCGGTGTGGTCGGTCATCGGGTCGCCGAGCGGGACGGGATATACGGGATCGGCGACGCTCCACAGCCGGATCACGTCGTCGTATCCCGCGCTCGCGAGCATGCTCCCATCGGGGCTGAAGGCGACCGACCACACGGCCGCCTTGTGTCCGGTCAGCGGCGCGCCCAATGCCGTGGGACGGGTGGGATCCGCGACGTTCCACAGCCGCACCAGACCGTCGTTGCCGGCGGTGGCGAGGACGTGCCCGTCGGGGCTGAACACCGCTTGATAGACGCTCTCGTCATTCTTGACCAGCCCCAACGGCCGCGGATGAGCCTGGTCGGTGACCTGCCACAGCCGGACGGTGCCGTCGACGCTCGCGCTGGCCAGGGCGTGGCCGTCCGGGCTGAACGCGACGGAGTTCACCTGATCGGTGTGGCCGGTGAGAGGCTTGCCGAGGGCGGTGGGCCTGGCGGGGTCGGTGACGTCCCACAACCGCACGGTGGCATCGTCGCTCGCGCTGGCCAGAGTGCGGCCGTCCGGACTGAACACGACCCTGTTGACGGCCGCGGTGTGCTCGGTGAGCGGCGGTCCCAGGGGTTCGGGATGCTTGGGGTCCGCCACCTTCCACAGCCGGATGGTGTGGTCGGCCCCCGCGGTCGCCAGGGCACGGCCGTCGGGACTGAACGCGACGGCGTTGACAGCGCCGGTATGGCCGATCAGCGGGCGGCCGAGAGCCGCGGGGTGCGCGGGATCGGTGACGTCCCAGAGCCGCACGGTCCGGTCGTAGCCGGCGGTGGCCAGGACGCGGCCGTCAGGACTGTAGACCGCCGAGGTCACGATGCCCTTGTGGCCGGTCAGCGGGGCCGACAGCGCGGCGCCGGCATCGGTGACCAGGTGGGTGTAGAGGTCGGACGTGGGGCGCATTCGATGGGCGGTGAGGTCGAGGGCCGCCGCCAGGGAGGTCTGCCTGTCCCGTGCCCCGTCGGCCTCGGCGGTGAGCCGGTTGAAGATGGCGGTCTTGCGTTCGGCCTGAGCGGTGCCCCGCTGTTGGAAGGCGACCGCGGCGGCGGTCGAGGCCAGCAGGGCCAGCACGGCCAGGAGGGCTGTCACCGCGCGGCGTCGCTGTACCGACCGGCGGTTCCGCCGAAGCGAGGCGGCGAGGAAGCCTCGTTCCCGGGAGGTGAGGGACTGGTCGTCGTCGGAGAAGGCCCCTTCCGCCTCCGCGAGCCGGCTGCCGCCGTACAACAGCGTCAGATCACCATCCGCGTCCTGCCAGGATCGGGCGGCCTCGGTGAGCCGGCGATGGACCCGCAGGCGGTCGCGTTCGGCCTCGACCCAGCCCCGCAGCCGTGGCCAGGAGACGATCAGTGCCTCGTGCGCCAGCTCGATCGTGCCCCGGCCTTCGTCATCGCCGCCGCCCCGCTCGGGCGGGCCGTTGTTGGCGTCGACGGTGAGAAGCCTGGCGTGCACCAGCTTCTCCACGACGGTCCCGCCGTTGCCCCCGCCGACGAGTTCCAGTTCGGCCAGATCCGCGGGGCTTCGGGTGTCGGGAGTGCCATCATGTCCTGGTGTGACCAGGCGCAGGAGGACACGGCGTGCCAGAGCTGCCTGCGCCGGAGTGAGGCTGTCATACACGTCCTCGGCGGTGCGGGCGATGGCTCCGTGCAAGCCGCCCACCTGCTTGTAGGACTCCTCGGTCAGGACCTTGCCCTCGCGATGCCGCCAGGTCTCCAACAAGGCGTGCGACATCAGTGGCAGCCCACCCGGCTCTCCCTCGACGGCGGTGAGGATCCGTTCGGTCAAAGACCGCTCGACCCTCAGCCCGCCGGCGGTGGCCGGCCCGACGACCGCCTGGCGCAGTTCGTCACGGACCATCGGCCCGACCAGTACGGTGCCCGCTTGGAGCGCCGCCGTCAGGGCCGGGTGCCGTGTGCAGTGGCCCAGGAAGTCCGCCCGGATCGCCACGACCACTCGTAGTCGGCTGTCGGATTCCTGGGCGGCCAGCAACCGATCGATGAACGCGGCACGCTCGTCCGGATCGGTACACAACGTGTACAGCTCCTCGAACTGGTCCACGATCAACCAGGTGTCGCCGTCGGCACCGTCCATGGGAAGCAGCCGGTCGTGATGGGCGCTCACCGGATGAGGCCCCGGCGTCAGGACACGAATCGTGGCGGGACGCGTTTCGAGCCCGCCCGCCTCTCGCAGCCGGGGGATCAGCCCCGCGCGCAGCAGCGAGGACTTCCCGCTCCCCGACGGGCCGAAGACGGCGATGAACCGGCGCTCGCCGCACAGATCGAACAGACGGGCCGCCAGGTCGTCGCGGCCGAAGAACAGCTCGGCATCGCCCGGTTCATACCGGCCCAGTCCACGGTACGGCGGGACGTCGTCGCCGTTCGCCGCCCGTTCGGCCGCCTCCTCTTCGGCAGCCTGGCGCCACCGCCGCTCCCATTCCTCGGACTCGCCGCCGCAGAACTCGGCGTAGGCCAGGGCGACCTGAAGCGAGGGCAACCGTCCCCCGGCCGCGGCCTGGGAAAGTGTGGAGACCGAGTACCCGGTCTTCTTGTGCATGTCCCGATAGGTCGAGGCGCCACTATCTTTCCGTAATCTCCGCAGTTCGATCGCGAACCGCTGCACCGGACCCGCTTCCGGGTCCAACGGATTCTCACGACGCCCCATTAGCCCCGTTCCCGCGTCACCCGATTCGTCGTCCTCCGCACTGATACGCGAAGCAACTCTGTGATCGTTGGCAGGGTGTCAACACTCGGGAGAAGTGTCAACGCCCTCAGTCCCGTAGCGACGACTCACGCTGGCCCGTCACCGGTATCCGACAGATCTGTCCGATGCTGAGTCGGGGCTGGTCGCGCCACTGATTCCGCCTCCGAAACCATGCGGTCGTCCACCAATGCGTCCGCGTCAGAGATCATGACCGCGCCGGCTTACCGAGTGCGGTCCGGGTGCGCCTGGCGGCTGCTTCCGTGCGGCTTGCCGCCGTGACAGGGGTCCATCACCGGTGGCGGGTGCGGCGGATCACACCCTCCCGGGCGCAAGAACTAACAATGACACCTAAACAGGACCTAGAGATACTGAACGGTGCGATGACCATGCTGGCCGAAGTCGGGCGCGACCACGGGGCAATTCACGCGACCAGTGATGAGGTCGCTGAGAAGATGAGTGAGACCACCCAGGTAGTGCCATGCCATGGGAGAATCGATGATCATCATCGTCCATGCATCGGGATGACCTTCGGTAAGCCAGCACCATTGGTGATTCTCCTCGGACATGCCCAAGGACATCAGTCCCCCCGGCTCAGGGTACGCGGGATAGGGAAGTTTTCCTGACGTCAGGCGGCGCTCATCCGTTGTCCCGGTCGCGGGATCATAGACGTGCAGTTCGTCGATGTGATCTTGAATGAGAAACCGGCTTTGCGAGAGCGCTCTCTGTTCAAGGCTGGAGAGGTCATAGAAGCCTGGTCCGGGCTCCGGGACCGAAGGGTGGGTGATCAGGAGCCAATCGTCCAGTTTCAGCATCGGATAAGTCTCGCTCAACTCCATGTAGTCGTCCGGCAGTCCTGTGCCGAGCGATCCGGAGACCAGATCCCAGTCAGGCGGTACGGGTGGCGCAATGGGAGGCCCGATGTACTCAAGGAGAGGCTGGGGCAATGCCATGACCCATTTTTTCCTCGTCCGGATCAGGAGGCAACCTCATCGGTGAACGTCGCACTGGCCTGATTCGGCTGCTGCGCCCCCACAGAACCGAGGGGGCCTCTGGGTGTGGCGGTGTTGCCGGTCAGGTGCGGTGGCGGTTGCGGTTGCGGCGGGTGCCGACGATCTGGCGCAGCAGGGCGAAGAAGACGATCGCGCCGAGGACGACGATGCCCATCGTGATCGCACGCTCCTGGAACGTCCTGGCCTTGATGATCACTGTGCCGGAGCCGATGAGGAAGCCGAGCAGGGTGACGAAGAGACCGAGGACCTCGACCATCTTGAGCAGGCCTTCGGAGACGAGCTCCTGGGCCACCGCGACCCGCTGCGCGAGCTGGGTGGAGGCGTCCTCGATGCGCTCCTCCATGGCCGAGGTGGCCTCGTTGATCCGCTCGTCGATGCGTCCGCCCAGCTCCGCGCTGAGGGCGTCCCGGACGTCCTCCGCCTGCCGGCGCATGTCGCGCGCGGCGCTGATCGCGCGGCGTTCCTGCGCGTACTGCTCGTGCACCAGCATGTTGCCGACGCCGAACAGGTCGATCGCGAGGTCGATCTCGACGAGCGCCTCGTCGTAGCGTCCCAGCCGCCGGAGGGCGGCCGCCCTCCGGTAGTGGACGTTCGGGTTGCCCTCCCCGCGCGCCATCATCGTTTCCGAGAGGCTGAGCAGCATCTCGGCCGAGCCGTCGAGATGGTCGGCGAACCAGATGGCCGTGAGGGCCAGGTTGCGGCTCTTGTCGTCGGCGTCCGGCGCCTCGATGGCCCGCCTGTAGAGGTCCAGGCCGTTCGGCGCCCGGGAGCCGAGCGCGGCGAACGCCGCGAGGCTGAGGACGAGGGCGTCGTCGTGGAACTCGCCGAGCCACTGGTTGCCGCGCGTTCGCAGTTCCCCGAAGCGGTAGTCGAAGCGCAGCCGCTGCCCGTGGACGTAGGCCAGGACGAGCCGATGCGTCCGGGACCCGGAAAGTCCACGGGCGAGGCTCCACTCGCGGTCGTCCGGGCAGCGCTGCTCGGCGACCCGGGCGAGCCAGGCGAGATCGGTGGTCACCCGCCGGATCTGCGGCAGGTCGAGGCCGTGGTCCTCGGCGATCCGCGCGAACTCGGCGATCCAGGCGAGCGAACCGCCCGACGTCCGCGACTTCAGATACTCGACCAGCGCCACGGCCCGCCCCTCGGGCGGGACGCCGGCCAGCAGCTCCTCGACCGACGGCTCGCCAAGCGGGGCCTCGGCGTCCGGAGGAGGACCCTGCCCGGGAACGGGGCGCTGCTCCATGTTCCTCCTACCTCACCGGGCGGACCGTCCGGGCAAGTCTCGACCGCCGAAGCCCCGCTCGTCCAGATCTGCCGCATCCACTTGAAGGCTTACTTCGTGAAGACAGTGCGGGCGAAGTCGTCGGGGGTGGTGCCGGCTTCGGCTATCAGTTCTCCCTGGGCGGACCAGATGCCCGAACGGCCGGACGTGCGGTCGAAGCCGCCGCCGGTCGGGCCCGCGAAGGCCGCCGTGGCGACCCACACGCCGTGGTCGGCGGCGACCCGGCGGGCGCGTTCTCCGGCCAACTCCGCCTCGTCCTCGGCATGGACGACCCCGGCGACGTAACCGTCGATGCCCAGAGCGGCCGTCTTCGCGGCGTGCTCGGGGATCCCGGTGTCGCGGCAGACCGCGAGTCCGAGCCGCCACCCGTCCACTTCGATGACGGTGGGCTCACCGGGAACGAAACGGTCGTCCTCGCTGCCGTGCAGGTAGACCTTGCCGTAGGCGATCCGGGCCCCGTTCCCGTCCACGGCCAGGACGCCGACGTACGGACCCGGCACGGGCGCGCCGACCAGGGCCAGCGCCCCGGTCTCGGCGCACGCGTCGATGATCGGGGCCAGGCGCTCATCGTCGGGAGCGACCGTCTCCGCGTCCAGGTGGTACCCCGTCAGCGACATCTCGGGGAACACCACCACCCGCGCGTCCGCCGCCCGGACCGACTCCGCATGGGCCACCGCGTTGGCGGCCACTTCGTGTGCCACGCACCTCGGCTGCGCCACTGCGATGCTCAACGTTCGCTCCACCACTGAGCCCACTTCGTTCCATCCATCTGTCAGACGTAGTCGCGCCAGAAGGGCACGGTGGCTTGAGGCGCCCACCCTTCGGGGTATTCGGGGTGAGGCTCCCCGAACTCCCGGTTGATGTAGTCGAGCAGGTCGGCACCGTAGAAGACGATGTCGCTGCCCCACATAGACAGGACCGGGTGGCCGAAGGTGCCGTGGCCTGCGGGCAGGAACCTGTGCCCGTACACGGGAACCATTCGTGGCACCTCGGCCAGCCGCGATCGTGCCAGGTCGCCGGCGGCTTCGTCGGAGTCCGGGCGCTCGCCCCAGGCGGAGTGCCAGTGGCCCTGCTGGACGTCCTGGAGGAGGAAGTCGACGGGCCAGTCGAGGTGCTCGCGGAGTTCGTCCGGATCGCCGTTGCGCCAGTCCGGCCATGGTCGTTCCCACGCGTGATAGGTGCCCGGTTCCTCGTCCCGTGGCTGGTGGACGGGCAGTCCGGCGGCGAGGAAGGCGCGGTGGTCGTCGGCGAACTCGATGTCGTGGTCGCGCTCGATGCGAGCGAACTCCGCGTCGGTCAGGCCTGCCTCGATCACGCAGGTGCCGAGTTGGACCAGGCGCTGCGCGGCCCGTGTTCCGAGCTGGACCCCTGCTTCGCTGATCACGTCCGAACCGTATCGCGATGGCACTGTTCGTCCCGTCGGCGGGCGGTCACTTCATGGGCGTGCCGATCCGCAGCCGGGTGCTGCCCGGGGTCGTGCTTGTCAGGAGTTGCTTGAGGCCTTCTTGATCAGCAGCACCACGAGGACGATGGCCAAGAGCACCAGAAAGGCCACGATCACGCCCCAGCCGCTGGACCCATGCGAGTGGCCGTAGTGGTGGTGGTGCCGGTACACACGGTGGCCGCCGCCGCGCGTCCAGGTCATGGAGTGGACGATCGGTGTGGTGAGGGCAGAACGCAAGGCGAACTCCTGGCCTGGGGTTATGGACAAGCCTTGGACGCAGCGCCGCCCCGTTCGGTTCGGCCGATCGGGGGTGGTTCACAGCCAGCCGCGGCGGACGGCCAGGGCGGCTGCTTGGAAGCGGGTGGCGGCGCCCAGGTCGGTCATCAGGCGGTGGATGCGGCGTTGGGTGGTGCGCTGGCTCCAGCCCTGGGTGCGGGAGATGACCGCGTCGGTGGCGCCGGAGGCCAGCAGGGTCAGCAGGGTGTGCGTCTCGGCGTCCGGGCCTTCGGGGTCCTGGATGGGGTGGACGGTGTCGGTCAGCGGCACGGCGCGGTCCCACTCGGCCTCGAAGAGTGCTTCCAGGGCGGTGAGCATGGGGGAGCGGTGCAGCTGGTAGGCGGCCGAGTGGCCGCCGTGCGCCAGGCTCAGCGGGATGATGGCGAGGTGGTCGTCCGCGATGAGTAGCTTCAGGGGCAGCTCGGCGCGCATCCTGGCCTGTTCGCCGCTGCGGACGCTGGGCAGGATGTCGCTGAGCAGCCGCCCCGGCCAGGCGACCGCCGCGCGGTCGTAGAGCACCCGGTACGTCACTCCGGTGCGCTGCCGCTGGACCTGGTGCTCCAGGTTGCTGCCGGGACGGTCGATGTAGGGCGGACGGTCGAACGTGCGGACCTGGTGGCGGGCGCCGTCGTAGAGCCGTCGTACCGCCGCGCTGACGTCCTCGCGGCCGTCGAGCAGTTCCACGGCGAGGTCGGGGGCGTTGATCCGCTGGGCTTCGCGGTGGAGTTCGCTCAGCCGGTGGACGAGGGAGCGGGCCGTGTCCAGGCGGTGTTCGCGTTCCTGGATCAGGGCCGTCACCGCGACGTCCGGGGCGGCCGCCGTGAACAGGGGAGGGCGGCCCGCCGACCGGATCGCCAGACCGTCCCGCACCAGGACGGCGAGCAGTCGTCCGGCCTGGCTCACAGTCAGGTCGCAGGCGGCGGCCAGGGCTGAGGCGGTGGTGCGGGGACGGGGGACCAGGGCGGCGTACAGGGCCTCGGCCTCCGCGTTGAGCCCGACTACGTCAAGTGCCATGTCCCCTCCGGTCGTCCTCTGGCCGCTGCCCGCCAGTGGCGGAATCATGCCATCAGTCTGATCTTGCGCCCCTTACGCACTGATTGACATCTTCCGGGGTGGGCCCGCACCACTCGTCCCCTGTGCACCCTCGCTCCCCGGAAGGTGTCCCATGCCCCACGTCCACCCTCCCGGCCGCTGGTCGGCGCGGTTCGCGGCCGCCGTCGCACTGGTCCTCGCCGGTGCCGGCGTCGCGATTCCGGCCGAGGCCGCGGCACCCGGACCGCCGCCCCCGCCGCCGACGATCCCGCACAAGGCCTCACCTCCGGTCGCCACGCCGCGTCCGCCGCTGGACATGAAGTCCACACGGGTCTCCAAGACGGCCACCCGGCAGGCACCCGCCACCCCGCCGAAGCAACGTCAGGGTGTCGTGCCCGGACAGGTGCTGGTCACCCTGGACACCGGGACGACCGTGACCGGGACCCCGGTGCCCGGCACCCGGGTCGGCGCGCGCAAAGCCCAGACCAGCAACGCCCAGGTCAACACCCAGCTGCACCGTTTCGGCGCGAAGTCGCTGCGCCCGCTGGTGCGCGGCACCGCCACCGGCACGGGCCTCGGGCAGTCCTATGTGCTCCAGACCGGCGAGCGGGACTCGGCGTCGGTGGCCCGCGTCCTGCGTGGCACTCCGGGCGTCGCTCTGGCCGAGCCCGACCGCTACGTGAACACGATGAACACCGGCGGGACGGCGCTGCCCAAGGCCGCCCTCGCCGCGTTCCCGAAGACCCGGAAGCCGAAGACCCAACAGAAGGCCCTACAGCAGGGGGCTGTCCTCCCCACCAACGACACCGTCGCCAACTCCGCGCAGGCGTTCCTCAACTCGGGCGGGGTGAACGCGATGGGCGCGTTCTCGCTGCTCCAGGGGGAGCACGGCCAGCAGCCGGGACAGGGGCAGGTCGTCACCAACGTCTCCATCGGCGACCTCACCGACCAGTCCATGGCCGACGCCGGGGACTCCTACGTCAAGGGCAACGGCCCGACCACGGTCGTCAAGGACGGCCAGCGCTACCTCGACCTGCCGTCGATGCCGCTGATCCCCACCTACGTCGCCAAGGCGGCGGGCGGCCTGGACGCCACCGGGTCCACCGAGGGCCAGGACGCGTCGCTCGGTGAGGTCCTTCTCGACTTCAGCGTGATGTCGCCGCTGGCCCACGACCGGCAGCGGCCCGGCGCGACCGGCAGCGGCTACACCGACCTGCTCGGCATCGCGCCCGGCACCGGGTACCGCCTGGTGGTGCCCGAGCAGCCGACCATGACCCAGCTTGCGGGGACCCTGCTCGCCGCCGCCCACCAGAGCCCGCGGCCGAACGTCATCACCGCCTCGCTGGGCTTCGGCACCGACACCGAGGGCTTCCCGGGCCGGTATCTGGAGGACGACCCGTACATCCGCTCCGTCGTCGCGTCCATCGTGCGCGAGGGCACCGTGGTGACGATCTCGTCCAACGACGGGACCCGCCTCTACACTCCGGCCGCGGTCGGCCCGGACGGCGGCAGCACGCCCACCGACCTCGCACCCGACGAGCGCCGCGCCACGCGCATCGACGACGTGGCCGAGTCGACGACCCCGAGCCGCGTTCCCGACAGCGGGGCGATCGCCGCGGGCGGCACGACCCTGGACGACATCCTGGCCGCGGGCACCGACGGTCCCGCGACCACGGCCGAGACGAGGATCAGCGGCGAGGGCACCTTCTCGTCCGGATTCGGAAGCCGCGTCACCCTCTCCGCGCCCAGCGACAACATCCTCTCCTTCTCGCACGCGATCGGCGGCGGGGCGAGCGACGTCGACGTCTCCCTCAACGGCGGCACCTCCGCCTCCGCGCCCGAGATCGCCGCCGCCGCGGCCGTCGTCCTGCAGGCCGGGCGTATCAGCGGCCGTCCTCTGACACCGGCCGCGGTGCGCCAGATCCTGACCTCCACCGGACGGGCCGTGCCCACGCCCGCGCAGATCGACCGGACGCTGCAGGTCGGCCCCCAGATCGACGTCACCGCCGCCGTCCAGAAGGTCCTCGGCGCCGACCGCTCGCGCCCGGGGCCGCAGATCGTCCGGCTCGGCGTCGCTCACCGGGTCACCCGCGGCGAGCTCGGCGGCTCGTTCCTGGAAGGCACCGACCAGAACCGCATCGACCTGGGCGACCGCGCCTCGGGCGGCGACGGCAAGGCCCTGACCGGCCCGGTCACGTTCGCCGGTGACGTCACCGGCGCCGCGCCCGGAGCCACGTACGCGCTGAGCGTCGGCGGGAAGACCTTCGCCTCGCGGACCCCGGGGATCCGGATCACCCCGGAGCAGCTGCTCACCGCCGCCGGGCAACCCGTCGTCTCCACCACCGACCGGCAGGTGACCGTCACCTACAGCGTCCTGGAGGACGGCCGGACCCGCGCGAGCACCACCCGCACCCTCACGGTCGGCCCCAGCGACGGCACCACCACCGAGGCGCTCGCGCCCAAGGCCCCCGCGACCGTCGCCGGAGGCAAGTCCGTCACGGTCTCCTATGACCTCACCGGCGTCGCGGGTGTCGACAAGCCGCAGCTCGTCGTCTCCACGGTCGGGCACTGGAACCCGGTGCTCGCCCCGGTGTTCACCGCCGGCTGGCACCAGGAACTGACCGAGAAGAAGGGCACCGTCACCATCCCCGCCTCGGCGTTCACGGGCGGCGGCGGCCTCTACGGCATCGGCACCGTCCAGTCCGGCTTCGACTCGGCCAACCCGCGCTTCACGGTCTACGGCGAGTTCGCTCCGCTGCGCGTCACCGGCGCCACCGCCGCCGAACGTCCCGAGGCGCCCCTGCTGACCGGCGCCAACGGCGTCACCGGGCACACCGCCGAGGTCAGCCGCGCCGCCCCCGCCACCACCGTGAACTACGACGTGCGGACCGTGCCCGGCGCCCACGCGGCCCAGATGGAGTTCGCCACACCCGGCCCCACGCTCTACGGCACTGTCAACACCTTCACCAACGTCAACGGCACCCAACTCGACCATGACGGCGTGAACAGCCCGTCCGCCTACCAGCGGGTGCTGCACGACACCCATGGCACTGTGAAGTTGGACCCGGCCCGCTTGGGCCTGACGGGCTCGCTGTCCTATGGCGTCCGGGTCCTCGCCCTGGACCGCTCCGGTCACGTCATCGGCCAGGCGTCCCCGGTGTCCACGCTGGCCTTCGACGACGGCCTCCCGCCGGACGACTCCGGCGTGCTCGGCTTCGCCGCCGCCGGGGAGCACTCGGTCGCCGCGCTGGTCACCGCCACCGGAACCGAGGTCCGCCACTACTCCGCCGCCACCGGACGCTACGGCGCCGTCATCACCTCCGACCCCGGCGACTCCTACTACCAGGTCGTCGGCGCCACCGCCGACCGCGCCCTGCTGATCCATGCCACGGGGGACGGCAAGGTCCACGTGGAGACCTGGAACACCGGCACCGACAAGCTCGTCCGCTCGACCGAGCTGCCCGAGGAGGACGGCTACTTCGTCACCGGCCAGGTCGACGCCGCCCGCTCCCGGGCAGCGCTGCTGCTGTACGCGCCGGGCAAGAACGCCGCCCTGCCCATCGACCTCAACACCGGCGCCGCCGGGAACCCCATCCCGATCAGCGTCTCCGGAAACACCGTCCCGTACGGCCTGCTCGCCGTCGACAAGGCGTCCGGACAGGTCTACCTGACCCGGCAGGCCGGTCCCTTCAACTGCATAGGCGCCGGTCAGGCGGCCCGTGTCGACCTCGACGCCCGGACCGTCGGCTACACCGGCTCCATCTCCCCGTGCGGCTACGGCGCCGCCGTCGGCGGAGGCAAGCTGTACAACCTGTTCGCGAACTCGATCAGCGTCAACCTCGTCCCGACCGCCACGCTCGGCCCGGTCGACCTCGCCACCGGCACCCCCGGAACCTCGATGCCGGTCCGCCTGGGCAAGCCGCTCGGACTCGCCGTCGACGACGTCCACGACCTGGCCGTCATCGCCTTCCCGACCCCGGTCGGACGCGCCTTCTACGGCTCGTCGGCGATGGTCATCCCCGACAACGACCCCACCGGTCAACTCGCCGTCGTCGACCTCAGGACCGGCAAGACCGTCCGGACGCTCAACGGTTTCCTCAACGGCCGGCACGGCCCGCCGGACGACGTCGTCCAGCTCGACCCCGCGACCCGCACCGGCTGGACCTTCGGCCCGTACGACACCCAGATCCAGCAGTTCACCTACTGACCCGCCCTCGCACACCCCGCGGCGGCCCGCCGACCACCCGGTCGGCGGGCCGCCGCCCGCGTTCGGGCCGGCCGGCTGCGACCACGGGGCCGAATGGGAGGCGAAGCGGCCGGAATTCGATCACGACCGCGATTGAGTTTTCACAGGTCAGTGGCGGCACTCGCAGAAGAACTCGAACCCCGACCAGCAGATTTCAGGGGAAACGGCGAACACGCCTTATGGCTGCCACGGGCGGTTTCATGTTCGCCGCCGCCGCGCTGGTGTTGGCCGTATGAGGTCGCGTGATGGCGTTGTTTCGCGGTGGCCTTCTTGCGGTTCCGGTGGGACGAGGATGACGGGAACGGATCCGATGTCCTCCACGGCCGACTCGGTGCTTGGCCGCTTGGACCCGGACCTGCGGTCTCGCGACGGGGGAGGGAAGGCGAAGCGGACGGTGGCGATCGTGGCCGGGTACGGACCCGGGACCTAAAGGGCGTCCGCAATGAAAAGGAGTAGTTCACCCCGCCCGTTTCGGCCCGTCCGAACAATTTTTGCTTATTGTGAGCGCCGATTGTGGGGTCCTAACGTCAGCGGCGTGGGCCCGCCAGGGGCCCGACCGGGAGGGGCAAGGATGGCGTTCGTACGGGCGGGCAAGACGGACTTCACGGCGATCATTCCGGGGCGGGTCGATCCGTGGGAGGCGCTGTTCCTGTGGCGGGACCGGGTCGCGAAGATCAACACCGAGAAGCTGATCTCGGAGGGGCGGCTCGTGGACGCCTACGACACGCAGCTCGCCGGGATCCCCGAGCGGTTCGCCAGTCACTCCGACGCGGCGTTCGACGTCCGGAGCACCACGGGCACGCGGCGGACGATCTTCATCCAGGCAGATCTGTGCCTGGACTGGCAGTGGGGTGGCATGCCCAGGTATCAGGGGCCGATCTCCGAGATGCCGGACTTCGGGCGCCACATCCCGACCGAGTTTCGCAGCGACCTCAACGCCGTCATGGGACTGCCGGACGGCAGCAGCATGCTGCTCAAGGGGGACCAGTGCGCGGTCATCGACTGGGGCCCCGCGGGCGGCTGTTCCTACAAGGGCTCCCTGACCGACATGCCCAAGTGGAAGTGGTGGAATCCGCCCTCGGCGATGAGCGGTGACTTCGACCACGCCGTGATGTTCAAATCGCCGGACATGCCCCGTGAAGAGACCCTGTTCATCAAGGGCGACCAGGCGATGATCTTCAACTGGGACGGCCCCGGCACCAGGGTGGTCGGCAGCTACGCCCAGGTGGCGGCCGGGCTCGACGCCCTGCCCGTCCCCTACAACGTGAAGACCGGAGCGGCGCACCATGCGCCCCAGAGGACACCACCGCCGCCGATGAAGAGCACCCTCACCACCGACTGGTCCACCATGGCCAAGGGCGCACCTCTGACGCTGCGCTACTCCACCTCATCGGCCAAGGTCAGCGACAAGAACTGGATCGGCCTCTACCCCGCCGGTCCGACGCGTCCGCCTCAGGAGTCCTTCGTCTGGGCGTACACGCCCGACGCCAAGGGCAGCACCACCCTGGACACCGGCAGGCTGCCCGGGCCGGGCACCTACGCGGCCTGGTACTTCTACAACGACGTCTACGACGTCCTGGCCGGGCCGCTCGTCTTCACTCTGACCTGAGCCCACGACCAGACAGGGGTCCTGGTGAACGTTCACCGGGACCCCACATCCGTCCCCGCGTCCCCGCGTCCCGGGCGACGATGGTCCCGCTTGCTTTCTGGGTAGTTGACGAGTTGTGGCGGAGAGCGGGAGCGCGGGGCGGGCGGGCGCCGTGCCCGGCGTGCTGGTCATCGGAAACGGTGTTCTCGGGTTGTCGATCGCTTGGGAGGTCGCGCGGCGGGCCCCGGACTGTCCTGTCACGGTCGTCGGGCCTCCCGAGCGGCCGGGGGCGGCGTCGGCGGCTGCCGGCGCGATGCTGAACTGCTTCGGGGAGGTCACCGCCCAGACCTTCGACCACCCGGCGGGACGGGCCAAGTTCGACATCGCTCGACGGGCCCTGGACGCTTGGCCCGGCTGGCTGGAGTGTTTGCGTCAGGACGCCGATGAGCCTGGCCTGGGGCAGGACGCCCCGCAGGGCACCTTCGTCGTGCTGGGGGCCAAGGCCGCGGACCAGACCATCGCCAACTACGAGGCGATCCTGGCCGTGTTGCGCGCCTTTGACGAGCCGCACCAGGAGGTCGCTCCATCCGACATCACCGGCTTGGCGCCGGAGGTGAACGCGCGTCCCGTTCGGGCCCTGCACCTGCCCCGGGAGGGTGCCCTGGACGCCCGGGCCACCCTGCACGCGCTGGAGAAGGCATTGGACCGCCGCGGCGTTGCACGGGTGCCGCAGAGCGCCGAGGGATTGCACATCGTCGGTGAGCGCGTCCGCGGCGTGCGGCTCGCTGACGGCACGTTGATGAACGCCGACGCGGTCGTGCTGGCCGCCGGGAGCCTCAGCCAAGCGTTCATCCAGGAGCTGCCACCAGGGCTGGTCCCACCCATGCTGCACGGCGCCGGACTGGCCGTGCAGACACGGCGTGAGCTGTTTCCCGGCTTCGCCGAGGTCGTCCGGTCTCCCAACCAGGCCGGTGCCTGCGGACTGCACCTGGTGCCGCTCACCGGTGATGGCGACGAGTACATCGGTGCCACCAACGTCCTGTCGTTCCACCCGATCGCCGGCCCTCGGATGGGCGTCTCCTACAACCTGCTCCGCAGCGCATGCGAGCAACTCGACCGGCGGCTCGGCAATTCCAGCGTGCGGCGCTGGCTGTTCGGCCGCCGTCCCGTCACGCTGGACGGCCTGCCGTTGCTGGGCGCCGCTCCGTCCTGCGGCCTGATCTTCGCCACCGGCACCTACCGCGACGGGTTCCACAGCTCGCCGCTGATCGCCCGGCACATCACCGACGTCATCCTGCGCCCGGACCAGGCGGCGGCGAAACCATGGGAGCACCTGGCGCCCGAACGGGCTCCCATCGAGCAGACCACCGTCGCCGAGTCGATCGAACGGTTCGTCGCCCACGAGATCGACGCCGCCGTCATCCTGGGCATCCAACTGCCCTATTGCGTCGATCCCGAGGCACTGACCCGCCAGTCCCGGCAGCGGGCCACCGAACTCCTCGAACGGCTCGAGGAACCCGTGGCGCTGTTGCCCGAAGTCCTCAACGCGCTGAACAACGAACCCGACGCCGGCAGCACACTGCTACGCCCCTACCTGCGGCACGCCCGCGCCCACTATCGATCCAGCGCAGGCCCGACCACGCGGCCGTCCCCACAACGCACGCCTCCCGGTCCGCCATCGAGCCCACCGAATGCGGTCAAGCGCTGAGCGGCACATCCGCTGCCACCAGACGCCGATCCGGCACCTCCTTTCTCAGCGCCGGGCCGTCCGGCGAGCGGCGCGGACCAGGTGGGCAGGGCGGCGAAGGCGGATTCGGCTGTGTCCAGCACGCTGCCGGAACAGTGGGCGGTGCCCTGGTCAATGGTCACGGCGTCCTCCGGATGACGGAGATCGTGGGCGTCCTGCACGCCTGCGCGATGCTGACCCGCCTCAACGCCTCCATCGCCCGGATGCGGCCCTCGCCGCCCCGGTGGTTCGGGGGGGCGAGGGCTGGTGGTCATGCGTAGGTGATGTCGACTCTGAGTTCGGCCTTGTTGGAGGTGACGGTGTCGCCGTCCTCGGTGTGGCCGGTGGCGGTGGCGGTGTTGTCGACGTGGCCCCGCGATCTCTCCTTGTCGGTGACTTTGTGGATGCCGTAGCAGGTGGCGGTCTGCCCCGGCTGCAGGGTGCCGGTGGAGCAGGAGATGGTCCCAGTGCGGGAGTCGTGGATGGTGATCGCGTTGATGGGCAGGTCGCCGGTGTTGGTGACGATGAAGCGGTAGCGGATGGCGTCGTGTTCGCGCCAGGCGCTCAGTCCGGCCGTGCCGCCCCAGATGCTGGTCTGAACGGCGGCGCCCTTTTCGCTCGTCTGGGCGGTGTCCGGGACGCTCATTCTGGCGTTGTGTCGGGAATGCGCCCAGCTCCTGGCCTTGGCGTGCTTGGTGTGGCGCTTGTCGGGCTTGACGAAGCCGGCGAACTGTTTGTCCAGGTGGAGGCTGGCGTGGGCGGGTTGGGTGCTGATGGCGACGGTGACCGGCTCGGACTCCGAGGGCGGGCATTCGCCGTCGCCTTCGTAGCGGGCGGTGATGTGGTGCCGGCCCTCCTCCAGGTCGCTGACCGTCAGTGTCGCGACGCCGTCCTCGTCCACCGGGGCGGTGCCGATCTCCCGGTCGCCGTCGTAGAAGGCGACCAGCCCGGTGGGAGTGCCGAGGTTGCAGGTGACGTGCGCCGTGAGGGTGACGTCCTCACCCGGCCCGGCGTAGGTCGGGTGGGCGGCCAGCGAGGTCCTGGTGGCGGCCGCCTCGGCGAGCACCACGCTGAAGGAGTGCCCGGCGGTGATCTGGGTCGCCGCGCGCTGGGCCGGGAGCGGCATGAACACCGGAGTGGGACGCGCGGTGTTGGTGCCGTCCCCGAGCTGCCCGGCGTTGTTGGTCCCCCAGCCCAGGACGCGGCCGTCGGTGGTCAGCGCGACACTGTGCCAGTGCCCGGTCTCGATCTGGGAGAGCCGGACGCCGGGCGGAAGGAGCACCTCCACCGGGGTGAGGCGGTTGCCGGTGGCGCCGTCGCCGACCATCCCGCCGCTGCCGCCGCCCCAGGAAAGCCCCCGGCCGTCGGAGGCCAACGCCACGCTCGTCGTGCCGCCGCCGTCGATCTGGGTGATGTGGACCCCGGAGGGCAGGTGCACCTCCACCGGGCGGTTGCGGTTGGTGGTGGTGCCGTCCCCGAGCTCCCCGTCGTAGTTGTATCCGGTGGCCCAGACCCGGCCGTCGGAGGCCAGCAGCAGGCTGTGCGACCCTCCGGCGGCGACCTGGGTGACGTGCACGCCGGCGGGCAGTGCCATCTCGACCGGGGTGAGGCGGTCGGTGTTGGTGCCGTCCCCGAGCTGTCCCTGGGCGTTGCGTCCCCAGCCCCAGACCCGGCCGTCGGTGGTCAGCGCCAGGCTGTGCCCTCCATCGCCCGCGACCTGGCTGAAGGCGATGTGCTCGGGCAGGTGCACGTAGTGGGGAAGGGGGCGGTCGGTGGTCGTGCCGTCGCCCTGCGCCCCGTAGTAGTTGGTGCCCCAGGCCAGGACCCGGTGCTCGGTGGTCACCGCCAGGCTGTGGGATCCTCCGCCCGCGACCTGGGTGACCCTGACGCCGTCGGGCAGGTGCACCTCGACCGGGGTGAGGCGTCTGGTGGTGGTGCCGTCTCCCAGTTGCCCGTTGCCGTTCAGGCCCCAGCTCCAGACCCGGTCCTCGGGTGTCAGCACCAGGGTGTGGTAGTACCCCGAGGAGACCTGCTTGACCTTGAGGCCCTCAGGCAGCAGCACCGCGCCCAGGGTGTTGCGGTTGGTCGTGGTGCCGTTCCCCAGCATTCCCTGGGTGTTGGTCCCCGTGGAGTAGGCGAGGTGGGTCGGCGGCACCGTGCCCGCCGACGCCGTCCCCACCGGTACCAGCCCCCAGGCCGCGCCCACCGCGGCCGTCAGCACGGCCACCGCACCGCGCCACCGCGCCCGGCGCCGTCGGCCGACGCCGTTTGCCCCGCCCTCGGACGGGCCGTCCCACCCAACAGTCATCACGCATCCCCCGATGCCGATCCGATGCCGCTGACTCCGCCCCATCGGCGCCGACGACGTCGGCCAGGACGGCCGACGACCACGCATACCAGGAAAGGCGAAGATCAAAGATCACCGCACAGAGTATCCACGCAATGACCGAAAGTGTTCGATCCAGGCGGGCGGCGAACTCGCAGCGCCCCGCGGGCGGCAACCTACGGGCCGCGGCCGGCACCCGTGGCCGGGCGGACGCAGGTCTCCTCCGGCTTGGCCCGCTCGGGGTGAAGGTGGCGCGGCGTGCGAATCGAGCTGGCGCGGGGGGCAGGTCAGGGTTTGTGGGCGACGCCGCAGTAGCCGTCAATGTCGGGTCCGGTGAACGGGCCCGGGTCCGGGCGCCACTGGTGGTAGCGGACCAGGCCCGGCTCGACCATGGCCAGGCCGTCGAAGAACACGGTGAGGCGTTCGGGGGTGCGCAGGTGGTAGGGGACGGCGCCGCTGTCCTTGTACAGCCGCATCGCCTCGGCGTGCCCGGCGACGTGCCTGCTGTCGGTGCCGTCCGACAGGGACAGGTGGCTGCCGGCGGGCAGCGGCTCGAGGAGCCGGCGGATGATCGCGGTCGCCTGCGCGTCGTCGGCGACGTGTCCCATGACGCCGTTCAGGATGAGCGCCACCGGCCGCGACAGGTCGAGGGTCCGCTCGGCGGCCTCGAGGATGCGGTCGGGGTCACGCAGGTCGGCGTCGATGTAGGACGTCGCGCCCTCCGGCGTCCCGGCGAGCAGGGCACGGGCGTGCGCGAGGACCAGCGGGTCGTTGTCCACGTACACCACGCGGGTCTCGGGCGCGATGCCCTGGGCGATCTCGTGGGTGTTGTCGACGGTCGGCAGCCCGGTGCCCACGTCCAGGAACTGCCGGATCCCGGCGTCGGCGGTGAGGAAACGGATCGAGCGGCGCAGGAAGTGCCGGGAGGCGCGGGCGGCGTTGACGATGTCGGGGTACAGCTCGGCGACCCGGTCCCCGACCCGCCGGTCGACGGGGTAGTTCTCCTTTCCGCCGAGCCAGTGGTTCCAGATCCGCGCCGAGTGCGGCACCGTCACGTCGTTCGGAACGCTGCTGGGGACGTCGTTCGGGGCTTCGCCGGTCATGCCGCCATGCTCCACCCGCTCCCGCGCGGCGGCCACCGATCGGTCAGAGGAGTGTCAGGACCCGTCCCGGCCATGTGACGATGCCGGTCGAGGAACCAGACGGTGATCTCGGACGGGACCGAAACGGTCACGAGCGCTCGACCGTCGGGGGAGAAGGCCGCCGCGAAGAGGCCTGGCATGCTCCGCGGACACCTCACCTTGAGGACGGCCGACCGTCTAGTGCGCTGACCACATACGTTCGCCGGGTCTGGTGACACGCCGGATGGCGTCCGCTGTGTCGGGGCGTGTGGGGTTCACTGTCGATGGTGAG